>JBEQLE010000075.1:0-19643 GCA_040326155.1 Leptospirales bacterium | reverse complement strand
GTCGCTTAACCACATTCGCCATGTCATAAAGTCAGACATGAAAAACTTTAAACTTCGCTACCTGGCTGCGCACAACCATTGGAAACAGGGAAATTTCGATTCGGCAATTGTCCATTTTGAAAGAACCATAAAAACGGACCCCTCAAAACCAGGGCCTTACATCGATTATGCCTTAATGCAAATTCATCGTAGATATCTTGGTACCGCTCGCAAAATTGCCCTTCGTGGAATTCAAAATTTGACAGACCATAAAGTGTCTATTCCATCAAAATTATACAATATTTTATCGCGCATTAACCTTTTAGAAAACAACGCAAAAAAAGCCCTGGAATACGCTGAGAAAGCCAAATCTGTTTTTGATCAGAAAGAGACAGGTGTTAAAGATAAACTCGAAGCGGTTGTATTAGAAGCTCGCGCGCATCTTTCGCTGGCCGATTATGAAAAAGCTGAGTTTTCTATGCTGTGGGGGCTTTCATTTCGAAAGCAGAGTCCGTATTTGCATAACCTGCTTGGTTATATATACCAGCAGTGGTATAAAAGCGAAAAAACGAAATCTCCTGAGAAAGCCGATGAACTAAAAAAGAAAGCGATCGAGCATTTTAATATCGCGTTAAACAATCCAAACCTGGTTCCCAGTTTCAAAAAACTCATTCAAACAAACATCGATAATCTCAAATAATTATGAGCCCGATTTCAGGCGCCCGGCAACCAAACCCCAGACCCAGTCTCGAACCTGAACCCGTCTCGGGCTCCAAAACTGCCCCCTTGAACATAAACCAGACTAAAAAAATATATTATTTCCATTTTGGATGCCGTGTCAATCGGTTAGAAACACTCAATATGGAAAACAACTCATCTCTTTCAAATTCAACTTTAACCTCTTTTGAAACCTCCGGCTCCATTGAAGAAGCCGCATATGTGGTAATTAATACCTGCACTGTGACCAACCGCGCCGATGTTAAAAACCGGGGAGCCATTCGTCGAGTTCAAAAATTGAACCCACATGCGAAAATTATTGTAACAGGTTGTTACGCTACAACGGACCGACAAGAAATTGAAAACATGGACGGTGTTTACCTTGTCGTTTCTAACGCAGAAAAAAACTCCATTCCCGATCTAATTGCCGCTATAGAAACCAATGAAATTGACCCATCTGCGATACCTACGACGACAGAGTCGGAACCTGCAAAGGCAAACCGCAATCAGGAAACCATTTTTAAAAGTTATCCACAATCTCTTGAAAAATTTTCAAGGGCTTATCTGAAAATTCAAGATGGGTGCGACAAAAGATGCAGCTATTGTAAAATTCCTATGGCTCGCGGTAAAGGTATTTCACGCAATTTTAGATCGATTGAATCGGAAGTTAAAGCGCTGGGAAAAACAGGTTTTGCGGAAATTATTTTAACCGGTATTAATATCGGGCGTTATAAAACCACTGGCGCGGCCGACAAAGTTGAAAATTTTTCATGGTTACTGCACAAACTGGTCACCCTGCCAGGTCATTACTATTATCGAATCAGTTCACTTGAACCTGAATCTCTGACTCCCGAAATTATCGAACTAGCAGGCCATAAAAAAATTGCCCCGTTTTTTCACATTCCCCTGCAAAGCGCTTCGCAACGAATCTTAAAACTCATGAACCGAAAATACAACCCAGAGTTGGTCATGCAAAAATTTGAAGCCCTGAGAAAGATTCGCCCTGACGTTCACATTGGAACCGACTTGATCGTTGGCTTTCCCGGTGAAACAGAAGATGACTTTTTGCAAACTCTGGCTTTTGTAAAAAATGCAAACTTTGCTAATATCCATATTTTCCCATGGTCGCGAAGAAGCCAGACTTCTCTCGATCGTAAAATAGATAATGGTGAACTGCAAATGGTTCATGGCAGTATTATTCGAGAACGAGTGAAAAGGCTGAAAACAGCCGCTGATATTTCTGCGCAAAATTATATACAAAAAACCGCTGGAAATGTTTACCGCGCCATCATCGAAACAAACAACAATGAAACCGCACAGGTCACCACCGAGAACTATCTAAAATGCAGGTTACCAGTATCGACCAACCTGCAAAAAGGCCAAATGGTGAATATTCTATACGATACTGAATTAGTTGGTGAAATTGTTACACGATAAAACATATTTTTGTCTCGCGAGGTGATAGCTCTCGTTAATGAAAGATGTTTCTTTTGCAGAAATTTACAGCTGAAGCTCATTAAAATCTTTAGCAAAGTAAGCTTTCAATGTTTCAGACAATGTTTTCCATCGGATGCCTTTTTGTTGTTCTTTTAGCAAGGCCATAAAACCTGTGACATGGGCACAAGCCAAACTGTCACCTTTAAAATTCATTTGAACCGGCAGACCCGGCAGTGGCCTGGGGTTCCCCGAAGCGCGACAATTAAAGTTTTCCAAATCATCCGGGAGAATATCATCGAAACCACATTTCTCGTCTGAACATACGCCAAGCACTTCTGGGTAAAGACCCGGTAAACTTTGCGACAGAGGCGGCAGTGAAGATACAATAAGTATATTTTTTTCGGCGGCCTGGCGACACACTTTATGCAGGGAGTCTGCATGACGGTTACCTTTACTGCCAAGGCTTAGATTGATAATATCGAAGGATTCCTCAATACACCAGGAGAGGGCATAGATCAAAACCTGAGTATATGTCGATAATGAGTTTTCAAATATTTTTATACTGTGCAGTGATACACCAGGAGCTTTTAGACGTATCAGAGCGGCGCATGCCGTTCCATGACCAATTTCATCCCCGGTATGCTTTGCGTCCGTATAAATATTTTTATTCTCATCAACTGCAATTCTAATTCCTCCGGCTATACCACCTATATGAGGGTGAGTTCCGTTGATTCCGCTGTCCACAACCGCAACCTTGACGCCTTTTCCGGTCGCGCCAGTTCTACGTAAACTTTCTAAATGTAAAATTCCCATTTTCTGACATCAAGACATCGCTGTCGCTGGTTCACGATAATAGCACATATAACCATTTTGACACCCCTCGCCAAAATTACGTAAACTTTTTGCAAACTCTGAGGTTTGCATCTTGTCCGCCCCGATCTGTATTTTTTGTAATACGGAGTGAGTCATTTCTACGCTTTTTATTTTACGGTGTGTTGTGGCTTCCCTGCCAACAACTTTCAGATACTCCACGCCCGCCTCATGAAAGTCATACATCGCGCATAAGCCGCATGGCCCGTTGGGTGCCCCGTTTTCTGCCTGGGTGTTCCCACAGTTACTTAAATACCAGATTCTTTTTTGATAGTCGTCAATGGCATCTTGAAACAACTTTTCCGAAATTTTATTTGTTCCACTTTCATTCGAGCAGTGATTGGTGTATTTCCATTTGTCCTGACAAAAAGCCCCAATCGCATGAGTGGTGCTGCAAAAGCTCTCCTCATATACGCAACCGTCATTCATGACAAATGCTTCAAGTTCGAGTCCGGGCAGGTTTTTCTTCATATGCAATATTTCAGAAATCGACAATTGGCGCGGCAGTATAATTCTGGAGGCTCCGGAGTCTTGATAAAACCGTGCAGAGGCGCAATTTGTAACAGCAGCCAAAGAACTAACGATAACTTGTGCCTGGGGGTGTGTTGTCGCCACCCATTGCATTAGAGCAATGTCCGATAAAATAAATCCGGCGCCGCCAATCGATAAAATAGAGTCTACTAAATTTTTTAAAAAATCTCTTTGTTCGTCGGTATACGTCGGCGCATTCATGGTCACCATGACTTTTCGTCTTGCCTGTGCAGCCTGTTCAATTATGGATTGCAGGTCTTCAAATTTACTGATATTTGCCGGACCGGGACCTCGACGGTTCATCCATACCGCGAAACTGAATTTTTCAGACCAATCTTCCGGGTTATAACCACAGTAAAATTCATCAGACCCGGCTTCTACCAATGCGGCGACTTCATCAGGATGGTTAACAGGCGTGTTAATTTTCATATGACTTGCTAAATATATTTCTCTGATTTTCGAATGTCCTGCTGAGACAAGCTTCAGCATCTTCGATATTTTCAAATGCTTTTGCAGGCAACTCTATGGGGTCTTCAAAAATAACAACTCTTGCACGATTGTTTTTTATCCATTGAAGAGCTTTGTCGATCATTGTTTTATCCTGTTTGTAAAATACCGTGTTACCTTTTTGTATAATGTTATTTAAATCTGCGGTCTTCTCCGATACCATTGTTGCACTATTACCAATACATTGTTTTTGGCACTCACGCCCGTATAAAAACCGAACTTCGGTAGGGCGTCCAACAGCTGCATAATAACACATTCGACCTGATGCGATGTACCCATAAGGTAAATAAACCGATGCGTCAAGTCCATGTAAATTCAAATCTTCGCCGAACCCCTGGTAAAGATTATCAAGTTCGATTCTCTTTATACGATATCTCTTTATAATTTCCATGAAATTACTGCTTATTCCTGAATTTTGAAATATCTTAAGAGGCGCCTTTGGCACCTCGGAGTTTTTATACATCGTGTTAAATCGCGGTTCGCGCAACATTTTGTTTAACAATCGTCCCATAACAGGCTGCAAAAATTCGAACCGGGAAGCCAAAGTCACTACACCCCAATCATTTGCTACTACCTCAATTTCCATTTCAACAGAATCAAGGTATTCAAACAAAACCTGTAGTTTTTCAACTCCCGTATCGGTTACAGGAGGGGTAACAAACGTAAAGTCAAATCCATCGCTCAGGCTTTTTTCATGAGCATTTATCAATTCCCGTTTAGACGGAATTAAATATTCACAGAACTCCGAACCAAAATAGACTCTCATGAATACTGTTCTACCGGATAACTATTCACCCTTACGTCTTGCCAACAAAATATCGCAACGATCATGCACGGCATACCCGGCAGCCAACGCCTCATTCGGATCATCAAAACCTCTTTTACGATTATCCGGTATTTGCTTAATCTCAGGGCATTTAAAAAAGTGAGCGACCTTCGTATCGGTGTCTGCGATATACCTGACAAGACTGGGATGAGTAACATTCATTCTTACCGTTATACCACCCAATGTTTTTCCTTTGAAAGCTTGTTTAATCACAAAGGAGTGATCCATATACTGATCATCATGAGCAACTCGGTCCAGGTTAATCATTAAACTATGCTTTACCGGTCTGTCTTTTTCCGTAGGCATGTAAGTGATCAATCGCTTGCGATGGTTCGTCAAGGATGGCGAAACCCAACTTAGAATCGGCAAGAACAACTGGTAAAGTACTTCAAACAATTTCGATATGGAAAATTTGAACGGCCGTTTATAAGCTTGCAAATGTTTTGCAACCGGGGCTGTTTCAAGTTTTAGTCGCGATAGAGCCAGTGGCCTTTCCAGAATTATTTTATGCCACTCAGGATTCGGATCAGGCTCGGGCAAAGGACGGGGAGGCCATTCAATATCATCGATAATCGGGGGAATTTTCGGCATGATCACAAAATCAAAAGGTATCCCCGCCCATCCCGGAATGACCGTAATAATGCTCAGGTTAAGTTGTGCGACATTATTATCATAAGCGACGGATACATCTTGAAACTGGGGTCCCAGTAATTGATTGTAAGAATTAAAATTTGGCGGCGAGCCCAGCAATTTTACCGGGTCTTGAGTAGAATCGATAATAACCCGTATACACCCATGTCCCGTGACATTTGGAGCCCAGGGTTTTATCGATTTTACAACGGCAACACTTTGAGCGGCCATCTCTCGAACCATTCCATGCCCGACTAAAATACCGCTAGGGTTGGTACTTGTAAGACCTGCATAAAATTTTACATAAACCTGATCAATAACATGCTGCCCGGTATTACGTACCCTCGCATACAAATAATTATTTCTATTTACAATCGGATTACCCTGATGATAATTAAGATTCGGATCAGGAAAATTACTTTCCGGTTCGTTGTTGTAGCGCAACCAGATATCGGGACTGGTCCATGTATTTCCCGAAGTCGGTACGGACCCAGTATCGGCCCAATTATCTTTAATCATAATTTCGTTTATATCCGAAGGAACATTTTTATCCCAGGAATCTTTGCCGTTGCCATAAGCGCGATTCGGATCGCTTTTAGGATCGGTAGGGTAGACAAATCGAAGCTCTTGCGAGTTAACGCCATGACCTTGCCCGTGACCCATACCATTTCTCCATTTTGAAGCGGTCTCTTGCACTGTTAAATCGGGATCTTGTGAAGGCCAGTAACTACAGCTACAAATCATAGTATCTCTAAGAAAGGGAGAACATAACCCTTTTGTACTGGCATTCTGGTCGGTAGACGATGTGGCAGACGACACTTCAATGCCGGGTGCATAATTACTGGTGCAATCCGGTTTAGGTATTGGCGCGCAGGCGAACACGTCGGGTGTATCTTCTTCGGCAATAGCCAAAGCTTTTTTATTTAATGGCTTAACTTGTTTCATACATTTCTCCTATCACAAATCTTCTGAATAATTTACGGCAGATTCCACCCTTTGGGTTGGTATAAAGTTACAGCCCAGTCCGGCTGAGTGAGTACCGATTTAATTTGAACCTGGGGTTTCGAATTTGAACTGCCCCCGCCTGTAACTATTTCGGAATAATCGGCCTTTACAAAACCGTCTCCACAACGATCAGTGTTAAAATCATTCGTGTATCCAAAATCTGAACTTCTCAACGCTTCAGGATATTGTGGCGTGGGACCAGTTGTTAGAAACTGGAGTATGCCATCATTGCCTGGCATCATTTGTCCTGTATCATCAATAAAGTATCCAAGCGCCGAAGTTGGGGGGTCTCCGGCGACGCACGACTCGGTAAGGTCTACGGCTGGTTGTCGCATATCTGGAATAATATAACTATCCCATTTGCCATTGCTTATTGTAGCGCTCCAGTCAACCTTCACGGTGTTACCGTTGGGCAGTTTTGCGCCATTAAAAAGTATACCGTCTAGTATGTCGCCGCCGCTGATTTTTGCCCCGGTTGAATCGAAACCGACTAAAACAAACTGGCAGGGTATTCTGGGCGCCCGGTTTGGAAACGTATCGGCCGGAGTAATGCTTGTTCTATACCCGGTTGGTCTTTTATCTCCAATACGTGCAACGCCAAACATCGGGTCCGTATTTACATCGACCGAATTGGAACCCGGTGGTAAAGTTTGCTCGTAGGGAAAGATTTTAACTGTTGCTACTTCCTGTGCCATAAACACTCCTTAACATAATGATTTTTGATCTATATAACGATCGATAAATTGCGGATTTTTATTCATAATAATGACATATGCTTCGATTAAAGTTTTAGCCCATGATTGAAACCATTTGCAATTTTCCAAAGGGGTTGCCGAAATATTGTCATTTTGCAAATGAACTTCATAATGACACCCACCACCGCAAAAATGTTTTGCCCAGCAATTAGTACAACCTTGTTTATTACCCACTGCGGTACTCTCTATGATCTGCGCTTGTTTTGTCCGGTCGATACCATCATAAATGTTACCCAACGCATATTCGGATTGGCCAATTAGACGATGGCATAAAAACAGCTCGCCACCCGGGTTTACTCCCATTAGTCCAATAGCTCCGCCACATGGAAAATTCTTTACGATTCCATCATGCAAATAACTTAAAAAATTTGAAATATTCGATACGGGCAGAAGTTGATCTTGCAGTGCCGTTTCTATATAAAGAGTAATTAACTCTTCAAATTGACTGGTAAATTCAGCGTACTCCAAATCAGAAAATGCTATGTTCGGGTCAGCGCTTGAAACAGGGGAAAACCCTACTTCGGAAAAACCAAGTTCAAGAAGATCGAATAACCGGCGCTTTAAAGAGATCTCTTCTTTCGTCAGTGTTACCCGAACGCCAATTTTTAATTCGGGGTAATTTTTTTTACAGGATAGAATATTATTTTTTGCGTCTTCAAATGAACCTTTTCCGGATGGATATTTTCTATTTGCATCATGCAAAGTGGCAGATCCATCAAGACTTGTAGAAATGGAAATATTTTCGCGAGAAAAAAATTCACCGGCTTTTTCATTCAGCAAAGTGGAATTTGTAGTTACAGAAAAAGATATCATTTTTTTTGCAACAGCAGCTCTTTTTTTAGCATAAGCAACCGTAGATTTCAAAACCGGAAAGTTCAATAGCGGCTCACCACCAAAAAAATTAATATGGATAGATGGTTCGACATCGGAATTTTCAATTAAAAAATCCACCGCCTTGTATGCTGTTTTTTCTTCCATCAAAGACTCCGGTCCCTGAAAAGATCCTTTATCAGCGTAACAATAACTGCATGCCAGATTACATTTGCCTGCTAAAATTAAAACCAGGTTCGATACGGCAGGCTCCAGAAGTTGCGGGGTTGCCAAAACTTTTTCAGGGTTTTCGCCAATTAACCCCAAAGAGACAAGTTCATCGAAAGTTTCATTTAAATTTTCGTAAGAAATACCGCTTTTTTGATGTACAAACTTTATAATAAAATTACGTGTTATCGGAATCAGTTTAGATTGCAATGTGTCGTATTTTTCTTGTTCCGAATAAAAAGCATTAAGAAGGGCAAGAGCTTCTTTTTCAAGTTCAAAAAAAGCCGAATTATTTATTTTAAGAGCAACAACGGAATTTTGCAATTCCAGCAAATGTATATTTTGAAGATAATATAACTGCTCTGAGTCAGGTTTCGTATATAATAAATCACCTGACGATATATCAGCAGAATTATCCGCATGCCTCATTTGAGCTGTAATTGAATCAACCATCGTTTAGAGACATATATACTTTCCTTTGAAACAAGTAAAGTACTAATAATAAATTTTAAATAATGTAACAAAATTAGAGGACTTTTTTATTGTAAAATGGATATTTTGTCGCAATTAGAAGACATACATACCAATAAAGACTTGTTAAGTTTTGTCCGGTTTTCATATAGCATCTACCGGGTGAAACATAAAGAAAGCAAATAATTATTCGGTAAAATTTACAGATACTTTTATCTAATTTTCTTGACCGACAAGGAACGTTTAATGATCTCAGTGTCGAGATGGCTTTTATAATCGTCTTTTAGAGCAACCATTTTACGATCTAGTTTTAGTTCAAGGAACTGATAATAACTTTGAAGAGTTTTTTCGGTAGGTGAAATGGGCGCACGCAACTCCAGAGACACTGCATAGTTATGCAGTCGTTGAACGGACTTCAAGAATCTCTCGGTAGAAAAATCTTTTCCACTGATAATTTTATTTATTGCGTTGAGTTGAAAATTTTTATAGGCAATAAGACGGTAAAAAACAGAGGATAATTCCAATCTTAACCCTGGGCGACAAACCCGCCTTTCGGTCTTTCTGGTGGAGCCTCTTTTTTGACTTCAGAGCCCGGTTCCATTTTTACCCATGCCTCTTTCAAATCGTCTAGCATTTTAATTACCTGGACGATGCCACCTTTCTCTTTTTTCATATTCGCTTCGAGAAGTTCTTTTTTCATGAAGGCGTATAAGTTTAGCAAATTGTCGGCGATCTCCCCGCCTTGTTCCATATCGAGTGATAACATGAGTTCAGTTATAATATCCTGGGCTTTCAGAATATTCGTATTTACATTATCGTATTTTTTAAAATTATCAATTTCAGCTGCGGCTCTTTCGAGAAACCTTCCGGCTCCATCATAAAGCATTATCACTAACTGCTTCGGGTCAGCGGTTTCTATTTGGTTCATATGATATTCATTATGTGCGCTTTGCATATTTGCTCCTGCTTATTACTCTTATTATCGGACAAAAATGAAAGTAGCTGAAGCAAAAAAAGGCGCGATTCGAATTACTCGTTAGAGTCAATTTTTGATTTTTTAAAGCGATGGTAAAAGTAATAAGCAAAAGCAATTAAAACAACGGCAAAAACTGCGCTATAAACTTGAATATACTGTAGAATTTCACGCCAGTTCTCTCCCATAACATAACCGCCATAGATTAATAGAGAGTTCCATAGGCCCGTTGCCAGTAAAAAGGCCAGAATGAAAACAGAAACATGCATATTGGCCATACCGGCCACAATAGAAACAAAAAACCGTATGCCGGCTGAAAAGCGAGAAAACATAACAGCAAAAAACCCATATTTGTTGAACCATTTGTGGGTTTTATCGAGATGCTCCTTGTCAAAAAGCTTTTTAAGACGCTCACTTTTTAAATGTTTTAAAAAGAAATTCATCACTTCAAGGCCAAAAAAGTACATCAGCAGAGCGCCAGCTAAGTTACCCGCTAGAATACTTATAGCAAGAGTTTGAAAACTAACAAGGCCTGCTCCCCATAAATATCCGGTAAAAGCGACAATCGTATCACCGGGAAAAGGAGGGAAAATATTTTCCATGAACGTAGAAAAAAAAATCAAAAGCCAGTATCCCTCACGTGGAATCGACTCGAAGAATTCTAGAAAATACCCTTCACCCATAATCTATGCAGTTTTTTAACTATATCAAGCCTGACCAGCATTTTTAAAAAAGCCTTGTTCTCCTGAATCAGTAATATTTTTTCGAGGGATGTTCAAAGAAAGCTGGCAAAGGTTTGCAATCGTATCCTTTCTTTATTTAGTCGCACTTTTTACAGTTTTTCAATATAATATACCAATCTTTCGGGCCATCAATGGGTTTTATACCGACTTGTTTCAATACCCGATGTTGTTTTTAACCGCAATGGCAGACGGTTTAATTGTATTTATAATCGCAACTTTATTTTTTAAAAAACGAAACGAAAAACATGCCCGATTTATTTTATCGTTATTGGCCACAGCCCTGCTTGTAAATACCATAAAGTATTATTTCCCCGCTCTCCGACCCCCAAAGTTACTACAGGGGGAAAGTCTATTTATAATCGGAGATGTGTTTTCGAATCGCAGCTTTCCATCAGGCCACGCTGCTGCAATTATGGTATTAGCCCGATTTTTAACTTTTCGTCAACCTTGGTATATCTCTATTCCCGTAATATTCACCTGCATATTGGCCGCCATATCCAGGGTATATGTGGGTGTCCACTTTCCACTCGACATTCTGGTGGGCGGCGGCATTGGTTTTTTCCTGGGAGACTTTATTTTTCGATCCGGTACAAAATATAAAATTTCAAATTATCCTGCAATTCAGCGTTGGCAAACGCTAATCACATACCCGGCAGCCATCCTTATAGGAGTATATTTTATAATCAGTGAATCGAAAAGTTATGAACCGATCGATCTAACCTTAAACATAACGGTAATTCTGACAGCTATATATTTTGCCTTTCGGTTTGCACAAATTCTAAAAACGAAATGATTAAATTCAAACGTAAAAGAGAAACCTGCCTGGTTTTACTGGGTGGCCTTTTTATAACCGGTGTCATTATGCACAAATGGGTTGGTTATGTTGCTCACCTGGCGTGGCACCAGGGTTATATAATTCTAAACTCCGTACAAACTGAAGATGCGCTTACCACACTAAAGCTGACCAAAGAAGAAATTCAAAAAATAGAATTGGTCTCTGATGTTAAACAATATGGGAAAAAATTGTACCAACTGGAAAAGAGCAAAAGCTATGAAAATTTTGTTCCGTTAAACCGTAACGTTCTCGGATGGAATCTTACCGCCGCTTACCCCCTGCAACTTGAAGCGGTTTTATTTTCGTTTCCTTTCATAGGAGATTTTGCGTACCTGGGATTTTTTGACGAACAAAAAAAAACAGAATGGATCGACAGGCTGCAACAAAATGGATACGATGTTTATGGAAACGAAATTGCTGCATACTCCACCCTCGGGTACCTTCAAGACCCCTTGTTTTCAACTTATTTACAACTTTCAGAATATTCTCTAGCAAGACTTATACTTCATGAGATGTCTCATGAAAAACTCTACTTTAAACAAGACTCCAATTTTTCGGAATCACTCTCTTCATTTATAGACGATATTGCAGCGCAACGTTTTATTGTCGATATTCTAAAGAAACCGATGGCAGAAAAACCTCCTGCAAAAGTAAGTGATGAATATGAAAGTTACCTCAACCTGATGCAAAGCTACCGAAACAAACTCGAAAAGCTCTACCAGTCAGACTTGTCCAAAGAATACAAATTTGAAAATAAAATAAAAATATATTTAGAGTTGCAAAATAAACTTAAAACCCTTGCCGCAAATGTAAAATATATACAAATACCCGAAGAACTTTACGCAGCGCCCTTGAACAATGCCGTACTCATTCAATACGGACGTTACCAACCTCAGGGAGAAAGTTTTCAACTGTTGTTTGAAAGTTGCAAAAAAGATATTCCCTGTTGGTTTGCCAGACTTGAAAAAATGCAATCATGCTCGAAACCTTTTCGTAAACAATTTCTAAAAGAGTCTACAAGCTGGAATGTAGTAAAACAAAACTGCAATATAGAATAAAAGCAAAATAAAGAAAAATGATTTACGAAAAGCCCCCGACAACAATAATAGTTGACCGAGCAAACCGACAAGGTCAGGTTATTAGAAAGGAACTCGGTACTACTGAAAAACTTATATGAAAATATATCTACTTAGCGCTCTCGGAACCGATGGACGGGTGTTTGACAATTACAATTTCAAAGGCCACCCCGTTATACCTATCGATTATATAGAACCGGAGAAAAACGAAAGCATCGATTCATACGTTGAAAAACTTGCCGACCAGATCGACATGTTCCAACCCGCCATTTTAATTGGCGTCTCTTTTGGGGGAATTCTGGCGCTTGCACTTTCAAAAAGAGTTCGCGCAGAGCAGGTTCTTTTAATTTCCACTGTAAAAAGCAGGAAGGAACTACCGCGCTGTGCAAGAATACTTGGGGGCTTAAAAATTATGCGACTTTTTCCGCCTGCATTTTTTACCCGATATAATCGCGTTGTAAAATATTTCTTTGGCATAGAAGGCAATGAAGATGCAGCCGTTCTAAAACAGTTCTTGAAAGACGCTTCTCCCGAAATGGTGAAATGGGGGATAAACCGTATTCTGGAATTACCCCCTTCCTTTAACTCGAATGCAAACAGTGACGATGCAGAAAACATTTCCGAGAATACAATACACATTCACGGGGTCGAAGACCGAATTTTTTCCATAAAAAAAATCGATGACTGCCACGAAATCGAAGGCGGGGGTCATTTTATGATCTGGAACAATTATCCCGAAATACAAATAGTGTTCGACTTGTATTTGTAAGGCTGAAAGAGGCACAGTCTGCTTCGGGGAACGCTTAACTATTCATGAAACACTTTTTATCGTGTCCTCGTACGGTGTATTCTCGAATTCGCATGGTCGGTTTTTCTACACCAACAAATTCCATGCAAATTATTGGATTTCGCTAAATATGGAATCGGGGGGTAGCAAAGGCAGCCTACAATATGAGTTACCAACTTTAATAGTACATTTCTAGCTCACAATTACATGAATAGGTTGACGCCACATCCCGGTATCGCCAATTTTCGATGTGAATAAATTCAGCGATCTACCACTGGCGCCTCCGATTCAACAAGCTCTACAAAAAGTAGGGTATGATAAACCTACCCCTATTCAAAGAGAAACAATACCTCTTGTTCTAAAAGGCCATGATATTCTAGGCATAGCCCAAACCGGTACCGGTAAAACGGCGGCATTTTGCCTGCCGATTCTAGACATTTTACTTTATAAGAAAATTGAGAATATCCCAAGGTGCCCTCGAGTCCTTATTCTAACACCAACTAGAGAACTTGCCATTCAGATACATGAAAATTTAGAGCAATATGGATGCAATTTAAAGCAGCAATATTCCGTTATATTTGGCGGTGTAAAACAAGGTAAACAAGTAAAAGACCTGCAAAGGGGGCCTCATGTTTTAGTCGCTACCCCTGGCCGTTTGTTAGACTTAATTGAGCAAAGATTTCTGAATTTAAATAAAGTCGATATATTTGTTTTGGATGAAGCAGATCGAATGCTTGACATGGGTTTCATGAGAGATATAAAAAAAATTCTGCCAATGTTGCCACCGAAACGGCACAACCTGTTTTTTTCTGCCACCATGCCTTCGGAAATTCAAACTCTCGCCAATACAATTTTGGTTGAACCCAAAAAAGTCGAGGTTACACCTCAATCGACGACTGTAAAAATTATTCAACAATCGGCTATGTATGTAGAAAAAAAAGACAAAATAGACCTTCTTATTCATTTGCTAAAAGATCCGAAACTTAAAAAAGTTTTGGTTTTTGTTCAAATGAAACATATAGCCAATCGCATCACCGAAAAACTACTTAAAAGCGGTTATTCTGCTGCGGCCATTCATGGCAATAAAAGTCAACCTGCTCGCCAAAAAGCAATTCAAGATTTTACCCAAAATAGAGTGAGGGTGCTTGTAGCTACCGATATTGCATCTCGCGGTATTGACATCGACGGTATTACCCACGTCATAAATTATGAGCTTTCGAATATAATGGAAAGTTATGTTCACCGTATCGGCCGTACAGCCAGGGCAGGCAGTGAAGGTAACGCAATTTCTCTGGTCACCGGAGAAGAGAAATCATTCTTAGTGGGTATTGAAAAAACAACCAGTCAAAAAATTCACATTGATATGAACCATCCCTACCATTCTGACGAAGCGGCCAATGCCGAAATTACCAGTGTCGGCAAAGCAAAAGCCAGTTTAGAAGCTCAACGAAAAAGCCAGCGAAGTCACAATCGAAACACTCCCGGAAGCGGCGGCGGAAGTCGCAATCGCTTTCAAAACCGACGAAGATAGTAAAACAAACTTTCTTTGGAGATTCCGGCTCCATTGTTACGAATAAAAGTTCATAAAAAAGCCGGAGTTACCCGGCTTCTAAATTTAATGTTGTAAGAAACGTAGAATGAAATGTACTATTTTTTCTTAAGTTTCATCCATTTCCCTGTTCTTTCAGCAGCCTGCGCCGCTTCCAGGGAATCATAGTAATCTCCGCCAACCATCTGGCTAATCGAAACTGAATTTTCATCTTCTACTTTCCACCATACATCTTTATACTTTTTTGAACGTTTGGCGAAAATGACAATTACTCTTTTTTCATCGTCAATACTGGAAATTGTGAAATCTCCAAATTTCTTACCATTCGCCATGACAGTGTAAAACTCTTTTGCAAAAGTATATTCAAAAGCGTTTCCCCCACTATTTTCTGTCCATGTGCAGCATCCCAGCTCATCCATATAGTTAGCAAGGCTGTCTTTTTTAGTACAGTTTAACACAGCAAAAGTCATAGCAATTGTAATAAAAATAGTCATTAATTTTTTCATTTAAAATCTCCTGTTTAGTTCGTAATATTCTTCCAGTACATTGTCATAGCGTTTTTGAAAACACCAAAAAATATTCCGTATTGGGTTTTCAATTTTATCAGGGCTACTCTGTTCCCATATTTATAATGAATATTCGAGTTGCCTGAACGCAAAAATAAATTTTCGGATTTTATTTACTGAAATTGTCTTGAACCTTTTAAATAAAAGGCCCATTCCCCCTACACTGTCAATATGTTTTTTGAATTATCCCCAATTATCTGTATATTTGGAAGACCGGTCCGTGAACTAGATTAAACAGTCTAATTAAAACTGGCCGTCCACGAGAGAGGTTTTTTTCGAGGTGTAAAGGTAAGGGCGCGAAAAATCGCACCCGCTCACAGAGTTTGTATATAGTGCGGAATGCGACCGCACTACAACCGGGTACTCACTGAACCACCATGGCGACCGAAACTTTGTTCAAGTTTCGATCGCCAAATTCAGTATTCATTTACACATAACGTGATTGTTATTCTTGTAATATTGTTTTAGCTGAATCCTAAAGAGAGGCTATTATTTTGGTCAATTAAACTAACGGCATTAGCTGTGTCACCAGTCCAAATCAATATAAGCTCAAAAATAAGGGCAATAACAACCACAGTAATTCCGATTGTCGCAACTACTACAGCAGCTATAACTGCAGTTATTGTTAATGCTAATGCTATAGCAAATATAGTGCCTCCTGACAATGCAGTAGCTGCAGCAATTGCAGCGAAGAAACCAGCTAATACTGCTAGAGCTGCAACGGTAAGGCCCGTTACAACACCGGTGGCAATTAAAACAGCTTGTATTGTTTTTAAAATTTTCTCCTTATTATTTAAATCACTAAATTCTGCCAATTTGTAATCATCTTCAATGATGGATGATAAACTTGCTTGAGCTTCATTTCTTGCGTCTTCGCTAAATATCAATTTCTCATCAATTCCTGGATATATTGCTTTTATGCGTGAATCATTTACAACGGCATATAAGCCAGCCTCAAGACTAGTTGCAGAAATTGATTTTATTTCCTCGCATATGCCTCGATCTGAGGGAATACTTCTGGCTAAGTTTTTTCCGAAATCTGGTAATGATCTAAAAATATCATATATATTAGATGAGGAAATGCCTGCTTTTTCACTAACTTCTTCAAATACTTTTCGAATATCGGAGGCCACATTAAAATTCAAGCCCGCGTTAATTATATCTGGAGCAAATTTAAGTATGCCTGGAAACTGTCCACCGATTGCTAATAATCCAATAATATACGGTGGTAAAATTTCAGTGCTTATGGCAACACTTTCTTCTCTATTTCCAAACAACCAAAAATGAGCCGTCCCTTTCGCTGTTAAAGAACCGGCATTGTCATCATATTTAAGTTCTACCTCAACATAAGTTCCTAAAATATTTGGTGTTTGAATTTTAACTGCGGGAGAGTGGATTGATATAAAAGTGCTCATATCATGACTGAGCCCTTTAAATCCTACTCGGACATCAATGCTAAGCCCTCCATTTTGTGCAGTCCAGGTTATACTAAGAAAGCCAACATCAAACCCACCGTTTGTTGAGTTCGAATACTTAGTCTCTGTTATTTCTACTTCTTTTACTAAAACATTTGTCTGTTCCATACTACTACCTTCCCTTTCGTTTTAAGTTTAACTAATAATTAGTCTTTTTACAATTTATACAATTATACCAATTAGGCCACAAATAATTACTTAAAATCAAATAAAGTGATCCCCGCCCTCTATCGGGATACAAAATTTCATATAAAGAAAGGAATGTTCATAGTTGCCTGTGTTTTTCTTTTGAGTTTACACTCTGTTTAAATATCTGAATAATGGAATCCCTCGGATAGTTAAATGCGAATCTATTTAGATGATTTAAAAAAAGATGAAACAAATAATAAATTTGCTGACTTGTCTTTTATGGGGAAAGTTGTGAATAAAAATTATCTACACCTAGATCAGAATATGAATATTGAGGCATTGCTATGCACACCCAAAAAGGCGTTTGAGGAATTTGCTAATCTTGCTTTTACATATGATATTGATGAGGTCTTTGATAATTATGATTTTACTGATGAAGAATCGAAAGGTGAACCTGTGTGGGACGTACGCATTGGGGTTCATACCGGCAAAGTCGTAGCCGGTGTGGTTGGCAAAAAGAAGTTTGCTTACGATGTTTGGGGTGATACCGTCAATACGGCCTCTCGAATGGAATCATCAGATGAAAGAGGCCATCTGTCCGGCGACTGCTCACAGGCTTTTGTTGGCACTCTGTCCAATACATGAATTGTTATTGTTTCCTGAACTTATGCAATAATCTATAGGTCAACTACCTGGGAATCGTAAACTTCAAAATAGCCGCCGCCTTCTATGGTATCAACTTTCCAACGAGCGCTATTAACAAGAAGAACTAATTTTCCCTTGCTGTCTAACCTTTTGGTTTCGATTTTACATGGAAGCAACCCTGTTTGCGGGAATTTTGTTTCCGCATTAATTTCTTCCTTTGTGAACATCGCAGGTTTACCTTGAAAAGACCATTTCTTTTCTTTGCAATCGATTAACTCGCATTTTACCAAGCCTGATTTAGCTTTGTCAATGAATTCAAACATTGTGATTTCTACTGCTTTTTTATATTTCATACCAATTGATTTGGTCATAACCTGATAGGCACGCCGTTGCCGCAAGTCTTTATCCCTTCCAGGCTCACCACCCTTGGCTTAAAAATACAAAACCAGGTCTGCTACTGCGGTCGCTTTACGCACTATATACATGTTGTCTGGTTTACCCTGACCATTGAAATATACATTATAGATAGGCGTTTTAAATCTTTGTTTAAACGAAATTCCAGAAAGGCACAACTACAACCGGCAAGCGCACTTCACAACTCTGACAAAATCAAAATATGCCAAAAATCAATCGATCGTGAAATCGGCGTATATTGCTCTGGCTCTTGCCTGGATATTTGCTATTTTACCAATTCCGGTTCTCTCGTACCTGGGTTTTGTAATTTGTAATTTAACGGCGATCATACTTGGAGTTGTCTCTCTGGCCAAAGACGAAATTAAAACCGGTGTAATCGTTCTCGTGGGCGCATTAATTGGTTCTCCAATTTTCTATACGCTGGGATGGGTTATTTTCGGTTTCATAGTGGCCTAGGCAACTCGGGCAGTTTTAAGCGTCGCTATAGCTGCCCGAACTCAAACTTTTTCTGCAAACGAAAATAGCCAGATGGGTCGCTCTACCCATTCTATGAATCGCTTGTCACGAGCAGTGGAAAATAAAAACATAGTCACTAGTGTATGGAAAATTCAAACTGGAACTCAACGCAACAATACGAAAACAGTTCAGGCCATAATTACGGGCAATTTGCCATTGAATTACATTCACATCAGGAAAAAAAAGAGTTTGAAGCCTATCTGGGAGCTGCGCAAATTATCTATTCTGAGTTCCAAAAACGAGGTCGCATTATACTGGTGTTTTTAGAAAAAGATTACCCTGCCGCGTTGCATGAATGGAAACAATTTAAAAAAGAACAAAAACCTTCCAAAATAAAAACCGTTACTACATCAATACAAGAAAATTACAAATACTCACTGCTACCCACATTGCTGGTTTTGGGCGCAATGGTCTACTTTCATTTCATCATCAGAGACAATTCCTCTTTTTCAAGTTGGCTTCAAAGCGGCGGCGCAGACAATATAAAAATACTCTCCGGGGAATTTTTTCGGACCATTACCGCTCTTTGTTTGCACTCCAACCTGAGCCACCTTATGAACAACGTTCTGGGAATTCTAATTCTTGTGCCGTTTCTCATTAAAGAGACTGGTTCAGGCTGGGGCTGGCTCCTGGCTCTACTCGCTGGAATTCTCGGAAACTATGCAAACGCACATTTTCACGCCATTATAAAACCCGGAGTACACCTTTCCATTGGCGCCTCCACTTTGTTATTCGGTATTCTAGGACTTTTAGGGTCCAAAAGAATTCGTTCGGGATGGAAAAGCGACCAACGTCTGCGAGAATCAGTTGTAATTCCCGTCCTGGCTCTGTTTGCCCTGCTGGCGATGATGGGCATATCGGGTCAAAACACCGATATTTTCGCCCACTTATTTGGAATGCTCAGTGGCATTTTATTAGGAGTAACATTAGGCAAATATGATAAATACAAACGCAATCTGCTGTTTCAAAGCGCTTCCTGGATTATGTTTGTTGCCCTTATTTTTATTTCCTGGGTATTTCAAAACCTGTAAAGTAATACGAGAGGTTATTTTTTTATTTAAAGGGTGGAAGTTTCCCCCCTCGGCCGCACACGGTTGCGGCCTACCCCCTACGTTTTTTTATGAATTTGTAAACTTCGTTTTCGAATTTTCTATATACAATATTTATAT
>JBEQLE010000074.1:0-19675 GCA_040326155.1 Leptospirales bacterium | reverse complement strand
CGAAGTGCCAATATATGGTTCGAAGCGCATTGTTCGAAGTTCTCCGGTAATCTGCGAACTCAACTCTTTAGCGGGGTACGTTGGCGTAATTTCAACAACATGATGACCGGAATCCAAAAAGTAAAAAGCGTAGCCTTTAAATGGGCTTCGTATCCAGACTTTATCACCAGAGTCAACCACACCTTCCGGCGCTTTAATGACTTTCCCGTGGTGTATTAACCCATAGATGTCGGTGTAGGCATGATACGTCTCGTGTACAATAGTAGGCAAAGTGTTGTCTAAATTTTTATAGAAATCATCGTTTATGTAACGAAGATAAAAATCGGCTTTTTTATGGCAATGTTTTTGTGCAAAATCGGAAACAAACTTAACGGCTTTATAACCTTGTTTGTCCTTTTTTTTTAATATCTTCGCAATTTCCTTTATCAGTTTATCAGTTTATCAGAATCTTTGATCTTTTCAGACATTATAAAATTAGAACAGAATATTCCTGTCATTGTATTGAGTGACCGCGCCTGCGTTTGGGAATGAAAAACACCGGCAATTAAAAAAATTATGAATAATACCAGACTTTTGTAAATGTTTCTCAACATAATAACAAGTTTAAACCACTCGTAGAATTAGTCAATGATAATTCCCTGTTTTATGTTTGGATGTTTTGAACTCAATGCGATTGGGCCCATAAACTCAAAAAAGAGGTCGCAATGTCGGCCTATTTGGAAGCGAAGGAGTATAAAAGCCGTTATGAATTTACCCTGGCTGAAAAACTATTGCTTGAGGCTACCGAATATGATGCCAGCAATACTTTGTATTTGAACAACTTAGGCATGTTGTACACCGAATTAGCTCAGTACGATAAGGCTATTGATTATTACGAGAAGGCATTGAAAATTTTTAAAAATGTTTTAGGAGCTAGACATCCATTTACACAAAATGTGCAAAGGAAATTACAGAAAACTATAGATATTAAAACGATAGATTCAAAGGGGGTGCCGGAATAATTTTAATTATGGAGGCAGGGGGAGCAGATATTTACCTGCGATAAAGAAGGAACAATTTTCCCCCTCCTGACTAAATATGTTTTGCCTGTAAGGTTAACATATAAATTATCTTTTTATGCAGTTCATGCCTTCGAGTGACTTTTTTCTGTTGCCATTTTATCCCATTCAGGTACTTCTTTCGATTTTACTTTATTCATAACAGAGTCAAAATCACCGAATACTTTGGTTTTTGGGGTAGCACCTCTATACTGAGAAAAATATTCCGATGTTTCGATCTCCTGAATTTCTTTCGTGAAAGCATATAATGCCAGTTGGTTAATGGAAACACCTTGTTCGTCAGCTACTCTTTCGATTTTATGTTTCAACTCAGAAGGCACTCTAATTGTTAAAACAGATGCTTTATTTTTCATTTTCTTCCCTCCACTTTTTTACAAAATCACCAGGAGTAATAATTTGTAAATCTGGAAAACTTAGATTCTTATCATGGTGAAAATCTTTGATATTGCTGCTTATGAGATATCGAGCATTAGCCACAAGAGCTAGCTCTACAAATTTATTATCTTCTTCATCACGCAGATTAGGACGAGAAATAAAAGAAATATTATATGGCACTGAAATGTAAGATATAAATATCAATATTTTATTAACATCTTCTATCTTAAATGCGAAACCTTTCAGTGATGTTTTTCTTGATAATACATCTTGATATTCCGTAAATACAGGTATTGATAAAGCTAATCTGATTTTACGACTTCTTATTAACTTTAAAATAAAAAATGAAGCACCTGAATTACTTCTTAATGCCTGGTATAATATATTTGTGCCCATAACAATTGTCACTAACATAAGATAGCATATATGCTGTCACTTGCCAACAAATATATTTTTGTCCTGATAGTGTACGATGTGCGAGCTTGAGTATCAATTACGATTTCTTCCCTGGTTCGTAGTTCAAATTTCTTCGCAAAGGGGAAAAACCGGATTGTTGTATAAAAGACTCGGCTTCGGCGGCCGACTTTAAACCATAAGATCTTAACACTTTCTCTTCGATGACCGGTGAGTTAATATCGTTTGCACCAAAGTGCAGGGCCATTTCGCCGGCTTCTTTACCTTTTACCATAAGGGATGTTTCAATATTGGGAATATTGTCGAAGAAAATTCTTGCCAGAGCGACCATTTTCAGGTACTCCATGTTATTGACATGGCGAATGGGAAAATCTTTTGTCTGTTGTTGAAAAGTCCACGGTACAAAAGAGACTACATTACCGGTCTCGTCTTGTAGTCTTCGAATCATGGAGAGGTGTTCGATAATTTCTTCCGGTGTTTCTGCCGAGCCCCAGACAATATTTGTCGAACCCTTTAGCCCTTTCGAAAGGGCAACTTTCATAGTTTCAAACCATTCAGCCGGAGAGGCTTTTTTATCGCTCAATATATGACGCATTCGGTCTGTGAGTATTTCGGCCCCGGCGCCCGGAAAACTCTGTAAACCCGCCTCGATCAATTCATCTAAAACCGCATCAACACTTTTGTGGAATGTTTTTGCCATGACCAAAACTTCAATCGGTGAAAATGCCCGAATATGAACCCCCGGAAACTTTTCATGAATTTTTGATAAAATTCCGGTGTAATACTCCATTGGAATAGAAGGATTTACCCCTCCCTGGAAAAAAACCTGAAGGCAGTCTTGCTTGTAACTTTCGCCGACCTTTTCGAGAATTTCAGCTTCTGAAAGAACGTAACCGCCTATTTCAGAAGCCTTGTGTTTAAAAGAGCAGAAACTACAATCTATACTACAAATATCAGTATAATTAATAATACGAAAAACCGTATAACTAACGACTCCTGGAGTGGCTTTTTTTTCCCTGATTACGTTCGCTGTTTTCCCAAGAGTATAAATATCCCCTTCCTTCCATAAGGCCAACGCCTCTTTTGGAGTTATTCGAAGCCCATTTTCGGCCGATTGACATATTTTTAAAATATTTGTAGACATTGTACTAAAGAAGATAAATGGATATTTTTGTCAAATCACTAAAATAACCTTACCAGAAAAGTGTTTTTTTAGCTCCAATGTGCCGAAAATAAGAATAAGAAACAACGGGCAGGTAAAATGCGTTTAAAACTATTATATATTATTTTTATATCTCTTGCGGTTTCACCGCTTCTCTATGCCGAAACCGTCTACTGGGAAGGTCGTAACGATGAAAAAGGGTTTGCTGTAGATATTCCTCCAGAATGGGATAAAGATTACGAAATTGGTACCAATGGTGTGGTGTTTCAGGCTAGAAATAAAAATGCATTAATTGAAGTGCGAAGTTTTTATCTGGAAGAAACCAAAACAATGGAAGAGCTGGTAAACTTAAAAAGCGCTCGATTGTTTGGAAAATACTCCTATATTTTTATGCTGCGAGAAAGTGAAGAACCTGATGGTAAACACATTGTTTTATGGAAATTAAAATACAGGGGTGTTTCATTCCTTGAAAAAACTGCCATTGTACGCGACGGAGAACATGTATTAATTCTTTCCTGCCTCTCAACACTAGACGAATACGAAGAGAACCGGTATATTTTTGAAAATGCTACCGTGTCCGTCAAGTTTACTGAAAATGGAATTCCCCAAGACAAAATTCAAGAAATCTATAAAATAGAAAAAGATAAAAAGGAACTCGTTGAAATTGAAGGTGATGGAGAAGATGGTGAGGGTGATGGCTTGAAAAATGTAGATGAAAACGAAGATCAAAAAGAACCTGAATTAGACGAAAACTCGATCTCAAGCCCGGTGCGTGATGTAGACGCTGATCGAATAAAACCACTTCGGTCTCACGATAGAAAATCAACAAAGGTGCCAGATGAAACAAAGTAAGTTTATTAAACCTGTTATTGTAGTAGCCCTTTTAGCTCTCATTATTGCTCCTTCCCGAAATTTTTTACAGGCAAATGGTGGTGTTCTACAAAAAAAAGGGGCCGAAAGAATTTCGGAACTGGTCCAGGGACTTTGGTCCGATAAAAAGTGTGCAGAAAATATCAGTAAATATACCGAGTACACGGTAGTATCCATCGCTTGTGTCGGCGATTATACGGCAATGACCCGAAAAAGAGTGCTTGATATCTTTTTTAAAAGCGGTCTAACCTTAATTAAGGAATCCTACCAGGTTGAGAAAAAATCGGGACTATATTTATACAAGCTTGAAGATAAAACCGACCCTTATAATTATCAATTTTACAAAATCTATGTCCGCAACGCCAGAATTCTTTGGCCGGTGCATGAAAGGTTACAACCCCAGATTGGAATATTTGTACAAAACCTTTCCGGTATTAGTTCGTTATTGAGATGGCAGACACTTGGAGTTCCTGTCTCTTATGGGGTTTTACCCCAAAAAGGAGATTCTACAGAACTCTTTAAAAAAATTATCGAATATGGACAAGAGTTATGGATTACCCTTATACTGGAATCCGAAGATGGTCTGGAAAACGATTACAGGACAATCACGGTAGATGATGCCAAAGACCCTGATAAACTTAGCCTTTATTTCGATAACGCCATCCCGAAGAATGTCTCGATAACTGGCGTATCGAGCTACCACGGCTCTTTATTCATGAAAGATATTTTCAGTCTCAGAAACCTTTTTTCACAACTCAGGAAAAGGGGAATTCACCACTTTCTGGACACCCAGTCGGGAGATAGCGGTGGATATGATACTGCCCGAATAATGTCCATGAAATCATTTCGGACAAATGTTTATATACAGGGAACCAAAAGTGAAATGGAAGAGACCTGGGACAGGGCCATTCGTATGGCGAAAACCGGGGGAACCGTAATTGTACTGGCCGAAGGTGACAACGAAGAGGCGCTCGCTTTTTTAAAAACAATGGTAGAAAAACATAACAGCATGTATGAGTTCTCTTTTGTCAGCGAACTACCTTATAATTAAATTTGTAATTCTACTCCACTTAAATCAGTGGGTGTAAAAATATAATCAGGTTATTCTGGTTGCCGAGCCTGGTTTCAAAACTCTGAGTTTCAATGGTAATTTCCCAATGACGGTCAATTTTTAGTTGAATATTATCGGAATCGGTAAATCGATGGAAAGAAGAACCTACCCAGGCGTTAATTTCAGAACCCCTGTAGCTTAGTTTAATTTTTTTACTTAAACCGGCGAGACGACAATTAAAAGGATTCTCGAATTCAGTAATTACCAGACCCTCATTTTGTTTGAGCATCGTCGAAAAATTGGCTTTGGTTGAAAGTGTCTTTGTCCGTTTTTGTATAATTCGGTTATATCGGTAACCAATGTAGGCCAATATTAAAAAAATTGCTAAGAGCGCTACATAGAGTTTAAACTTACTGAAAAAATCAGCCAGGGTTGTACCAAGATCAAAAGGGGCTTTAATAAAAAGTGGGGCCTGGGCAACAACTTTGCCCCTGGCGTGAACCTTGAAAACACCTTCAATTGTTATACCCTTTTGCGCTTTTACGGTTATTTCCAGCTCAAGCGGCTCTTTTGGAATCGAAAGTTTTGCTGTCTTACCATATATATCGATAAACGAGTAGGTATTCCCTTTTTTTTTCCATTTCACATTTCGGGCAAAAAATGCCACATCAGCATCTGCCATTTCATCTTGAATCTCAAACGTAAAACTTGCAGCCTTAATTGCCTTTGTTGACTGAATAGAAACTGTAAAAGTTTGAATCTCTTTAGAAGCGCGTAATTGAATAACTTCAGGCGTTATTGTAACTTTGCTGTCTACTGCCTGTAACGCAGTAACATAAATGGCAAAAAACAACAATAAAAAAGTCAATCTATGACCAGAGAACCGTATCATTAGGGAACTCTGGTCTTTTTTGGATCATCCGTCAATCTATATTAAATTCGAAATGCTAATTTCTATAAAATATTCTCGTTATGCTTTTTTTGCCAGATACTCAGTCACCGAAGTACGAGTAAATGACTCATGAAGCAGCTCATTGTACAGTTTTTTTACTTCCTCTATTTCGAGACCTAGATGATTTTTCACTCTTTTTTCAAGCAAGACAAGTATTTTAAGCAACATTTCTTCTGCAAATGGATCTTTTAATTCTAGCATAGACACCTTCGTACTAATTTTGTATCTGTTACAATATAATGAGCTAATGTATTAGCAAACATTTTTTCTTGAAAGCCTTATTTTTGTCAACTTAGCACTGCTATTCTCTGCTTTATTTTGTTAAAATGTACCTTCCAATGAGACATAATCATGACTTGACATAATAAACCATTAATATTATTGTATCTTCTCATGCACATTTTGACTTGTTATGGTCGGAAATTACCTATTTATTTTTACTCTCTACACCGACGTTCTTTTTGGCCTTTAATCTTAATTTTTTTATTACATTGCAACAGTAATAAACCCGATCTGGGAGAGAATAAAACAACTAAAGATGGTGTATTTCGAGTAGTCGAGTCGTATTTCGATGATACTAAAACAGTTTTCATTTATAATGAAAATCTTCTGATTCAAAAACTTGAATTTGAAAAACCCGAAGAGGATTCTACTGACGAAAGCGACGAAAAGGAAAGTGATGAAGAGACCGAAAATACCGGTATTGATGTGCTACTCTATACTCCCGAAATAGAATCATTCAAGCGTACCTACGAGCAGGCTACACATCCAGATGCAAAGAAGTTTAATATACAAACCAGATACCGGGTTTACAAGTACGATGAGAAAGACAATCCCGTACTTTCTATAAGTTATCAATCACCCGGAGATGACGAAACGTGGGGAACCAGTGATGATGAAATTTATGGATATGAAAAAAAAGTATATAACTCTTCAGGAAGTTTAAGCGAAACTATAAATGGCGAAGGTCCAGGTCCAGATGATCTCTGGTTTACCAAAGATGATATATCAACAAAAGACGTTATTGTGTATAATAAATATGGAAATATTTTATTGAGATATTATTATAATTCATCCGGTCCAGATGGTTTCTGGAATACCAACGATGATATTATAAATTTCGTAAAAACACCCAGAAGGTATGAACAAGCTTTGACTATGGAAGCAAGTTCAACTCACCCCGGCCCTGATGGTATTTGGATGAGCTCGGATGATACCTTACAAGATGACTATTACTGGGCTGAGCAGGTTAATTTTCGCGATAAACTGCAAATTTATTACGAGTATAAAGGAAAGGACGAACTTTGGTTTACAGAAGATGATGTACCCGGTAGATATAGACGTGTAATTTCATACAGAAATGGGGATAACCGTGTGATTTTTTACGATGACTCTGGTCCCGATATGATATGGAAAAATGAAGATGACACTATTTACGGGTATACCGATGAAAAAGGAACTTATCGGGAAGGAATGCGTATAGCGTACAATTCTCCTGGAGTAGATCAGATATGGTTTACCTCTGATGATTTAATCTCTGATTACACAACAAATAAAGAAGATGCAAAAACATTAGAACACACCTCAATTAATTATGAAAACCCCGGGGACGATAATGAATGGTTTACATCTGACGATGTCATTGACTCATATTATAAAGATAAAAACTATTCTGAGAAAATATTTGAATATTTTTTCATTATAGATCACCCCGGTGAAGATGAAATATGGCTTACTGGTGATGACCATGTCTCTTTTTATTATTTCAATCTCATCGAAGAAGTTTATTGATTCATGAACGCTATAAACTACTTACTTTCATTTAGTCCATAAAGTTCCTTGACCGGTGAATCTCGTTTGGTGGTATTTTCGCCGATGTGCAACCAACCGGCTTTACCGGTTTTTGTAACTATATAAAAAGCGGTTTTCTTACGCACAACAACTGTAAGTTCCTCCCTGGAATCGAGCGTTTGTATTTTACTTTTCAAGTTCGAGCTGGCATATAAAGAGACCGACTTTGCGGCAATCGATTTAAAACCAACATAGATTATTTCCTGGGCAATTTCAACCAGACCTTTTTCAGTTCTACGAAATATTCTTATTTCAGGAACTGAATAGTTTTTGCTTCCGTAAGCCCGAACAGAACCATCGCCCGGTATCGTCATATAGCGCCCGGAATATTTCAACACTACTTTGTACCCTTTTTTCTGAGCTTCCAGAAGATAAAAAACAGGGCCTGCTTTTTTAGAATATCCAAAACGAACAAGATAATCGGTTTTGTCTTTACGCGATACACTCAAACGAGTAATAATAGCATCCGTATATGAGGTGCGGTCTTTTTCAAACGTTTTATTTCGTATTTCTGTCATAGTGCTATTGTAATAAATATAATATTTTTCTTTACCGGCTTCCATCTCAAAAGAGTCTAGAGATTCTTTTGAAAAAACTGATATGGAAATAAAAATAAACAGGAATACTCGCAATGAATTTTTCATACCTATAAATGAAAGTAAGCCATTATACAGCAAGAAAAAAATGTACAATGTGGAAATTATCTGAAATATACCATCAAACGGGGTAAAAATGAATCAAAAAGAACAAAAGAAAAAAACACCAACCGAGCATCTTGATCAACTGAATAAAACCGATGCAGAGATCATCGAGAAATTAAAATGGCATAATCCACGCCGGTTAATATTGTATTTTCTGTTGCCTGCGCCCGCTGTTATTTATGTAATTTTGTCCCATACCGTACCCACCTTGCCGGCTGTTGCCCTTTTTTTATCGGGCATGATACTGGGAATTGCCATTGAAAAATCGCAATCGGAACGAGTACGAAAAGTGTTATTAAAGCTAGCGGGCAAAACATAACAGAATTGGCAATATACGGTTTACAAAGCGACAAATGTAACAATCTGGTAATATTAACTAAATCTGAGGAGAATTAAAAATGACTGTAGAAATTTATAAAAAAATATTTGAAAATTTTGGTAAGACCTTGAGTGAAATATCGGACTCGTTAAGCGCTATCTACAATACGATTACCGTTGCCACAGATTTTATAGGGGCAATTTTTGGCTGGTTTGGTTTTTCCACCATAGCTGTTTTACTGGGAATTCTGTTTATTTATAAAATTATCAGCATTCTTTTGCCGCGCTCCCCTGGAATTAACCTCGGTATTTCCTTCCTTGCTTTTACGGCGCTCTGGATTTCATGGAATCTGGCTATTTACCAAAGTCTGGAACTTTTGGCAATGGGAAAAACCTATGGTTTTATCGGGCTCCATATCGGTGTTGTCTATTTACTACATTATATTATAAGTAAAATAGTGGAAAAAATTAAAGGCCGTGTGCAAAACAGAAAAATATCAAAGGCTGATGTAATCGAATTATACGATACAATTGACCAGGGGGTTGTGGTAATTAAGCAAAACTTGAGAACGGGAAACAAGCAAGGCGCAAAAGATGCCTTTGCTACTTTACAAAAACAATTTTCCGGCTTTCTGGGGTAATGGCTTTATTTCCAGGTGTCAATTCGTTCAGATCTTTTTTGCATTGCGGTGGATAAAGAGTTTTGGCGGGCTTTTAAAAGAAGTTTTCTGCCTGTAATAGATCTTGTGTAAACAAGGTTATTGTTACCAACAAGTTTTTTCCAAAAATATGAAAATTGTTCGGCGGATTCTTTATGAGTTCCTATAATTCGCGGTACCGCATGAAAATCTATTCGTTCCCAGAATTTTAAGCGACTTTTACGAATTAGAATATATCTGGGATTTTCAATCGGTTCGACAATCTCTTCGAGGCAATCTAAAAAAACGGATTTTTCATATGAGGTTCCGCCTTCAAGACCGCAAAATATTTCTTTGTCCGGACTTTGTTCGGCAATAACACGAAGCTTGCTTACATCGGTTTTAATGACACCTTTTTCTGAAAGTGTTTTTAAAATAACGTCACCAATATTTTTCATGCTGCCGGCAACCGGTCCGTGCTTTAAAAAAAGAAAAAGTGTTTTTACAAGCCCCGGAGTCGTAATAATAATACCGATAAATATTACCAGTCCAACGGTTCCCAGGAATTCTGAAAAATGATTATATCGATTAAAACGCAATAAATTGAGTATCCCATATAA
This sequence comes from Leptospirales bacterium, assembly GCA_040326155.1. GTDB lineage: Bacteria > Spirochaetota > Leptospiria > Turneriellales > JAOUFE01 > JBEQLE01. Next base: position 9,665 of record JBEQLE010000074.1, on the reverse strand, counting down.
ATTTTCTATAATGTAAGCTGCGCCGACAAAAAGGGTTCGAACAAGAAGAGATAAAATAGTGTATCGAAATACAAAACTTCGAGGAACATCCTTTTTTTCTGTTTTAAGTTCCGGAATAATATTTTTTATTACCCCAGAGTCTAACACCTTTATCCACCTCTCTTTTACCAGGTTTCGGTTTTTAGAAAAATCAATTGTTGCGCCATTCATAGTCTGAATTTTTCTTTCGCTGAATGGGCCAACTCCAATAGCCATTCTTTTAAAACCATTTTCAATGGTATCACCTGCAAAAGAGATTCCCACAAAAGATTTAAAACGTCTTGTTAACGTATCAAAATCATGCCCGGGATAAAGGCTGTTTTTTTCGACGGAGGCCAGATGCCAAATATTGGAAATTTTTCCAGGGTGGTTATTGTCTATCCTGATCGCGCGACCACGCATCTGGTTCGACAGCATAAAGGAACCCACAAATGATGCCAGTACAAGCGTGTTGATCGACGGAGCATCCCACCCCTCACCAAGCAGAGATTTTGTTCCTGTCAGTATTTCAATTTCACCACTGTTAAATATCTCCGTAATCAGGTGAACAATCTTTTGGTTATTTTCTCCTTTTATGGCAACTTTTACAAAGTCCGTGTCATGGGAAAGTTTTGTAAAAGTAAGGTGTGTCTGTGAAATATTGAGTTGCTTTGCGCTAATTTTTAACGCTTCAATAGCGCTGTACGGAATTACAACGACCGAACCCGATAAAATCCCAATTTTTTTATTTTTGGGATACTCACGCCTGATTTTTTCAAAAATTGGTATTAAACCGATTCGACTTAACGTTTGTTCCGGTTCGCCTTTTTTTGGAAAATATTCTTTTCGAATAAAGTCTGTAAGTATCACCATTCGCAAATTGTCTCCCAGATTCTCATGTTCCAGTTTAACAATTTCTAAAATACTGTTTAATTTGTTTAAGCTCTCTTTCAGAATTTGTTTAATTCGTGAATTGTTTATCAGGTATATGTTTTGTTTTTCGATGGCTCCAATTTTTTTTAAATTGTGTTTCAGAGCCGCCGCAATATCCAGACCATGTTCCTTGAAATAGTCATCGCGGTATAAACAATTTTGTAATAATATTTCAGCCCACTCCAGAGAGTACAATGGAAGTTTTCTTTTGGAACCGCCCAGAATCTTGAGTAGAATCGGTGAAACTTCATTGTTGGTATAAAGTAAAAAAATTAAAATGCCGGAGTAATATTCCGGATTTTTCAATATTATTTCTATGTTTTTTTCTGGGTCCAACAAACAGGGGTGTGTTTTTAAAAAAGCAATAAAATCTCTGTTGTTGTTTAACTGCTCATCGAAATTTTTTACATCGGACCGAAATTTATTGATTTGTACATTTTCTTCCCGGGATATAGAATTCAGATACACATAATCCTGGTGCGGACACAGGTTTTCTTCCAGTACAAGTTCCGGCACTGATATTTCAGCATCAATAGGTCCGCATAAGTTTTGGTAATTTTTCCACTCAGCGGGCGATACGTCATAAGGAGGTGTAGCTGTTAACGCGACAACATGAGGGTTTGCAATATTCTCTTTCAGGTAAGTCAGACTTTTCCACCAGGCATTTCGCAGGTGATGCGCTTCGTCAATAACAATCGTATTAATGGAGAGTTGATTTATTGCATGCATAGTTTTTTGCGCGTTCGGTAACGATGTCGCATTTTCCACCATATCAGCTTCCAGGAAATTTTCTACTTCTAACTCTTCTTTTCCTGTTTCATTTTGTCTGGTAAAAGCAGCATGCAAACCCTGGTAAGTTGAAACGGTTAAAAATCGAGGGTCCCGAATATTACTGGAAATCCAGGATGGTTTTTCCCTGGTCTGAAGAAAGTGATCCATAAAATGCGCTATCCACTGGTTACGAATAGCGATAGTGGGGGCCAGTATCAAGGTTGGCTTGTTAAGTCTGAGCATTACCTCCAGCCCCAAAATCGTCTTTCCGGAACCAGGCGCTGCCACAATATTCAGGTGATTATCATCAAGATGAAATTCCAGCTCCTGTAATACACGACTCTGGTAAGGTCGCCAGTCTAAAGCGAATTTTATATTTTCAGGAAATTTCTCCATAAAGCGTTACGCAAAGTTCTAAATGTTCCTGTCGTGTCCAGCAACTCCTTTCGCGTTACATGAGTCAGAAAACGAACACCCATTGATTGGATTTTAACGTACAACTGTTGAATAATAATCCATATTTATATAAATATTAATTTCAGGCCGAGCTCCAGCCAGGCACAACAGGGAAGTAAAGGAATAACATTCCTCATGTATATTCGTACGGAATGCGACCGAATACCCGGCAGCGGCTGCGCCGTTCACATTTCATGGGCGTTTGCCTCAAAACTAAACAGTAGAAAACACTTGACGCCTTGCTTTAGAAAATATTTTATCTGGTTTCATATCAAAAACGAACCACAGTCTAAAATCAAAATCTTAAAATGAATTTTTATTTGATACAATGAACAGATCAAAATAGACGAAAAGGAAATAATATGGAATTCAGAAGTTACCCGGTTTTGCATCCCTGGCACTCCCTTGATGTGGGCAAAGATGCTCCCAAAGTTGTAAATGGAGTTATTGAAATACCCCAGGGTTCCAAAGTAAAATACGAACTCGATAAAAAAAGTGGGCTCATTGTAGTGGACCGAATTTTATACGGATCGTATACGTACCCTGCAAATTATGGTTTTATTCCACAGTCCTACTGCGAAGATGGAGACCCTTTAGATATAGTCCTTTTCGCTCAAGAGCCATTTTACCCTCGTTCTATCGCAGCATGTCGTGTAATCGGCGCAATGGAAATGATCGATGACGGTGAATCTGACGACAAAATTATTGCGGTATTCCCCGGAGACCCGGCTTATCGCGATGTTTACGATTTGTCTGAATTTCCCGAAATGAAATTACAGGAACTAAAACAGTTTTTCTTAGTGTACAAAAACCTGGAAAAAAAAGTTGTCGAAGTAAAAGACTTCGTCGGCAGCGCCGAAGCTCAAAAACTCGTAGCCGATTCTATGGAATTATATAAAAGCAAAGCTGACGAATTGCGCGCAAAAGATATTCAATAAATTATTCAAATGAAAATCATATCCTGGAATGTAAACGGAATTCGAGCGGTTGAACGTAAAGGTGAGTTGCAAACATTGCTGGCCGGAGAAAAACCCGACATTCTATTTATCCAGGAAACTAAAGCCAAACCCGAACAATTGTCTGAATTATTGACACAGAATGAATCGTTTCATCAGTATTACCATTCCGCCGAAAAAGCGGGATATTCCGGAGTCAGCGCCTGGGTAAGTAAAAAATTTTCCGCAACAGAACCCACCCTGATTACCAAAATGCCGGGATGGAACGATATGGAAGGAAGAATCATTCAAGTCGACTTCACGCAGCGGACATTCATTGGAGTCTATTTTCCCAATGGTGGAAAAAGCCCCGAAGCATGGCAAGAAAAACTCCGTTTTTATGATCACTTTTTAAAGTACATAAACAAACTGCGAAAAAAAGGCAGAAAAGTAATCTGGTGTGGAGACTTAAATGTTGCCCACAATGAAATAGACCTGGCCCGCCCAAAAGAAAATGAAGGCAATATCGGTTTTCGCCCGGAAGAAAGGGCCTGGGCCGACAAAGTAATTGCCGCCGATTGGGTCGATACTTACAGAAAAAGAAACCCCGATACCTCCAGTTATACCTGGTGGAATATGCAGACTCGCGCGAGAGACAGAGACGTTGGCTGGAGAATCGATTATTTTCTTGTTGATAAATCGGATATCGAAAACGTCCAAAATGTCAGTCACCTCTCCAAACAAATGGGATCAGACCACTGCCCCATCTGCCTGGAGATTACAGATAATTAGAATAAACTTATTTAATTTTATTCTAGTGATTCTATATATTTTTCAACTTCTATTGCCGCCTGACACCCACTGCCCGCGGCGGTAATAGCCTGACGATAATATGAATCTTTTACATCCCCTGCGGCAAACACCCCTGGAATATTTGTTTCTGTTCTTTCCGGTTTAGTAATAATGTATTTGCTCTCATCAAGGTCCAACTGATTTTCAAAAAGCTTCGTATTCGGATCGTGACCAATCGCCACAAAAACACCCTGGGTTGCAAAATCTTCAATTGCACCGGTTTTAGTATCTTTTAATTTTATACCGGCCACTGTTCCGGTCTTTGCATCGCCGTAAATTTCATCAATAACTTTAAAAGTTAAAATATCAATTTTAGGGTTCTCTTTCGCTCTATCCACCATAATCTGGCTGGCCCGAAAAACATCCCTTCTGTGAACAATCGAAACCTTACTTGCAAACTTCGTTAAAAAGATCGCCTCTTCAAGAGCGCTGTCACCGCCGCCAACTACAACCACTTCTTTTTCTTTAAAGAAAAATCCGTCGCAGGTTGCACACGCAGAAACCCCTTTACCTTTATACTCTTTCTCGGACGGAATGCCTAGAAATCTGGCAGTAGCCCCTGTCGCTACAATAATAGACTTTGAAGTATATTTTTCTCCGGTAACTGTAACTTCAAAAGGACCATCGCCAGTTAAAACAGCTTCATCGGCCAGGTTTGTTACCAGTTTAGCCCCGAACCTTTGGGCCTGTTTTCGCAAAAGCTCCATAAAATCTGGACCATTAATTCCATCAGGAAACCCTGGAAAATTCTCTAACTCTGAAGTAATCATTAATTGACCACCCCACTCAATACCCTCAATAATAAGAGTTTTTAAGCTGGATCTTCCGGTATAGATACCCGCAGTATACCCCGCCGGGCCGGAACCGATAATTATAACATCATAGTGATTATTTTCATTCATATGCGGCAAAGTAACGAATCGGGTACAATTTGACCACTATTTTGGTCAACAAACACAGAAAAATTTTCATTTTCCGGACACCGGAAATCTATTTTATTCTTTACTTTGATTTTCAAATTAGCAAAATGACGTTATGTGGAATTTTATATACCGAACTTTATTATCAACCTGTTTATTGTTCGTTTTTCTCAATTCGGGACTTTTCGCCCAGGCCCCACCCGGCATAAAATGGTATAAAATAAATACCGGAAAATATGAAATCGTATTTCCAGCGGAACTTGAGTATGAAGCCCGCAAACTGGCCAACATCGTGAACGAACTCGATACCCGAGTCGGAGCATCTATCGACTCAGAAACCAAAAAAGTTACCATAATTCTCGATAATGTAAATTCATATTCTAACGCCTATGCCGCCTTAATGCCGAGATATTCACAATTTTACCATACCCCTCCTGTAAATTCTCTTTATTATGAAGACTGGACACTGTTATTGGCAATACATGAAATTCGCCATATAGCCCAATACGACAAATTAAATACAGATTTTAGCAAAGTCTATTATGTTTTCTTTGGTCAATCCGGAACAGCTTTTCTCAGCTCTTTCCTTCTGCCGCGATGGTTTAGCGAAGGCGACTCCGTATATCTGGAAACCCAGCTTTCTAAAACAGGTCGCGGACGCTTACCCGAATTTACAATGCTCTCAAGAACACTCTTACAATCGGGCAACCCTTTGAGTTATTCTACAGCATTTTATGGTTCTTATATAAAACCCGGATTAGGACCATATGAGTTAGGCTATTTGTTAGTCGCTCATGTTCGTCGAAAATATGGCGAAGAGGTGTGGGGCGAAATCATGACTCACATTGCCAGCTCATCTTATTTTCCACCCTGGCTTTTTTCACGAGCCTTAAAAAAATATACTGGAAAAACAAAAAGCGCCTTATATGCCGAAGCAATGGAAGAACTTCGTGTTTACTGGGACCTGCGAAGTCCGAAATCGCCGGAAGTTCTGGAACCCATTAATCCAGACAAACGTGTTTTTACGGAATATCGATTTCCAGCACCCGGCGCCACTGGTGAGGTTTACGGCTTAAAGTATGGTAAATTTGACCATCATGCGATTGTAAAAATAGACAAAACCGGCGAAGAAAAAACTCTCAGGCTGGTACCATTGAATGTGCAAACGCTTTCCTCACGTTCCGGCAAGTTTGCCTGGGAAGAAACTATTTACGGAGTTCGGTATTCTACAACTCGATCGGTCATAAAAGTTTATAACCTGAATACCAGAAAAACAAAAAAAATAACGAGTAAACTGAATTTGAAAAGCCCGACGATCTCACCGAAGGGAGAAAAACTGGCCGCCATCGGATTTGATAAAAGCGGATCTGGATTTATTACCTTCTGGAACATTCAAACATCGGCATTCATAAGAATGGTCGATTTTCCAAAAGGAGAGACGCCGGTAGCCATAGGTTGGGGAAATTCTAACGACTCTCTGTCCGTCGTCACTCAAACATGGAAGGGCAGGCAAATTTACTCTTATGATTATAACAAGGGGCGATTGAAAATTATCGCCAAAGATATCCCCACTTATCTGGACTCTCCTTTCGCGCATAAACAATGGGTATTTTTTCACGGTACGTTTAATGGCATGGATAACATTTTTGCTTTTAATATAAAAAACAAAAAATATTATCGTGTAACGAATGTCCGTTATGGAGCTTTTGATCCATTTATTTCAGCAGACGGTAAAACCCTTTATTATACCGACTTTACTTCGAAAGGGCGCAGTATAGTCAAAAAAACAATAAAACCTTCGCAGTGGGTGGCGGTAAAACCTGAGAGAGTTGAACCGGTTCTTATGAAAGAAGAGAGTCAAAAGTCAATAGACTGGGAAAAAACGGCTATGGCTGAAGTAGACTTGCCGGTAAAACGTTATTCAAAATTTTTCAATGCATTGAATTTGCATAGTTGGAGTATTGTACCTACTCTCAACTTAACCGGAGTAGTTTTATCACTTACATCTACAGATAAAATGAACACAATGGATGTCGTACTCAGTTCTTATTATGGTAATCGAAGTAATTATGAAATTGCCGGGGCTGTAAATTTTCGCGCCTGGTATCCAATTATTACAGTGCTCGGTGGTACGGGAGAATTTTTTGGGTACAATACAGAAGGTGCTCTAATTTCCGGAAAGTATAAAAGGGCGAACGCTCGTATAACTCTTCCCTTAATTTTATCAAGAGGTCTCTGGGATCACGGAATTTACCTGGGTCCGACCGCCGGGGTAATTGACCCTGAAAACTTTAAAAGTGACGGTGTGTCGTTGCAAGAGGATAATCGAACAAATTATTTTTATGGAGTGTTTTTTGAACACTATTTACACAAAAGTGGAAACAAAAATCTGTTTCGTTTTTCCCCCTCTTTTACGGAACGCATATACGCTGAATATACTCGAAATGCTGTGCTTACAACAAGTGGATTTGGCGAGAATTTTCTCATAAATGGTTTACTCTCTTTTCCCGGTTTTTTTCAGAATCATGCATTTACGTTTTTTGCTGAATATCAACTCAGCGATTTCAGAACTCGTGTCTCCCCTTTTAATCAAATGGGCCAGTATCCAAGAGGCTATGAAACCACGACAGCTGACAATATAATAATGCACAGCGCGAACTACTCTTTTCCGTTAATTTATGCCGACGTAAATTTAATTCCATGGACTTTGTTTGTGTATTGTAAACTCATTAAGGCAAATCTGTTTTATGATTATGCCATTCTCGGAAATTATTTATCAACTGCGGGAACGGTCAGTTCCACAGGAGTTGATATACTTTTCGAAATTATTCCCTTTGACCTTGGTTTTTCATTTGATACCGGCGTTCGTTTTGTTTATTTGTTTAATGAAGATAAAACCGTGGTACAATCCATTTTCAATTTATCTTTTCAATTGGCATTTTAATGAGCCAAAATAGGCCAGTATCGTCATCGTTTCCTTTCATTCTTTCGGCCAGCCGTCGCACCGATATACCCGCTTTTTATGCCAAACAGTTTATACGAGACTTTCGATCGGGAACGTTTACGCCGAAAAATCCCTTCAATGGAAAACCCTATACCGTACATACAGACAATGTAAAATGCATCGTTTTCTGGACAAAAAATCCTGACCCGATTCTTCCTTATTTGAAAACGTTTACCGATAATGATATTACATTCTATTTTCAATACTCTTTGAATAATTATGAAAAAGAAAAATATGAACAAGGGCTGCCAAACTTAGAACATAGATTAAATAGTTTTTACCGCTTGTCCGAGAAAATCGGACCCGAACGTGTAATCTGGCGCTATGACCCGATACTGCTTACGAACGATCTTACCATTGAAAAAACTGCGGACCGAATTCGTTTCCTAGCGGAAAGACTTCAGGGATATACCCGTAAACTTGTTTATAGTTTTGCCCGAATAGATGAATATAAAAAAGTTTTATCCCGAATGAATAAAAACGAAATAGCATGGCGAAAACCCCAACCCGCCGATATAACCCATCTTGGTAAATTATTTAAAGAGCTGACCCAATTTAAACTCGAAGTAAACCATTGTTGTGAACCACCCGAGCGTGTGCCGACAGGTATTCACCACAACAAATGTATAGACCCTGATCTTATTTCGAGTTTACTTAAAAATATCTCCTTAATACCTAAGCTAAAAGACCCTGGCCAGCGCAATGGTTGCGGCTGTATTCAAAGTAAAGATATTGGAGCATACAACTCTTGCCATCACCGGTGTGTCTACTGCTACGCAGGTTTTGCAAAATTAAAATGAAACCGCATTGGCGCACTGTTCTAACATTGTATCAGAATGTAAAATACCTTGTTCGGTTATTTCAAAACCATTCTTCAAGATATGCATCCAGCCTTTGTCTGCAAAATCTTTTTGCAGTTTTTCAAAAGTTTTCCACTCATTCCTACTTAACGACTGTTTAAAAAGAGAGTTTCCCTGTGGTTGGCATAAACGCATTGTTCCAATGAACAGTTCAGGCCATACGGCGCTTTCTTCAGATACCCGATATTGTTGCGGTTTTTTTTCTAAATAAATTTCCACTTCAGATTTATTATAATAACGGTTTGGCGCTACAAACGAATGAGCCGAAGGTCCAAGACCTGCGAAAGGACGATATTTCCAATACAAACTATTATGCCCCGACTTTTTACCGGGCAGACAGTAATTCGAAACTTCATATTGTATGTAACCGTTCTCCTTCAAAAAATCTCGAATAAATTTATAACTGTGATACTCTCTTGCGCTTGAAGGCTTTTTTCTTTTCCCCGCTTCTATCATTTTATTTAAAACTGTATCGTGGGCCACCGTTAACGAGTATGCAGAAATATGACTAATATTCGATTCCAATAATACATTTAATGTATTCTCTATACCTCTTGTGGTTTGACCCGGTATAGCATAGATGACATCTGCACTTATATTTTCAACCGGACCTGCACTTAGAATTTGAATCGCTTCTCTGGTTTTTTGGGCTCCGGCGTTTCGTTCCAGGTATTCCAGATCTTTTTCAGAAAGGCTTTGTACACCCAGAGAAATTCTATTAATACCGGCCTTATGTAATTCTTTTACAACTTTTTCGGTAATATGCTCAGGGTTGGCTTCCATTGTAATTTCGATATTGCGCCGCTTCGAATGAAAGCTTTTTTGTATCATTTCTATTACGGCTGAAATAAACCATACGGGAGCCACCGAAGGTGTTCCGCCGCCAAAAAAAATAGAAAATAAAAAAAATGTATCG
>JBEQLE010000073.1:0-19832 GCA_040326155.1 Leptospirales bacterium | reverse complement strand
CGAGTAGCCCGCGGGAACTTCCCCCGCAGGCTCTCACAGAACCGTACTTGAAACTCTCACTTCATACGGCTCTTATGATCCAACCGCTGGGTTTGTGGCCAATCCGCCAATGATGAAAAAGGTCCGGATTAGCCTGCGAAATGCGAATCAACCAGTTTTGGGTCTTTTTGTATTTCCCCCGCATCCTTTTATATTTTCGCATGGCCCAGATTATTAATTTGTGATCGAAGTGCCGGTATATAGTCGCCAGCTCCGACGGATAAAAAGAACCATAGTAATTAATCCAGCCCCGGAGGGCCGGGTTATAATATTTAGATAGTTCTTCAATCGTCCCGGCGGTTTGCGTTGGAATATTCCAACTACGGATTGTCTGCTTTATTGACTTCTTTGCTCCATTACTGATAGCCGGTAAAAAGCCCATGAAAATATTCCCTTTCTTTCCTTTTGCTCGCCGTGGTCTAAACGCAAACCCTAGAAAGTCAAAGGAGTTAGAGGAATGTTTTCCTGTTCTTTTGTAATCCCTGCAATACACAATTCTCGTTTTCACGGGGTGTATTTCAAGCTTACATTCGACTAATCTCGAAGCAATTTTATCGCGCATCTCGCACGCCTCTTTTTCTGTTTTGCAATGCACAATCCCATCATCCGCATATCGCGCAAATGGATTATGCGGGTGATTCCTCTGCATCCACAGGTCAAAAACATAATGAAGAAAAAGGTTCGCCAGAAGAGGGCTGATGACTCCGCCCTGCGGTGTCCCCTGCTTTCTCTCGACTAGGTCCCCGTCCACATTCGATAGAGGAGCAACTAACCACCTTTTCAGGTAAAGGATAATCCACTCTTCTTTCACATGTTTTTGAATTGCCTTCATTAAAAGAGTATGGTCGATGTTGTCAAAAAGTCCTTTTATATCAAACTCCAATACCCAGTCGTATTCCCAGCACCTTTTCCTCGTTATAGCCAGTGCGTCTTTAGCAGATTTGCCAGGACGATAACCATAAGAATCATGATGAAATACCGGCTCAATCAGCGGTTCGATTTTCATCTTCACTACCATTTGTGCCGTTCTGTCTGCGACTGTTGGAATGCCAAGGGTCCGTTTTCCACCCGATTTCTTCGGTATTTCTACCGCCTTTACCGGAGGTGGAAAATAACTCCCGGATGACATCCTATTCCAAAGTTTGTATAAGTTGTCAGACAACTTCTCTTCAAATTGCCGGATAGATTGTCCGTCTACACCAGCTGCACCACGGTTGGCTTTTACCAATTTAAAAGCTTCCCATACAGCCTGTTTTTCGATCTCAAACGACTTTGTTCTACTCATAAAAATCCTCCCGGTAAACCGGTTGTTTTCATAATCAAACGAATCATACAACCCCTTCGCTCCATTCCCATTACAGGAATTTCATCACTACTACGGGTTGTTCCGCCCCTATGCACTGCTTCGGTATTTCTACCTTACAAGTCCTTCTTGCTTGGTATTTTCCCTTCTCATCAGCACGACAGGTTCCCACGTTCCGCTTAGAAGCCTGTGCATGTTTCACGCCACCTACATGCCGGTTGCCGCTCGGGCAGTCCCGGGGCCACTTGAGGCCCTTAGACCATGCGAGCCAAAGGCTCACTTGGTAAACAGGTTTCTCCCGAACTTATCCCGGGACGGAAGTACACACCCCGGTTTTGACAACGCCTTATGTTATCTTTCGACACTTCATCAGTGGTTCACTTGCGTTCGTCTCTCATGCACTCATCTGACCAATCATATAGTTGGCCTTTTCCTTAACGCTCACTACCATGGCTCTTTACCAAAGCAGCTTAAGGTGATTTGAAACCATCCCCTGTAGGCCGGTTTCGAGGGGCCCACCCTCATCTTCTAAACAGCACCGTGCGGGAAAGACTAACGTCTTTCAGAAACTTCTCTCGTCGCACGTTCGTGGCACACTACATCCGATAACAGAGATTGATCTGCTCACGCCCTTTTCGGGCGTTCGGGTCGAACAATGATATTTTTCGGAGCATAGATATATGATCCCAAGTATTTCTCTCATAATTAATTAAAGTAATTGTTCGACCACATGGAAATCCGGTCTACGCTTAACCGCCAGAGCTCGCAATAAACGGGAGGTTTATTTTTTGTTCGTCTGGCTGGCTACGACCGGATTCCCACGTCAGATAATCTCAACACGTTATACGATATGCTCGATGGTTTTTCAGAATTTTCTTCTCACTATTATGTAATTTTTAAAATATCTTTACTAATACATACTATGCTAATTATCCTTTGTTGGTTTTATCCAACAATTTATCAATGTCACCAAACATACCTGTAATATAAGCAAACAGAGCTTTTTTTCCTTCCACATCGGGACAAGGCTCCAGAGCTTCTAAAGCCGCCTCACGTTCTTTTAGAGCCGCCCATATGAGAAATTGTTTCGTGTCGATAGAGTCTAGAATCTCTCCGATTCTTTTTTCATGCTTCTGAACACTATTTTCATTTACATACGAAAGCAATTCCCCTTTGGCCGGGTGGTCGTAGTTGAGTCCATAGATCAAAGGTAATGTAGTTTTACCTTGTTGAAAATCAGATATATCATCAGGAGTCCATACTGATTCATAGTCATTCATGATTTGTTTGGCCAAACCAAGGTGATACCCATACATGTGGCAACTTTCAATTAGCTCTGGCTCATCGCTTCCCACCAAACCTCCACATGCACAACCAAGCGCATAAGACCAGCCTGACTTCAATTCAATTGTCAGCCAATACTCCTCAACGGTTTTCGTGTCACCGGCAAGATCTTTGTCTTGCCCGGCGGCGATATTGATATAAGCATCAGTAAAAAATATATTCAGTGCTCGGTATTTGTCTTCCGACAATTTGGCCTTACTCAAAACATTGTAAACAAGAGTGTGTACGACTGTTGCATAGTTCGACGCACGGGCCGACCCGACCTGTTCCCATAGACCTCCCGGCCTGTCCTGGTCGACGGCGTCATCATAGAGTCTTAAGGCGGCGGCAAAGAGTAGAAGAGCAGCCGTTACCTCTGTCGCCTCTTTCGGATCTACCCCGACTGCCTTACAAGATGCCAGGGGCAAAACTGTCTCTGTTGGTAAATCCCCTTCTAATAATCCAGCAACAGCATGCCGGATTCCCGGCCAGTCTTTTGGAACAGAAGTTTCAATCACCTCTTGAATTCTAGGGTAGCTACTTTTCAACCAGGGGTAAAGTATATCGCTTGTTTCGGATTCGTTCATTGTATTAACTTTTTATGAGTATAACTGCCTGTGTTTGATATAAACATTCTCTATTTATACAAAGACAGTTAAATGTTAAAAATTTATTTACAATTTGACAAACAATACTTATATTGTCAAATACAAGTTCACAATTATTTTAGTATTCTGCGACCGGACATCCTTATGTCAGGACTTAATATAAAGGCAAAACTTTACGTGGAATCGTATTTTAAGTTTCAAGAATAAATAAGTCATGATTAAATTAAAAAAGAGAAATCAACTTTATGTGATATTATTGCTTATGTCGATCTCATTCATTGGTTTATATTACTGTAAATCAAAATCGAATTTAAAAACTCAAAATACTTTAGGACTGGAATGTGGCGACGTGCTGGAGAAGCTGGCTCAAAAACCGGGTCATTTGGAATTTTTAGATTGCACGAGTAAAAATGGACAGACAATTTATGAGGCAACTTACAAAGTCCAAGGTAAGTATGCTTTAGAAGTCGAGAAATTTTTAGTCAATAATTACCACATGGAAGCCCTGATATATCTTTGTTGCGGATGGGAGGTAAAAAATGGTAAAAAAGGTTTATTTGCTGACAGCCAATTTTTTAAAGACGGAAGTTCCCTTGTCTTTCAGGTCTCCATGTTTTCAGAAGATACAGAATTAAAAAAACGTGAAGAGTGGCCACAAATTCCATACTTTTATGTTATTGCGGAAATATCCGATATTTAGAAATTTCTTAAATACTCATTAGTTTAATCTAATTTATTTATGCATTACAGAATATTTTTTTACACTAGCTTTTAAACACATCAAGTAATCATCCTTCTTATCGTTCCAATATTTTGTGTTCCATTGCGTTTATTTATAAGATATCTATAGATTTGGGGCCAATTAGACGCAACACTTACACATCCAGCAGAACGATCCCCCCGATGTAAGTATTCATCACCCTGCGGGCCTCCGATAATACGAAACCACGTTTTGGCATAATCTCCATAACTACTTCCTCCAGAATGTGGATAATCTGGTAAAGCAAGGTTATAGTTTCTGTTTGGTGAAATTTTATTGGTGCCACCGGCTACAAATATTTTTGCTTCTACAGTACCCGCACCATAATTTAGAACACCTCTACTTTGAAGTGATGTCGACGTCGTTCGATTTTCATTAAATTGTAATGAAACGGAACCACCCCAGCTTTTTGTTTCCAAATACCCGGGTAATAATGTCCCTACTTTTCCAATATGTTGTCCTTCGAGAATATCGAAATAATCCCGTCCGCCACGATTCTCTTTATATCGAACTTTTAGATAATCCGGAAAGTCGGTAGTTGGTCCACTTGCTGAATTTAATTTCCCGCGTATCCACCCTTCAGAATTACCGCTTTTAACCCCCAGTATATCACCTGTAGAAAAATTTGTAATAGCCGCAGGCTCGTTACGCGAACAAGCCCTTAAGGTGCTTGAATCACTCTTCTGGTTAATTGATACCTGCTTCGATTGCGGCATAATCTGACTTTGAAGGGTCTGAATGCTTTGTGGCGAGTTCTCTTCTTGAAATTGCATGATCTCTTTTGCGTAAAGAGCCCCTGCTTTGCCCTGGCCATTCGCCATGGCTTGCAAAGCCCCGAGTACCTTGTCGGACGTTTTCATACCGCTCAGGCCGATGATGCTTTGTGGGCTGACCCTTTTGGCTGCGCCTTGCTGCACAACGTGGGTCAACTCATGGGACATCAGCTTAACGTCATTTGTGCTTTCACCCTTCCCCATCCAGATGTCGGAACCATGGGTAAAAGCCCTGGCCCCCAGTTTCGTGTTCAGAGTTTCGGCTTCGGAGCCGGTTTTCACGCGCACGCTACTGAAGTCATGTCCGGTACGCAAGGCCATCACATTGCGAATGGAAGATGGCAAAGGAGAACCACTTCCTTTGCTCTGCATAATCCGGTTTTCGACGGAAGGGGCGACCGTACCTCCTCCACCTGACTCATAATGTGCAAATATTGATGCTCTTCTTGGCGAGGTCGAAATCCGGGAAATAGTGGTAGTTTTGTTGCCTAGCCCAAGAACTTTGGGAACATTGAGGCGGGAGATCACCCTCTGGGCAAGATTATCCGAGTTATAAAATGCGGAAACCTGTTCTGCGACAGAGTCGGCCTCTTTTTCGTAAACATCACCGGGGGCGCCCATACTCATTTTAGTTTGAGGTTCACCCTCTTCTGGTTCTACCCTTTGGATAGACTTTGCCTGTGGCTCTTCTTCTTTAATATCAGATCGCTGAGTGAGTTTTGCTTGCGGTTCCTCTTCAGGTACACCTGTCTTTCGTATTTCATTTTTTTGTAAACTCTTGATCAGGTTCTTTCCTTCACATGTTCGACAAAGAGACAGAGTGCGAAGATGCATCCCTTCTAATCTTAAGCCAATAAAATCGTTTTGACAACTCGAACATTTTTTTTGTAAAATTCCCGATTTTATCACTTGCCCTACAAATTGATTACCATGCGTTCTCTGTAATTGCAGTAATAATTGTGTCCTGCTGCTTCCAGAAACAAGCGGTTGATTGGAAACCGAATTACTATTATTGTTTACATGATGATGATTAGTAGTAGTAGTTCCGGAAGATATTTTTGTGTTAGTAGCATTATTTTTTGTAGAGTCTGAAACTTTATTTACTTTCCCAACTTTTGATGACATGTATCAATCTTACAATGAATGATCAATATTGCAATAACTTTTTAATTTTTATTGATATTTTTGTACTTCTCTATGATATCTTATCTAGCACATCGCCTAACAAGACCGTAGAATAAGTCCTTTCCAGATCGGCACCATTCTCACCAGCCTCGATTTTCCTTTGTTTTGCGGCAATTTCCTCTTTTCATTCTATTTTCCATATTATCTTTTTCTTTAAGTCGCTAATTTCGCATAGCTTCGGATAAGAAAATTGTTTGTAAGAAATGTCGAGATAAAACCTTCTGCAAAGATTGTGTTTTCTTTGGCCGGATCAGTATGAAAAACGCGAAGCTTATAAAAACAATAATTAAATAACTACTCGATTTTTTAAAACCAGTAGCCAAAATTGATGTCTACAAATGCATTGGAGGTCTGACTCGTGAATGAATATCCATAACCGAGCCCGGTATTGAAGTGCCAGTTGTTGGTAAGATTCCAAGAGTAACCAGCGATGATGATGGCGCTAAAATCCTAGTTTTGATTGGAAAAATTGACCGCCGAACTGATCCCCGGAGCAACATAAAAGCCTCCATACGGAGTACCACTTTCCGGAAACAGGTAAAACTGTAAAAAAAGATTGATATTAAAATATTGTAACGTAGCGTTGTAATATATTAATCCTGTTTCAGCTCTTAAACCGATAAAGTGGTTCATAGGTATCTCTATGCCTAGCGGTAGAAAATCAAAAATCAAACCATTGAGGGAGTTATAACCTGCAACTGGAGAGTGCAGGTAAATTAGAACCGATTTCTCTGTCTCTTGACTACCAGTATGTGGTTCCTGAGAAAAAAGGGGCAGGTTAATTATGAATATGGCAACAAATATGTAAATAATATTGATCTTTTTCATGGCCTTAGTGTACCCAAATTTGGGATCATAGACTATTTTATTATAGTTTATGGTCCTTTATACATTTTATCTTAGAAGGTTTTCGAGTATGTGAAAAGTAAATCAAAAAACCAGATCTCTACTTCCTGGCCAGGTTTTTTGAGTTCAACATCCCGAATTCAAGCACAATTGCACCACTCTTCCAAAAATACTTCTTCTGCTGTTTTATAGTTTAAAATTTTTCGTGGTATTTTGTTTATCCTTTTTTCGATATCTTTGATTTGTTTATCTGTAAAATCAGCAATATCGGCGCCCTTTTTTGTTTTTTGGGGAAATCCCCAATGAGGTTCTTCTGGTGGGTAATTTCTCACCAACTTATAACCCCATCGAATACTCGACGGCGCAAAGCGCCCACGACTACCGGGGGGTTGGCGGAGAACCAGTGGTTCGCAGACAAGGGGGTTTGCATTTCCTAAGGACGCGATGAATCGCGTCCTTAGGGTTAAGGAAAAACGACCTCCCCCTTTCAAATTTTGTTGGGGAAATCCCCAGTGGGAACAACCGTTACGGCTTAATCGCTTGCAACTGAATTTGACCGGAACTTTCGCCGGTTTCGTAGACCAGCATGTTTTGAATACCATCTCCGGCGGTTATATAGTCTTGAATTCCGCTGGTATCGGTCAACGTAATTAGAGCCTGACCAACATCGTTCATGAATCGAATAAAACCGTTTCTTCTGTGGGTATCGAGTTCGGTTAAAACATCATCGATTAAAATAACGGGTGTTTCGTGAGTTTTTTCCTGGGTATGTCGATATTGGGCCATTCGCATGGCTAGAGCAGCGGTCCGTTTTTGGCCCTGAGAGGCAACAATTCGAATTTCTTTTTCGGCAGCGTCGGGCAGGTGAATGATAAACCTGTCTCGGTGAATTCCATTCATAGTTTGCTTATACCGAATATCTCTGGTATACGATTGCTGTAATGTATTAAAATAGACCTCTTTTTGATCGCCACCTGCAATGGATGGTACGTATGCTAAATTCCATTGGTCCTCACCGCCGGAAATTTTATCAATATATTCAAAAAAAGGTTTTCGAAACTCTTGAATAAAATCGACCCTGGCCAATTGTATACGACTCCCATACTCGGCAAGTTCTCGGTCAATGGAAGAAACATAGGACTGGCTTCCCCTTTTTTTTAAAATGGCACCGCGCATTTCTAAAGCTTTACGGTATTTTTGCAGGGTATCTAAGTAACCGGGAGAAAGAAGCGAAAGAACCATATCGATATATTTACGCCTCTCTGCGGGCGGACCTTCGATAATTTTTAAATCTTCGGGGGAAAATACAACAGTTTGAAAACGACCGAGAAATTCGGATATTTTTTTTACCCTGCTCCCATTTACAACCATGGTTCGCATTGTCGGACTGTTTTTCTCCGCTTTACCATACCCCATTTTTAAGACCTCAACACCTTCGGTCCCTTTATATTCCAGCTCAAGAGAGTAATAATTTTTTTCCCAGGCGATGAGTTCTTTATCTGAAGCCCTGCGAAAAGATCGCAAAGAGCTGACCATAGAAATAGCTTCTAAAATAGTAGTCTTACCGCTACCGTTTCTTCCGGTGATCATAACCACAGGAGCATTTAAGTCAATTGTAAGTTTTTCGTATTTTCGGAAGCTTCTTAGAGTGATTTTTCGTAAACTAACGGGAAAATAACTGTCCGGCATACTAAATTTTCATGGGCATAACCAGCGATACGAATTGGTCATCCCCCGTATCTTCAACAACAATTGGTTTAGCCGGGTCAATAAACTTCAAACGCACCATTTCACAATCGAGGTTCTTTAGAATATCCATTAAATAATTAGCGTTGAAACCGATTACAAGTTCCTGGTCAAGACCTTCGACCGGAAGCATTATTTCAGCCTCTCCTACATCAGGAGTATTTGCGCTAAGCTCAACCCCGCCTGCACTTAACGACAATCGAACCTGGTAAGATGGCTGCTCCGTCATCACCATAACCTGGCGAATAGCGTCGCTTAAATCGGCCCGGTTAATTTCAAAATCAATTTCCGATGTTCCCGGTATAACTTTTTTGTAATCGGGAAATTTGCCTTCTAATAAACGGCTGGACAGTTCGGCCTGGTCGACTTGAAAAAAAACATCTCTTTGTTCGACACCGATCGAAACATCTTCACCACTTTCCATAATTTTAACAAGTTCACGTATTGCTTTGGCATGAACAACAATATCACCCGCTTCGGCAGAGCCAATACTGATGGGTTCGGGAACGGTTCGAGAAACAGCGGCCAGGCGCCGTCCATCGGTGCCAACAATAGTAAGTTTATTACCGTCAGCTAGAAAATAGAGTCCATTATATATATAGCGATTATCTTCTTGAGAGATAGAATAGACCGTTTTAGCGATCATCTCGGAAAGTATGTCAGCCGGAACTTTTGATAGCTTATCTGAACTGATTTCGGTCATCTCAGGAAAGTGAGACCGATCAGAACCGGCCATTCTGAACTTGGCAGCCATTTTGCCACTGCCTTCGAGGCGCACTCGGTGCACTGCCCCCTCATCAGACCCCTCCGCTTCTTCGTCGATTTCACTGGAAAAAACAACTTTTTCCGAATTAATCTGGCGAGCTATCTCGGAAAGTTTTTTAGCGCGAACGATCAATTCGCCCGGTTCCGTATCTTCAGCGTCAATACTGATTCTTACAGTACTTTCCATATCTGAAGCGGTAATACGAACCCTGTCTTTTTCAATACCTAATAAAACATTCGATAGCAGAGTCTGCGTGTCTCGTCCGGGAACGATAGCGTCAATCTGAGCCATTGCTTTTTCTAAAGTGGATTTTGGTAATATAAATTTCATAATTCAGGTCCCATTTTTTTTACAAAGGACAGGGTCTAAGAAGACGATAGTTTATAAAGTAAAAAAAAGAACTCGAATGCACGATTATAATAAAACCGTGAACGAGCGTCGGATGGGGTTTATTCGCCATCTTTCGGACCCAGTTTTTTCAGTTCTTCATCATACATTGCCACCAGTAACAGTTCGCCGCTATCGTCAACGCGAAATTGACCATAACGAGCTCGTTCATAATATTCTCCATGACCCTCTTGAAAGAAAAAAGCATTTGTTGCAAACTTTACCGAACCATGACGCATTCGATAACGCAGTTTAATTTCATTCTTTGTCAATTTCTGGTCGGCATAAATACCTTTAAAAGTTGCAATATCACGTTGATCGAGATTTGCTATAACATAACCGCCCGAAGGAAATATAGCCATTTGCGTAGACTGCTCTCCCTCTTTTTTTCGCAAAGCGCTTCGTACTTCCTGGCCCATACGGAAATTTAAGGCCATATAGTCACCTTGCATTAAAGAACGTGGGTCCACAGGGGCCAGATTCAGATAAACAACCCTACCTTCGGCGAGGTGTTTTTCCTTCTTGTAAATAGTCCAGTTTAACAGAGCTAAAACCAGAACCAAAACACCCGCTGCTATTTTACTGGACATTTTCTGACTCCTTCGAAGCGCCGACCACACGCAACATTAACCAACGCATAAAAATTAATAAAAGGCCCAAGACAAGCAAATAAAGTGATTTCTCCATCAAGGTTGAAGTAAGCGTATAATAATAAATTGATATAAAATAGAGTAAAGAAATAATACCAAGCCCCAATAATACACGATTGCTGCTGGCAAAACCCAGCAATATAATTAAAGTGGCCGCAGAAATACCAAACACCACAATGGACACAGAGCAAAAAAATAAAGTGCCAAGTAGCACCATAACGGTTATAGGTTCAGATATAGACAGGTTATTACGGCGCAATAATTGCCATACAACATAGAGCAAAACCCCGCCGGCAATAATTTCACCCATCCAGGGCGCAAACCACAACTCAAACTGCTTATTAGAAAACAGACCAGTCACACCTCCTGCACTATAAGGTTCAAAACTCTTAACGTGTACCAGAGCCAGCGTGAAGCCATAGCCCATCGCCCTCATTTTACTCATCTGTTTTGGGTAGCGAAATTCGTTAAGCCAGAAATAAGCGACAACCGCCATAAGAATACCACTGATAATATACGGCTCACCGCTTGAATTTAGAGCCATGGAGACCGAAAAAGCGGCAAAATAAGATGACAATACCTTGTGAATAAAATTCGGCATAAAGATAGCAAGGGGAACTTGAAACAAGGCCAGCAACAGCCAGATGTTTGTTTCTCCCATATCCATAAACGACACTGCAATTAAACATTGACCGGCTAAACTTATTGCCAGAGAAAAATGCTCTAAGAATACATTCTTAGAATTAAACAACACAGTAAAAGCGATACCGATCATCACCGCCCCGAGAATAAATGCGGCAACGCTGTTATCTATAATATCCCAAAAACCTAATGCCATAAAACCAAATAAAAAAAGTGCGCCAAGCCAGGCGGAAAAACCCAATAATACTTTTACAAACCACGGTGAATCTGGTGCTTCGGCTTCAGGAATGGTCCCTTCCACAAGACCGGCCGCTTCTAAGTTCTTCCAGAACAGTTCGTTAGTTTGACTCATGTGCCCACTTCCTATGTACATTTTTCAGCCAAAAAGCGGCGCCCGCACCCATACCAATGACCAACAAAGCAAGAAACAACCAACCACCCGCGCTCCAGTCACTCAACATAAGATTGCCAAAGAAACTGGTCAATACGACTATAGCGGATAGGCAGCCGCCAGTCAGCATAAACAGATCGGGTTTTATTTTCAAATAAAAAACTATAAGGGCAAACAACCAGACAATCCAGATGAGTATGGTAATAATTGCAAAAGCTCCTTTACCGTCAAAAATAGATTCCATTGCCAACCATGTTATGGTAAAACCGCTGGTTGCCGCCAACAAACGTATGGCCCAGCGTTCCGATAACCAGACCAACCTGGGAGATAAGTACTCCCAGATAGCAAGGGTAGTAGTAATTAAGAAGAAAATCAACATATTGGCTACCGTTTCAGGATTTACCGAACCCCAGAACCTACCTCTTAAATCATCCTGATATAATAAAATAGAAACGACAAGAAGGGCTAACCAGACAAGCCAGATTGCCGCAAAACGTCCAAGAACAGCCCAGGGTAACATGAATAAAGCCCAGTAAAAAAACAGTTGCCAAGGGTCGGCGCCGGTCTGGTAAGTTTGTCCGACAAGAGCAAGTAAAACCCCGAGAAGTATTGTAGCGCTAAGCAGACTCACTTTGCCTACGACCTTGTTTTCACCGAATTTCCAGTACGCAAAAATAGCCAGTGCAAGTAAAGCTTCGGCCATACCGAATTTGGCAAAACGCCCCAGATCGCTCCAGTTGTACGCGACAAAAAACATCGCAGAAAAAGACAAGGCCATGCCTCCCAGCCAAAGTAAAAGGTGGTCCATAAACTTTTTCCAGGCTATGGCATCGGGCGCAACTTTAGTGAGTTTCAACGCCTCGTTAATATTCTCGACCTGAATGGTTCCTTTCTCAATAAGTTCAATAATCTGCTTGCGTGGTGAAATCATAGTCTTGGTTTCATACCTTTTGTTTTCTTTTTTTGTTTTTATACTATTTTATAAGGGCCGGTTAACATTAGCTTCGTTAAATTATTACCGATTCGAACAGTATAATACACACTTTGATTGTCAATCCATTTAATGCTATTTTTCATCTTTTAGACCGATACAAGACAAGGTCTTCTAAAAAGATGATTCGCTTTTAATATATGCTTGCTGTTATATTAAATAATTCAATATAAACCCTGAAGGTCTGCATGCCGCATGTAAAAATTAAACAGATCGATTGCCATTATATTGAACCTCGTTTGTGCGCCGCATGGATCGTGAAAACAGAAAAGTCCGTTGCCATTATTGAAACCGGAACTCGCAATTCGGTTCCCTACATTCTCGACTCGCTTGCAGAAGAAAATATTGCCCCGGAATCAGTAGACATCATTATCATTACCCATGTGCATCTTGACCATGCAGGAGGCGCAGCCGAATTATTAAAATATTGTAAGAATGCAACTTTATTGTGTCACCCCAGATGCGCTCATCACCTGAGCCATCCATCCAGACTTGTTGCTGCTGTAAAATCGGTATACGGGGAACGCGACTACCAGGCCCTGTATGGCGACATTGAACCTCTGGAGAAACATCGTATACACCGTTTACAAGAAGAGCCTTTTGCGATTAAAGACCTGACTTTTGATATTATTTATACGGAGGGTCATGCAAGCCACCATCTATCGATTTATGAGCCTGAAACAAAAACGGTTTTTACCGGTGACGCTTTTGGCGTAGCTTATCCTTTTTTACAAGTACCGGAAAACCCTTTTATAATACCCGCAACAACTCCAACCGAGTTTTACCCCGAAAAAATGAGAACTTCAATTCAAAAAATTCAAAATACCGGCGCAAAGAAAGCCATGCTGACCCATTATGGCCCATGGGGTAACATACAAGACGGAGCCGACCAGCTGAATTTAGCACTCAATGAAATTGAAAAAATAATTGCTGAAGGCCGTTCACTTTCTCCAGATGACTATTTCGAGCATGTCCGCCAACGGTTTTCATGTTTTATCTATAAACAAATAGAAAAAAGACAAATTCAGTTAAAAGAGAATGAAAAGAGGATACTTGAATTTGATCTGAAAATGAACGCAATGGGTATATCGCATAGTATGAAAAAAGAGCATAAACCGCACTAAACAAATTATACCTTCTAATACCATGGTGAATCATTTTGCTTGAACCCCTAAAGTTACCCGACAAAGAAAAAAATGAATGGAATAACAGTAGATCATAAGTGAACTATTTTTTTATAATTTCTTGTTGAAAATCTTTGCAGCCCGCAGAATGGAACGTAGAGTCTCAATTCATTTAATAAAATTCGGTTCTTTTGGGACGGCTGAGAGGATTACGTCTCATTGAAGCCTTCCCCTGAAAATACTTTAGACGACAAGACAATAATTGACATAAAATACCAGCTGATAAAAAGACCTCTTGACATATGCTAGCAGGCTTTCGTATTTAGCTTGATGGTTACGGTTCAGTTAATTAGCAATGACGCGGAATTTCGCAGGAAATTAAAGCGAAAGTTGAAAGGAGATCTGGACTTATTCTCATCTTCCACCCTTAAAGAAGGTTTTCGCAACCTGCTTAAACTCTCCCACGAATTACTGGTCATCGACCTTACGCATATCCACGGAAAAATTGAAAATATCATCCATAAAGTTAAAACACTGAATTCACAAGATCATAGCAAGGTGGCTCTTATCTTTTTAGCCGGCCCCAGCACAACTCAGGACAAGCAGTTGATGTCTATGTTGGAACATCCTCAGGTGGAATCGGTACATTTTCTGACAGGAAACAATTCTGAAGAAATAATCGGTGCGATATCGCTATCTTTAAAAAAATTCAGCCAGATGCTGCAATATAAACAGAACTATACACTCATAAAAAAACAGTTAGAAGCGACTGAAACAGAGCTGACGATCTCACGAGAAGATAAAACGGAACGCCCGGACATGGGAGAAACAAGCCTCGGTTCTACTTTCTCCTTTACAATCGGAGAATCTGAAGAAGCGCTCCGGTTACGCCGCGATTTAAAGGGATTACCCCCTCACCAGGTCCCGATTCTGTTGACCGGGAAAGATAAATCTGAATCGATGTCTGTGGTCAAATATATCTACTCTCGAAGCAAGGCGGTTAAAAAACATCCCTTGTTGGTGGGTGATTTTACGGAGGTTCCGGTCCATTTGCAAGAGTTTATGCTTTTTGGAAAAAATGAAACTACACTGCCCGGTTTCAGTCCGCTGGCCGAAGGGTTGCTCGAAAGAACCAAAAAAGGCGTTTTATACCTGCCAAACATAGAAAACCTGGACTGGAATCTTCAAGCCCGACTGCTTCGTACCATACGAGAAGGTCATTTTTATAAACAAGAACAAAAAATAAATGTACGGTGCCGAATAATCGTATATACCCCCTTTGACCTTGAAAAATCCATAGATCGCGGGGTTTTACGCCAGGACTTTATTTCGCATTTAGCCGTTCACAAAATTGAAGTGCCGCAAATTACACAAAGAAAATCAGATATTCCTGAGCTGATTGATATGTACGCAAAGAAATACGAATTACACTACGGAAAAAAAATCTCTGTCGATACCGAAGTGAAAAAAGTATTGATGAAAAGACGATGGGTGGAAGGAATAGAGTCTTTTTATACTTTTTTAAACCAGCTTTTCGCTTTGTGTAATGAAAAAGTAGACCTTACCCTGCTTGATCTTGCAGAAAACAACGAAAGTTCCCAAATTCAAACACCTTCTACCGACGCGACAATCACATTTACAAATTCTTCCTTCATACGAGAAGAAACTAAAAAACAAGACTCCTATACAAATGGTTTGTTCACCACGGACTCCTCAATAAATTCTTTAATGGGAAAAAAAGAGTACTCGCTTGATGAACTTGAAAGAGAGTATATTCAAAGCCTGTTGCAAAAACACCACCAGAATATTTCTGAATGTGCACGAGTGCTTGGAATTGCCCGCAAAACCCTCTATCAAAAAATAAAAAAATATGGCCTGGGCTCTGCTCGTTCCTCTTAAGAATGTCCGTAAAATTTCAATCTTATATAATTCGCGGGAAGTTTCGCAAAAAAGCGATAGCCAAACCCATTGCCATACGCGGGCACGAGAATATAACTTCGCAAAAGGTAAAAGAGGCGGCTTTCCAGATATTTGAAAACAGATGCAATTTTGACGAATCCCTGTTCTTAGACCTGTATGCCGGCAGTGGTCAAATGGGTTTTGAAGCCATCAGCCGAGGCTGTCCGCAGGTAGGTTTTGCTGAAATCAACTCTAGACGTTTAAAGGACATACGCCAATGGGTAGACCAGAATGACCCTGAAGCGGGTGCTTATTTTTTTAAAAAAGATGTTATACGTTTGTTTGGCAAAGTATTAAAAAATCCCGAAGAAGTATTCGACAAAGCAGATGAAATACCGGAGACTCTGCTGGTATATGCCGACCCTCCTTATCAAGAAAATGAAAATAATTTTGAGAGCGCTGTAAAACTATTGCACATATTCAATGACATAAAAACGCCTTTTCTACAAAAAACTCTAATGGTTCAAACACCGCTCAAAAGTTCCCGTATTGAACATTTTTTAAAAGCAAACCCTGTGTTAAGTGAAATTCCTGTTGACTTTCACCATTATGGAAAACACTGTCTTATTGAAATCAATTCATAAAAAAAGATTGCCATTTCAATTTAATATTTTATTTTGAGTTAAGCTTATGAAAAAACCTATTCTGTATTTACTAATCTCGGGTGTTCTTTATGGTCAAACGACAAAACCATTTAATCCACAAGAGCATATAGCAGCTAATGTCGATGTTTATGTTGAAATCGCCCCGTTGGAAAAAATCAATTACCATGTAAAAGAGTTCTTTTTTCAATTACTGGGCACAGAGACGGCTGAAGCACAATGGAAATTTTTGCAACAAATGGTAGTATCGAGTACCGGTGTTAACTTTCTTGATCTCGAAGAAATGAAAAAATACGGTTTCGATATAAAAAAACCCATCGGGTTGGGACTGCGAGAACCCGACACAAATACGAGCAAAAAAAAAGAACCACACTTCAGTATACTCTTTCCGTCAAATAATACGGACACCTTGTACCGTAACATACTCATTCGCTCCGATCAAAAATGGGAGGAACATATCGCCGAAAAAGAGATAAAAACCTCTCTTGATGTTCATGAAATTGAAAAAGGGAAAATAGCGTTAATCGATCCGGGTGAAAAAACTTACCTTGGTAAGGGAGAGGGTTTTATCGTCGTCGCAAATAATTTGGAACTATTAAACAAATCGCTTGTTAAATCGGAAAAACCAATTTCAAATAACCCGGGGTATAAAAAATTATCGGCAAACTATATGGCAAAACTGCGAGAGCCAGGCGCTGTTATTTCTATCTTTTTAAATGGAAAATTTATACGCTCGGAAGCTGAAAAGACGGACCCTGTCAATGCTGAAAACCCGATGGAAAAATTCCTAACTGTCATTAAACAATACCGAGCCGGTTCTAATGATGCTTACTCCGTAGTCCACTTAACAAAAAACGGTTTACGATATTTATCAACCAGTTCCGTTGAACCTGGTGGCAAAAAACCATCGCCTATTCAAAATATTATTCAAAGAGAACCTTATTTAAGCAGAATTGACAGAACGAAACAAGCTCCCTATATCTATGCTAAATTTCAATACAATTGGATGGCCATATTCAACGACCTTGAAAAACTCGACCTTCCTGTTCGTCCCGAAATTAATAAATTTTTGCACAAAATGATCGGACCTTATGCGGTAAATAATATCTCGTCTGATTTTACAACGTGGATTCACTCAAATATTTCTCTATTTATTTCGCGAATTCCAGATCTCTCCACTGGAAAACCGGACAAAGGGTGGCAAGGCAGTATATCATTTAATTTTGATACCGATAAAAGAAAACTTATAAAAACATATTTGCATAAACTTGAAAAGGAAGCCAACCATACAGAAAATGTTTCGGTAGTATTTCGAAACGGTAAAAATTTAGATGAATGGGAATTCATAGAAACGCTGGAAGGTGATGGTAATGAAAAAATAGAATCTGATGTGAATAAACCGTCGAAACCGGATGTAAAAAAAACAATTGTGTCACTACACTCAGATGAATTCATTATTACGTTTGGCAGAAAGAAGGTATTAAAATCCGTCTCTCGTCCTGTCATAAAAAAAACAGGTAAAAACATCGATTATAAGTCAATTCAATCCTTTCTCTATATCGACGTAGCAGCGATTATAGAATCTGTGAAAAAGGGTAAATCGAGCTTTACACGAATGCCGTATTGGATGTATATAAAGAATATCAAACAATTTCACCTGTATGAATATTTGCACCAAAATTATATAAACAGTTTAATTGAAATAAAATTATAATTAGAAAGTGTAGTTTTCCTCAAATTTAAAAAAAATATGGGGAAAAAAAATAGAAATGAATTGAAAATACCGATATTATAGTATAGAAATCCTGAAAGGGAATATATACTATGGGATTAAGCCAATTACAAACAACAATGCTCGCCCTTGAAATGGAGAGTTTAGTCAATTCTGATGATGGAATACCTGAAGAGGTGGAAATTTACGCCGACTCTTTGCAGGAGGCTTTAAAAATTGCATCAGACACTATACTCGCTCCTATAGGCGAATTGGAATATGAAATTCACCAAAGAGGCTCTTCGGGTTTTTTTGGGATGGCTAGAACTCCTTATAAAATAACCATCAGAAAATCTAAAGAGTTAACGGATAAATGGTCCAGTGAACTTGAAGATTTAAACGTTTCTTTAGAAAATGGAAAAAAATTCAACGAATTCGGGGAAGAAGTCGAACCGGATGTGGATGGACGCAGTATTATTAGAATTTACTCTACCGGAGTATTTATTAAAGTTATACCGCCAAAAGGGCAAGGTCAACCGGAATCATTGGAACGAGCTTCTGAGTATATCCATAAAGCTGGAATATTTGAATTAGATAAACATGCAGTAGAAAAAGCTATTAAACAAAGTACAGGCGAACCGGTTAAAATCGCAAGTTTTAAACCACGAGATGGCGCTGACTCCAGTATGACCATCGATATTGCCCCTGATGAAATGGAGGCTACGGTCCTTGTTTCTGCCCCACGCCCCGGCGGTCGCCACTTGATGGTCAAAGATGTTGTAAACGCACTGAAAAAATCAGGTGTTGTCTACGGTTTCCAGAATGAAGGTATTGAAGAAGCGCTCGATAATGATAAATATGGAGTCTCGTTTGTTGCCGCAACGGGAGACCCCGTTGTAAATGGAAAAGACGGCTTTGTCGATTACAAAGTTCGAATTGAAAAGAAAATTGAATTTAAAGAAGATGAATCGGGACGTATTGACTTTCTGGCAAAAGATCTAATTGAAAATGTGGTTCAGGGACAGGTACTTGCAGAATTAATTGAACCTGAAAAAGGGCAAAACGGACAAACGATATTTAATAAAATTTTACCCGCAAAAGATGGCCACCCAACCGAGATGAAACCGGGAAAAGGAACTATTTTATCGGAAGATGGAAGACAAGTTTTAGCAGAAAAAAATGGTCAGGTTGTCTATATTGCTCAGCGAATTAATGTCGAAGAAAATTATGTAATTGGCGGCGATGTCGGTCTCGATACAGGTAATATTATGTTTCTTGGTTCTGTTACGGTTCGCGGTTCCGTATCTGATAACATGGAAGTAAAAGCCGCTGGTAATATTGAAGTTGCCGGAAGCGTTCAAAAAGCGCACATGGAAGCTGAAGGCGATATCATTGTTCGACAAGGTATTCAAGGAAGAGACGGGGCCGTTATCGAATCGACAACCGGTAGTGCCTATGCCAAGTTTATACAAAATACCGAACTGCATGTGGAAAAAGATGTTATCGTACAAGAGGGCGTACTTCACTCCAAAATTCACGCAGGAAGTAAAGTCATTTGTAATGGTAAAAGAGCCCAGATTGTAGGTGGAGAGATTATGGCCGGAGAAGAGGTTCGAGTAAAACAACTTGGCGCTCAGGCTTCTACCCCGACCCTCGTGACTGTGGGTACAAACCCGAAAATTCTGGCCCAAATTCAACAACTTGAAACGATTAAACTTCAAGCCCGTGAAAAACTCGATAAAATTGAACAAAACATTCGAACTTTAACAACACAAAAAAGCGCTGCGGGTGAAGGGTTTGCACAATCTAAAGAAGAGATGCTGCAAAAAATGATCGGAGCCCAGGAAAAACTTACCGAACGCCTGAAAGAAGCTGAATCTGAAATACTGCAACTCACCGAATACATGACGATGTTGGCTTCAAGCGGAAAAGTCCATGTTGAAAAAACAATGTTTCCGGGAGTAAAAATTATTATAAATGGCGCTGAATTCAATGTTAACGATGAATATAACCATGTCACTCTTAC
>JBEQLE010000072.1:0-22612 GCA_040326155.1 Leptospirales bacterium | reverse complement strand
GGGGGGGTCTATAGGTATTCAGCTTTACATTGCTCAGTCTGCCTCTATAAGTTTTTATTGCATCGGTTTTGCCGAACCATTGCAGCCTTTACTGTCGCCGTTTTTTCAAAGCCTGGGATATTCTGCAATAGCTGAAAACATTTTAGTTCAAAAGCAGATTATAGCGACGTCCTGTTTTCTGGTCTTTTTTACTGTCGTAATGGTCGGGGCCAACTTCACGTTGAAACTACAAACCGTTATATTTATTATTTTACTTTTTTCGATTGGGGCTATTTTTGCGGCCCCTTTTATTGGTACCTCCTACGAAGGAGTGGAAATATTTACAGGGGAATTTAATCTGAGCGGCAACCGAGCGCTGACTCTGCCCCTGTTTTTACTTATTTTTACACAGTTTTTTCCAGCCGTAACCGGTATTGACGCCGGGGTTGGAATGAGCGGCGATTTGAAAAATCCCCAGCGAAGCCTGGTGCGGGGAACTTTTTTCGCCATTGGTTTTACTTTCTGTATTTATCTGCTGGTGATGTTGATATTCTCTGCCATTGGTAAAGAATTTCTGGTAACCGGTTATGAAAACGAAAGCCCGACTGGTATTTTATTAACGAATTTACTCGGGTTTAATGAGTCGTTTCCGTATAATATACCGGGAGCCCTGGTTTTTGGGGGAATTTTATTTGCGACGGGTTCGTCAGCTCTAAGCGTTTTTATGACGGCTCCGCGCACTTTGCAATCATTGGCTAGAGATAAAATATTACCCGGAAAATTTTTATTTTTAAAAAATGATTTTACCCGTGACGGGAATGAACCTCGCTTTGCAGCCTTGCCTACGTTTTTTATTGCTCTATTGTTAATATGGGCTGGTAACATCAACTTCGCAGCCATGGTTGTTGGCATCTGCTTTTTAATTGTATATGGATGGGTAAATGGGGCGGCTTTTCTCGAAAGGGTCAGCAATAATCCTACCTTTCGGCCTACGTCCAAAAATCACTGGTCTGTTTCTTTGTATGGTTTTTTAACCTGTCTTTTTGCTATTGTTCTATTTAGCTGGCAGGCGGGTATCGCCATTGTGGTGGTTCAGTACATTATTTTTCGGTTGATTTTAAAATATAAAACGCAGGGGCGACTGGAGGGTGTCTGGTGGGGGGTTCTTTTTACCCTGCTTACCCGTGGCTTGAAGTCGATGGGCAGAGTGGTTCAGGGTTCCAAAAACTTCAGGCCGATTGTTGCTGCGGTCGCTTTTTCGGGAAAAGAAAACAAAGTTGAGCATATTGCCTATCTTGGAAGGTTGATTGCCGAACACAAAGGGTTGGTGCACTTAAATATCATTATTGGAAAAAATGAAAGTCTGAACCAGGTAAATACAGATTCATTTGGAATTCCATCCAGTGTTATTCATACTGAAAATAAAACTTCGACTTTAATGACGCTTACCCAGTCTGCGCATCCTGCGGGTATTGTTCCAAATACGGTGTTAATGGAATACACTTCGACCATTGACAGCGCAGAAGTTGTAAGGCAGATGCTTTCGAACAAGCTTCACATACTGATTTTGAAAAATGCGGAGCGCTTCCATAAACATGAAAATATCGATATCTGGTGGAGTTCTGAGAAAAATGGCAACTTGATGTTGTTACTTGCATATATTATTAATTCATCGCGAGAGAAGAGAGAAGGCAGACCGAATGTACGTATATTGCACATGCCCGAAAGCGCTGAAACACAAGGTAGCGCTAAGCTGAAAATTGAAAACCTTTTGACGAAGGCCAGACTTTCTGGTGAAATTGTCATCCTGGAGAAGACGGACCGTCCATTGCATGCTCTAATCGAGGAATATTCTAATGATAAAGATCTGGTCTTAGCGGGTTTGCCGGGCACTTATATTGAAGATGAAGATCCCCATTTTTTTAGTTTCAGTATCGATGAATTTTTCTTTGATCGTGACTTGAAAAAGTATCACGAGTTGCCTGCCATTTTGTTTGTCCGTAGCACTTTTGAGGTCGACTTAATTGAAGAGTAATCTGTTTTAAATATACTCGGAAGGGGGGTTGTCGGGTTCGTCGATGGTTTCGAGATCCATAAAAAGGTTTTTTTCTTTCACAAAGGCAAGCTTAAAAGTACCTTGCGCGCCAGCACGGTGTTTGGCAATAATGACTTCGGCCTGCCCGGCAAGTTCGGGTGGAATGTCTTTATTAAACATCTCCTCCCTGTGTATAAACATAACAATATCGGCGTCTTGCTCAATGGCACCCGATTCACGAAGGTCAGAAAGTTGGGGGCGGGGGTCTTTACCGCGTTGTTCAATCGAACGGTTCATCTGGCTGACAGCAATAATTGGTACGTCAAGCTCTTTGGCTATCATTTTAAGAGAACGAGAAATATTGGCGACCTCAATCTGGCGACTGTCAGAGTTGCGCGATTTATCGGTCATCAGTTGCAGGTAGTCGACAATAATAAGACCGATTTTTTTGTTTCGAGCAATCAGCTGGTTCGAAAGTCTACGACTGCGCTGGCGAAAATCCCAGGAGGTAAGTTCAGCAGAATCGTCAATGTAGAGTTCAGAACCGTTAATTCTTTGTATGGACTCTAATATCTTGTCGCCCTCTTTGTCGTTAATATAACCTCTTTGAATTTTACCCGAATCGAGATAAGCGTCTGCGCAGACTAATCTGAGCAATAACTCAAGGCGGGTCATCTCCAGGGAAAACACCAAAACGGGTTCACCGCCGCGAATGGCAGCATTCTGGGCAACGTTTAAAGCAAACGTTGTTTTACCGGCTCCGGGGCGGGCTGCTAAAACGATCAGTTGCCCTCCTTTCAAACCCGTTGTAATTTGATCGAATTTAGAAAAAAATGTTTGTAGCCCTGTAATACCACCCTTGGACTCTTTGAGTTTTTGCAAAAAGAGCAAAAATTCGTCTTTGACTTCACGTATATGTCGGATGTTATATTGCGTATGCCTGTTAGAGACTACTGTGACTGCTTTTTCAGCTTCGGAGAGTACGGTATCGAGATCGGTTTGCTTGTCCTGGATGTCGCGTTCCATCTCTTTGATGGCGGTTAAGAACCCTCGGCGAAGGGAGTACTCTTTTACCTGGCGAGCATAAGAGAGCGCGCTGACGGGAGAGCCCAGACTGGCAATTTCCATGATGGCGCTTCGATTGCCTGATTTTTCGAGCAGCTCTTTGGTTTTGAGCGAGGAAATGACGAGCATAACATCGGGCGTGTTTTGCTTGTCAAATTCTTCGGCGATGGTTTCGTAAATAATACGGTGGGGCTCGAAATAGAAATCTTCTTCGCGAAGAACCTGGCTTATATCGTGGAATAAATCGGGACTTTGTAAAATAGAACCAAGAACAATCTGTTCTGTTTCTGAATCAAATAGGCCCATACAATGTTCCCCCGGCCTGAAACGAATGGGTGAGTGGATTATTCGCTTTCAGTATCTTCAGATTTTGGTGTAGAATCTTCGTCATCTGCACCGGCTTGAGCTTCTACAGTTTCTTCAGCAACTTCTGCTTCGGCTACCGCTGTTTCTTCGGTTGCTGCTTCAGCTTCTGTTGACTCTGCGGAGACTTCAGCGGTTTCACTCTCAGGCTCGTCAGCTATAAATTCAACATTGCCTTGTTCATCTTGCACTCGAACTTTAATTTGGGCGCTTACGCCTTCATGTAGTTTTAAGGCTACAGTATAGATACCAAGACTTTTAATTGGTTCGTCTAATATAATGGCTCTTTTGTCTAGAGTATGACCGGCTTTTTCAAGTTCTTTTTGAATATGCAGGTTTGTGACGCTACCGAATAGTTTCCCTTCTTCGCCAGTTTTCATTGTAATGGAAACTTCGAAATCACTGATTTGCGCTGCCATTTCACCGGCAGTTTTTTTCCGTTTTACAATTTTTTGTTTCCTGACCTGATCAAGAAAGTCTTGTTCTTTTTTGGATTTTGCCGTTGCTGCCATTACCAGACCGCGTGGGAACAAAAAGTTTCTTGCATAACCTCTTTTTACGTCTTTGATGTCGCCTGCAGAACCGAGGTTAGGTACGTCTTGTTTTAGTATTACTTGCATATTTTCCGTTAATAATGATATCGTTTTTTATTTGATTTTAATATCCAGAAGCTGGATATTCTCAATCAGGGAGCATCGTTCGAAATAAGTTTGGGTTGTAAAGCCTTTTTTCGAAAGGAGAACCAAAACTCAAATACCCCGAAAAGTACCAGCAGCATAACAATAAACACCAGCAATTCAATTAATAACAAACCGATTATAAAGATTCCAGAAAGAATTAAGACGCCGGGAAGCATACGAATTTGAAAATAAAGCAGTAGGGTACCCACAGCCTGGAGTAAATAAATAAAGGAAAAAATAAGAAAGAGGTTAAACGGAAGAATTGTCCAACCAGCCTCAACACCACTCATTTTTAAATACACAAATACGACCAGTAAAAGGATATATCCCCAGACGGCCTGGTCAGGTAGTTTAAAAAAATGAATATTTCCAAACTGATTCACCTTACCTTTGCGGTGTAAAATAAGGCGACGAGCAATGGGATGCATGACGAAAAAGATTAAGCTGGAGCAAACGAAGGTTACGAATCCGTAATATGTTGAAAACAAATTGAAAAGGCTGTCAATATCTTCTTTTTTTACAGTGGAGTTCACAGGTAGTGCAGAAAAAGAAGCCGAAGTATATTCGTGAAACACCCCGGTATTAATAAAGAAGATCTGAAAAACTAAATAATTTACAAGAAAGATGATGCCGAGGCAGAGTAAAATAAGGCTGGTATTTAGTTTGGTAACTTTGTTTTCACGCAGTGTATAAATCTTGCTTAGATTCTCGACAATATTAATATAAAATTCCTGACGGTCTTGAAGCGAAGCGGTCTGAGAAAACGATGCGCGAAGTTCTTGCCTGGTTGGCATGGGTTTGGCAAATTCTTCGAGAAAAAGAGAGGGGTGGGCCAGCAGTGAGTAACAGGCAAAAATGGCTAAAATAAAGGTCGATGAACTCATCGGTAGCCAGAATTCAATGCTCGCGTGGTTCCCTAAAAAAGAGCTTCCAGCGAGCAGAAAAATGATTACTAATGGCGCAAGTAGGTAGTTAATCTGATGTAGTTTAATAAAAACAAATACCAGAAATATCGCTATTGCAAAATTTAATAAAGGTAAGCCTATTATAGGCATAATTTACTTTACTTTGTTGAGTAGGGAAGGAATCCCGCAGCTCTGGATCTCTTGATAGTTTTAGCAATTGATCTTTGGTGTTTCGCACAGCTTCCGGAAAGTCTGCGAGGTAAAATTTTACCTTTGTTTGAAACAAATCGTATAAGCTGTTCGCCGTTTTTAAAGTCGAGGGTGAAATTTGTATCCGTGCAAAGTCTACATACTCTTTTGCGGAATCTTCCACCGCCACCGCCGCGTCCACCACCATGGGGTCGTCGGTCGTTGTCTCTATGTTGTGAATCTGATCTTGTGTTTTCCATAAGGTTCTCCGGTATTTAAAATGGTATGTCGTCGCTAAAGGGTTCCGGTTGGGAATCGCCAAAGTCCGACGGGGTGGGTTCTTGCACGGGGGGCTTCTCACTAGCGTCTTGTTGCTGCGCGCCTTTTGAGTCTAAAAATTGAAAGTTTTCAACGTGAATATCAACTTTACTCTGTTTTTTACCCTCGTTTCCTTCCCAGGAAGACCAACGCAGGGAGCCATCTATTCCAACTCGAACACCTTTTCGGGCGTATTTACTGATTACTTCAGCAAGTTTACCCCAGGCTGTGCAATCAAAAAAACCGACTTCTTCGCGGTTTTCAGCATCTTTTTGGTATATAGTACGATTCGAGGCCAGCGAAAAACGGCACAGGTAAGCGCCGGAATTCGTGGATTTCAATTCTGGATCGCGCGTCAAGCGACCAACCAACAGGACTCTATTTAAATCATTAGCCAAAATTTATCCTGCCTTAACAATCATTGATTTAAGTACATCTGAATTTACATTTAAGTCGTTCGTTAACAACGTGACATTTTCAGATGGCGCATTAAATTTCCAAGTATTAAAGTTTGCTCTTTTAAAGTGATTTTTTTCATGAAACAAAGGACGGTTACCAAGCTCTTTGGCTTCGGTAACGGCAGCTTTTCGTTTTTCAAACGAAGCCTTCACGCCTTCACGGGCCTTTTCTAGAGCCGTAGCGTCCAATTCTGAAAAAATCAGTACTAGTTCATAATTTTCTGTCGAAGCCATATAATCTCCTGATAATATATCCCTGACGATTTCCTGAACTGACACAACGTGACAAGTGTTTTTCGGCATTATAAAGCGCAGAAATACAATAAAATCAGGCAGGCGAAGTCCCGAAGAAAACACGAAGCGTAAAGGCATAATATTCCAAGAGTTCGCAGTGCTACCGAACATCGATCTAGCGGTAGATGAGAATTTACCCACCAGGAACCGGTGAATATTCCGATTTGCGTAATAATCTTTGACAGTTTTTACATAAATTTGATTATGACAAATGGGTTCAAAAAGAAAATCGCAAAGACGAAAGGTAGTGCCGAAGGTTGTACCAAAGGGTACGCCGAAGGTTGTACCAAAGGGTACGCCGAAGGTTGTACCGCTTTACAAAATTCGATATAATAATTTTTATAATGCGTTTAGTAATCAAGATGTAGAGATGATGAATTATGAAACGCTATGCGGATTTTTGTTTGTTATCGCCAGCGCTCCAGAAACTGTTCACCCTTTTGAGTTTATTCCTGTAATTTTCAACGCTGAAGACATGGAAGAATGTGCCGAAAGCCTTGGCAGCGAAAAAGAAGCTAAAGAATTTTTTGGGGCAGTTACGGATTGTTTCAACGATATACTTTCCGGTGTTAGAAAGAACGAACCACAGCTGCCTCTCGGCTACGACGATAAGGATGATCCTGTTCAAATTTTCGAAACCGATGATCATCCACTCTCTTTCTGGGCCAGTGGGTTTGTCACTGGGTGTTTATTTATTGAGGATTGTTGGGATAGTGAAATTCTGGAAGAACTTGATTTCAGGGCAGAGTTGGGCAGTACTTCTATGGTTTTATCTGTGTTTTCCGAAAAGTCGCTGGCTGAAGCTTTTATGAAAGAAGTTGAAAAAACAAACTTCAAAAAATTTGCACAACTAATGCACTCATTGATTCCGGACGCAATAAAGTCTTATGCCTACATCGGGTGGTCCATTCATGAAGCCACTCTGAAAGTGCAGGGCAAGAAAGAGTCGAATTAGACATGGCCTGAATTGCCGATCTGCATTCGGTTTCTTTGATCATGAAATAAATAGAACTTTTGGTTCGGCGGTAATCAACAAAATTGACGAAAGGACAATTATACAGGGGAGTAGTTATTTTACATGGGTACTTTTAGGTGGAATAAACGCAAATTCTCCTTTAAAACTCGCTATCCGTATATATTTTTCTGGATTTATCGATTTGCGTATTTAGGACCTTCGATACATGTAATATTTGTGGATGGCAGAATTAAATTCTTGTATTTTTGTTTCTATAGTCCTTACTGTCAATTAGGCAGTTTAAATAAACGCTTTTAAAGGCAAGTGATCGCTTAATCCTATGAATGAATTAATAGTAACTATTATTATAATATTATTTCCTGGCATTATTGCCACTATTATCAGTGATAAAATAGCGTATCATTCTAAGTGGAGTTCGTTCAAGTTTGGCCTTTACTCTCTTGTTTTGGGAATTTTTACATACGCTCTTCTGCAATCGTTTGTGTATATATATGATATCTTACATTCATGCGATGGTTCTAGTATAACCTGGAGCCATTTAGATATCTGGAACATCGCTTTTATAAAAAAACCGGCAATCCCGATTTGGGAAGTAGGTCTCGCCATTTTACTGTCAGTACCTGTGGCCTTATTTGCATCATGGACGATTAATTTTAAATTATTTAACAAAGTTGGAAAGTTACTCCATATAACCAATAAGTATGGAGATGAAAATCTATTTTCCTATTTTTTGAATTCAAAAGAAATTGATTGGGTCTATGTTCGTGATCCGAACAGAGGGTTCACTTACCAGGGACGCATCGAATCTTTTTCTGAAAACGATAATATTCAAGAAGTAGTTATGTCAGAAGTTACCGTTTATAATTACTCGGACTCCATTGAACTATACACTATTCCATCCTTATACCTTTCAAGCACAATTGGAAACTTTATTATTGAAATAATACCAGAAGATTCATTAGGAGAACAAAATGTCACATAAACCTTTAACGGAAGGAACTACAAAGGGCCAAACTAAACCAGGTGAAAAACCGCCAGTTCACCCAATAAAACCTCCACCGGCACCAACCCCCCCACAAAACAGAGCAACTCCACCGAGCCAACCCCGGAAACCACCTAATCGATAGTGTTTTTCTATTTTAAATAGAACATTATTTTTATTAGTATAGGAGATAATTAATGTACTGGATATTCCCAGCGCTTTCATTAGATGACAAATTTTAATGCTGTATTTGGGTTTGTTGCTGAGTTGGAATTTTAAACATATTGTTAATGTAACTCGTATTATGGGTTATAATAGCGTAAATCTTAGAGAGGGGTATAAAACTCTGGAAATAAGAAGTCCCAAAGAGGTAATCTATGACGAATAAAAAATTCGATTGTGTCGACTAGTGCTGTGACTGGATAGATGTTACATTAGCTTATTTTAATATAATCTATCTATTCACAGCTTAAGTCATAGACCAACCGGTCATAGACCAACCGGTCATAGACTCTGAGTGCAAAAGGCACTTCGAGTGGCGTTTCCACTTGAATTTGTGAAGCGCTAGCCGTTGGCTAGCCGAAGGCTAGCGGAACAAATTAAAAAGACACGGCACTGGGTTCGGAATATTAGGAATTTAGAATATGAAAAAAATAAGCATTTAAGTTTATCTGATTATGCAGAAAAGATGTCTAAAGAGGTTCATGAATCACAATTGTATAAAGAGCTTATTACAGGTCGAGCAGTTCATGTTATTTCGTCCCCTTTGGCGAAATAACGATAAAAGAAGCGCCGGTCTAATAATACTCACGCAGATATAATTTATATCGAAAACCCATTTCTCGGATGTTTCGCCGCTAGAATCTTACACTGGCTCGCCGTCGCGACATGGGTATAAATTTGTGTTGTCAGTATTGACGAGTGCCCAAGTAGTTCCTGAATATGTCGGATGTCGACTCCTTGTTCAAGAAGCGACGTTGCGAAGGTGTGTCGAAACATGTGCGGTGTTATATGTAAATTAATACCGGCTTTTCGGAAGTATTTACGCAACATAAACCGGACGGATTGTTCGGAGATGCGTCCGCCCAGGCGGTTTATGAAGTAGTGAGGTTGTTCGGGGAAGAGGGTGTTTTTCATTGTGTCATACTCTTTTACCATCGCCTGGAGTTGCGCGCTGAACATGTGGGCCATTCTCTCTCTTTTACCTTTACCCATAATTTTAATTACCGAGTCTTTGAATGAAATATTTTCAGTTTTCAGAGAAGCAATTTCTGAGACCCTCGCTCCGGTCATAAAAAGTAGCTCGACAATACAGACATCCCGCAAAAGAGAAAATCGAGAGTAGGCACCATGCGAGGCCAGCCTGGTTTTTTCTCCGTACATGTATTTCAGGAGAGATTCAATGATAGAGAGGTCTATAATTTTGGGTAGACTTTTAGTCTGTTTTATTCGTATCTGCAATTTGCGAAATGGATTTTTCTCTACGGCCTCATCTCGTTCCAGGAAATTAAAAAAGGCCTTTATAACGTTAACCTTTCTGCGAATGGATCTTTCTTTATAACTTAAGAATAAATTCTTTACGTAATATCGAATAATGTCTTTATCGACGTCTTCGATATTAAGTGTATTACTGTGGTTTTTTGTAATGTATAAGCTAAATTGACTTAAGTCTATTTTGTATGCCTTGATGGTTTTTGGACTCAGATTTTTTTCGAATTCACAGTGAAATAAGAAATTCTTTATGGCTTCATCGATCGTTTTTTCCACTATTGTTACCCTTGTTTTGTTTTATCATCGCGTACCGTATTGATGGTTTGGGAATCCTATCGGCTATTACTTGTACACAACTTCAGTCAGAGACCAAATTATGTAAGTTAACTTATAAAAAGTTAAATAATAAACTATTTTGCCGCTTTTTGCTGTATGTATTATGCATACTTATCGTGGGTTGTCATTGTTTTGATGGATGGCCTCTTATGAAATTTACCTCACCGGTGGTCCTGGTAACAACTTCAAACGGTAATCCCTGCTGCTGATAGTCGGTGTCGCATATATGCGACACGTACATCAGCAGCACGAAGCAGCCGAGGAACCGGTTTCGTCGTCGCAGCCGCAGGTGGCTTCGTTGCCGGTGAAAATACTGTAGAGAATGGCCGAGGAGCATCCGACGCCGGTTTGCACTTTGATGGCGTTTGATTCGCAGTTTTTCTGGCAGGCTCCGCATTCGATGCAACGGTCTTTGTCGGTAATAAAGGCTTTTTTGTTTTTGAGGTCGAAGACGCCGTGGGGGCAGACTTCGGTGCAACGCCGACATCCCGTGCAGAGTGTTTCGTTGTATTCTAATTTTGCTACGTTTAAAAGGTATTTCACAGGGACCCTCCAGCGTTCATCCAAAGTGTAACTTTATGAGCCAGCGCCAATATAACCGATAGGACCACAGCGACTATATAAAGTGGAAGTGCATATTTATGCTCTTTGTATACACCTGTCATATTTGTAAAGGTGCTAGAGCCGGTAAATTGCAGAGCAAGGAAAGAACTTGCAGAGGGAATAAATATGAAAGCAAATGCAAGAAACCAGGGGTTGTTACTCCAGAAAAAAGACGATTCCTGATACTGAGAAATTCCAAACAAAGCGGCGCAAACTGCGACACCGGCTATAAACCCTTTGAGCGCAAAAGATCGAAAGGGCATCAGGGGTAAGAGTAACGGTGTCATTAAGGCACCGGCGAAAAGGGCTGAAACTCCTGCGAAAATGTAGGCGCCGCCGTCTTGTATTATGTTTTGAAATAAAATCCCTTCACGTTGCACCCCGAACAAAATGGCGATTATGGCGGTGTATTTCCAGAAGTGTTTAAAAGAAGGAATAATTTCCATGGGAGTTAACACCAGACGGTCTCGCCAGTTGAACCTCACTCGTCTCATTTGTGGGGTTGTGCGCCGAGCATTGTCGAGATATTCGGGCAGGTCCCTGGCGTCGACGGGTCCATACGAAACTCGAAAACCCGTTCGCAGTTTTATTTCATGAGCTGCCATACCAACCGCCCCCAGTTGAGGCACAATGACTCGACGGTGTTTTACCACCTCGCCAAGGTTCACAGCTTGAATTTTTTTGATGAGTTCTGTGGTTCCGAAAGTTCCCTTACCCGCTGCGCACCAGACGTTTATCCCTTTTGTGTCTAAAACCAAAATCCATACATTACGCCCTTCGAGTTTTTGACGAAGTTTATCGAAAGTCAGTTTATAATTGGCGCTGACCAGAACCTCGGAATCTTTATCGGCCTCGCCAAACCGGTAAAGCCCCGGAAACACTGTATAGTCGTTTCGTCTCGAAGTTGTTCTGGCCAAAAATGCACCGAGATAATCGCGAACGTTCCATTTGTGGTCGACCCTTGGCAACGGTTTTGGCGAGTTTTGGGTAATTTTTTTGGGTGGGTTCAAAACGTAATTTTGACCGGGACCGGAATTCGCCGTAGCACCCACCGTAGAACCCAACCCGGAAAAATCGGGCAAAGTTTGACTCTTAATCGGTTGAAACATTTAGCATCTCTTTGGCCATTGGGGCGAGGCTGCGTTTGACCATCCCCATAATCTGCTCGCTTTTTACGAGCGAAATGCAACACACCTCGTTTTCGTCTTCCCAGGTGACCAGAACGAGCTTGTCGCCCGGCGCAATTTTAGCCTTGTCTCGTATCTCTTTGGGCAGAACCATCTGGCCCCGCTCATCAACGGTCACCATCGACTCCACTTTGCAACACCCCGAAGAGGGGTCGCATTGTTCGGGCGCGCTGGACTTGTTTGAACTATTTTTTTTCATATGATGGCATCCTATTGTGAAATTTCAGTAGAATCAGAATATACTGAATATACTGAATGTCGGCAAATTTTTGTGAGGAGGGGAGAGGATTTTTTGTGAATAATACCACGGAGCGAGCTGTCAAAAACGACGCTTTTTGACAGCTATAAACTTTAAACTAAAATCGGACGAAGCGGCATAAAAAAACCGCAGGATTTTTTTATGACCTAAAAAGGGGAAGTCTCCCCTTCCGCTACGGCTGCCCTGCGGGCGATCCTGCGCTTAACCCCACGATATCTTCGGGGGGAGGGGATTTGCCGGTTAAAGTCAGGTCCCCGGTCCAGGGTGGTTTTTTCCCCACCATGCCGGGGATTTCCCCAATGCAGGAGTGCCTGCCATGTTTAGTTCGGATCCCGTCGTTCCTTGAATTGCTCCGCCCAGCCCCGGATGGCCGTTTTACCCGCCTCGTCGATGTCAGATGTATCGAGCCAGTTATCGATTATATCAAAACTCCAGGTGATGGTAAATTCGTTTTGGAGAATTTCGCTGAACTGCTTTTCGGTTTCGGTTCTGCCTTGCCCCAGAACTTGTTGGGCCATCAGACGCAATAATAGAAACGTAGCCCGTTCGTCGTCAGAGAGCTCATCACGCCAGCCTTGTTGAACAGTGTCCAGAGCTTGTTCAGGTTGCCCGGTGACAAAGTAGGCCTCAGCGAGATTCTGGGAAGAGGTTGTATCCTTTGAATCGAGTTCAAGAGCCTTTTTGTAATCTTCAATGGCCATGTCATGTTGCTTGAGTTGGCTGTAGCTATATGCCCGGTTGAAATACGCGTTTTCATAATCAGGTTTAAGTTTAATTGCTTTGTCATAATCTTTGATCGCTTCATCGTATTTTTTCAGGTTTTTGTAGGTATTTCCTCGGTTGTTGTATGCATCTGCATAATCAGGCTTCAACTCAATCGCTTTGTCATAATCTTTGACCGCTTTATCGTATTCTTCCAGGTTATTGTATGCTATTCCTCTGTTGTTGTATGCATTTGCATAATCAGGTTTAAGTTCAATTGCTTTGTTATAATCTTTGACCGCTTTATCATATTTTTTAAGATCGTCATATACAGCTCCTCGGTTGTTGTATGCCTCTGCATAATCAGGTTTCAGTTCAATAGCTTTGTTATAATCTTTGATCGCTTTATTATGTTTATCTAAATTATAATACGATGCTCCCCGGTTTAGATAATTATCTTCATCATCAGGGTCTAATCTAATCGCCTCTGAAAATGCATCGACTGCTTTTTGGTATTGCTCTTTTTTATAATAAGAGATACCTTTGAAGTGCCAGTCCCATGCAGAATACTCTTTTTTCTCTTTTGCTTTTTCGAGAGTGTCAGAAAACTCTTCCAGCTCTTTTCTTGTCTCTTCCGGGATGGGTTCGTTGATATTCAGGTCTTTTGTTTTTTCTTTCAATATATTTAGTTCTGTTACATATGTTTTTTCCATCTTCTTTACGAGTTCATCGTTATAAGTGATATACTTTGTACGCAGAGAATTTAAATTCTCTTTAGCTTTTAAATCGAGTTCTTCAATTTTTTTATCCAGTAAATTCAATTTCTCATTGGCTTTGCTTTTCAGGTCGTCCAGCTCTGCTATTTTTTGATCGAGCAATGTAAGCTTTTCATTGGCTCTTTCATCCAAATCATCCCCAAAGTTATTCAGGGCTTCGTCTTCGGCTGCTGCGATTCTCTCTTTAATTTTCTTTTCGACTTTTTCTTGTTTGAAAATCTGTTTCAATCTTTTGTCTATTCTGTTATTAATATCCAGTCGTATGATCGTAGCAATCGTGGCAAAACCGATAACCCCTAATAAAGCCAGAATAGTGGCGCCAAACTTTCCGTATAAATCAATTTTTTCTTCCAGGCGTTCTATTTGGTCCTTGTTTAGTTCCTTCACCCCCTCAATTCGTTCTTCCAGAACTGAGTTGGAGGAGGGCTCTGCGAAGGTGGAGCTGAAGGAGAGCAAAGTGAAAAGGCCAAACAAAATAGGTAGTGGTACGATTTTTTTCAGGTTCATATTTTTCTCTTGTAATCATTGTCGTTGGCGTCGGTTGGTGCGGCGATGTCTCATTTCAGGGGCGGGGCTTGGACTTTCAAGTAAAAAAGGTCTTTAAAATAATATATGTCCCCCCTATGCCGGGGAATTCCCCAACGCGGTCTGTCTACCCGCCGCCGCTTGTGGATTTCCCCATCGAGATTACCGCAGTCTTCGTCGGCCATATTTTCTTTATTCTTGAACTTCTTCTACTTGACCAACCAGAGTTCCACTTCATTTGAGATGTCTCTGATTTTGATCCATGTTGGCGCAACGGGTTGTCCCTTGATAAGTGGAATTTTACCGACCAATCCTACAGCGTTCCATTCCGGGCGTGCGCTTCGCGGGCTGTACTCTTGTTCCGGGTTATAATCGCCGCTGATCTTTTTGCGCTCTGCGGTGATAACTTCTGTGGATTTGACCATGACAGGGTCTCCGTTGTCATCAACCACCGGGACGCTCACCGTTCCCTCAACAAGTGCCGGAATAATATGCTGTCCGATCTCTTTGGTTTTTAACTCATCATACAAAACGAAGGTGTTGAAAACCGGTCTTGGCGCGGTGTCGGGTACATCCGTGGTGATTGGTATTCTTCGATAATGTTTCACTTCATTATTATCGAAAAAGAAGGGTTCATATTCGTAGGTGGTGACTTTTTTTGTTTTGGGGTTGTCTGGATCGGGATCTTGCATTTGCGGTTTCATTACTTGTTGAAATATCGTGCTAGGTTTCATAACGGGTGTTTGATACGTTTCTGTAATGATACTCCCAAAGTCATCTCGTGCATATTTTTTGGGCCACTCTGTGTAATCGCCCCCGACCGTACCCGCGTTGGCTGAAATAATGCCAAAGGGAATTTCCCCATCTTGCGCCGGTCTGATCTTTCCGTTTTCCAATAAGACAACAGACTTTCCGGTTTCTAATTTCGTATCGATCTGATCATTACCGGTCGCCTCTAAAATATGAAATATTTTTATTTTTTCTTCGACTGTAATTGGATCGGCAAGTACGTACAGTGTGTTATCCGTGTCGGCTGAGTAATTGGTCCGCATGACCTCTTGATTTGCTTCCGCCTCGGCTACCGCTTCCGGTTGCGCATCTGTTGCGGGTGTTAACCCTGCGATGATTCCATCAAATTCGACGTTCGTGAATTGGGTTGGCATATCATTGCCAGCCTCAAAATACTCCGCATAACAATTTCCGTCAGGGGTAAATTTTCCCGCAATCGATAGATCTCCGTTTTTAGAGAGAGTCATGGCGTTGTTTCGATCGACATTGACAGGCGGCGGCTGATAATCATCTCCCGGCTCAGGGGGAGGTTCTTGATATCCGTTATTTCCGTTTCCGACGCTTATCAGT
Source organism: Leptospirales bacterium (assembly GCA_040326155.1). Classification (GTDB taxonomy): domain Bacteria; phylum Spirochaetota; class Leptospiria; order Turneriellales; family JAOUFE01; genus JBEQLE01. Next base: position 7,130 of record JBEQLE010000072.1, on the reverse strand, counting down.
GGATCGTTTAAATCCCATTGGGTCGGGTTGCCTTCTCTCTTGTTGTACTGCCCCAGAGCCACGGAGCCATAAGCTTGCGCGTTGGTCTGTGCGCCGGCCGATATCGCGTGATCGCCTGCGGCGATTGTTTCGTCTCCGGTCGAGAGGGATGATATGCCGGTAGCCTGTGTGGCTTTGCCCATCGCTACGGAGTTTACCCCGGTTGCTTGTGTTTCGTCCCCCATAGCTACGCTGGCTTCGCCCGAGGCTTTGGTTTCGGTTCCCGTCGATAACGACGCAAGCCCTTCGGCTTTGGTGGTTATACCCATTGAGGTTGCGCCGTTGCCCGTGGCTTTGGTTTCTTTTCCGGTCGCCAACGAAGAGTCTCCGGCGGCTTCGGTAAATGCCCCCATCGATGTTGCGCCGTTGCCGGTAGCTTTTGACTCTTTTCCCATGGCAGTGGCAGAACTTCCACCAGCTTCGGTTAAAAGGCCCGATGCCAGCGAGTTGTTTCCGGTCGCTTTTGTCATATAGCCCATTGACGTCGCGCCATCCCCGGAAGCCGATGTGGAAACACCCATGGCTGTCGACGCCTGCCCTTCGGCCACGGTGTTTTTTCCGAGCGCCGTCGAGGCATAACCCTTGGCTTCGGTTGCGTTACCCATTGCCATCGAGATTTGCCCTTCAGCTTTTGTTCCCCGGCCCGCAGCCAAAGAAGAATCACCATCGGCAATGGTAGCATTTCCTATGGAGGTTGAATAACTCCCGTTAGCCGCAGTTGCTTTGCCAAGCGCAACGCCATCCATGCCCGTCGCGGCGCTCGCCTCTCCGGCGGCCAGCGATTGCGCACCGGAAGCTATGCTTTCCTTTCCCATGGAGGCCGAATTCTCGCCGGTGGCCTTTGTATTGCTTCCCATAGATACGGACGCCTCACCTTCGGCTATGGTTATATTGCCCAGTGAGGTGGAGCCTGTACCGGTTGCCTTGCTTGCCATTCCCATTGCCGTTGAATAGGTGCCTTCGGCTTGAGTATTGCCGCCCATGGCTGTTGAGAATTTTGCAAGAGCTTTTGTAGCTACACCCATCGCCGTAGAGGTATCGCCTGCGGCTTCGGTGGTGTGGCCGATGGCCGTCGAGAAATCTCCTGTGGCTTTTGTATCGAAACCCATTGAGAGCGCAGATTGTCCGCCGGCTTGCGTGTTGCTGCCCAGGGCGAAAGAGGAATTCCCTGTAGCATCGTTGTTGTTTCCGATGGCCATGGCGTTTTGCCCGGTCGCCTTGACGTTTTTCCCGATGGCGATAAACGGGGTAATGATCTCTAGCCCATCTTCAACCACCTCGCCCTTTTCGTTTTTTCGGACAGTTTTTTTCAGGGATGGTTCCGTTTTACCGTCCTCATCGTTTACGATTAGTTCAGAATCTTTTAGTTGCATCGTTTTCTCCTTATGTAATTCGCATGTTTCATTTATACATCTACTATTTCAAATTTTTCATACGGTTTGAGTCGCTTTTTCAAAATGTTTTACCGTATTGTCATATTCGTTCTTCTGCAAATGACCCTTTTGAGTGTCTCGGAGTCGTTTGCCGTTCACCGGGTAATCTTCTGGAGCATCCCGCCTGGCGTTATACGGGAACGAAAGACCGGTTGCCCCCTCTTGCGGGTAGTGATTGCCTTGAAAAATCACGGTTAGTTTTTCCAGAGTCGCGACGGTGTTGGTGATGACCTTCATCACCGGTGTTTTGATCTCGGTAATGCCATGCAAGGATGACCACTCCATCGGCCAAGTGAGTATCTCTTTTAGCCAGTGCAAAATTTGGGAATCTGAATCTTCCTCTTCGTTAGCGCCAGTTAGCGACAAAAGTGTTCGTACTTTTTCTTGTGACTCTTCGCACTCGCAGCTACAGGGCCAATATCCGAGAAGGTCTAACCCAAGCGTCCATACAAGAATATTCAAACCGCCATGTTGGTCCATGGTATATTCGTTTTGATTTTTGTTTTTTCCGGGCGCTTCGTTATCTGTGTTGTTTATGATATACCATAACGGATCAAGCTTGTTTTGCTCTAGACTTTTCTGGAACTCCCGGCAACACTCCGGCACATTGAAGCGCTCCTTGTTTTGGGCCAACCACGCTTGTATTTTTTCAAAACGTTCCCCCCAGGTTTCACGGGCTTTTTCGCCTACCCATTGGATACGCATAAAATTGTGCAACGTAAAACCGGGACCTGTAATTTGATCGTTGTTTTTACCGTTCAATTTCGTAACGCCGTGATCAAGTGTCATCGTAAAATTTCCACTTTCTTCTTTGTCATGTTGTCCGTATTGTTCTTTTTTGAGTTTTTCGAATTGATAATGGATCGGAGGGTTGCTTCCGAAAGTCCAGGCAAAGAGCATTCGATTTTCGAGTTCTTCTCTTTCGGGTAAAAGTGATAGCGGAGTCTCGCCATTTTCAACCATCCGTTTTTCTGCCCTTTCCAATAGAGCTTTCCAGACTTCGCAGTATTCGGTTTTGTTTCGCCAGTCGCTGTCGATGGACGTTCCGGGGCACTGCCCTTTGCACATCAAAAAGAAGCGGCAACCGTTACAGCCTCCGTTTTCTTGGGGCGTAAAGTATAAAGAGATATAGCGTTCGAACCCCTCTTGATTGGCTTTCGTAAAGCTGATTCCTTCTTTCGTTAATTTCCCACAATGGGTGATCTCGCCGTTTGCTTCGACTGCGGTTAACGCCCGTGTGGTGTAGGGGTCGCAGCCGCCCCAAACGCAGGTGGTTTTTGTGTCGTCGCCTTTGAGTAAAGAATTAATATCATCGAAAACATCAAAGCGCAGGTTGCTACACTTTTCTTGTAATTTATATAATTCAGAAAACGTATGAATGTTTTCCCGATTCGATAACGCATGTTTTTCTCGAATGGTGTCGTTGTTGTTTTCCAGAATATGGAGTCTCGCTGCGGGTAATCCCATTTTGTCTAAACTCTTCAACCAATCTATTAATAGCGGTAGTTTTTCGGCGGAGGCGTTGTTTTTGTGCAAGGTGATGATCAGACATGGGCGCTGGTCCTCTTTGCAAAGGCGTTCTATAGATTGAATAGTACGCCGAGTCAAGCTGCGAGTCTTCTCTTGTGTACCCGCCCATCGCAAGTCGTTGAGTTCTCCCGGACCGTCGATCGATATTCCGACGCCGACTTTATACTTTTTGAAAAGCTCGATGTGTTCATCGGTGATCAAGGTGCCGTTTGTCTGTATTGCATTTTTGCCAAATTTCTCAAACCCCCAGTGAAATATCTTTTCGAGTTCTCTAAGCGGCAAGAGCAAAGGTTCGCCGCCAAAAAGAGTAAACTCTCTTCCCATCTTTTCGAGGGTCGGTTTTATATTTTCGAAATTATATGACTCTGGTTTTGTAGCGAAAGAACGCTCTGCTTCTCTTTGGTGGTCCTGGTAGCAATAGCTACATTGCAGGTTGCATTTTGTTCCGAGTGGTCGTATCTCTGCGCTCATCTTGATATTTCCTCAGAAAAGATTCCCATCCACATGGGGCGCATCGACATGGTATGAGGCTACGTTCAAACTGTGATCCCCGTACCAGCGGGTGTCGATGTAGCGATCTGCATGGGGACTGTTCCAGGAGTAGTCAAAATTGATTCGGGGAAAACTACAAAGACCTTGGATGTTTTCAGCTACTTTGTTGGCCAGCAATGTTGGCATCTGTGTAAAGATATCTTGAATAGAACCCGGGCTGGCAATGATAAGGGTGACAGAGGCGCTTAAGTTAAAATTAGGCACTGTAAAACTGGAAGAGATTTTAAGATAAAATGTGCCTCCTATTGTAAAAGAGACACGGGCGCTGGGCAGGGTGACACCGTCGTTTAAGGTAGTAAAAATAGGCCCGAATCCACCGGGGGCGCCGCCTTTTTTGACAGTTGGAATGGGGATATTACTGATACTTGTCGACAGGTCAAAATCATCCATGCTGATTGTTTTGGCATTTGCGTCGAATCGCAAGGTGCGGTTTTCTCCCATAAAGCTTGCTGAAAATGTAAGGGAGGTATTTGTCAGGGTAGTCGAGACGCTCAGCAGGGTAGTGCCGTTGAATGTCAGGTTGTTCGTACCCGTCAGTTCAATATTTCCGCTGGAATCGACATATCCCGAGACGGTTCCGGTGAGCCCGATCAGGTTGGTCGAAAACCCAATTGTACCGTTAAGTCGATACCCGCTACCTTCTTTCTTTAGAGAACCGGAAAGAAATTGAACGCCTGCAATTTTGATGTTGAGGTCCATGGTCATCATACTTTCAAAAGCGTTGTTTAAGTTGAGGTTGTCTATTTTAGACCCCTTTAGTTGTATACTGATCAAGGGATTGTTCACCTTATTCACAATGGCGATGACCACGGTAAACGGGTTCGTTCCCATCACCTCTTTAATCCAGTTCCAGGCATGTTTGGCAATCTCAGTTCCAATGGCAGTTACGAGCGCCGCGAGGTTTAACGGAGCGACCGATAAGGTGAAGGAGATGCTTTTCGTAAGTCCAAAAAATACAATGGTGCAGGCTATCGTAAACGAAAATGACGTTAAACGCAAAACGAAACCGAGAGCGACATCCAGCGAGCCAATATTGATGCTGAGCGGTCCGATGTTTAAGTTGTAATTGATGACGGGAATGGGAAAGCTGAGGGCTCCCAGGTTGACGCCAAAATTGATTGTCTTGGTGGCGCAATCCCCTTTGAGTATAAGTTGGTTGTCCTCCTGCAATAAATTTACGGTCAGTTTGACGGCAAGAAAGCTTCCGATAAATTCGACCTTTCTGTTTTCAAACGTCAGGGTAACAGTTCCAAAATTAAAACTCCCGATGGTAAACCCTGCATCCATGATTCCAATGGAAAAATCGCCTGACTTGTCAAAATAGCCGGCGAGCGTTCCTGTGAGTTTCACCGGCAGGCTCGATGGAAATTTAAACGCCCCCAGAAGAAGAAAAGTATCGGGCGAGAGCTTGTCGAGAACCCAATTGTTGATCTCGTTTTTGATTGTGGTGATAAGATCGGTAAGACTGCTCGGCGAAGCTGATATCGAAAATGTGGGCAAGGAGTGATTTCCCATGCAAATGATTTTGAGATCAATGCCAATGCTGAGATCGGCGTTATCAATTTCGACATGTATATCGCCCGAACCTGAGCATGTGATTTCTCTAGTTAAATTCGCCATCATTTTTGCGAGGGGGTCAGGCAGTTTACTAAAGGTCAGGTCAATGTCGAAGGTGCTGATCTCGATCTGGGTATCTCCAATTAAGGTGATGTGGCCTTGAGTAACCTCTATGGCCAGGGCAATATCTAAGGTGTTCAGCCATTTTCCCGAGACATCGATGGTGTCGTTGGTCAAAAGAGCATCGGCCTCACCGACGGTGAAGGTCCCCCTTAAAGCCGACAGAGAGACATTGCTTGCACTGAGGTAGATTTTGCCCTCCGGGGTGAGGTTGCCCGCGAGTTTTCCGGTGACGCTCACAAAGTCGTTGGCTGGCAGCAACTCGCCATCCTTGGGAATAAAAGTGTCGGGCAAGACGTTGTCGCTCACCCAGTCGGTGACCTGCTCTCTGATGAGGTTGGCAAAACCCTCGATGGTATCGGGCAACTTATCGACCTCAAAGCTGATGGAGTGATCGCCCAAACAACTAAAAGCCACGTTGAGTTTGACCGAAAGGGTATCGAGGGACATCCCGATTTGAACATCGACGCCGATAGCGCTTTCAATGTGAATCTCGCCCAAGTCGATTTCGGAGGTTACAGGGGTGGCCGGTAGCGCCATTTTTTGAATGGTATTGATGCCGGTTTCAAAGCTCGTATCACCCACAAGCGAGAAGGAGTTCTCTTCGATCTGCGCCCTGAGCGCCAGCGACAAGCCAAGCCACTGGCCGATCATTTCGATTTTGTCGTTGGTCAAAAGAGCCGACGCCCCGGTCAACGAAAGACCGCCTGCGTTGAGGGTAATGTCCTCTGCGCTTAGACGTATCTTACCGTTTGCGTCGATGCTGCCCGAGATGAGATCAGGAATACTGATCAGATCTTCTGCGGGGAAGAGCAGGCCGTCGGTTGTGAAGGCGTTGGGTGGTGATGTGGTGGATTTGTTTTTCATTACGTATAATAAATGTTCAATTTTTCAATTAATTATGACCTTGCATTGTTCTATTTTCTATGGTTCTAAGCATAATTAAGATTACTTTGTTTATTAATTTTCTTCATAAATGTTGCCATTTAAGTTAAGCCACCCATTGGTTATTACCTCAATATTTTTCTTTTTATCTTCAAGCAATACCCCGATATTTATTTTTCTATCCTTTAACCTAATAATTACTTTATCCATTTCGTTTTTTTTGCCTGAACCAACTTTCTTTTTATCCTTAGCTGGAATTTTGATTCTTCCTTGCTCAATTCCACTTTTAGCTGTTCCATCAATAAACCAGTCGACATACCCATCAAAATAAGTGTCTTTACCTTTTGCACCTTTGTTGTGAAGAAAATGTATACCAACATTAAATGTCTTGTCGGTTTCATTAATGTTGATAATGGCAAAGTATCCAAGATCTGGATTACCAAAAGTATAATGAATGTAAACGTCTTCTGCTATTATCTCGGTCATATTGTATTTTAATCCCTTCATCACAGCATCCCGCCATTCCTCCCATTCATCATCAATCATACTTATTCCTTCAAACATATACTGCCTTGGGAGATAGTTCGGATTTAAATAAGGAAATGCTATAAACTTATCATTTTGTTTAAGTAGGTATTCTATGATTCTTTCTTTATGCTTATCGGTTGTGGAAGCGTGCAGCTTATCTGTTATCTCATTGATTGATTTAAAAAACTGATATTTTAGTGCTTTTATGCTATTTGTAATCTCTGGAATTAAAACTTGGTATTTGGCGCAGTTTAATATTATATGCTTATAACGAGCAGTATTCTTTTTGCCTATAATTTTTACCGATATTTTGTTAACTTCATGTTCTTGTAATGCTTTGTTATTTAACGAATTGATAAGTTCAGTACGTAAATTCTTTGATATTATTTTACTTGGTAATTTCTTCTCAAGTTTTTCTATCGCATCATCGCCATATTTATATTTCCCCGCTTTTTCCATCATCCGACTTTGTGTTCCATCTGTAAC
>JBEQLE010000071.1:0-23226 GCA_040326155.1 Leptospirales bacterium | reverse complement strand
GCTGACCGCCGGGGAAGTGTCACTTTTCTTTTTCCGCAAAAATAAAAGTAACCAAAAGAAAAACGCCCACAACCGCCACCCTCCCTGGTGGGGGTTGTGGGGTATCGGGCATCCCGGTATTGGTTCGCTTTTAAAGATAAAACTGGCTACGCGTTTTATAGTGTTTTAGTGTGGTGGTTATTGGCTTAAAGTCTATCGATGTAAAGTATTTAATGGATTGCTCCCAAGAAGAATTCAATTTTTCTGCAGTACACGAATAGTTATGGAAATTATGTTCGGTGAATGTAGCAGGCTTAGATGTTAGCCGACTGCTTCGCTTTATCGTAGCGAGCTTTGTTTTTTTCCACTCGTTTTTTGACCTTTTCAATGAGTTCCAGATCGGGTTCCTTTTGCCATACTTCGCTATTTAAGTAATCATCAATTTCAAGAACCTTAATATTTTCTAAACGCAATAACAGGGCTTCAATTAAATCACCTACATATTTTGCAGTCCGGTCTAACCGAATTATTAGGAACTAGAAAGTGTTTTGATTGTGTTGTTGAGCCTAAGATGGTAAAAACGATTATTGCAGTCCCGACACACCACTGCCAATTTGTTTTCCAAGAATAATCTGCTTTGCCCATACGGAACCCTATAACTGTAAAGTGTAGTACCGTACAGTAAAGATTTTGTCACTTTAAACACATATCTCTATGTCCGATAGAAGGTGATTTCAAAATTTAAAACTGCTTAATATCTTCAAAATAAACGAATAATGAAAATACAAAAAAAACAACATAAATTGACCCTATAAGTGATTTTATCAATTCATGAAAATGTAACATATCTTGATAAAATATTACAGAAGGCAATATTAGTATTGTATTCATGGCTAATACACAAAGTGCTTTTGCCGCCCCATTGAAAAACCTACTTCTATTTGAAAATTGAATAATACGTAATGGATACACAATTAAAATTGCGACCAAAAAAAGAGGAATAGCAAGACAAGCAGCAATATAAGAAAAACCGACAATAAGTATAATTATAAAATTGATAATCTCCAGCATAATAAAGTACAATAATAAGGCTACGGTGTCGTTATCCGACTAACCTCTTTCATAATCAAGGCAATATCGTCAGGATGTAAAAAAGTTTGTTTATGAAACCTGTTGAAGTTGACCATCTCACATTGTTTTGTCTGTTTTGAAATACCCATGAAAAAAGGAATAAAGGTATCGCTACTTTCGAGCAAGTTGATTGACACACCATGAGAAAAACATAGTTTTATATCCCCAAATCTAAATCCTTTTCCTACCGCCATCATTTTTGTCAAAGTATGTTTTGCAATTCTGATATCTTTGCGAAAGTAAAAATGGATTAGGAACTCTTCATTTTCTAAAATTATACTTTCTGGATATTTCCTGAACATATACATAATAAATAGATTTACATTGATAAACATAAAAACTACGGCACTATAATCATCTAGCTCTACGGAACTAGCGATATAACCCCATGTCATAAAAGCAGTAAAAATAAAATTAAATACGAACAGGAAAATAAATACATAGAATGTATTATGACGAACCTGATATAATTCACTTACCTTAACCCCCATTTCTGTATACTTCCTTTTTTTACAATTTATTCTTAATCTACTATTTTTATACTAAGCCCAATCTCAATTATTTTTTCCGCGATGCAATTTGGCGGAAAATAGTACTATAACAATAATTATCAATACCCAATATAATAAGAATTCACAATCTCAATTTCCGGGTTTGTATACAACGTGACAATTGTCGAAGGGTCAACCGAAAAAGTACGTCTACCATCTGCCATGTAGTCCCACTGCAGACCATAAGACCAGTACAATTGTCTTTGACTTTCTTCACGAACGCTATTGTCATAGGCGGAATTCGTACTAGAAAAGACATTAGAGTAGTCGGTGGACCAGCCAGCAGTGTATTCGAACTGGTTACAGGTAGCTGCATTTAAACTATACAACTTCTCATGTACAGACGGCCAAATCGAATTACTTACCCACCCCGTAATTGCATTTGTAGCCGATTCAGCACTCGCAAGGGATAAACCTAAAGTCCTAGCGTTTAAACTACGCACATAAGTTGTAAAGACAGTATTACTACCGTAACTACCAATAGATCGACCTGGTACGTTTAGTTTGGCTTTGGCAAGCAAATTTGCAACCCTTGTACCTGTATAACTACCCAATAAGCCACCACCAAACCCAAAAAGCCCGGAAAGCAATACATTATTATTATCATTAAAAAGGTGGTTATTTACTCCAGCGGTACCCATGGAAAACAAGCCATTGCTAACGCCACCTGCAAATATACTCACGCCTTTATTAAACAAACCACTTAGCAAATATCCACCACCAGCAGACAATCCACCAGCCAGCATTGATATACCTAAACGTAAAAATCGCTCACCTACTGACATTTCTTTGTCACTTAATAACTGATGAACAATTTCAAATATTAGACCTACCCCAGCACCTATCGCAAATGCCGTAAAAACAAAATGCCCACTCGCATCCTTATACCGCGCCGGATTATTATACACATAAGAGTACGCATTCAAGTCCTTAGGACTAAACAACATTCCCTGCGCATTCTGCCCTAGCATGGCGACCAGCCCTTGCGCCGTCTGTGGAAGTTGCAACGTTGCTAAATTATACGGGTCTTTTTGTATCCAAGTTGCACTTTGCATGTCGTAATCGCGAGCATCGATGTGGGTCATCTGCGTTTCGTAATCATACTCTTTGCCTGTATATAAAAAGCGATTGTAAGGCTCGGTAAATTCGCTATTCAATATATTCCCCCAAGGGTCATAATCGTATTCGAATATTTCTTGCCCTTGGTGGTTTGTCATTTTCCAGGTTGTGCCGATTGCGTCGGTGTGGTAGTAGTGTGTATTTCCGATAGTCTGTTTTCCACCGGAACCGCCAGCACTGCCACGTCCTTTGTATCCATAGAATTTTCGCAGCACAGGTTCACCGTATGGTAAACTCGGATGCGGCAAGAAGTTGTATTGCGCCAGCGGCGATTCGTCTTCGTTTAATTCATACAACGTCTGTCTTCCATCATAGATTATATGGTTGGCGAAGGTGTCAGTTCCTATTGCGTATTTTTTGTAGATACGCCGGTCCAGTGAATCATATTTATATTCATATGTTTTTGCATCAGGAAGTGTTACCCCGACCAGTTGGTTTTCCACATTATAATTATATGTTGTAATTGCTCCGACCGGTCCATAACTTGCGGGGTCATTTTTTTCTATACGGTTTCCTTTGTTGTCGTATTTGTATTTTATATTGCCGCGTTGCGTAAGTTGGTTCAGTTCGTTGTATTGTGAATTTGTAGAAACCACTCCTCCACTCACACCGGTTATTGGACTAGCCGGTACAAAACCCGTCTCTTGAATTCTATTTCCGACTGCGTCATATGTATACTGCATGGAGTATCCCCCGCGCACAAAGCTGGTCATTCGGTCTAACTTGTCGTAGCTCATTTCGTCTACTCTACCGTTTTCTCGGGTAATGCGAACAGGATTTCCCACTTTGTCATGTTCGTAAGCAAAATTGAGGATTTGTTTTCCATTTAACGATTCGTTTAATCGGCTGACATTCCCGTCTGTGTTATAACTTATGTTTTTTACGACGCCGTTTACGTATTGTTTCTGCATAACCCTTCCCGCCGCGTCGTATCGAATAAGGTTTTCCATATTGGGGGTTTCCGGGAACTTTACTCCGGCCAGTCGGCCCGCTTTGTCGTATCGGTATTCGGCTCCGCTGCCGGGGGCTTTGGGGGAACTCATGTAGGTTCTTCGGCCCACCGGGTCGTATCTGTATTCGATTTGTTTATTGTGAGTAATATTATTTACATCTGTTTTACGATTCAGTAAATCGTAACCATATCGCTCTTTGTAATTTGTATTTTCAATAGAGATTAAGTTGTTGACTAAATCGTATTGGTATTTGTTCGTTAAGCCGTCGCTTGTACTTTTTTGTGTTAAACGATTTTTCTTATCATAGGCATATGCGACCTGATCACCTCCCGGTAAAAGCTTTTCGGTTACATTACCGTTCGGATCATAATCGAAGCGGGTTGTGTTTTGTAAGGCGTCCGTTTCACGAATCAATTGTGAAAGCGCGTCGTAACCATACGTTGAACCATTGTTATTTGCGTCTATATAAGAAAGCAGTCGGCCTTCGGCGTCATAGCTATACCTGGTGGAATTCCCCAAAGCATCGCTCACTTGAACCAATCGTCCTTCGCTATCATAACTGTAATTCGTACTTCGCCCAAGCGCGTCCGTTTTTTTCGTTGCATGGTCTAAAAGATCATAGGCGATTTTGTTTTTTGCTCCACTCGGTTTCTGGGTGGCTATCAATTTGTTGCGACTGTTATATGTAAGTAAAGATGCGTTGCCCAATGGATCAACAGCCCGTATTAAATTATCGAAATTGTCGTACACGAATTTAGAATTATTGCCCAGCGGGTCTACATACTCTACCGGTCTATTCCTTACGTCGTATTTTATTGTGCTCAATTCGCCGTTTGCATTTTTCATATGGGTTACATTATCTACGGCGTCATATTCCAATATACTTTTATTCCCCAGAGCATCTAACACGTTCACAACCCTGTTTTTCAAATCATATTGAATTCGTGTTTCGGCGCCGTTGGCAGTTCTGGTTTTTACCATATTTCTTTTTAGGTCGTAATAATACCTGGAGCTCGCCCCCAGCGCATCGGTTACGCTCGACAATTTGTTGATTTTATTATATCTAAAATTTGTTCTGTTTCCATTTTTATCCACTACCTGAGTTTTGTTGCCGAGTTTATCGTAAAAAACATGAACTGATTTTTCAAAGGCGTCTTTTGCCTCTACCATTCTGTTGGATGTGTCATATACAAACCCGGTTTTATTGCCCAGTTTATCGGTGGATGTTACGACATTTCCGTTTAAGTCGTATTCAATATAAGCTTTATGACCAAGTGTATCCTGGACGTCGATGGTGCGACTCATATTATTATACGTTAATGTATAAGATTGATTTTCCGGGTTCGTTAATTGTATTAAATTTCCGACCGGGTCATATTCATACCTGTTTTTATAATCTGCGCCGCCGTCTAAAACCTCAACCACTCTGTTTCGACTATCCAGAGCTATCCGAGATTGTTCTCTGTTATTTTTCGTCTCGGAGATTCTATTTCCTTCTTCGTCATATTCATATAAAGGGTGGCAGCCGCCCCCCACGGCCACACATGGTTGTGGCCTACCCCCCACGTTTTTTAATTTCATTTGCATACTACGTTTTCGTATTTTCGTTATACAATATTTATACTTATTTTCCGGCTAACCGCCGGGGAGGTGTCACTTTTCTTTTCCGCAAAAGAAAAGTAACCAAAAGAAAAACGCCCCCAACCGCCACCCTCCTTGGTGGGGGTTGGGGGGTACCGAGCATCCCGGTATTGGTTCGCTTTTAAAGATAAAACTGGCTGCGCGTTTTATAGTGTTTTGGTGTGGTAACTTTTGTTTAAAATCAATGAAAGTAAAGTATTTATTGGATTGCTCCCAAGAAGAATTCAATTTTTCTACAGTACACGAACAGTTATGGAAATTATGTTCGATAAATGTAACAAGTTTCGAAGTTAAGCGACTGGTTTCCCTTTATCGTAAAGAGCCTTGTTCTTCTCCACTCGTTTTTTTACCTTCTCAATAAGCTCCAAGTCTGGTGGTTTTCGCCAGAGTTCATTTGGTAAATAATCCTCACTATACTGTACTTATTCAAAGCATTTAATAAGTACAGTAACATAGGAGAACGATTATGGCATACACACAAAAATTATCGAAAAGGGATTCCGGAATTTTAAAGCATTTTGCTTGGGGAATGGGTAAACCAATGGCTACGGCGACAATCGAGTTGTTAGAATATTTACCGCATATCGTTGATAAGAAAGCGGTTTGCGGAAAATGTAAAGATAAAAGCTTTTCCAAGCAATGTGTTTTTTTTGGTAGAAAGAAAAGATAAATAGCACTATCAAAAATATATTAACACATTAACATGCCCAATCGATTGGAACAAAAGAATGCGTTCAATAATGCAAGCTAGGTCACAATTATATATTGTTTCCTAGCTTAATTTTCAATTCATCAAAAATACATAGAAGAATTACTCTATCTTATTTGTCTTTTTTTCCTGTGAATGGCCGAGGCCCCTTGTAATTACTCTCGGTTGTTTCTCTTGTTCCCGGTTGTTTTGGTAGCTTTACAGGTTGTGTCTCGGTACCTTTTGTTCGGGTATCCTCGCTCGGTGGTTCCGCCGGTGTGCTAGGTTTTTGTTGTTCATCTTCAGCCATTATTCTCTCCTGGTTCAATAATTTAATAATCTGTACTTTTTCCGATTTTTTTAAGAACGTGTATGGAATAAACGATACAATTAAAAATATATTTGCGATTATAATCATTCTAATTGATGCGTTATGAAGCTTGCCTTTTAGTTCATTACTTTTAATGTTTTTAGTAGCACTCTTGGCATATAATTTTATTAACATCTCAGTTGTTATTGTTTCAACGTTTTTCTTTTTCTCTTCATCAACCTTTTCGTTGTATTGATTCAAGTCATCGACATAATTAACTATCTGTTCCGGCGTTGCTATATATGAATATGTATGTCCCCACATACCTTTAATAAAATAATACGAGGATCGAATTAAGAAAAAGGTGATAACTAATAATATAGAATAATAATAGAGAATAGAACTTTGATTAATAATAGGATAATTTTGGAGCATATAGGCAATACCAGTTCCTGATATTGTAAATAGAAAAATCTGAATATTTAATGCTCTATTTAAACTATCCTTCCGATCGAACGAAAGTTCATATTCTTTTCTAAGATGCTCTAATAAATATTTTCGTGTATTCTCATCCATAAATAAAAAATCTCGTTCTTACTCATTTGCTCCAGCGTACAATAAATTTTGATCTGCTTACTCCTGACTGTGCGGGCGTTCAGGTTTCGCATCTTATTTTACTTCAAAATGTTACTTACATTTGAAGAGACATAAGATCAAATGTTTTTTCGTAGATGCTCAACTACGTTTTGGGGCTTCCTCCGTAGTCAGCCCCAAAACGTCAGATAAGATTATAACGTTAAGCGCAATACCTACAGTTTGCCATCTGATTAGTATTATACTAATTTGCTTTAATTATCGAAATTAGTTGAATAATCAGCGATAATACTTCTAAACCCACTAATTAACTGGTCTGCTCTCGTGACTAAAATTTGTGAATGATTATTATGGTATTCGATTGGTATTCCAATAATTTTCCATTTATCCTTATTACCATTCTTGACCCATAGGCCTCCACCTGAAATCCCTTGCGGTTTTGGCGTTGTCTTCTTATTACCAAGATGATCGATATCACGCCTTTTATATTTTATTAAATAGTTGAAGTCTGATGATGCATTTGTAAATTGTGGTGAAGGCTTGTGAACAAAGGTTGTGTTATATATAAACATTGGACAATCGATTATTTTCCGGTGCTCATCTATTTTCAAGCCATATGGAAAGCCTAACATAACTGCTTGGTAATTAATGTCGACTTCAGGTTTCGTGTAAATATCATTAATATTAATTATATTTTGAGGAATCGTACTTTTGTTAACATTGAATAATGGTATCACTCCGATATCCATTTGATCATCATCCCCCCCAGGCTCTTTTGCGTATTGACTTGCAAAAATATACTTTTTGCTTTCATTTAAATATATTTTTTCAGATTTATTATTTGCTACAAATAAACCATTTTTTCCATGATTGGTAAATACATGACCTGCAGTCACAAATAAAATCCGCCCATCAATATCAAAGTAATTTCCAGAAGCTATCAATTTTGTTTTTCTATTTCTAACCTCAAAAACCGGTGTTGTACTAAACACCGGTTTGTCTAGATCTTCTTCAAAGGGGTTTATTATTTCCATTAATCTATAAATCTCTGATAATTGATTTTATTAAATATGCATTCTTTTTATTTACTCTACCATAAAAAACACAATCATTACACTTAGTTTTATCACGACACCTCTTGCAAACTATCTTTTTGTCAATTATTTGAGGTAGAAAATCCATTATATCCTCGGCTGTTTTTGTCATTGGTTTTCCGACTGCCCATGCGATTCTTCTCAAAGTCGAGCTTGCTTTCATACTAAATTCTGGTGTATATGCCATTTTGTTACTTCTTGTACCTACCTTGCCTTAATAAGGTATTATATCTATAATATTCACTGCTTTGTCAACTATTTTTATATATTATGTACCTTTTTTTAGTTATAGTACTTTACAATGATACTTATTCTGACGATTTATGAATAATCTAACTTTATGGAACCGAAAATTAACACAATAGGTGAAAGACTTGGTGACTTCCGAAAAGCTATTGGTATTTCTCAGACTGAAATGAGCAATAAAGCGAATCTCAACCGATCATATGTAACCCATATCGAAACAGGCAAGTCGACTCCATCTTTTGACTTTCTAGTGAAGCTAATGGATACTTATAATTTATCTATCGACTGGCTACTAACTGGCAACGGTCCAATGACTTTGAAAGAATGCGATGACGATCTGAAGACATCGGATGATGATTTGATAATAATTCGGAAGCTTAATGAGATGCCTGATGCCCCCAAAAAAATAAAAGTTCGTAATATTATTAATGAAATTTTAGATATTTGAATTCGTGCTTTTCTTTTACATTTACGTAATCGATTTTACTAATTATTTAACATCTGAGGCAGAAATTTTCTGCATTTTTCTAAATGACTCTCGGCATATTTTAATAAGTTTGTCATCTTGAGTTTTTATAGTATGTGAATCCACTTTCCCATCTTCATGAAATTCTTGTATTGTAAATAGTGCAACTTTGTTAGCTTTAAAAATGAATAGATGCATGGAAAAGTATGGGGCATATGCAATATTTACTGTATTTTGTCCTTGCTCAATTAAGGTTTTAATGCAAGCGTGATGGTTTTGTACACCTTTATTGATTTCATCACTCGAACTACCTTCCCTTTTTCTTCCATACTGCTCTTCAAACAACTGTTCCTGTGCTTGGTCATTGAAAGTTATGATTTCAATGGGCATTTCACTTGCGGCTTTCGTCAATAAGTTTACCCAAAATTGTTTATATGCTTCTGGCGCAGAAAAAATTCCATAGGATAGTGTGTCCATTGCCATACAAATTTGTTCTTCTTCAGTTTCAATTTGTTTTGCCAACTCATTTACAGTATCTGCCCAACTAAGTATTCTTCCTTTATATTCGGCTACAAGTTTTGCATATTCGTCAATAAGCTCATCTACGCTTTTTGATTTTATCATCGCTTCTTTATATTCAGTATTCGCCTTTTTATATTCAGCGGTTGCCTTTTTACCTTCGATTACGGCATAAATAAAAGTTCCAATGGCAAAAGGAACCATAAATATAGTAACATAACTGCTAATCTCTGCTATTCCCATAAATAAATCCTTCTCCCTAAGGTTAATATATCATAATACATTTCTTGTTCTAATTTTATCATTGTCGAGGTACTGCGCAAAACAAATTTTGATCTGCTCAGGCGCGACTGCTCTCGCCTGCGGGTTTCGCATCATATTATACACCAAAATGATCTTTACGTTTATAGAGACATTAGATCAATTGTTTTTTCGTAGATGCTCAACCACATTTTGAGACTACCTGAGTTTAACCGCCAAGCTCGTACGAAACTTGAGGTTAGTTTGGTGCTCGCCTGGCTGACTCAGGTAGTCTCAAAACTTCTGATTAAATTATAACAATAGTAGACGAGTCCACCGAAAAAGTTCGTCTACCATCAGCCAAGTAATCCCATTGTAAACCATACGACCAGGAAAGTTCTCTTTGGCTTTGTTCTCGAAGGCTGTTAGTATATCTGGTATTTGTGGTAGAAAACAGATTATCTAACACTTAAAAATGCTTCCCATCTTCAGACAAAATCAATAGTGAAAACGTAAAAAAAACCATACAGATAGACGCTATAACGATTACAATTAATCCGTGTAGCTGTAATATTTCTTCAATGTAAATAGAACAGGGTAATATGAATAACGTATTCATTGCTAATACCCAAAGAGTTTTTGCACACCTATTCCAAGATCTACTTCTATTTGAAAAATGAATTATACGCAATGGATAACCAACCAAGAGCACAACGAAAATAAGTGGAACAGCTAGACCGATAGCGATATACAGAAGAAAAACAATAATTGTGATTATAAAATTGACTATTTCCTGCATAACAAAGTACAGTTGTAGATCTATGGTTCCTGTATTCGCTTAACTTCTTTCATGAGCAAGGCGATATCGTTAGGCTCAATATATGTTCTCTTATGCAACTTTTCGAAATTGGCAGTTTCACACTGCTCTACCTGCTTCATCAAAGCCAGAAGAAATGGAATAAAGTTTTCACTACTCTCAAGTAGTTTTATCGATAACCCATCATTAAAGTGTATTGTAATTTCAGCGAATGGAGCACCCTTCCCGCCAGCTAAAATTTTTGTTATCGAATCACATGACTTTTCCACATCTTTACGAAAGTAGTAATGTATATACAACACATTTTCTACCAATTTGATCTCTCTAGGAAACTTTCTTAAAAAAATGAACATAGAAATGGTCACAAATGTAAACAGAAAAACACTAAAACTATCATTACCCAGGTTAAAGGAATTCTTTATAGCACTCAGAAGTGTTATAATCACTAAGAAAAGAACTATTATCAGTATTCCTACGAATAATCGATACAAGCCCGGCTGAACTTTATAACTTTCTCTAACCATAGATAACCTTCCTATTTCCTCTAGTGTCTAACAAACAACTCTTAATATTCTACAAAAGTCCAAACAAAATAGTTTAGACAAATTGCCAATAAAATGTTAGGCCATCAATACCCCATGTGGTACGTATTCACAATCTCTATTTGTGGATTCGTGTACAATGTCACGATGGTAGACGGGTCCACAGAGAAAGTTCGTCTGCCATCAGCCAAGTAGTCCCACTGTAAACCATACGACCAGGAAAGTTCTCTTTGGCTCTGCTCTCGCTGGCTATTCTCATAACTGGAATTTGTGCTAGAAAACACATTCGAGTAATTTGTTGTCCAGCCGGAGGTGTATTCGGGTTGGGCACAAGTCGACTGAGTTAAAGCAGAAAACTTATTTTGCATATTCGACCAAAAAGAAGGGTTTAAACCATTCGTAGAGAAATTAGTAAATGCTTCAGCAGTGGCGAGTGCCACTGCATGAGATTTGGCAGTTAAACTTTGCATATACGTTGTGTAAGAACTTCCGGCTGAATTTACGTATGGACTGAAAAATCGTCTGGGAATAGGCAACTTGGTCTTCGTTAACCAGTTTGCAACTTTTGAACCACCATAATTACCCAGTAACCCACCAGCAAAACCAAAAAGTCCAGAAAGATATATATTATTATTCTCGTCATATAGATTATTATTAATTGTCGTTACACCTGCTGAAATTCCAGAATTAATAGTAGCACCTGCAAGCAAGTTGAAACCTGTTCTCAAATAAGCACTAGCCCAGAACCCACCAACACCAGACAATCCACCTGCTACCATAGAAAAACCCAGTCGAGTCAGTCTTTCACCTACAGACATCTCCTTATCACTAAGCAGCTGACTTATTCCCTCAATTAGAAGACCCACTCCTGCACCGATCGCCATCGCCGTAAAAATAAAGTGCCCCGTATCATCTTTATACCGAGCCGGGTTATTATACACATATGAGTACCCATTCAGATCTGCCGGGTTCATCAGCATGCCCTGCGGTTTTTGACCTAGCATGGCAACCAGCCCCTGCGCCTGTTGCGGTAACTGCAACGTTGCCAGATTGTATGGGTCTTTTTGTATCCAGGTTGCGCTCTGCATGTCGTACTCACGAGCGTCAATGTGGGTCAGTTGTGTTTCGTAATCAAACTCTTTGCCGGTGAATAAAAAGCGATTGTATGGCTCGGTGAATTCGTTGTTAAGAATATTCCCCCATGGGTCATAGTCGTATTCGAATATCTCCTGCCCTTGGTGGTTTGTCATTTTCCAGGTTGTGCCGAGCGCGTCGGTGTGGTAGTAGTGGGTATTGCCGATGGTCTGTTTTCCAGCTTTACCGCCTGCACTTCCCCGGCCTTTGTATCCGTAGAATTTTCGGAGTACTGGTTCGCCATAGGGTAAAGACGGGTGCGGTAAGAAATTATACTGAGCCAGCGGCGACTGGTCTTCGTTTAGTTCGTATAATGTTTGGCGACCGTCGTAAATAATATGGTTGGCGAAGGTGTCTGGGCCGATGGCGTATTTTTTATAGACGCGCCGGTCGAGTGCATCGTACTTATATTCATAGGTTTTTGCGTCGGGAAGTTTTACGTTCGTCAGTTGGTTTTCGACATTATATGTGTAACTGGTTATTGCCCCAATCGGACCGTTGATTCTCGAATCGGTTTTTGTTACCCGGTTTCCTTTGGAATCATAATCGTAAGTGATGCTGCCACGACTTACCAGTTGGTTCAGTTCGTTGTAATTCGATGCGATGGAAACTGGTCCACCACTCACGCCGGTCTGTAAATTCGCTGGAAGGTAACCGCTCTCTTGGGTGCGATTGCCGACGGCGTCGTATCTGTATTGCATGGAGTATGCCCCGCGCACAAACTCGGTCATTCGGTTCAGTTTGTCGTAAGTCATCTCGTCTGTTCTGCCGGTTTCTCTGGTTATCCGAATCGGGTTTCCCACTTTGTCATATTCGTAGGCAAAATCGACTATTGAAGTTCCGTTTAAAGTTTCGCTTTGGCGTGTTATATTTCCGTCGGCGTCGTAAGCGATGTTTTTTACGACACCGTTCACATACTGCTTGTTGGCCACTCGGCCTGCCGCGTCGTATTGCAGCAGATTCTCCCGGTTGGGAGTTTCCGGGAAACGGACTCCGACCAGATTTCCGCCTCTGTCGTATCGGTACTCGGTTCCACTGCCCGGAGCTTTTGGTGAGCTCATGTAAGTTCTTCGACCTACAGCGTCGTATTGGTATTCTATACTTTTATTGTGAGTAATGTTATTTACATGAATCTTTCGCTTGAGTAAATCGTAGGAATAGTTTTCTATGTAATTTGCATTCTGTGCAGAAACCAGATTATCCACAACGTCATACTGGTATGTATTTACCATGGAGTCCGATGTCGCTTTTTTCACTAAGCGGTTTTTGGCATCATAGCTGAAAGAGATAGTTCCTCCACCGGGCAATGATTTTTGCAGTAAGTTACTGTTTGCATCATAGGAAAAACGGGTACTGTTTTTTAGAGCGTCGCTCTCGCGAATCAGGCGAGAGAGTGAATCGTAGGTGTAAGAAGTGACGTGGTCGTTTGCATTGGTGTACGACAAAAGTCGCCCCTCGGCGTCGTAAATGTACGAAGTGGAATTACCCAAAGCGTCGCTCACCTGCGCCAATCGACCTTCTGAGTCGTAACTGTAATTTGTACTTCTTCCGAGAGCGTCAGTTTTTTCAAGCAGACGATCTAGCCGGTCATACGAAAACTGATTTTTTCCGCCGCCTGGTTTTCGGGTCTCGATCAATTTGTTGCGTTGGTCATATGTAAATAGCGCGACACTGCCCAGCGGGTCTGTGGCCCGAACCATGTTGTCAAAATTATCGTACTGCAAATTCACTTTATTACCCAGAGGGTCCTGGTATAAAATCGGTCTGTTTCGAATGTCGTATTTTACACTGCTCAGTTCACCATTTGCATTTTTGGCATGGGTGATATTATCAGCAGCGTCATACTCCAACACACTTTTTTGACCCAAAGCGTCGACAATTGCCACTACCCTGCTTTTCAAGTCGTATTGCATTAACGTTTCTGCACCGTTGGGTGCTACCACTTTCACGCGATTCCCTTTTTTATCGTAATAATAGTTACTTCGTGCACCAAGAGAGTCGGTCACACTCGAAAGGCGATTTGCATTATTATACCTGAACGTAGTAACGTTGCCATTATTGTCAACCACCCTACTTCGATTTCCCATCAGGTCGTACTGCATCTGCATCGACCCACCAAGAGAGTCCACAGTTTCGACCAGACGATTTACCGAATCATAAACATATTCAGTTTTGGAATTTAGCTTATCGATAGAGGCGATTCTATTTCCATTTAAGTCATACTCAATATGGTTCGTACTGCCGAGTCGATCTTGAGCAGAAATCAACTGGTTCATACTGTTATAAACGAAAGAGTAATAGTTGTCATAAGCATCTGTGAGTTTGATTACATTACCGGCTCTATCGTAGAAAAACTCTGTTGTATATGAGGAACCACCATCCAAAGATGTTGTGATTCGACCACGACTATCGAGTTCTGCGCGAAACGTTTCTACTCCATTTTTCGACTGTGAAACCAGATTTTCTTCTTCGTCGTATTCATACTCCACAAATACCCCGCCCGGTTCATCCAAACGAATCAGGTTTCCCGATATATCATATACATACGTAAAAACACGGTTTAACGGAAGAACTTTTTTAGAAATTTGCCCATCTGGAAAATATTCAAAACTGGAAATATAACCGAGAGGGTCCATCACAGATGTGATCCGATTTAACGGGTCATATTCATAATACATCTCTCCCGTGTCCGGTGCAATAATCATTATTGGCCGACCCAGTGTATCAAACTCCATCGTAATCAAAGCGCCAGAAGCATCTCTCTTCGAAGCTATATAACCAAATTGGTCATAGGTCATCACTGTTGAGTGCCCGAGAGAGTTCGTCACTTTCACCGGTTGTCCAGTCGAGTTATAAACATAACGCATGGTGGCACCATCAGGCCCGCTCTGGGTTAAAACTTTACCTCGTGCATTATACGTATAAGAGTATTTGCCCCCTTGCGGGTCGGTAATCGATTTTACTTTTCCACTGCTATAATATGCATACGTAATAACTCCATTGTTGGGCAGTACTATTTTTTGTACCTGGTTTTGCTCGTTATAAACATAACCAGTTATGTTCCCATTCTCATCTTTTTGGGCGGTCCTGTTTTGTTTTTGGTCGTAAAAATACTCTATAGAGCTGTCATCTGGATGAACAATTTTCGTTGTAGAACCCGCCTCGTTAGAATAATATGTTGTGGTAAAACCGCGCCGGTCTGTTATTTCTGTTGTTTTCGCATCGGGGTCAAAATCAAACTGCCATGTATTGCCCCGAGGGTCTGTCTCTTTGACCACCCTTGGCGTATCGCTGATGTTTTCATATTCGTATTTTTTCTCGCCTCCGTTTCGGTCGACCACTTTGGTAACGATCATGTTTTCAACGTCATATTCATACGCTATGGAAAACCCCATAGCGTCGGTATGCGAACTTAAAAAGCCATCGTTGTATGTGTAACGAATAATCCGCCCTGTAAAATCGGTTATGGATGTAATATTTCGCCCCGTGTACTCGAACGACAGTTTTCTATTGAAACGATCTTGCACACTTTTTAGAGGCTTTATTTCGCCCGCTCCAATTTGTACCGGTTCAGAATACTGAAAACGTAACGTCGTTCCATAGTCATCGGCTTTAGAAACAAGTAAACCATTTTTATCGAATCTGTATTCTGAGCCAGAAAGAGTTTTTAGCAAATAAGTTTCGTCACTGTTTTTTACAAGTTCTAATCCATTTATGCCGTTATAGTTTTGAGCGCGCACGGGTTCAACCGTTCCATTTTCGTTCACAACAAAAAAATGATTATTCCCATTTTCGTCTATCCATTTTATATAGTCATTACCGAACTGTTGTGTTTCGGCATTTTCAGGGTCTACTGCGTATCGGTTATTTTCCATATGAACTCTTGCAATTTCTGCGTCGGTTTGTAGAGTTTCGACCTCTGCGCTCAACTCATCTACATGAGTCTGCATGGTATTGACCAGTGTGTCCATAGTCGCTTTTTTTCCATTCATGCTGGAGCGAATTTCTTCCAGTCTCGACAGTAATTCAGTCGCATCGGGAGTAGAGTTCGAGGCGGTGTTTATACGGTTGACAATTTTTGTATAATTGTTTTTCGCATGGTTCATATAGAAATTTGCATCGTCGATGGCTTTTCGAGCTTTGGAAATTACAGCGTTGGCTCCGTTGGCGTTAGAATTCGTTGCGTGGGTTATGGCTTTGTCGGCCTGGGTCTTTGTTTCGTTGCGTTTTGTAATAGCCAGGTTTCGCTCCGCTTTTGCATGTTGTCGAATGCTTTCAGCTTCAGACCATAAAGAGCCGATTAAATCCATATTGTTGTTCAGACGATTATAAATACCGTCAATTTCATCAATATAACTTTGAATATCGGCTTGCGCCGCCTTTAACGTTTCGAGTCGTTCGGTTGTACTATTTAAAATGGTACGTCCCAGTGCTAAAAGTTTTTCGGCGTCTTTTTTTACACCCAGAATTATTCGAGTATCGTAATTAAAAAACCATGCTTTCCCAAAAGAGTAATTGTCTTTATAGAACGTAGAGTGTTTTCGTTTTATTTCAAATCGATCGCTTAAAACAGGTATACTCAAATCAAGCGCGGTTGTCTCTTTTGTACAACTCGACATTCGTACCGGGTTACCGTCACAAAAAGCGCTCTGGGGAAGATTATAATCTCGTTGTTTTATTTCATATAAAGAGGCGGAGGTTACGGCTTCGGCCAATAACGTACGTTCATTTTGCGTGAGAGTGGGATAATCCTGATCGACCATTTCAGTGGAGACATCGGTAACTAACGTCTCCAACAATTCAGCGCGATCCATACCGGCGGTCTGCTCGGCGCTTATCCCGTAAATTTTTTCGACGGTTTTAATAAGTTGTTGTAAATCGTCATCTGTTAAATTCGATGAGTATAGAACCAACAATGCCAAAGCAATGGCGAGTTCTTTTTCTCGAATCGCTTTTTCAAGCAGGGCTGCGTCAACAACGATAACTGGTTTCCAACAGTGGTCTGTATTCGTACCACTTGCCGAATCAAAATCATATTCTGAACCACCTTTGCAACCGGGGTAAGGGTAGCTCTTTACATTTGGGTATTGACACCACTTGGAACAATCCACATAAGTACTTTGCGTACAAGAACTAATTAACTCGTAATGCCCTGGAGCACAAAACTGTGTTGAAATTTGTGTGTTCATTTCTTCAGCCCCGGATGGTTCTTGCGCATTACTTTTATTGTCTGAATCTTCAGGGTTTAAACTTTTTTTCAATAACAACATTGCTTCATAAGCGTTTGCATTTCTGTTTTGTGCGCTATTTTCCAAAACCGCTTTGTAATACAGGGGTGATAACCCTGGAAGCTCGGTTACTAATAAAGAGACAATACCCGTAACAACGGCGGTAGCTCCAGATGAACCGGTAACATATCCAAATAAATTGTTCGTTTTAAATACATCGATGAGTCTGTTTTGAACACCCAGATTGTTTAGTGTTAATATAGAAACGCCAGGTGCGTACAATCCCGGTTGAAAATTGTTCGAACGAAGAACCGGTTCTCCGTTTCGATCCAACGAAGAAACCGAAATTATATCATCCGCTATAGCGGGTAGAACGAGTTCATCAGCTTGTACAGGTATATTTCCGGCGGAGGCGACAACAACAACCCCTTTATTCAAGGCATAGTTTATATAAGACTGTACCACTTCAACGAGCGGTCCATCGTTATTTTTTTCTATAAAACCCGCGCTAATATTAATAACAGAGGCACCGTTATCTACTGCGTATTGAATTGCCAATAACAGATTTGTTAAAGAACCGTTTCCATTCTTGTCAATAACCTTCAACGGCATTATTTTAACCAGTGGATTCACGCCGGTTATACCTTTTTTATTTGTCTGCGCTGCAATAATTCCGGCAACGGCCGTTCCATGACCATTCTCATCTTCGGCGATGTTATCATTGCGTACAAAATCGTAACCAGAAACAATCTGGTTGGTTAGTTCGGGATGGTTATAGTCTACACCCGAATCGAGTATGGCGACAATCACATTACGATTGGTTGTGTTTGTCATTTCACCCCAGGCACTTTCAGCCTCTATTGCTGCCAACGCCCACTGGCGATCCATGTATGGATCTTTCGGTGAAAAAAGTTTTGGCTTTTTTACCGAAAGCGGTTGCGGCTCCGCAGTAATTTGAATTTTTCGGTCGGTTACCGATTCAATTGTGTCTTTATATTGCCGTAATAACTTTTGCAGACGATTCTTATCGTTTTGTGTAGAAACTTCAAAAAAAGCATGTGTTGAGTCTAACAGGGTGTAAGAAATCGTTCCAGTTGTGTTTTTTTTATTCCCATCGCCTTCTTGAATTTTATAATCAGCTATTATTTTTGCTAAAACATTTTGGATATTCACATTCTCGTTTTTCAGTATAACCAGAACACGGTGTTCCCACGAAGCATTCGTTTTCAGGTAACGACAGTGCGGTGAATTTGCCGATAACTCATTAGAACATAACTGAGAAATTTTTTCTTGATATTCAGGGGATACTAACGAAGCAGTATAATCTTTCGCATCAGAAGTATTAAAGATTCCAGTATAATTTACGAATACGCCAACAGCAAGTATTATTGGAATAAAAAACAGTACATACTTTAAAAATTTTCTGGCACGGACCCAACCATGCGATAATTCCCTCATAAAGTTCTCCTATACTCGGCTAAACCGCACGTTGTTGCACAGTTAAATTTTTCTATCTTTCTTATCTTTTTTATTTTTCTAATGTAGGAGACTTTCAATTTATAGAAATTTAATGGCCCTCTATGTCAAGATCTTTTTATATCTTATGCCCGGCTAACCGCCGGGGGGAGGTGGTTTATTTCAATCCCCCGAAGTACAAATTTAAAATTAATTACTTGACTTAATGTAGTTCATTGCAGTTTATAATACATCTTTATGTTTGTTTTGAAAATATAAAATTTATGCTTCAACGAAAAGGATTTATATGAACAATACTATAACACCGGAAAATAACGCAGACCACAAAGCAGCGTCTATAGCGATCAATCTGGCTTACCTTGCCTATTCCGATAAAATGGACCTCCGCTTGCAATTAAAACTAAATTATACACCGACCGCAGGACAATGGAAACTTGTCTGGTTTGCAGAAAATAAGGCCAACCTTGTCTATGTGGTACGTGAAAAAAATTCAGGGCAATATGCTGTTGCCATTCGCGGCTCTTTTGGTAGCATAACTTCTCCGGTTACTTTTTTTACAAACTGGATTGTAGAAGATTTTGAAGTGTTCAAAATGGTTGACTGGAAATATGGTGAAGCGCCGGCAGGGGCAAAGGTTGCCCACGGTTCGAACGAGGGTCTCGAAAGCATTATTTCTTTAACCAACAAGAAATTAACACTCAAGCAATTTTTCCTACAGGAAATTAAAGAAAACCGATTGCCCGAGTCATTACCTATTGCAGTGGTTGGGCACTCTCTGGGCGGTGCGTTGAGTTACATGGTAAGCGCCTATCTTTACGCCAAACTAAAAAAACACGGTGAAACCCGTACCGTATGGCCTGTAACCTTTGCCGGGCAAACAACTGGAAATAAAATCTGGGCCGATTGGCTTGTACAACAGTTCCAGGCCGATATCGGCAGATACCACAACCAGAATGATGTTGTTCCTCATGCGTGGGACAACCTGGAATGGGTAAAAAACTCCTTCCCGGATGACGGTCCAAAAATAGAATCTCACATTGAGAAAAAGATAATTGGCTTTGTTGAAGAACACCTTGCTGGTGAATATTTTCAGCCCGGTGATGGAATCAGCTTGCCCGGGAAAATACGAACTCATTTAAGTTGGGCAGATGAAGTACTCTACCAGCACACAGCCCTTCATTATCTCGGTTTAGTAACTTCTTTAAACAGATAAAAATAGATAAAAAGAAATTGAAAGAAACGAAAATAAGTAGTAATATGATTATAGCAAATGGGAAAACAAAATCGAGCTGTACGAATTAAAAACTGGTCTTTAGGCGATATTAATTTTATACCGGAGGCACCAGGAACCCATAATTTACCCACAGAGGTACCGCTGGCAAACATCTCTGAAAATGGAATCGGGTTATGGATACAAGACACCCGTGTCTACCTTGCACCGGGAACCAATTTGAAAGGTAATATTGAGCTGCCTGGGGAAAGTTTTGTAACGCAACTTAAAGTTTTAAGACAGCACAAATATGTAATCGGGTGTTCCTTTGTCGACGAAGACACTGCGCTCTCTCATTACCTGCAAACCCATTTTAATGTGGAAGAAAAGGCCAACCACCTCATCAATGTCAAAGGTGAATTTCTTGCAGAAAGAGATGATGGAAAACCCCACTGGCACACGGACGGGATATCTGAGCTTTATTATATTGAATCAGGAAGCAGAATTACACGTTATCGCCTTATCTATCAAAAACATGAAATTTATAAATACTACAACCAACCACCCGATTATAAAATTGAAGAGGTAATCCACCAACTGCCAATACAGATTTATGACGAATTTATCAGGTTTATAAACCACATTAATGAGCTTCCTTTTGGATACCGCAAGGAAATTAAAAATGACCTTGATGAATTATGCGAATAAGGGAAACTAAACGAACGATAAAATACAAAAAAAGCTTCAAATTTCACTAAATGTTAAAAGATTGGCAATAAAATATGAAGAGAACTTATGATAGAAAAAAATAAACACGAATACCTTTACGAAGTTTCATCACCACAAACAAAACTTGAAAAAGTTTATGAAAGGGTAAATAGTACAATCGGAGGTATCGAGAGAATAGCAGTCGTATTATACGATCAACAGACAGATATTTTAAAAACATACCTATCTATAGATGAAGGCGAAAATCCCCTAATGTTTTACGAAACCACTTTAAAAGAGACTCCAGGGCTGCGAACGCTCATGCAAAACATGTCCAGCCGTACGATTCATGATATGACGGTATTTGCAAAAGGAAAAGGCGTTCACACGCAAAAAATAGCAAAAAAAGGATATAAATCGAGTTATACTTTTCCGATGTTTCGTCTGGGGGTTTTCTACGGATTTATTTTTTTTAACTCTATGAAGAAAAACAACTTCGCCGAGCAAAACATAGAATATTTAGAAATGATGAGCCAACTCATTTCGGATTTTGTATACATAGATCTTACAACGATTAAGACGATGGTAGCCGCCTTTCGCTCGGCCAATACCTATGTCCATTATAAAGATCCTGAAACGGGAGAACATCTAGAGAGGATGTCAAAATATTCGAGATTAATAGCGATGGAGTTAGCTCGTAAAGGTAAAGTCAACTACACCGACAGGGATATTGAATATATATACCTGTTCTCGCCTCTGCACGATTTAGGCAAAATTGCTATACCGGACCAGATACTGAGAAAACCCGGACCACTTTCGGAAGATGAATGGGATATTATGAAAACTCATACTACCGAAGGGAAAAAAATTCTGCTGGAGCTGATAAAAACTTTTGATCTGAAAATTAGCGTAGAAATCGAAATGATATTTCATATCGTTGAGCTTCACCACGAGATGCTCGACGGAAGTGGATACCCGCATGGACTTTCCGGGGATGAGGTACCCATGGTGACAAGAATAATAACCATCTCTGATATTTTTGATGCATTAACCACCGAGAGGCCGTATAAAGAGGCGTGGAGCAACGATAAAGCTTTTGCAACGCTGAGGGAGATGGCAAAAAACAAGCTTGATTCTGATTGTTTAGCTATTTTAGAAGAAAACCGGCACGAAGTCGAAGCCATACAAAAAATGCACTTTAAACCCGGCCAGATTAATGTAATGTAGATTTTGCTTTACCACATTTACAGGCTCTAAACAGTGCCAAAATGGCAAAAAATGTACTCGGCAGTAATCTTGAAATGTGCTGCGAAGACCCCGTAACAGGTTTTTATCGAAACGGAAAGTGTGATACAAGCGCTGAAGACCAGGGTATGCACTCGGTATGTGTAGAAATTACAGATGAATTTCTAGCTTTCAGCAAATCTACAGGTAACGATCTGAGTACTGCGCAAAAAACATCTGGATTCAAGGGCCTGAAAAAAGGGGACAGGTGGTGTATCTGCCTTTCTCGTTGGATGGAAGCACACGAAGCTGGTAAAGCTCCGAATATTTACCTGAAATCAACTCATATTAGTACTATAGAGTTCATAGATCGCGAAGTTCTCAACAAATATGCACTTGATGCAACAATGTAATTCAATCAAGATTAAATTAAGTAGATTAAATTTTCTGGCCGATTTCAAGTATCGATCTTGAGATTTTTTTAAATCGAACTTCTCTTTTATTTCGAACCGCCAGAAAAAACTTTCTTTTATATGTTAACTGCTGTGGCCCCACCATGCGCAGTTTTTCACTTTTTACCAGGCTCGACACAAAACCCACGCCTAGACCCGCTTCAATATTTTTCACCATCCCGGCAAGACTGCGCACCTCCATCACTCGGCCAATGGAATCTGAGATTCTGGCTTCCGTCAAAAGCTTGTCCATTATTTTTTGCATCGCCGATTCTGCGTGGTATAAAATAAATTTCTCTTTGAGTATTTCACTTAAAGTAATTTTTAATTTTTGAGCCAATGGATGTTCTGTAGCTATCGCCGGTCCAATTGTATCTTCGCATAAGAATTCCGATATGACATCTTCATTTTCAATCTGCTCTGTTGTAATCGCAAGATCAGCCTCCCCCGAAAGCAGGGACTTTTTAACAAACTGGTCATCGCCTTCTCGAATTTCAATAAACAGATCTGAATACTCTTTTTTCAGCTGGGAGAAAATTCCTGGTAGTACCCATGTTGCCACCGTTTGTCCTGAATATATTCTAAGTTTCTCAACCTCTTCGGCCCCTTTGGCCGCTTCCATCAGGTTGTCCGCTGCGTCGAGAACCTCAACCGCATACCTTAAAAATATCTTCCCCTTCGGTGTAAGCGAAAGCCCACGAGGCCCCCTTTCTACCAGCATATACCCCACCCCGCGCTCCAGGTTTTGTACCGCCTGACTCAAAGCCGGCTGCGTCACCGCCAGCTTTTTCGCCGCCTGGGTAAGGCTACCCGAACGGATAATTTCAACAAAATACGTCAACTGTTTCAGTTCCATAGGTATAAGTACAGCTTATACCTACCATATCAACAATTTATTTGACTT
>JBEQLE010000070.1:0-23375 GCA_040326155.1 Leptospirales bacterium | reverse complement strand
TAGTTCGCCAGGAAAGAGTAACTGGAGAATTTAGCCGTTCTATCGAACTTCCAAAAGCAGTTAATGCCGATGGCGTAAGCGCAAACTTCAAAGACGGAATTCTGTCGGTGTCCCTTCCCATACAAGAAGAAGCGAAACCAAAAAAAATCACCATTAAAAATTAATTCAATAGGAGTACAACATGACACAAGAAGTAAAAGAACTGACCCAAGAAAAAATAGCCCCCAAAGAGAGTGATCACAGAGTCGTCCAGTTTCCTGTCGATATATATACAGGTAAAGATGCCTATCACCTTGAAGCCTCCATACCGGGCGCCACCCAGGAGTCTATCGATGTAACAATCAATCACGAAAACCACCTGGTAATACAAGCCTCGGTCAAGAACGAAGAAACTCCCGGACTAAAACCAGTCTATAAAGAGTTTGCAAAATACGACTACAAAAGAACTTTTCACATCGATGAAAAAATCAACACAGGTCAAATTGAGGCCGGGTATAAAGACGGCATACTCAATGTCACCCTCCCCCTTACCGAACCTGTCACGAGAAAAATCGAAATCAAAACCGAATCCTAAAATAGTTCGGTTCTTCATCCGACCCCATATAATTAGCGGGGTCGGAAATTTTTACTCTTCATTCTGAATATTGGATGTCAACAGTGGATTATACATCAACAAGGCGTGATTTTGGGCAACAAACTCCGTATCTATTAACTTATTGTCCAATTTGCTATACACTTCCCGAACAATTCGATTATGCCGACTATAAATACCCCTCATTTCATGCCGAATCTGATGAGTTTCTTCTTTAATGGTATAATTTTTATCCGTTTCATAATCAGAGAGCCAACGACCCTGTAAATGTGTTTCATCTAACCAAAGGCTCAGTTGAAAACGCTGGGCAGTCCGATTTAGAATTTGCAGATCAATATAATTATACGACACAGTAGCCCCACTGCCAAAAGGTTGCGTCCTTCCTTCATCCGGAAATACGTCATAGCTATGACGATGCCTTTCGATTACTTCTAAAGGTGTATGCAAGCTCATCCAATAGATCAAGTTTGAGAGTTGACACAAGCCCCCACCCGTACCCGGAACAACTTTGCCTTGCTTCAACGTAAAGCCTGTTTTATACCCTTTCGATCTGGTCGGTTTACCGACAAGTCGCCAGAACGAAAATATTTCTCCTGGCTCAAGAGTTATATCAGTAATTCGATCAATGGCAATTTTTAAATTGTCCACTTTATTATATTGCAATTGCAAATCTACTTTTTTAAGTTTGCGTATTAAAGGGGTATGGTGAGAAAATACAGTATATTTTAGTCGTTCCTCGCTTTGCAAAAAAGCAAACCTTTTACGAGCTTTCAACCAGTATAAAAAGCGCTGCAAAATATATACTTGAGAACCGACCCACAAGCGAAAAGCGCTCCGATTTTTGGCTGGTTTCCATGGTTGATTTTTATTCTGCATTTGTTTAAAAACAATTTGACATATCTGATTTCATTGTCAAAACTAACCGATGAAGTTTATCGTGAATCAAAAAATCAAGAACTATTTTTTTATTTTATCTATCATGGCTGCTGTTTTTGGGCTAACTGTCGGCGCATGTAAAAAACCGGTCGATCTTACTAACGCTGTAGTTATTGAGAAAATGTACGCCACTTCCACAAGCGGTTTTTCAAACCATGTTACGAATATTTTTGGTTCTGGCTCATGGAATTCATACCCCATGAAACATGGAGTCGAGGGGATTATGATCTACCTTGCCGACACGAAAACCCTGGGCAACTCTGGGCCGGTCCAACTGGGATCTTATATAAAAGCAATTGAAATCAGTTGCAACAATTCAAATAATAACGAAATCATAATAAATGGATCAGGGAAAAGACACTGGCAGTGTAACCAAGCCCTGCTTATAGACAAACGAGTTTCATCGATATTCCTGAAGGAACAACCCGGCAACGAAGGTTCATTTGAAATTGAAAAGGTGAAATTTCTGGATGATAAAAACGCTGCTCGGCCTGTCGTTTTCCCGGAAGCTCTCTCTGGAAAAGTAACCGCTTCAAGTACCCTGGAACCAGCTTCTGCATACGCTGCTTATCTTGTGTTCGATGGAAAACCGGAATTTGCATGGGCCGAAGGAAAAAAAGGCAGTGATCCTGGAACCAGCGAAAAAATTACAATTTCCCTCGATAAAGAAATCGAGTTAACGGGTTTTGAAATTTACCCCGGATACCAACGCTCAAGCTCTCATTTTCAAAAAAATGCAACCCCGGTATCATTATTAGTTTCGAACGGGTCCTCATCTGAAACAGCTAAATTCATAAATGCGATGGGTTCCCAACGAGTCCATTTAAGTAAGGCTCTAAAAGGAAAAGAGTTCACTTTCAGTATTGAAAAAGTCCGCAAAGGAAGCAAGTGGCAAGATACTCTCATCAGTGAAATCGTTTTACTGAGTGGTCAAAACAGATACACCGTTTACGATAATAGAATCGAAAAGCAAAAGAATAAATTGCTGGCTAAAATAAAGGGCAGCAACCTGGAAAAAGTCGTCGGGCATGGTGTTACCCATTTTTGCACGAACAAATGGGATGATGCTGAGCAGCAATTTGACTCTATAGATATTATATTTTTACTGCGCCCCAATGGTAGTTTTGTAATCTGGGACAACCGTCACTGGAGCGAAAAAACCAACGGGAGTGTCGGCAAAAGCAGCACCGTTATGGACGGAAACTGGATAGTCAAAAAGGCAGGCGAAGATTCAAGTACAATTGAAATATTCGGTCGATTGATTGAGATTAAAGAGACGGCTGAATTTGATTCCCAGGAAGACATGTACGACCTAGCACAAAACAAACGAGTTGGATATTTCACCGAAAAAGAAAACGAACATATTTTCTCAGAGAAAAACATGGTAATTACAAGCTTCAACCCTCATGCTCCAGGTGCGCAAGATAAGTTTGATGCTTGCGAAGCAGGTGGGGTCTATAATAAAACTTTGGTTCCCTACGAGGCGGCAATTAAAATTTCTTCGGGAAGAATTAATGGTTGGTTCGGCTCCTGGGGTTATCTATTACAACATTAAACCTGAAACACGGTTTTCAGTTTTCGGTTTTACGTGCATTTGTTTTTATTGCAACAAATATTCTCTGGTTGTTTTATGTAATCGACACAAATTACGCTCCAGGAAAAGACGGGTACTGGTACGTTATACAGCTGCAATCACTCATTGATAAGGGGGTATTACACTCTGTCGAAACAACCCTTCTCTACCCGCTTTATCGTTTTCTACACTTTTTCTTTGACTCCTATACGGCGTCCTTCAAGGCAACGCTAATATGCATTCATGTTTTTGTTTCTTTCTGTTTTTCATATTTACTTGATAATATAAAAAGATATTTTCATGATAATTTCGGTAACGAACTACCGGCTGATGAAAAAACAACATCACACCTTTCAATACTTCTATATATTATGGTGTGGTTTTCCCCAACCGCTGTTTTTCTTACTGTCCAATACCCGAAACAGAACCTTGCTCTTGCTTTCTTATATCTGGGCTTCGCGGTTTTAGTAACATCGGTTACTCGGGCCAAATCTGTTTTAAATTCAATACACAATATTTCTGAAAATAAGTTGAAAATAAAAAAGATACTCGGACTCATTGCAGCAGGGTTTCTATTCGCGATAGCTGCGCTCTCTCATCGGTTTGCGGCAGCATTGATTATTTTCGAGGTGGCTCTGTTTCTTATGTTTTACCTGATAAGCAAAAGACTTCAAACGAAAAACAGGCTCTGGAATTACCTAATAAAAAGAGCAGCTTATGCGGTGGGCTTAGTCACCTTGTTAATAGCAATATTAAGTGTTATACCCGGCGCTCTAAATCTGGGAGATCTACAAAGGTTAACAGATTCATTCACCTCTTTTTATATACCAGCGTTTGTTCATATTCAAGCTTTTGGCTGGAGTCCACAAATCGTCATCGAAACGTGTCTTGCCATCTCTACCCCCATTATTGCCTGGAAGTTTATTAGTCAATACCGCAAAGAACAAGTTTATCCGTATTTTGTTGGCATTACTGGTTGTTTATTTTGCTATTTATTATTTACGTTTCTCCCTTTGTTTTCTTACTCCGATTTGCAGGTTCGCCTTTTAACTCCAGGTCTATTCTTTTCTTATCTTTTCTTTTATTTTATCATATTACATATAAGAAAAACCTGGAACTCAAACACGAGATTACAAAGAATAAGTAAACTCTTCAAAATGTCCATGGGAGGCATTATTTTATTAGCAGTTTTGCATACGACATTCTACTTTTACACGCCAAAACGATTCGAACACAATTATGCATTGTTCGATAAACTGATCGAAAACACGGAACTGGTAAATGAAAGAAACAAACCGATTCTAATTGTAGCTCATGGAGGGCTGGCTCAATATTATGAATTCAAAACCGGAAACGAAGTTTTACCATGGACCCCTGAGAGACGGTTTTCAACCGACAAAGTTTACCGATTTGTTTACGGGATAAAAAAAGAACTGATACTTCATTATTTAAATAATTCTTCAGCCAGGGCGAGAAAGGACGCAAACCAGACTATGGAGCAGAATATATATACCGTTTCTAATAATTACATCTACATTCGCGAAGATTCGTGGAGGGAATTTTTATCTGTTATGGAATTTCAGTATGACGAAAAACTGGAAAACAGCTTAAACCACTGGAAAAACCCGATGCGAGTCAGACCCGATTTTCTAATAAAAAAATAACCTCTTATATTTGTTCACGTTTTTGAGTTGACATTCGCCTTGGTTCAATTACATTTGCCATTAACGGTATTAATGAATAAACTTGGTATAAAACCAATATCATGAAAATATTATCTAAAGGAGCATAGACATGGCACTCTGGGACAAAGTAAAAGGACAATTACGTTCTGTAATTCAGTGGGAAAATCCCACCGAGGGAGATCTATTTTACCGATGGACGGAAAACGGAGACGAAATAAAGAATGCGTCTAAATTAATCGTTGGTCCGGGCCAAGGCGCTATCTTCGTTTACGAAGGTGAAGTCAAAGAGGTAATAACAGAAGAAGGGATAATAGACCTGGAAACAGCGAATATTCCATTCTGGACAACAATCACTAAATTTATGCAGGCATTTGAGAGTGAGCATAAAGTAGGTATTTATTTTTTCAAAACTACAAAAATAGTTGATCAAAAATGGGGAACTCCATCCATTATAAAATATCAAGATCCAACATATAACTTCCCAGTAGGTTTACGAGCCTTCGGAAACTTTACGTTTCAAATTAAAGATCCCGGTGGATTTTTTGTCAACGTTACGGGCGCTGTTGAAACCTACGGTGTTGACGATTTTCGTCAGGTAATGGCCTCGCGATTTGTACAACCACTGACAGATTATTTTGCCGAAGCAAAACTTTCTTACGCCGATATTGACGCGGAAAGAAATGAAATTGCCGCCGGCCTCACGGAAAATCTTCAAAAGGATTTTGACAAACTTGGTTTTACGTTAACTGATTTTCGTATAGAAGGAACTAACTTCGACGAAGATACAATGAAACGTATCAACCGTATCGCAGATATGTCAGCAGAAGCACAAGCAGCTAAAGCAGCCGGGATAGACTACTCTCAGATGCAACAACTTGAAGCGATGCGAGAAGCCGCCCGAAACGAAGGCGGAGGAGCTGGCATGGGTATGGGCCTTGGAGCCGGTATGGGTTTTGGAAACATGATGGCCGGAGCAATGGCCCAAAACTATCAAACCCCCCCCGCAGGACAACAACCACCTCAAGCAGGACAAGCTCCTCCAGCTGCACCGGCACCAGCACCGGCAGCGGCGCCAGCTGCAGCAGCGGCTGACCCTATGGCGAAGTTGCAACAGTTAAAGCAGATGCTTGATGGAGAATTAATCTCACAAGCGGAATACGACACCAAGAAAAAAGATATTCTATCTCAAATGTAAGGAATAAATTATGTTACGCAATATCGCCATTTTACTGTCTCTTTGCATCCCTTTGACTTTTATTGTACCTGAAGAAGCTCTTGTCAGTCAAATTATAATTGACTTCGATAAGAAAAAAGACAAGGACAAAAACAATAAAAAAAGAAAAAAAGATAAAATAGACAAATTGAGAAATGGCGAAAAGAAAGATGATGACAAACATCGAGACAGGCGTGACGATGATGACGATAGAAGAGATCATCGGAATGACGACGATGATCGCCACCATTCCGATGATGAATGGATACCCTCCGGACATCGATATAAAAAAAATGACCGTGATAATCACAGACGCCGAAGGGGTTCCAATGAAAGAGGCCCCAGACACGACAAAAAAGCAGTACGTGAATATTTCATCTCGATCATCTCAAACTATTTTTCCAGAAATTGTTCAAACTTTGTTTCTAAGCACCACGATCCCGTCTATCTGTTAAAAGAGGACAGGTATCTCGGGCAAGATGAAATCAGCCAGCTATGTGAGACGAATTATAAACGATTTAAATCGGCGATCTACTCCAGAACATCCTTACGAGAATACCTTGACATCCACAAGATAACTGTGTTTACCATGGCTGAAACAGGCAACTACCAACCAAAAGTAATAAAACGATTAAAAAATGCCAAGCACTATCGCCAGCAACCAAACGACTACATCGTAACCGGTTATGAAATGCAAAGGCGAGGCCTTGCCGTAGCGAAGCACCGTGAATTTTTCGTATTTATAATACGTAAAACCGATTGTGGCTATAAACTGTTCGGGTATGTCTATTAATGTAGATCTTTACAACTGGTAAAATACTGGAATTCCATATTTTCACAACTGTACGGAAATTTCTATTATGGAATTTCCGTACAACTACTGCGCAATTTGGCGGTTTCTACCTGCCGTGGGTTCTTTACACCAAGCAGGAGCCTCGATAATATCGTATTGGGTGACGAAGTGCTTTGTATAATCGAGATGTTAAGGTATTTTCCCTCTTTGGTTCGCTGTGCGGAATTCTTTGGTAATTTCGTAAAAAAGCCTATAACTGAAGAAAAAACAGCATTTTTTATTGCTGGTCATGTTATGTATATGTAATATACGGACTATAAAAAAGATGTTTAGAAATTAAGATTAAATACGTCTATATACAAAAGAATTAAAACATGTCAATGATGCGAACTAATGTGTGGGGAGAAAATAGAAACCAAAGCTCTATTCGAGTAGCCTACACATTATTGTATCGACAACCAGGAGCAAAAGATGGTACATTTCAAGAAAATCAGTGCAATAATAATAGCGGCTTTATTCACGGCCTTTGTCGTTAACTGCGGCGGCGGTAGTGGCGGTGGAAGCACCTCTACAACAAAGAAAACATCCAGTAGTACCGATTATGTTACAGTAAGCAGTGTCTTGGCAATGGATAACACTACCGTTAAAGTCATATTTGACGAAGGGGTTTCCCAGTCGACAGCTGAAGATATAACAAACTTTGCATCTGACAACGGTCTTAATATTATTACTGCCACAAGAGACATCAGTGATACTACCATAGTTACGCTTACCACCTCATCGCAGGTAAAAGGTGTAACTTATACCATTACGGTAAGCAATGTTACCGGCACCGATGGATCAGATTTAGATACCAGTAATAATACCGGGTCTTTTACCGGTATCGAACCGGCCGATGCTGTCGGCCCGACAATTGTAACCGTCCATGCTGTTGATAAAAACACTGTCCACATATTTTTCAATGAAACGGTTGATCCGGCCTCATTAACTACCGGGGCGTTTACTTTTTCACCGACAAACGGCATCGGCGCTAACCCTACCGCTGTATCTCGAGACGTAGCCAACCTTTCCGAAGTAATCCTTACTACAAACACACAGAGTTCCCAGATTTACACGGTAACAGTGGCAAATTCTGTGACCGACCTAGCCGGAAACGGCGTCGAAGCTTCTGGCAACGCTATGTCTTTTAACGGAACTGCCGGTGATACGGCCGCACCCACGGTAAGTCTGGCCGCTTTACTTGCAGCCGATGATGACAACGCCACTTTAGATGCTGGTGTCCCACATGCCAGTGTTGAATTAGCATTCAGTGAAGATGTCGATACTGCAAGCGCAACAACCTCGGTAAATTACACGTTTTCAAACTGTACCAATGGCTCCATATCGGTGGTATCGGTTGCTATGTCGGGAACAGATAAAGTTGTAATCCTGGGAGATGTGGAAGGTAACTTAACCGACGGCAACACTTGTAAAATAACAGTCAACAATGTCGACGACTTAAACGCGAATACAATCATCCCCGGTACAAACTCAGCCACTATCACCTATTTTACGGCCGGCAACGATACAACAAAACCGACTGTTATACAGGCAATAGCACAGAATACTACAACGGTTCGCATCACTTTTACAGAACCTGTCGATGCGGCAGCTGCTAATATAAATAATTACGCAGTCGATAATGGCATAACCGTTACAGGCGCTGCACAGGTTGGAGCTTCAAATTCTTATGATCTTACCTTAGATGCTGGGATGAGTAATCTTACGTACACGGTTACCGCAACCGGTATTTCTGATCTGGCTACGGTTGCAAATGCCATTGATACCAATAACAATACGGCGACTTTTACAGGCGATGTAAAACCATCTGTTTCATCTATTCTTGTTTTAGATAACGGCACGATTCTGGTTATATTTTCAGAACCCCTTTCAGATGGCGGGCTTACAAGCGACTTTACCATTACCGGGGGGGCCGGAATCAATGTTACGGGTGTAAACCTTTACGCTTCTCCAAATAATAATATTATTGAATTGACCACGGATTCCCAGATTGCGGGCGTCAGTTACAGTCTTTCAGTAGACAATGGAAGCGGAAATATACAAGATACAAACGGAAACGTACTTGATTCTGCTGCGGCTTCAGCCGGCTTCAGTGCCGACGCCCTGCCAACGGTTGCCTCTGCCGCTCAAACCTCGTCAAGCTATGTTGAGGTTACGTTTAGCGAAGCTATTGTAAGAGCCGGTATGGAGACTGCGGGTAATTACACTATTACTTGTACAACGGCCGGCGCTCTTACGGAAACCGCCGCAGCGCAAACATCAGCAACAACAGTAATTGTAAGCTGGGCCGAAGTTCTCGGCGTTGACGATGCATGTTCAGTGACTGTTGCCAATGTAACCGACCTCAATGGCAATACAATTGATGGCGCAGCCGATAATGCGAACTTTGCTTTTGTAACAGCAGACACTATAAAACCCCAGGTTGTAGGCGCCGTTGCCATAGATAATACCACTGTTCGAGTTACCTTTTCAGAAAATGTAACAGGTGGAACCGGAACCTACACAATTAGCGGTTTAAACACAGGAGCCATCAACCAGGTAGGCGCAACCACATCTTATGATATAACTACCGTTTCTCAAAATTTGCAATCGTATACGTTAACAGTAACCGGCGTAACCGATAATCCGGCTGGAAACGCCATTGACCCGGCGGCAAATACCGCAACCTTTACGGGTATCGCCCCACCGGACACAACTGATCCGAGTGTTTTCGCAGCCTTAGCTGTTGATAACAATACGGTTGATGTAACATTCGACGAAAACGTCGACTTAACAACCTCGCAAACTGCGGGAAATTACGCCATAGATAACGGACTGACCATAGTTTCAGCAGAAAGACAGATCGACAACGCAGTTGTACGGTTAACAGTAAGTTCGCAAACTGACGCTACTACCTACACCGTTACTGTAAGTAATGTTCAAGATCTTTCCGGTAATACAATCGGGGTAACAAACACCGCTCAGTTTACCGGTTTACCCGATTCCGGACCTCCAACAATATTAGCCATCTATCAATACGACTGTGACTCAAACGGAAATATTGACGAAGTAACCATCCGTTTTGACGGAGGCTTGCAAGACTCTTCCATCAGTAAAACTGACGCATCAAGATTTACCATGGAAGGCATTACCTTCATCGATATAGATGATACAACCGATGCAGGCGGTGTAGCCCTGACCTGCGCCAACACTGCCAATG
Organism: Leptospirales bacterium; assembly: GCA_040326155.1. Lineage (GTDB taxonomy): Bacteria > Spirochaetota > Leptospiria > Turneriellales > JAOUFE01 > JBEQLE01. Next base: position 13,324 of record JBEQLE010000070.1, on the reverse strand, counting down.
GCGGCGTTGACCCGGACACTGCAGACGATGCATATATTACACTGGTTGCTGATGATGTTACTATTAAAGGGACGACTGTTAAAGCAATCACCTACTCAGCCAGTACGGACAGGGTGGAAGATGCTTCGGGTAATGACCTGGTAACTTTTGCATTTACTTCGGCTTCACCGGAAATGATAGACGAAGCGGCTCCAGTTATTCTTTCGGGAACAACTGACACCGGTACAACCGACCTGCGAATTTTATTCTCTGAGCCTGTTTATAATACAAACGGCGGTTCCGGAGCTCTTGATTTCAACGATTTTGCTTATTGCAACGATAGTGATGGAAACTCCGTTAATGGATGCAGCGGTGGTTCGGATATATCGAACGTAACCGCGACTGTCGACGGTGACGGTTCTGATAGCGTTGTGGTTCTGACAGGTTCGGGCGCGGCCAATTTTTCCGTAAACGACCTGTTTAAAGACAGCTTCAACGTGGAAGCAACGGCCATCTATGATGCTAAAGGAAACGCAGCTGTTAACACTGTTGCAAATATGCCAGTAGAAGGTATTATTCGACCTTACTTTTTATCTGTGTCGCAAGTGGGCAACACGACTCTTCGTGTAACTTTCAGTGAAGATATGAATACCGGGGCTGCAACAAGCCCGGACCAGGCTGATGGCGAAACCTTTTGTGTTAACGAGAGCTCTGCCTCGCCTGCCGATGTTTCAACTAACTGTAACGGCGGTGCCTCAGAAATTGACATTACAGCAGTATCAGCTCTTGATAATAAAACTTTTGACTTAACACTTGCAAGCGCACCAACATCGTCTACGACCTATTATCTGCATGCAGACACTGCAATGGTAGACTTAAACGACAACAGCGCACTTACAACTCCAACCTTTGGAAGTTTTGTCGGAAGTGAACCTCCAAAACTACTAAAAGTGGAAACAACAGGACTCAACACAGTTATCGTGACATTTACAAAACCGATGACTGGTGGCAGTACAACTGCTTGTACAAGCATTGAAAATCCTGCGAACTACGCATTTAGCTGCTCTTTTTCACCGAATGATCTTGGCGGAGTAACTACAGCGCTTCAACAGACTGACCCATCCAAAGTATTGTTGACTACAAGCGGACAACAAGGCGTTGGATATTGTACATTAATCGTTCAAAACGAATCAAATAACATAAATGGCACATGTGGAACCGGAACCGACAAAGGAGTGCAAGATGCATTCGGACTTGCACTGGCTGATAATCCCGGTGATCGCGGTTCTTTTGAAGGTGCCGGAGGCTCAGTAACTACTTTTGAAGACGGGCCACTTTTTACCGACCCATTTGCGGATGGTACCTCATTCAGTTTCGCATTTGTGTATAACAATAAAGTATACCTTGGTCCCAATGACCTGAATACCGGAGCTTTTAGATTTGAAGCAGACGGCGCAAATGGAACTGCTGTTGTTTTTCAAACTGCGGCAGGCTACTGTACAATAACCGGGGCCAATCCCACAGGTATATGCTACACATTTGGAGATGAAATAACTACGGATAATGGCCCAAATGGCGTCGATGGAATAGGTTATTTTGCATCTGGAAATTTATTTGAAACCGGTGACGATAGAACCGTACAGGCCAATATCGATAAGCAATTTCTGTTTGTAGGTCCGGTTGAAAGGGTATCAGGAACCCAGCTAAATGAAATATGGTGGACTAGTGACCAGGATTCGACCTTGAACTTTGAACCATGCGGTATTACAAGTTCTGCCGGTACAAAAAGCGCCGAAACAATTTACTCCTATGGAGAACACATTTATGTAGGGTTGGCGATTGACGGCACAGGTGCCGCTAAAAGACCCGGATTTGAAAAATTCAATATAAGTTCGGGGACTTGCATTGCCGAGACAAAAGCAGGGGATAACTGGACCGGGATGAAAGGTATCCCCGCTTTTGGTGGCTTTGATAATGGTGATGTTGTTACCGGCTCTATTTTAGGTATAGATTCAATGATTGTTTTTAACGGGAAAATGTATCTGGGTAATTCAGGAGGTGTTGTTTACTCCACACTGGATGATACGACAGACAATACAGGTAATATTGTCTCTCACACTGCTGCCAGCGAATTACCCTCAGGCCCGGGTAGTTTTTCACTTGTTGTCCAGGAAGCACCACATAGCGGCCCAATAGCTGCATGCGCGAGCGTGCCAACCAACTGGTGCCAGGGTTCGAACAGGACTCTCTACTTGTCCTCGAAAAACGATATTACTCCGGGCATGAAGGGTATTCCATTTATGGTTGAGTATAATAGTAAACTATACATGGCAAGAAATGTAACAACAGCCAGCGCAACGGGAACAACGCAAAACGGCGGGGAACTTTGGGTATGTTCAGCAAACTGCCATCTGCCTGCTAATTGGAGTAGAATCCTGACATCGACCACCCAGGGTGCAGATACGGGAATTGAGATTGTGGAAAACAGGTCTATCTCGTTGTTGCAAGTATCTGCAGGTAAGTTGTTTATCGGATTCGACAATATTGTAGACGGAGCCAGACTTTACTCGGCGACCGACCCGACCGCCTATACCCACTTCACAGAAACAGGGCGAGTTGATGGCTCTTGTGCCAATACTTCTGACGGATTTGCCCTTGGCGGATACTGTTTCGGATTTCAGTTTTTCTCCTCGTCAAACATAACCAAAGGAGCGAGTGATTATTTTTACGTTTCTAACGGATGCGTGTATGACCAGACCGACGCAGGAGTTTGTGACTATGATCCGGCCGGTGGTACTTTCGAATTACCGGCTATTCGAGTCTTGCGTAAAGTTATAGACAATTAACCAGCCCGGTAAACTAGCATCGGACTTAAGAAACGCCCGCTTTTGTGGGCGTTTCTTGTTATATAGCGACTGAATGGAATTGACTGGAATTCCATGTTTCTACAGCCTATGTGAAAGTTTCTGTTATGGAATTTCCGTAATATATACCCATCCATAGGAGCGATAGCCTTTTAGACAACAACTAAAATAAAATTGGCCGACCAGCATCCGAGTAGTTTCTGTAAGTAAAGGTACTATCATTTCTTTGTCCCTTCTGCGGTATTCGACCGCACTACTTTTCGGGGTTTCTTTTTATCAACTGTATAGGCAAGTCAAACGTTGTAGTTACCACTCTGGTTACTACACATAAGAGGAAAGTAAAGATTTGCCTGGTTACCTTACGGGCGATAGCCCGATTACGCCACACGGTTTATTCAACCTCCAACACGAAGAGTGCGCAAAAAATTGGCGCTATTGTCATCACCGGTATCGCCTACAGGCAAAATGACCACATGGGAAATATTAAATATACCCATTTCATTTTGCTAATATCTTATACAGCCTTTTGAATTCGAGACCTTTACTATTGTTTTAGTTTACATTCTGTAGAATTATTATACACTAAATTAGATATAACTTATATGGTTTCCATTAATTTTGATTTTTTTTGATTTATTTATTTTTATTATTGACTCAGGGTTTTTATAATAGCCTGTTCCATCCTGAGTAATGCCAATAGTTGTTATATGTCACTTTCGGTTATCTATAACGGCGTTGTGTGTTCGGTAAAAAAAAATAGAAAAGTAACAGGGAATTATGTTGAGATTTCGCGTTGAATAAATTCACACTGATCAAGTGCGTACCGTTAGCCGCATGCATACGTAAGATCTGGATCCCATTCTTTTCTAAAAGTATTATTAATACTTCTCTTGGAGGAGAACTATGGATTTTTCGGTCGCAATTAATACAAGAACAAATGGAATATATACACTTTTCAAAAAACAAACAGGATTTCGGATATACTTTATCGCTCTTCTGATTTTACCTTTAACTTACGTTAACTGCACAATAACGGCAAACGTTGAACCCACTGAGCTCAAAGCCGAAATCGTTGAAGACTCTAGTGATGGCACACAACTTCCCCTCACGGGCGATCAACCGATCGAGACGCATGACCTGTTTAGTTTAGACCTTGGAACATGGGCCAAGATCGGTTCTTTTGGAATTGTAGATCCGGTTGGCACAACTCTTTCTGAAGACTTTGACGGAGACGGCATTATCAACACGAAGGAAACAGTCAGTAATTTCTGGGTTGCCGAATACCCGAGTGTCGAAACCAGCATAGCAGCCCCTATTACAATGAAAATTGAGGTTCATAAAACTTCAACAAGCGAAACTTCAGAAATCATAAGCAGCGTAACCTCATCCGACGTCGAAAGTCGCAGAAACGAAGGGTCCGAAAAATTTCACCAAAACGAATTGGCAAGACGAACAACACAAAGCACAGAGACAAAAGCAAAATCGAAAAGTGCCAGCGGCGGCCTGAACCTTGGTTTTTTTCGAATCGGCGGCAGCAAAGCTTCGTCGAAATCGGTTACCCGAGATGTTTTTAAGGTGCGTCCCTTTAAAAACAATATTAACCGAAATGCCACGTCCGTTACCAGCAACTCTGCTGCGAAAAACGCAAGGCAATACCGTTCCGATAAAAAATCCAAAACGACGTCAGGTTTCTCAGTGGATTCTGACGCAGGCATTGTTCGTGCGTCTTTGTACATAAATAATCACTCAGTCAACATGCCCGTCAAAATAAGCAATATTTTATGTTCACTCTTATTTGAAACTTCAACCGGAGAGATTATTCCCATTCAAAGTTTTCGCCTGCGAAACGCCGATTACTCTATATTCAGCGTCGAGCTTTACGGAGCCTCTGAGTTTGGTCCATATGTGATAGAACTTTCAGGGTTAAACACAGCCGAAATAGAACAAGCCCTTGCCCAGGGCCATACCCCGAAAATTTACTTAGTCGATTACGAACTTACCCATGTAACAAATTCCAACTATAGAGCAGCGCTAAGCTCTTCGTTTACCGGAAACAACCTTAAAATTGTTGAAGAAAATGCGAAAGGGAGAACCGCTCTTATTAAAATTATAGGCCCTTTTATGCGCGAACTGTTTCGCGTAGCCGCTTTTGACGCAGACACCACAGATGCGAACGACGCCTGCGCTTTGACGGGACCAGCGAACCTTGTAACCCCCGGCATCTCCATGAAGACCGCTCTTGATCGAATTGCATGTTATGGTACGCCTATAGAGTACGCCCATTATGTTTTCGATTTTGCCGGAACCGAACTTGAATCGACAAGCCCCATTACTTATACATATGGAATAAAATCAATTGGAGGTATCGCCAATGAGTTTCCCTGCCACAGCCATGTCCCGGGAACCGACAACCTTGGAAACCCCGTAACAGCCTGCCGAATACAAATCGGTAATCTTACTGAAGGGGAAATTGAAAAGTTGAAAATGTGGATGGTATACGACAATGGACGGTATTTCAACCACCTTCGCCCAGCTCTAGATGCGGGAGGCAATCCGATTACATTTGACGGAACGATTACATCTCTTGAAGGGCTGCACTCGAAAGTGTGGGCCGGGGACAATTACGACGTTGTGTATTTATCAATAGCCGATATTCTGGGCCACGAACGTGACCACGGAAGAAATCCTATTGAGTCGGGAGAGTCTGTTGTTTTTAATACTAAATGGAATAACGACACTTATGGTCCCACACCATTTTACCCGAACGCAAATGCTACATATATTGGACAGGCTGCACTCGGCGAAGAGATTGCCGTTGAAATTTCTTTGCTTGATACTAATTACTTGACGCCGAATTTTGGCATTCCCAGTATTTCCGGCGCTTACGATGTGTACGATTCTTTTTCTTATACATGGCAAAAAGAAGTTAATAAATTTCAAATTGAAGACGCCTTTGACTTTGAAATCAACCTTGGCACAGGCGGTACGGCAAGTGATTGGTACAACATTGCCCGGCTCGCCGATACAAATAACCTGTTTGGGGTCGGTAGTTGTGCCGCCTATTGGAACTTTTTAACCCAGACTTTTACGCTTTGCATACAAATACCGAATTCTTTACCGGGTGTCCCTCCAGGAGGACTCGTCGACATCTTTTTAAGAACTGCGCCAAACAACGCATACCGCGAAGTTGCCTGGCCCGAGAACTATCAGAATGTAAAACAGTATAAAGGTCTGTTATTAAAAGGGTATTTCAATGGCGATACAATAATTGAAGCTCAGGGAGGTGATGGTCGCCTTATAACCGGAACAGGTGAAAATGGAACCACTATACAAGTCGGCGATGCATCTTATACTATTGCAAGCGCAGAGCATGCTGAACGCGTTTACGAAATTACACTGCTGGCGCCGGTTCCTGCCGCGACATCTTACCCTGCCGGAACCGTCATAACCATGACCGGTTTTACCGGAACTTTGAAAGAGAGTGTATCAACAGACGACTCGGTCATTCGTATAATTCCCGACACTGCGCAAGACACATTACAAGTCGGAACATTTGGCGTCGGATATGCTTTAACGGTAGGGGCCGACTCGGGCTACGTGGTAAGCACCGCTCGCCTACTTGAAAATGTTCATACAATTACTTTGCAAAGCGGCATTACTCAAGATCACTTTGCAAGCGAAGAAGTTTCTGTGTCGGCAAATCAGACGAAACAAGAGATGGTTTTATATATGAGTCAAACTGTCGTTACCGACTGGAATTCCATACCGGCAAACGCTGGAACAGGAAATATACCCTATGACGGTCGCCAACTTTTTACGGCCAACTCTACCGGATGTTACTTTGGTCTCGACAGCTTAAACTACCTTTCCCCGTCTTGCCAGTTTTATGGGTATGATTCTACTTATATGAACTATGTAGGTGGATCGTCCTTTTATAATGATTGGGCCGACAGTTCAAAATTCAGTGATCGTTTTTACCATATGAATGAAAACTTAAATCAATATACATTGATGAAAGAAACTTCACTGAGTAATGCAGGGGGTTCTAATGATATAGCCATATCCAACAATAAAATCCTGATTGTAAACCATGTCCAGAATGGTCCTTTTTACGAAATTAGAGGTACAGTAATAAATGCAATTTCCGGTTCCACGGTAGGTAATGCTGATTTTTTAATCAACACAACAAGTGCCGCTCCAGGAGCGTCCGCTAAAGTTATTGCATCAGGACAATTTGCCTTAGTCGTCTTCGCAACAGATGTATACGATATACGTGGGAGATTTGTTGACCTTACAAATGGAACCCCACTTGGTGCCAACGATATTGCGATCAGTACAAACAATACCGGCAATCAAAGTAAACCTAGAGTCGCTATTTTTCAAAATACCGCCCTGGTTGTGTGGGGTTCAAATGACCTCGGTCCGAACAATGTGCGCGGTAGATTTATCGATTTATCAACTCAACTTCCGCTGGGTACAGATGATATCCTGGTAAATACAACAGGACCAAGTACCTATGAACCAACAATAGCCGTATCAGGCAACAGAGCTTTAATTGCATGGATACTTGACCTTGGTGCTGACACCGAAGTTCAAGGTCGTATTGTAGAAATGGATACGTTATCTTTTTCCGCACCCGATGATTTTCTTATTAGTGAAACCTCCTCGCCTAATTGGGCGAACTTTTGCGAAGTTGCAGCAAGTAATGGAAAAGCTATCGTTGTCTGGGAATCCTATGAACCTGCCTCAGCTGATATCATACGGGGACGAGTAATTGATTTATCTTCTGCTAAATTATCGGGCCCCGAAGATATTATGATTTCGACCCAGGTGCCATACGGTGATTATTTCCCCCATGTATACGCTAAAGGTGAAATTGCACTTGTCTCTTTTGACTCATGGACAGATTCAGGACCCAATTTTTACGATGTCGGTGCAAGGTTTATTAATCTGAATACAGGCACAGCTATCGGAGCGAGTGAATATCAAATGAACTCAGAAACTATCGGTTCCCAATACGCTGCAAATGTGACGATTATGGGTGATCGAGCTCTAATCATCTGGCCATCCGGAGCCCTAATCCGTGGGAGGTTTTTAGATACTAATAACTATACTATTATCGATCAAAATGACTTGATCATAGGAAAAAATGGTGGCGGAAGTAGTTTACCTAGCATTATAAACGTCAATGAAAATGTTTTCATTTCATGGAAAGGTATTGGAAGTCTTTCAGCCAGCTTCATCACTTCCCCTTTCGGAACAAACAGCTATCTCATGTCGCCTCTTGTCGAGCGAAACTACAGTGTAAAAACGAGGTTGGTCTATTAAGACCGGGAGTGTACCATGAATATCAAGGTAATTATAATGAACGTTCAAAATAAAGTTATTTCCAAAAAAAGCCCCTTCAACGCTGCTGTTTTTATAGCACTTTTACTGGCCGCTTTTTCCATGCATTGCGCAGGTAAGGCGACAGTAACTGCAACACTGCTTAAAACCGAGACGGTTGCTACGTCGACAAATACCGACGAAGACGATGTCGTTATTCACAACCTCTTTAACCAGGCGCCGGGAACCCCGGTGTCGCTTTCCAAACTAGGCATAGTAGACCCCACCGGAACCACACTCGCATCCGATTTCGACGGAGACGGATTAATCAATAGCAGCGAGATCAGCGGAAATTTCTGGGTCGCCGACTACCCCACAATTGAATCTTCCATAACGGCACCTATCACTCTGAAAATTGTAGTTGAGAAAACCAGTACCGGGGAAACTTCCGAAATTGCAAACGATATCACTTCATCGGATATCGAAAGTCGGCGTGACGAAGGCTCTGAGAAATTTCACCAGAGAGAAGTCGGAAAACGAAACTTTCGAAGTACCTACTCTAAAAATAAGTCTGGAAGTTCAAGCTTCGGCATAGGGGTTACACCGGAACCGGCAACAGCTGCAGCATCAGGGTCGGGGGAATTTGGCGGTGATATCTCCAACAGCAGCTCAAGAGGCTCTACGAAGGACATTTTTAAGAACAGACCGTTTACAAACAACATCGACAGAAAAGCCACTTCGGTAAAAAATTCGTCGGCGGGTACTGCCGCCAGAAAGTACCGCCAAGACAAATCTTCGAAAACATCAACGGGGTATTCCATCGGACCTGATGCCGGTTTAGTGCGAGCTTCTTTGTATATAAATAACCACTCCATAAATATGCCGGTACGCATTTCCAATATAACCTGTTCTTTATTGTTTGAGTCATCGAATGGGGAATTAATACCCATACAGTCGTTTAAAATTCGAAATTCTGATTACTCCGAATTTGCCGTAGACCTGTATGGAGCGAGCGAGTTTGGACCATATGTAATTGAACTATCCGGTTTAAACACCGCTGAAATGGAAAAAGCGCTTGCTCAGGGATATACGCCAAAACTTTACCTGGTCGACTACACTCTGACTCATGTGGCCGACTCAAATTATAAATCGGCGTTAAGCTCTTCTTTTACCGGTAGCAACATTAAAATAATCGAAGAAAATGCAAAAGGGAGAACCGCTTTAATTAAACTTATCGGTCCATACATGAGAGATATGTTTCGGGTAGCGGCGTTTGATGTTGACACAACAGACGTGAATGATCCCTGCTCACTCACCGGTCCCGCGAACACGGTTACACCCGGTATTTCATTAAAAACAGCTCTTGATCGTATTGCTTGCTACGGAACTCCCATCGAATATGAACACTATATATTCGATTTTTCTGGAACCGATGTAGAAGATCAAATTCCAATTGTATACACCTACGCGATAAAATCTATAGACGGACACGCAAACACTTTGCCTTGTCATAGCCTTGTTTCTGGCAACGACATTAAAGGAAATCCCGTGACCGCATGCCGAGTACAAATCGGTTCTCTTAGCGACGCTGAGATGGCAGCCAGCGGACTATGGATTACATTTGATAACGGACGATATTTCGACCATACAAGAATGGCCAAAGACGCATCCGGAAACCCCATATTATTTAATGGAACTATAGCGGCCCAAGAAGGCATCTACTCTACCGTATGGGCTGGCGACAACTACGATATAACCTATATTACCGTTGCCGATATTCTAGGGCGCGATCAGGAGCATGGTAAAAATCCTCTTGAATCGAATGATACCGTGGTTTTTAATACTCGCTGGAACAACGATACATATGGACCAAATCCATTTTACCCCGATGCGAACTCGACATATCTAGGTAAAGCGGCGCTTGGCGAACAAGTTGAAATTGAAATTGAATTGTTGAGCACGTATTACTTAACACCATCCTGGGGTACCTCGGGTGTTGTAGGCAATTACCAATTGTACGACTCATTTTCATATTCCTGGAATAAAGAGCTGACCATAGCTTATGCTTTCGATGAAGCCTTCGACTTTCAGGTCAATTTCGGTAGCCCGAACGCTTCAGACTGGCACAGCATTACCAGAACCCAGGGTGCTCCAGTGGCCGATGCGGGTAATATCCTTACCAATTGCGGTCATTACTGGAATTTTCTTAAACAGACGTATACAGTTTGTATAGAAGTTCCTGGTGCCATTGCAGGCACCGGCCCCGACGGTCTTGTCGACATATACTTACGTACAACGCCGAATAATTCTTATCGAGAAGTTGCCTGGCCGGAAGATTACCGCAATGTCAAGCAATACAAGGGGTATCTGAGTACCGGTTACTTAACCGGAGAGACAATTATCGAATCTCATGGCGGTGATGGAATTTTGGGTTCTGGCAATGCAGAAAACGGAAATACCATTACAGTAGGTTCTGTTGATTATGGAATTTCAAGTGTCAATAATTACGATAATGTATATGAAATTACACTGGCCGTTCCCATTCCGGCTGCCACCTCTTATACGGTCGGCACTACAGTTAAAGTTGGTGCTTCATTTAACGGAACACTTAATAACACTGCAAACACCGGCGATTCAGTTATTCGAATTGTTCCCGCTACCGAAAACGACACCTTAGTTGAGGGTAGTTTTTCAACGGGATATGCGGTGACCATCGGACTAGATACGGGTTATGTGGCTAACACAAGTCGGCTTTTAACCAATTTCCATACGATAACATTGCAAAGCGCATTGCTTGAGAGCCATTTTGCCGGCGAAGAAGTTTCGGTGCATGCAAACCAGACAAAACAAGAGATGGTTTTATATGCAAACACCACCGGCATTGCGAACTGGAATTCCATACACGATCCAATTGCCGACGGCAGAGAACTTTACAACGCGCCCGTCAGTAATTGCTCATACGGCTTAGACATTATGAACTATATTTCACCATCTTGCCAGGGTATGAATTTCGATCCGCTTTACATGAATTTTACAGGTGGTAGATCATTCGTTAACGATTGGGCGGATAGTTCGAAATTTAAAAATCCTTTTTACAGCCATAACACAGAACTTGACCAATACACCGTCATGAAATCTCAGGTTCTTTCGGATACAGGCGATTGGTCTGTAATTGCCGAATCGAATGACCTGGCCATCGTTGTCTTTCATGATAATGTAGTCGGCATTGACTTATTTGCCCGCATAATCGATATGAACACCGGAAAACCGGTAAGTGCAAATAAAATACCGGTGAATACAACGGATACAGCGAACCAAAGTGACCCCGCAGTGGACGCGTCTGGAAACCGGGCTATCATCGTATGGACATCTTACGATTTAGACGCTTCAGGTGATATTCGAGGAAGGGTAATAGATATAACTACAGGAATTTTTTCCGGACCGGATTTTCCAATCAGCACGACCAATGCCAATGGACAAACCAACCCAAGAGTAGTAATTTCCGGAGACTCGGCACTTGTTGTTTGGGAATCCAGAGACAATGGTACAAATTACGACATAAGGGGCAGAGTTATCGATCTGACTACCGGTTCGCCCGTAGTGACCAATGATTTTTTAATCAGCTCCACTAATGCTAATGAACAAAAAGATGCCTTCCTGGTCGCAAATAACGGCATAGGCCTCGTGATCTGGCAATCCCAACCCGCGTCCACAGTAAACGGCCGGACTGTCGACATGTCAATTCTAAGTCCGGGACCATTGGGAGCCGGAGATTTTGAAATTAACACAACATTGGATGGCTTTCAAGCGAGAGTTGCAAATTATAGTGATAAAGCTTTGGTCGTTTGGAGTAACAATTGGACCAATATATATGGTCGTTTCATTGATATTACAACAGGAAACCCGACAGCGCCGTCGGATTTTCAAATTACTACCAGCGGATCTCAAAACTGGTTTCCACATGTAGCAATGTCCTCAAAAAAAGCTGTTGTAGTCTGGCTTGATGCTACAATAGGCGGGGAAATAAGAGGAAGGATTCTCGATATCAATAGCGAAACGCCTTTTGGAGCATCCGATTTTCAAATTAACTCAGAAACTACGGGCAGCCAATCCGAACAACAAGTCATCATGAATGAAGATTATGCTTTTGTCGCCTGGGAATCACAGGATCTACCCGGCATGGTTGCTCGGGGTCGTTTTATTGACCTTTCTAATAATTCATTATATGGAAGCAGCGATATAATACTCGATGTCTATGGCGGCTCTATGGACTGGTTTACTCCCTCTAATTTGGCCATGACTTCGAACAAGGTTATGTTCACGAGTGGCATAAACGGAAATGGAGTCTATTATAACATGATCAACTCCCCCTACGCTACAAACAGTTATTTGTTCTCGCCCCTTATGGAGAGAAATTACGCCGTTCGAACCTGGTTAAAATACTGATCTGACGTTTTAAATATATGCAGGTTTTGAAAACGGGTTTATGCAGAATAAGTATAGGAAATAATGGATTCATATAAAAGGCCACTTACAGGTAAACCGAGAAGAATATCCATTCTACCGGTTTTGCTTGTTACTCCATTACTGCTATTCAACGCCTGTTTTCTAGGCAACGCCAATGTCGATGTTATCTTAACCGACCCAAACCTGGCGGCAGAAGCCCCCAGCGGTAACGACGCATTGTCGGGTTCCACAAACTTTTCGCAAAAACTGTTTGACCCCGGCGAAAAAGCCGACCCGTTAAGCGCCGCCGATTTTATAGCTCCTCCGCAAATTTCAAATTACGGGGCAGTTTCGTTCAGCTATAAACTGGAACTTCCTCCGGGACGCGCAGGCGTCATGCCGCAAATCTCTTTAGGATATTCTTCTTCCGGCGGCGGCGACGGCTGGCTTGGTATCGGCTGGTCTTTGGGAATGGGTTCTGTTTCCAGAACTACACGAAATGGGCAGCTCTTTTACGATCACCGCGATACATTTACCTGGGGTGGCAAACGGCTTGTTAAAGTTTCGGGTGCGGCGGGTTCTGAAAACGGTGAGTACCGACCGGAAATTGAAGACGGCTCTTTTACGCGCCTGACTTTAAGCGACGCAGGAAACGGCGGAATCTGGAGCGTAGAAGATTCCAGCGGTCGAAAAACTATTTTTGGCGCTAC
>JBEQLE010000006.1:36568-90335 GCA_040326155.1 Leptospirales bacterium | reverse complement strand
TGGCCGAGAAGCATTCAACCAACGGAAATTAAAATATAATTTTTGAGAAAACCTATGCTGAAAACGGAATTATTAGAAATAATTAGCAATGGTGAGAATTCTGGTATAGAATTCAAGCGTGATGATATAAGGCCAGAACAGATAGCCAAAGAGGTTGTCGCCTTTTTAAATCTTCAAGGGGGAAGGCTTCTTTTGGGTATTGAAGATGATGGTACAATTTCGGGACTTCATCAGGCAAATACACAAGAGTGGGTTCTTAATATTTTTCGAGACAAGATATTTCCCCAAGTTATACCTTTTTATGAAGAGATAAAGATGGACGAAAAAAAATCCATAGCCGTGGTCACGGTACCAGCGGGAATTTCTAAACCTTATGTTGTAAAGCATAACAACCGTGATGATACCTATGTAAGAATGGGAGATCGCTCTGAGTTGGCGTCTCGCGAGCAACAACTTCGACTTTTTGAAAGCGGTGGTCTGCTCCATATTGAGCTCTTGCCGGTTCCCGGTACTTCGATCAACGAACTCGACATGGATCGATTGCAATACTATTTGTCACATGTCATTCGCGATCCAAAAGTCCCGGACAGTAAAGGAGAATGGCAAAAACGTCTGCTCGCAATGGGGCTTTTATCTGAAGATGGACATGGTAACACCGTTTGTTCCATCGCTGGTCTACTTTGTTTTGGAATTCATCCGCGACGTTTTCTCCCCCAGGCAGGTATTCGCATGATGAGTTTTACCAGTGTTGATAAGCAGTATCAAGCACAACTGGATGAAATTCTCGATGCACCATTCGTCGGCAGGTGGCGAGTTGACGATACCGGAAAGGCTGAACTAATTGGTGACGGTTTAATCGAAAAAATGGCATCCATGCTTACCCCCTGGATCGAACAGGAAGGTTCAGAAATCAATAATAATTTTAGAAGGGAGAAACAGTTGTTCTACCCTTGGGAGGCTATTCGTGAATCTGTTATTAATGCAATAGCGCATCGTGATTGGACACGGTCTGTAGATATTGAAATCACAAGTTATTCGGACCGATTGGAAATTAACAGTCCGGGCAAATTGCCAAATTCTATGACCGTTGAAAAAATGACTGCAGGCCAAAGATCACCTCGAAATCCGATTATAATGGATATTTTACGAGATTACGAATACGTAGATGCCAGAGGTATGGGTGTGCGTACAAAGGTAATTCCAATGATGGTAAAGCAAAATGAAGTAGAGCCCATTTTTAATGCAACGGATGATTATTTATTAACAATTTTGCAAAAACGCAAGTAAAAACAAGATTTCGATCTTTGTTTAAAAGTTTGGATTCTATCACGAACTGTTTCACCTCTTAATTTTTCGCTTTTCATCGCAGTAAAATCAATTTTAATGACAAAAATATAGACAATAAAAACTAGATTTCTATGTCGACGACATTGATGTCGTTAACATAAATATGAAAACCAATATGATCACCGAAGACAAACTCCAACAACTCTGCCTCACCTGGTTCCAAGATCAGGGCTATGCTTCTTCCTATGATCGCAACGCAATACCAATGCGCGAGACACCATGTTAAATATCTCTTCCATAGATGATATCGTCGCCCTACGCGAGAGCTTCGAACTCGAATACAAACTCGCTGCCGGTAAGGACGGCAAGGGTGAACTGCCCAAAACCTTTTGGGAGACATACTCCGCTTTTGCCAATACTGCCGGGGGTTATATAGTTCTGGGTCTGAGGGAAAACAACGAAACTTTTCAAATGGAGCCTATTGAAATAAAAAACAAAATGGGTGGTGATGAAATAAACACGAGCTCCGGGCATAAGGATTCGAGCTCCGGGCATAAGGAATCGAGCTCCGGGTATAAGGAATTTGAGGATACGCATGAATATTCTGAACGTTCTAAAGAAGGCTATTTGATTTCAAGTAGTTTAAAGTTCGGAATCGTTGACAACCTAGCAGAATTAACAAAAGAAATTGCTCAAAGTATGCAAGTTATAGCTCAACCAGCAAAAGATAAACCCCGGCTTTTAAAGCCTGAAATGGAAAAAATAATAGCTGATCTTTGTCAAGGTCGTTATATCACCCTGCAAGTACTTTCTGAACTTCTCAATCGAAACAATGATAGTTTGAGAAAACAATATTTAACAATAATGGAAAAAGATGGTAGCTTAAAGCTGGCCTTTCCAACCACACCAACGCATCCCAAGCAAGCTTACATAAATGCGTTTAAGCCTAAGAGGAAAAAATGATCACCGAAGACCAACTCGAAAAACTCTGCCTGTCATGGTTTCGTGAATGTAATTATGATGTTTGCCATGGTCGTGACATCGCTCCTGATGGCGAAACCCCTGAACGTGAAGACTACAAACAAATACTTTTGACCGGTAGATTACTCGAAGCCTTGCAACGCATTAATCCACATATCCCTGTTTCAGCCTTAGAAGAACAAGTGGTTCATGTTTTAGGTAAACCCGAAAGCCCAACATTGATTCACAACAACCGGCAGTTTCAGCGGTATTTGCTAAATGGTATCAAGGTTGAATACACAGATAAAAATGATGAAAAGAAATCAGACCATGTTCAATTTATTGACTTTCATAATCCTGACAACAACCAGTTTCTGGCGGTGAACCAGTTCACCGTTACCGGAACAAAACGTCTACGTCGGCCCGACATTGTAGTGTTTATAAATGGAATGCCCATTTCTGTAATAGAACTTAAAAACCCTGCCAACGAAGGTATCGATATTGGCGATGCTTATAATCAGTTGCAAACTTATAAAGAAGAAATACCTGACCTTTTTGTTTTTAACGAATCACTGGTGATCAGCGACGGTTGGCTTGCCAGAGTGGGTTCATTAACTGCCAACAAAGAATGGTTTATGCCGTGGCGTTCGGTGAAAGATGAAAACGATAAACCTTTGATGCAGTTCGAGCTTGAAAAAGTCGTACGAGGTTTTTTTGATCGCGAACTATTGCTCGATTACATTCGCCATTTTGTGTTATTCGAACAAGACGGTGATAACGTTATAAAGAAGATCGCTGGCTACCATCAGTTTCACGCTGTGCGTGAAGCCGTGCGCGTTTCGATCATTGCCTCCCAACGAAATCTAGAAGAAAATGTTGTAAAAGAACCTCGTGCAACCTATGGTAAAGAAGTGTTGCCGGGTTCACGAAAAGCTGGTGTTGTCTGGCATACCCAGGGTTCTGGAAAAAGTATTTCTATGGTGTGTTATGCTGGCAAGTTATTGCAGCAGCCAGAAATGAACAATCCGACCATTGTTGTGGTGACCGATCGCAATGACCTTGATGGGCAACTTTTTCAAACGTTTACTGCCGCGAAAGAGCTGCTCAAACAAACACCGATTCAAGCGAATGGCCGTGAAGAGCTGCGAAAAGAACTTTCCGATCGTCAGTCGGGGGGAATTATTTTTACCACCGTTCAAAAATTTGCCCTACTCAACGACGAAGAGAAACATCCTGCTCTAAACATTCGTTCCAATATAGTGGTTATTTCTGATGAGGCTCATCGCAGTCATTATGGCCATGATGCTAAACTCGACACTAAAACAGGCGTCTATAAATATGGATATTCTAAACATCTTCGCGATGCCCTGCCCACGGCCACCTTTATTGGTTTTACCGGCACGCCAATTTCCTCTGATGACAGAGACACCCAGGCGGTGTTTGGTGGTTACGTCAGTATTTATGATATCGAAGACGCTGTGGAAGATGGAGCCACTGTACCCATATACTACGAAAGCCGTTTGGCAAAACTCGATATTAAATCTGGTGAGATTGAAAAACTCAATGCAGAAGTCGACGAAGTCATGGAAGATGAAGAAGATGTTGGTGTTCGGGAGCAAACCAAGGGAAAGTGGACGGCACTCGAAAAACTCGTCGGCTCCCAAGCGCGTATACAACAAGTAGCCGCCGACCTTGTCGATCACTTTGAAGCCAGAAGTGCGGCATCCGAAAGTAAGGGCATGATTGTTTGCATGAGCCGTGAAATTTGTGTGCAACTTTTTGATGCCATCACTGAAATCAAACCCGAGTGGAAAGGCACTTTGCATAAAAAAGAGCAAGGGGATGCAGGTTATTATGATAGCGCCGATGGCGCCATTCGAATTGTAATGACTGGTAGCGCTTCGGATAAAAAACATTTTCAACCTCATATCTATGCGAAACTGCAAAAGAAAAACTTAGAGAAAAGATTTAAAAATCCGACAGACCCACTTAGACTTGTGATCGTTCGCGACATGTGGCTGACAGGTTTTGACGCACCGTGTGTAAATACAATGTACATTGATAAACCCATGAAGGGGCATAATTTAATGCAGGCCATTGCCCGTGTGAACCGTGTGTTTAAAAATAAACCCGGTGGGCTAGTTGTTGATTATATCGGCATCGCAAACGAACTTAAAGCAGCTCTTAAAACCTATACGGAATCTCAAGGTAAAGGTCGCCCGACGAACTTTGCCGAAGAAGCCTTCTCTGTTCTGCTTGAAAAAATGGACATTGTTCGTGGCATGCTGTCAGCTTTTGATTATAGCGATTACAAAGATGAAACCAAAGTACTGCGCATATTAGTACCGGCCTTAGATCATATTTTGAGTTTAGATATTGATCATAAGAAAGATCGAAAAAAAGAATTTCTCGATGCGATGAGTAATATACAATCAGCCTTTGCCCTGTGTGGAACTCTCGATGCGGCAAAAGAGCTTACAAAAGAGATTGCTTTTTTTAATGCCATAAAGGTAGCTATAACAAAACACACTACGGTAGATAAAAAACGAACAGAAGAAGAAAAGAACTCAGCGTTAAAACAAATCATCGATAATGCAGTCATTGCAGAGGGCATAGAAGATATTTTCAAATTGGCCGGGTTGGATAGACCAAACATCGGCTTGCTTGATCCCGATTTTATGGATGATGTGCGGAATATGAAAAGCAGAAACCTTGCGGTAGAGCTGCTTGAAAAACTACTTCGTGATGAAATTCGTTCGAGAACCAAAACCAATGTCGTGCAAGAAAAAGCTTTTAGTGAACGCCTAGCAGCAACATTATTAAAATATCGGAACAGAGCCATTGAAGCCGCTCAGGTCATCGAAGAGATGATTGCCATGGCGAAAGACTTTCAAGAGGCTATGAAACGTCATGAAGATCTTGGGTTAAATCTGGACGAATTAGCCTTTTACGACGCATTGGCCAACAACGAAAGTGCCGTACGAGAACTTGGTGATGAAATTCTAAAAAAGATCGCACACGAATTGGTCGAAAAACTACGAAACAGCACGACGGTAGACTGGCAGGTTCGCGACAGTGTACGTGCGAAAATCCGAAATACAATTAGAATACTTTTACGCAAATATAAATACCCACCGGATATGGCAGATGAAGCCATTGATCTGGTATTACAGCAAGCAGAGGTTTTGAGCGATAGCTGGACGAAGGATTAATCTGTAAAAACTACACTTCAAACTCAGAGCACAAAAAGGTCTGCATTTACCCATCATGAAATCCCCAACAATCCGCAATTTTTCTACTATTACATATGTAAAAAGCATTCCCAGCGAGTTTTTATTTACACCTGAGTGCAAAAATTAATAGTTGAAACCATGTCAAGTATTTCCAAAGAACTTCAGCAGATTATAGACTCGGTTGATGCAACGTGGCAAAAACAGGGTAAAGATCTGGCGGACCAGGGAAAAGTCGATCGAATTCGAAATAACGAAAATGTTATTACCGGTGTTGTTCACGACAAACAAAATTATCGGGTGAGTCTGAATTTTAACAGGCAAAAATACACATGCACCTGTTATGAAACCAATACATGTTACCATATTTGCGCTGTAATATTCCACATGCAAGATGGCGAACAGAAAATACAACTTGAAATACCGGCCATAGAAAACAAGAACTTAGAGCTGGAACTTTCGGACCTTGCATTTCAATTTAATTTTAAGATGAAATATGTTTATCTTCTAATGGTGGGTAACCAGGGCTTCACTTACATAAAAAAAGATTCCGATTTTCCGCAAATAAAAGAAAAGTACAAGTCTATATTGTCTAATTTTCCAGCAAAAAAAAGAAAGTTCGATTCTTCTTATGATATCAACGTTTTATTAGAAATAATCTCTGAGCCTGAAGCGAATTTGCATCTTCTAAAACAGATAAAATATTACCTGTACGATGGAAGGTTAGTTCAATTTGCGGGCAAAATTGGGGCAAACCGGACGCTGCAACCCGGGTCTCGGTTTACATATAATATAGCTCTTTCGGTGGAAAATCCTGAAAAAACAGGTTCAGACAATATAACATATATTCCGGAGCAAGAGGCCCCTTTTTTCCACACTTTCGATTTGAAAATAACTCAGGATATGGAAAATGTAATGCAGTATTTAAAAACCGTACATTTTTCAGATGATGACACAGTCATAAACCCTGCAAAATACCCCACACGAGATGAAACCTTAACTAAGTACTACCTTGTCAACATTCCCCCAAAACCGGCAGCTTTGAAAAAATTTGTCTTTGATTCTTTAACTCATGATTTTGTTACAGAGAATAAGGAATTGTTAAGTGAAAATGGAATTCAAAACGTTGAGCTTATTCCTGAACTATGGCAAACCGGTCCCAGACTCGTTTTATTTATATCTCCACAATATGCCGAAGTTGACTTGAACGAAGCTCCGAAAGCGAAACAACAAAAACAAGAATCCAAACCTGGTTCTGACCAAGACACTGAACCACAGTTGCAACTTTCCGCTTGTTTAAACCTGGTTTACGCAGGCAATGAAACCGAAATGCAAAACTTCATAACAGACCCCAAAAAATACAATGAAGGTGATGAGCTCGAGGGTGATGCAGATACTGTAGCTGGCAGTAAAGAAAACACAGAATACGATGTAGAATTCTATGCAGAATACACAGAAATGATAGATCATATAATTGAAAATGCGAATGCGCCAGATAAACAGCCTGACCTTGTCTTTTTTGCTCCTGCCTTAAAACCCGGATCAGGTTACCACGAAATATTGCATAATGATAAAAAAGTCATCGTACATAGGAATTCTGAAAAAGAAAAAGAGTTGTTACCTTTTAATTTTCCACTTGTCTATAAAAAATCAACCGGTAAAGTGCGTCTTTCCGTGAAAAGATTACGCTCTTTTACGCAAGAGAAACTGCCAGAGCTTTATAAGTGGAATGTAACCGTTCGTGTACACAAAGACCTGTCAACTTTATTCAATAAGACATATCGGGCAACGTTGCAGATTGGTTCACCCTCCAATATCGGCTGGTTTGAAGCCAAAGCTAAAATTGATGGAATTTCAGACAAAGAGAGGGTGGCTCTAATTAAAGCCGTAAAGCAAAAACAAGAATTGGTTCAACTCGACAATGGCCAATGGCTGAATCCGGAAGATATCGGTTTAACGAAAATTTTAAAACAGATAGAAAACCTGGGTTTAAAAATGAGACAAGACGGCAGCGTAGAAGGGATCTCAACGGGCAACTTGTACGCTCTAAATGAAGAGCTGGATTTTCACACCGACAAAAAATCATCCGAGGCGATCGAGCGGATAAAAAAGATGACAGAACTTCCCGATGTCTCTTACAATAAACCCGGTAAAAACTTTAACGGCAAACTTCGCTCCTACCAGAAAACCGGTGTTGCCTTTTTTCGGAAATTGTTCGAATACCAGATCGGTGGAATTTTAGCCGACGATATGGGACTGGGGAAAACCATGCAGACGCTGGCCTTTCTAAACCAGGTTTTTGAAGATTATCCAAAATTACAGCCCGTTTTACTAGTTACGCCGTTATCGGCTTTGTCCGTCTGGGAAGATGAAGTCCAAAAGTTTTTTCCGAAAATAACGATGTATCGTTGGCACGGTGCAGATCGAGATAAAAAAGTTGCCTTAAAAAAACAGATACTTATAACAACCTATGCAACATTAAATAAAGATTACAAAGATTTCGAAAGCGACCAATTTTCAATGGCCATTCTCGACGAAGCGCAGGCGATTAAAAACCATACAACGTTGTCCTCTTTAGCTATGCGCACCATAAATACAACGCGCATATTTTGCCTCACCGGCACACCCCTGGAAAACCGATTAGCCGACTTATGGTCGCTGATGGATCTTTGTGTTCCAGGTCTTTTAGGAACGCGAAAAAGTTTTGTAAAAACCTATGATGACGAATCGTTCACCAAAGAAGATTCCATACGACTAAAAGCCCGAATGAACCCTTTTCTTTTAAGGCGGCATAAAGAGCAGGTATTAAAACAACTTCCCCCGAAAATCGAATCTGATGTTCCGGTGCTCATGACAGACAGGCAAAAACGGGTACACGAGAAGGTCCGACTAGAAGCCGTTGAAGCTTTAGCAAATGCGGGCAGCAAATATATATTCCTGATACTTCCTTATCTTATGAGATTAAGACGAATTTCATGTCACCCCGATCTGGGAAGCGGTAAAAAAGTGGAAATTGGTGGTTCGGGTAAATTTCAGTATCTGCAAACTGTAATTCCAGAGCTAATCAGCTCGGCCTCGGGTATCCTTATTTTCAGTCAGTTTACCGACATTTTAAAACTTGCCGGCGAACTGTTAAAAAGTATGAGTGTCGAGTACTTTTATCTGGACGGTTCCACTCTGCAAAAAAAACGCAAACAACAGGTCGAAGATTTCCAAAAAGGGGAGAGACAGGTATTTCTCATCAGCCTGAAAGCCGGAGGCAACGCCCTGACTCTTCATCGCGCTGACACGGTTATTCACCTCGACCCCTGGTGGAACCCCCAGACAGAAAACCAGGCCACAGATCGTACGCACAGAATTGGCCAGAAACGAAAAGTTTCGGTCTACCGCTTATATTCCAAAGACAGCATTGAAGAAAAAGTGCTTGTTCTAAAACGTAGAAAACAGGCTCTATTTAATGAACTATTCGCCGACGGGGGTTTTAAAAACAGAGCTTCCATAAGTAAAGACGAAATGATGACTCTTTTATCGGCAGAGAAAATATAATATGGTTGGCGAAGCGCAGTGTATAATATTAGAGTAAAGGTAAAACACTCCACGTGTTCGCAGTGCGGAATGCAACCGAAACAGAGACAGGTCATTATGTTTACAGAACATTCACAAACGAACGGTGTTTTCAGGAAGAAAAATAATTTGAAATGGTAACTATCTATGGATATGAAAAAAATTAAAGAAGAGTTGAGCGAGAATTACATTCGAGGCTGGTGTGGCGATAAAAGTTATTCAAGAGGTAAAACTTACTTTAGAAACAATGCAATCTACGATTGTTCCATTATTAAAAACAGAATTGAAGCCAAATGCGAGGGCTCTTATGAAGATTCATATGAATTATGGATAGAGATGAATGAAACCGGTATCGCTGTATCGAAATGTTCTTGTCCGGTGGGTTATGACGGTGATTGCAAACATATCGCTGCCTTGCTATTGTCCTGGCTAAATGAATCGCAGGATTTTGGAAGTCAGTTGAACTTAGCTTCTGATTTACAGAGCAAAAGTAAAGAAGAGTTAATCGATTTTATCCAGAGAATGGCAAATGACTCCGAGAGTACAAAGGAATTGGTTAAAGCATTTACAGGCGTCGTTGATATTCAAGCAATAAAAAAACAAATTAACAGGGCTTTTAACACTTATGGAAAAAGATGGGTTTCTGAGCGTGAAGTAAGTGATAATATAATAAATGTTATGCTGACCCTTCATCAGGTTATGAAAAGCAAAGACTATGAAAATACGTTTAAAATTGCAAGTTATTTATCAAACAAGTTAATGAACTCTTTTAATAATTACAGTGATGAGGGTGGTTACTTGCGAAATACCCTCGATGGGTGCATTGACGCTTTGGGTATTTGTTTAAAAAATGCGAGAGAAAAAGATGGGAAAACACTGAGAAAGAATATTATCAAGCATCTATTATCTATCATTGAATTTGATTATGAATATGGTGGAATAGGAATCAGTGATTATGTAGAGCCCATCCTTGTGCAACATTGCACAGTCGCTGAACAAAAATCTTTGGGTGGTAATGTTTATAAGAAAATTGAAACATTGAAATATCAAGGACGTATATATTATTTAGAATGCCTGGGTAGATTTTATCTCGTATTACAGGGTGATATTATCGATGACAATTTATATATAAAGATATGCGAGGACACCGGCTTAACTGCGGAACTTGCGACGAAACTGCTGGAACTGGAAAAACCTGTTGAAGCAAGGGAATTGGCAATGAAAGTTCACCCTTATAAGTTGGTCGAACTAGCCGAAGTTTTTGTTCAAAACAATCAAATGCAAATAATAGAAGAGGTAATTCTGGCGCGCCCCGATGCGCTTGAAGATGGGCGTCCCATTCTTTGGCTGCAAGAGTATTATATTTCACACAACCAGAAAGATTCCGCTTTAACAATCGCTTTGGAACTATACGATGTTCAACCGACCTTTAAGCAGTATGAAGTAATTATTTCTTTAATAGAGGCTCACCCCAAAAAAGAACAAATAGAAAGTGATTTAATAGAGCGGGCCGTAATAGAAAAAAACAGTGACCTGCCAGTGCTCATTTATCTGGCAAAAGGCGACATTGAAAACGCCTGGGATCTATTTAAAACAAGCTATGCATATTTCTGGAACGATATAACATCACAAGTCGTAGAGGCCGCACAAAAAGTTTTCCCCGAACAGGTGATGGAGCTTTACAAAAAACAGGCTGAGTACCACATTCGTCTACGAGGG
This sequence comes from Leptospirales bacterium, assembly GCA_040326155.1. Taxonomy (GTDB): domain Bacteria; phylum Spirochaetota; class Leptospiria; order Turneriellales; family JAOUFE01; genus JBEQLE01. The sequence goes on along the minus strand of JBEQLE010000006.1, from coordinate 79,575 downwards.
CGAGGCCAGTATCAATTAGCCACTAAATACCTCTCGAAGGGAAAATCTCTGGCCCAAAAAAACGGAAACGAGCAAGAATTCACTGAATATGTGGAAGATTTACGAATTGAGAACAAACAGCTTCCTGCTTTTCTCCAGGAATTAAATAGAGCCATGTTATAATGTAAACGATCATTTTTAAACTTAAAATCCATCTATTCGATTGCGGTTGAAATGGAATTTTGTAGGTGGGGAATTTCCGACCAAAACGGACTGTAACGCCCCAAAAACTAAAAAAGCCCGGATAAACCGGGCTTTTACATAGATCGAATTCTATAGAGCTCTGTTAACTAGATAGAGTCGATAATGGAATTCAACGTTTCGCTTGGACGCATTATCTTACTGACTACTTCACGATCGGCGCGGTAATACCCACCTAAATCAACTGGTTTTCCTTGAACGCTGTTTAGCTCTTCTACAATTTTGGCTTCTTGTTCGCCAAGTTGTTTTGCTATTGGCTCAAAGTGTGATTGCAGTTGAGCGTCTTTGGATTGTGCGGCCAGGGCTTGCGCCCAGTATAGTGCCAGGTAGAAATGGCTTCCCCGGTTATCAAGCTCTCCACATTTACGCGAGGGCGACTTGTTATTGTCTAACAGTGTACCGGTTGCAGCGTCTAGTGTGTCGGCTAGAATTTGCGCTTTCGGGTTGTTTGTTGATGCGCTTAAGTGTTCCAGAGAAGGCGCCAAGGCTAAAAACTCGCCAAGGGAGTCCCATCTTAAGTGGTTTTCCTCAAGAAGCTGCTGAACATGTTTTGGAGCAGAACCGCCGGCCCCTGTTTCAAACAAGCCCCCGCCATTCATGAGCGGAACAATTGAAAGCATTTTGGCGCTTGTACCAAGTTCTAAAATAGGGTAGAGGTCTGTGTTAAAATCCCGAAGTACGTTACCTGTAACAGAAATCGTATTATTACCTGCTCGCATGGTTTCGACTGAGAATTTAGCCGCGTCGGCTACGGACATAATACGAATGTCGAGGCCGTCTGTATCGTGGTCTTTTAAATACGTGTTTACTTTCTTGATAATTTCACGTCCGTGCGCTCGTTCTTCATCGAGCCAGAATATGGTCGGCCAACCGGTCGCTTTTGCGCGAGTAACAGCCAGTTTGACCCAGTCCTGGATAGGTGCGTCTTTCACCATAACCATTCTCCAGATGTCGCCTTCTTCAACAGCGTGCTCGTGAATGCTGTTTCCGGAAGAGTCAACCACCTTTATGGTACCGTTACCGGGAGCTTCGAAAGTTGTAGCGTGAGAGCCGTATTCTTCTGCCTTTTTCGCCATTAAACCAACGTTCGGTACAGTCCCCATAGTGGTGGGGTCAAGCGCTCCATTGGCGATACAGTTTTGAACCGTGGCCTGGTATAAAGACGCATAGGAACTATCCGGAATGACAGCTTTCGTGTCTTTTTGCTCGCCATTTGGCGCCCACATTTGACCCGAAGTTCGAATCATGGCCGGCATAGACGCATCAATAATAATATCACTGGGTACGTGAAGGTTTGTAATTCCCTTATCGGAATTTACCATGGCAAGTTCCGGTTGTTTTGCATACACCGCTTGTATATCAGCTTCAATTTCAGCTTTTTTATCTGCGTCAAGTGATGAGATCTTCGTATAAAGGTCGCCAAGACCGTTGTTGAAATTCACGGCAAGCTCTTTAATTGTATCAGCGTGTTTTTCAATAACATCTTTGTAATATACTTTTACACAATGCCCGAAAATAATGGGGTCAGATACCTTCATCATCGTTGCTTTCATATGCAGTGAAAAAAGTACATTCTTTTCTTTCGCATCTTGAATTTGAGCTTCTAGAAATTTTACAAGAGCATTTTTGCTCATGAATGTTGCATCGACTACTTCGCCAGCTTCGAGAGGTACACTCTCTTTTAAAACTGTTATATTGCCACTGCCATCAACAAATTCGATTTTAGCAGTAGTAGCTTCGCTCATTGTAGTAGATATTTCATTTGCTTTGAAATCGCCACCGTTCATGGTGGACACATGAGTTTTAGAGTCATTTTTCCATGCTCCCATGGGGTGTGGGAATTTTTTTGCAAAGTTTTTTACGGCGCCGGGAGCCCTGCGGTCTGAATTTCCTTCTCGAAGAACGGGGTTTACAGCGCTTCCAAGTACTTTGGCATATCGATTTTTAATATCTTTTTCTGCGTCGTTTTCAGGGTTCTCAGGATAATCGGGTAAATTATACCCTTTTTCCTTAAGCTCTTTGATCGCTTCTTTTAGCTGTGGAAGCGAAGCGCTTATGTTCGGCAATTTAATAATATTTGCGTCAGGTGTTTTCGCCAGATCACCGAGCTTGGTTAACTCGTCAGGAATTTTCTGTGCATCGGTAAGGTTATCCGGAAAATTTGCAATTATTCTTCCCGATAAAGAGATATCTCTTGTTTCTACATTTACACCAGCTGCTTTTGTAAATGCATTCACAATTGGTAGTAAAGAGTACGTTGCCAGTGAAGGCGCTTCATCAATTTCTGTCCAGATGATTTTGGATGTGTTTTGTGTCATTTCATTTCCTCTTTTAATTTTGCCTTTATTTTTCGCTCAACCCTCTAAAAGTCGACCGTTTATCGATTATTCAAAGCAACCTGCTCATCTAAAATTCGAGAATCCATATCAAATATGATAGCGTCATTGTAAACGGTTTTACCCTCGTTTTTAATGTAGATTTTTTTTAAAACAAGTTTTATAAGGAAGGCAGGAAAAGCTGCATCAGCGAAAGCTGTGTTTATTGACAGGTAATTTACTTTTAAGTATTTTTTCTATCTGGCTTACTGCGCCCATCTCTTCATTGCTGGCGAAAGTGTACGCAACGCCGGTTTCTGCGGCGCGGCCAGTTCGTCCAATACGGTGAATGTATGTTTCTGGAGTTACAGGGACGTCATAATTAATGACGTGTGATATACCCGAAATATCTATACCTCGCGCAGCTATATCAGTGGCAACCAGAATATGGTATTTACCTTTTTTAAAGCCCTCTACAGCGTGGCGTCTTTGACTAATAGAAAGATTTCCGTGCAAAGAAGTCGCTTTGTGGCCGGTTTTACTCAGTTTTTGAGCCAATTGTTTGGCTCGATGTTTTGTACGAGTAAAAACCAGGGTTGAAAAAGAGTTTTCTTTCTTAATAACATATTGCAGCAAATCTTTTTTACGATGCTGTTGCACAGGATACATGGAGTGTTCCACCTGGGTTGTCGGTTCGCGACGATCTACCTGAATTTTAACCGGATTCTGTTGTATACTCTGGGTCAGTTTTTCAATTGCAGAAGGCATTGTCGCAGAAAACAAAAGTGTTTGTCTTTGTCGCGGCAATTTCCCTGTAATTTTTTTGATATCCGGAAAAAACCCCATGTCTAACATCTGGTCAGCTTCATCAAGTACAAGCGTTTCAACGGTAGAAAGGTTGATCGTTTTGCGATTTATGTGGTCGAGCAAACGGCCAGGGCAGGCAACAACAATATCAACACCGCGTCTAAGTTCTTTGACCTGGGTGTTAATATTTACTCCGCCAAAAATGGAAACACTACGTACTTTTAACTCACCACCAAAAGAAATAGCGACTTCGTTAATCTGCTCCGCGAGTTCTCGCGTGGGTGCAATAATCAGCGCTTTGATGCCGGGTTTTCGTGGTGAGGTAATAATGTTCTGCAAAATTGGCAGTATGAAAGCTGCCGTTTTGCCCGTTCCAGTCTGAGCCAGGCCAATGATATCAGTTTTTTTAAGAGCCACCGGAATGGCAGCCAATTGAATGGGAGTAGGGGCCTTGAACCCGAGCGTTTCCGCTCGGGCGGCCAGTTTAGAATGCAGGTTTAATGAGTTAAAACCCATTTTACCATCTGTCGCGACCACCGCCGCCGCCACCAGCAGGTTTCTGCTGTGCTTCGTTGACTTTGATGTTACGTCCGCTGACTTCTTGACCATTAAGATCTGATATTGCTTTAATGGCATCGTTTTTGGCGCCCATTTCAACAAAACCAAAACCTTTTGATCGGCCAGTATCACGGTCCATAATAATCTTTGCGCTAACCACTTCTCCATATTGGCCGAAGAGGTCTGTTAAACTTTGTTCGGTAGTCCCGTAATCCAGGTTTCCTACGTATAGTTGCATAAAATGCTCCTTGTTGTTTTAATTGTTCGATGAACTTATTTTGAGAGGAATAAAAAACGTGACGATTAACTAAGACAACAGTTTACCAAGCAGAAAAATATTCTAAACAAGCCAATTTCATTTACTTTCGGACTATACACGCAAAGACGACATACTGTCAAGAAGAATAAATTAATTAAAAAGTTTCATAAGTGTAAAGTAAAATTTTTTTCCAATAATATTCGACTTTGGGCAGTATCAAAATCTACATTATTTCATGAAAACCCGAATATCCTTGACGTTAATAAAAAAAGAACAATTTTGGGTCAAACTTGATTAATGTAGAGGTGATGAAAATGCATGAAGTGAAAGTATATAAAGTAGATGAAAAAATAGCTAAAAACGCACATATAAACAAAGATAATTACAACGAAATGTATAAGCAATCTATGGAGAGTCCCGAAAAGTTCTGGGGTGATATTGCCGAAGAATTTTTAACTTTTGAAAAAAAGTGGGACAACGTCCTGAACTGGGATTTCAAAAATGATGTAAAGGTGGAATGGTTTGAAGGGGCAAAACTTAATGTAACTGTAAATTGCATCGACCGTCATCTTGAAAAACGAGGCGACCAGGTCGCTCTTATCTGGGAAGGTGATGACCCTGAAGTTGACAGTAAAATTACTTATAAACAACTGCATGAAGAAGTTTGCAGGTTATCGAATGTCTTAAAAAACCGGGGTGTAAAAAAAGGCGACCGGGTTTGCATTTATATGCCAATGGTTCCCGAAGCTGTTTATGCAATGCTGGCTTGTGCACGAATTGGCGCCATACATTCTGTAGTTTTTGGCGGTTTCTCTCCTGAATCTTTAAAAGACAGAATTTTAGATTCGAATTGTACTATTGTCATTACAGCTGACGAAGGGTTGCGCGGTTCAAAGGCGATTCCTCTGAAAAATAATGTTGATAAAGCGCTGGAACACTGTCCGAATGTAAAACATGCGATTGTCTTAAAGCGTACAGGTGGGGAAATAACCTGGAAAGAGGGGCGCGATCTCTGGTATCGTGATGAAACAGACCACGCCGCAATGGAGTGTGCACCTGAAAGTATGGACGCAGAGGATCCGTTGTTTATTTTGTATACCAGCGGCTCAACCGGCAAACCAAAAGGGGTTTTACACACGACGGCCGGGTATTTACTATACGCAGCCGTAACGCATAAATATACTTTCGATTACCAGGAAGGAGAAATCTACTGGTGTACCGCAGATGTAGGTTGGATAACCGGGCATAGTTATATTGTATACGGTCCTCTGGCTAACGGAGGCACCAGTCTTATTTTTGAAGGTGTGCCTACCTATCCAGACGCTTCTCGTTTCTGGCAGGTATGCGATAAACATAAAGTTAATATTTTTTACACTGCTCCAACAGCTATACGAGCTTTAATGAGAGACGGTGATGCGCCTGTGAAAAAAACCTCGCGGTCAAGTCTTCGAATTCTAGGAACTGTCGGCGAACCAATTAACCCGGAAGCATGGGAGTGGTATTACAATGTTGTCGGTGAAACTCGCGCTCCCATTGTCGATACATGGTGGCAGACAGAAACCGGAGGTCACATGATTACACCGCTACCCGGAGCGGTAGATACAAAACCTGGCTCGGCGACCAAACCGTTTTTTGGCATAGAACCCGCAATTATGGATGAACAAGGTAAAGAGAAAAGTGGAGCTGCCGAAGGCGCTTTGGTAATTAAACGATCGTGGCCGGGACAGATGAGAACACTCTATGGCGATCATAAAAGGTTTATTGAAACATATTTTTCACAATTTCCGGGTTATTATTGTACGGGAGACGGAGCCAGAAGAGACGAAGACGGCGATTATTGGATAACCGGTCGAGTGGACGATGTAATTAACGTTTCAGGTCACCGACTTGGAACAGCTGAAATTGAAAGCGCTCTGGTTTTACACGAAGAAGTCGCTGAAGCGGCGGTCGTAGGTTTTCCCCATCCTGTAAAAGGGCAGGGCATTTATGCTTATGTTACACTCATTAAGGGAAGTGAACCAAGCGATGAATTAAAAAAAGCCCTGGTGAATATGGTTCGTTCGGAGATCGGTCCAATAGCAAACCCAGATTTAATTCAATGGGCGCCGGGTTTACCAAAAACAAGGTCTGGTAAAATAATGCGAAGAATTTTGCGTAAAATAGCCGCGAACGACCTCGAACATGTCGGCGATACCAGTACTCTAGCAGACCCGGGGGTCTTAGACGACCTTTTGAAAAATCGCCTCGAAGTGGACTGTTGATTGAATTGAAAGCCCAATCGGTGTAGAATCTATGCTGATTGGGTGGATTATGCAAATTATACAGACTATGTAGAAAATTTTGAACTTGAAAACATTGTAAATCTTCCGATAATGAGAAGGATGATAAAACGAATTGTATTTACGACATTTATATTTTCTACTTTATTTGCTTTGAGCGATAATGCTTTTAGTGTAACATACGCGCTTCACGCTTTTGAAGATTACGGCTCCACCCGCATGAAGAAAATGGAGCTGATTGGCGTTGTAACTTCGAAAGGACATGAGGTTGCAGCTAAAAGTCGTCGTAAGGTATTGGACTACGATACCAGAGAGATGATCTTAAGTGCCCAGCTGTATGAGCATTCCGGTGTTAGAATCGGAGACGAAGTATTTGTAATACAGAAAGATCCTGACCATACGCGATATAAAAATGGACTAATTGTAGGTCGAGGTGTGATCGTTTCGGTTTTTCAAACAGAGTTCCAAGGTTGGATGCTAAAGGCCAGCGGGAATCTATCGATGGTCAAAAAAGGGCATTTTATCGCTCGGCTTGATTTCGGTACCCAGCGTGCGCTTGCCATGGAGTACTCAAGTAAAGGCGATCGTTATTTTAGTTTAAAAGATTATTCAAAAGCGTATTACTGGTATAAACAAAGTCTCGACCTTGATTCGAATCGTCCCGAGTCTTATATCAAATTGTCAAAATTGATGCATGTTCAGGGTATGGATAGAAAAGCGTTTGTCTATATTAAACAAGCCTGGGACTTAAATAGTAAAATTGTAGACCCGAATGCCTATCTGGAATTGCCGGGGCTTTATATTCCCGCTATAATGCAAGATGTAGAAAGGAAAATTTCCGGCGGTGAAATTCAGGGCGAGGTGAACTCATATCGATTGCGTAAATACCTGAAAATGTTGAATGAAGTTCGGAAATACAAAAAACAGATTGTCTGGATAAAGTCTTATCTTTCGGTCCCGGTTTTACGCATGTTAGAACAAAAAGGAATTCCTCACCCGGAGTTTCAATATCAATATGGCGCTTTGCTTGAAAATATTTATCATATTTTAAATGGTAATCAAAAAGTAAAATACAGTTATACTACGGTTCTCGAGTGGTTGAGCAGAGAAGAAAGAGCAATTCTATTAACTGAACTTGTTTTACCATATCGAAAAGTTCCCTACGAAGACCCTCGAAAAAGCTGGGATGACGCTTATTTTAAAACAGCAATGTACCATTTTGAATTGGCGCATGAACTGAACAGTTTAGATACAAGGTCAGCTTATAAGATTGTTTTACTGGCCGAAGAAAAAGTGGAAGCCAGAGTTCCGCAAAAAGAGCTAGAAATGTATGTCGAATATATCCACCATTATTCCAGAGAATATTTGCGTGTTCCCGATGAAATGGAAAGGGTATTGAGAATTCGTCAGATCGCAAAAAGGCGTAGCCAGTCTTGATACTGTTTTATTCTGGAAGTATTGTTATGTTTGTTAGCGCCTTTTAAAAGAATCTCAATTTTGTGTATAATTTCATTTCGGCAACTTTCTTTAAAGGGTAAAAACCCTTTTTCGTTTTCATGTTTTTTGTAAAAGCGATGAAGAGCTAATACTCTGTACCGGTCGATTTCAGTTATTGCGCTTAATTGGTCCCACTCTCCGGCTCTTTTGATGGTTAAATTCTCTTCTAGAAAACCAACTGGTTCCAGGTAATTTAAGCGAAGCCATAACTCGTAATCTTCCCCAATTCGTAAATGCGGTAAAAAATATCCGGAAGTTTCAAAAAACTCTCTTCGAAACAATACCGAAGATGCAGAGATTATACAGCGTTGAAATAATTTTTCAAGGAACTTTCCTCCTTGTTTTCTATGCATGGATTTTTGCTTTACCGGAGCTCCATTTCGAAACCAGGCTTCATTTGTATGTAGCCACTTATATTCGGGGTTATCTTTAAAATATTGAATTTGTTTTTCGAGTTTATCGGGTAGCCATAGATCGTCAGAATCTAAAAAAGCGAGCAATGGGTTTTTACCTTTTTTGGCTCCAAAGTTGCGAGCATAAGAAGTTCCCCGGTTTCTACCGAGAGCGAAATAATGAATTCTTTCATCTTGTTGAAACTCTTTTTTGAGTTCGCAACAGACATTTGAGCCGTCTTCGATAATGTAGATTTGCAGGTGTTTGTAAGTTTGATCTAATACCGACTTTACGGCCTCATATGTTAAATCGTATCTCTCGTATGTCGGTATAACTACGTCGACAAACTGCATTACGTTTCCAGAAATTCACCGATATGCGCTAAAATAATTCCATTCTTTGGGGCTATTTTAAGAGCCTCTTGTAAAGCTTCTTTTGCAATGGTTGTATTTTTTGCCCAATGTTGCACTACGCCATAGGTATCTAGAAACGCCGGGTTTCTTGCTTCTGAGTTTAGAGCTCTGGTGGTCAACTCTACTGCAAGCTGCATATTGATTTTTTTACGATAATAAATATAAGCCAGGGAGTTGCAAGCGTTTGCATTGTCAGCGTCTTCTTCGAGTATTTTTGTAAAAATTGTCTGGGCTTCATCTAGCTTGTCTTGTTTTTCTTTTACGAAACCTAACATGCTGCGAAGTTGCATATCATTTCCATATTGCGCCAACAGGTTATGAACCCACTTTTCCGCTTCGATATATTTTTCACGAACAAGCAATAAGTATACAAGCAAGCGGGGCAGGTGGGTAAAACTTTTATCCTCATCAATGTTAATAAGATTTTCCAGAATTTTGGTTGCCTGGTCGAAATTCCCTAAACGGCAAAGACACTGAGCATGAAAAAAATTCAGCTCCAGGTCGCCCGGTAGAAGCCGAATTGCGTCTTCAATAGCCTGCGTTGCTTCTTTAAAGCGGTTTCCTTCATAAAGACGAATCGCTTTTTTCTTAATCTGGTTAAAATTCTCAATCTGAACTATTCCGGAGCCTTTTCCACCCTGGTTTGGACTTTGCTCAGGGGAATTCATCAGTTCGGTGACGTCATTGGTATTTAAGAATTCTTCAAGCCATTCGTTATCTTTCTTATTTAAATCTATTTCGGTATGAGTAGTCTGTTGCATCAGTTGTTAACGGGGTAACTGAAACATGCCCTTTTGAATAAGCATCAAAGTCAGTTCCTTCCGCCTCCTTATGGTTTAACTCAGAACCACCGAGATTGAAGAAAAAAGCTCCATCTTCAGCATGAGTTCTTATATACTTATCTCGGTAGATTCGCGTTCCTAACTTAGTCCATTTTACCGTTTCACCTGTTTTTATTTCAGATGGATAATTGATATTCCAAACTACCGGTGTTTTTAGAAGTTCTTTACTCTGTTCAATAAAATGCCTTAGAAATCGAGCTATTTTGGTAAAGTCTCCGGTTTTGTCGAGATAACCGGATGATATTGCAATAGATGGTATGCCATGAATAAATCCATGAAGAGCTGCCCCGACCGTCCCCGAATAAAGAATATCTTCACCCATATTTACACCTTTGTTGATTCCACTGATTAACAGGTCGAACTTAACATCGACTAGGTCTCCATGCAAAGCAATATTCACACAGTCCACGGGAAACCCGTTCACGATAAATGTTTTATCATCAATCGGTTTTACATAGATATCTTCGTAAAGTGTCATAGCCTGGCTGGTCGCGCTTTTTTCCATACGAGGCGCAAAGGTAAAGAGATTACCCATATCAGCAAATTCATCTTGTAAGGCGTGAATTCCCGGGAATTCAATACCATCGTCATTTGTAAGCAGTATATTCACTCGGATACAATCGCCATTTGTGACCAAACGTAACTCAATTTTTGTCTGGCAAAAAAAACTGGTGGGGAATTTCCGACCAAAATAAACAACTCAGAATCAAATAGCTTGCGCTTTCAAGGCAGTAAACGTAGCTATGTTTGTAAAGTCGCGGTCTTTGTGCAACACAATCAGATTATTTCGGATGGCGCAGGCGGCTATAAGGCAATCTACGGAGGAGCGAATGGTGATTCCCGATTTTCGCGCTATGCGGTAGATCGAAATGGCTTCTTCGGTTACATCAAACGTCAATGGATTTTCAACGAAGTTCGCCGATAAAAGGGATCGGGACACTGCGCGAAAAGCCTTCTCGTCTTTTATTCCCTGTAAAACCTCCTGGTAGATCGGTTGTATAATAAAGATTTCATGTGGCGAAGCAGTGGTTTCCAGGTTGAAGGTAGACTTTTTAGAGAAGAATTCTATCCAGACAGATGAGTCGATTAAATACATAGATCGTTATTTTCCTTGTATGTAGAAGACCCTGGTTATGGTTTTTTTTTATTCGTGTCGTCTTTGTCGCGAGCGCCGTAGTCTCTGCGCATTTCGCTGAGGTTGCCTTCCCAGATGCCGGAACCTTGTAACGCATAGATATCTTTGACTCGGCGCAACCGACAGTACTCATCGAGCGCTTCGTTTACGACTGCTGAATAAGTCGCTTGAGTTGATATCGTCTTGGCTTCGTCGAGCAAATGTTCATCTAACACAAGATTTGTACGTTTCATACACTCACAGTACATAAATTTCCTCCCCATGTCAATAAATATCATATTTTATTTCTTATTTCCCGTGTTGATCTAAAAATATTTTTGACCAATAAAGAGAAGAAGCAGCAAATGAATAAAAAATTGAAAACAAGGCGTATTTATACTTTGGATACCATTCGTGGGTTTGTACTTTTGTTAATGGCCTTTGTAAATTTGTATTATGCGACCTCGTCACGGCAACGTTGGTTTTTCAGTCACGATGGTGAAATAATGGCGCCAGGCGATTTAATCGCGATTTTCTTTTTTATTATGATTGGTTTTAACCTGGCTCTCATCGAAAAATATAAGAATATTACCGGTAAAAAATTACTCAAATATGCCAATAAAAGAGCCATTGTAATTATTGGAATTGGAATGTTACTTGTCTCTTATACGATCTCCTTATTTGCAAATGAATACACCGTGTTTTTTCGTTCGGTTCTGGTTATACTTGGAATCAGTTTAATACTTAGCTCTACGCTTATTTATCTGTTTGGCAAACAACTGAAATATTGGCCTTATATTTTTATTGTTTTATCTATTACATATGGACTAGTTAATAAAAACCCAACGGGAGATTACAGATTCTTATCGGTGGCTTTTTTACTTACTTCCATATGGGGTTATATGGCAGGGCATTATTACACGATCGACCAAAAGAAGTTTTTTAAATTTATGATGACACTCGGTGGTATTAGTTTTGTTTTGGCGATTTTACATTTCCTGTTTTTTAATGAAATGCCTACGCGCCGTACGATACATCCGTCTTATATTTATATCAGCTGGGGTTTTTGGTTTACTATATTGGGTGTTATACTTCATTATTTTCGCGATCGAAAAGAGGTTACTCAGAACTCTTTTTTAAATAGTATATATAAAAAAATAAACCGGTCCGGCGCATATCCGTTGAGTTTTTGGATACTGCATAGTTTTGTTGTCGCCCTTTTTGTCCTCGGCGCCACTTTTTACAGGTACTGGAGTGATCATATGTTGAAATATTATTTTCAAATGCCAGCCATGCCGCGAAGTATTGAAAATGAGACGATCGCTATTTTATGTTCTGTCGCAGGGACATTGTTGTGTTTTGTGTTGCATTTGGTTTTTATTCGAATATACCGTAAACGCACCGGATAAAATATTTCCCTTTGGTTTTGAATCGATATCGTTTTACAAAAACTGTATTTCAAACCCTTCTACAATCTTATTTTTATCGCCTACCTCCTTGAAGCAGAGTTAAAATTCAAATTGACGAACCATCTGCTAAGAGCAAATTAACGAAATTGAGTAATAATGATATGGAATAAACTTAAAAAGTCTATACCTTCCCGATTGCGACTTCCCCTTAGATTAGTCGTCCGGTTTTTAAGTGACTTTGTTCGTCTGAGGCTGTTTCAAATGCAAGCGAAAATTTACCCTGCTGGTTCTGTTTATACCTTTCACTGGGAAAAAATTCAAAAGATAAAAAAAACGGAAACTTCGCAAAACAAGGTGAAAAACCTTTTCATATGCTCACAAAAAATGGATGGGTTATGCCTTCGGCCCGGGAAAATTTTTTCTTTCTGGAAAGTTATGGGTTCACCCGACGCAACCAGTGGCTTTGTAGAAGGAAGGGTGATTAAACAAGAGACAGTTCAAAGTGAAACCGGCGGAGGGTTATGCCAGCTTTCAGGTTTGCTCTATATTTTTGCCCTGGAGAACGGATTACAAATAATTGAAAGACATTCTCACTCTGTTGATATATATAAAGAAAGTGAAAGATATTCAGAATTAGGTTCGGATGCCACCGTTGTCTATGGGTATAAAGATTTGCGTTTTAAAAATAATTCTAAAGCAAATATTGTATTTCAACTTGACGTGGACCAAAAGAGTGTAACTCTTCAAACAAGGACGAGAATACCATTGGTCGAGTATAAGGTTTCTTTTGTAAGAACCTCCGACACCCAAAAAACCATTACAGTTCAAACGTTTAGAGAAAAAGTTAACAACAGTTTACCTGATGGTAAAGAGAATTTAGGAGAATCCATTTATAAAAAGGTTTTTTAGATTTTAACAATAATAAAGCCTTTTCGTTATAAATACATTTTATTATGATAAAAAACAGTAAAAATAATAGCAGATTGCCTGGCGATTTTTTTGACGTAGAACGATATAGCTTGTATTGGCTTTTATTTATAATCTGTTTTATTATTTTTTTACGCGCAAGCACTTTGTTTGCAACTGAACATGCTTTTGGTATAGACGGATATTATTACGCCGCCCAGATAAAGTCATTTTGGGCGAAAGGGCGTTTCTTCTCGCCAGATTCTTCGATTGTATTACCGGCAATGGCCTATTTCTCTCGTCTGGGAAATGACATTGTTTTTATGAATAAAATATTTGTTCTGCTTCTGAATGCATTATTGTTATCTGGCGCGTATCTTGCAGGTAGTCGAATTAATAAATTTTCAGGTTTGTTATTAGCCGCCTATTACGGGTACAGCTCACTGGTAACTCAATTTTCTTTTGAATTTGTTAAGAATTTCGGAGCGTTGGTATTTTTTATTTTCTATCTGGCCTTTTTATTGAAGGCTGAAAAACGAAAAAGGGATTATCTATTTATAACCGCTTTCTTAATTCTGGGTTCCCTGTCTCATAAACTGGTGGCGGGTATTTCGGTACTTTTAGCAATTGTATTTTTAATGCATATAGTTTTTACCGGGCACAAAGAGCGTATCGTAAATTTTTTTAAACAAAGGTTATGGTGGGTTCTGGGCGCAATGGCTTTTTTCGTTATGGGTTTTGCGGCTGCTTATATCTATTTGCCAAATTTTATCCATCTAACAGATTTTGAAAGAGTAGGGAAGGCCCTTACGTTTTCTCCCCAGGCGGCTCCGTTTTCATATCTGAAATTGCGCGGTTACGACCTGGTGAGTGTTGTTGATACAGGAATAATGGTTTTTATAATCGGTATATTTTTCTATAAGTATGTAAGTCGGTATAGATTACAAACTAAATACAAAGACAAAATAAAGTGGGATATTCTTATTTTAGTTTCACTTTGTTTGTTATTGGTGGCATGGTTTCCCTTTTTAAAATTTAACCGATTTGATATGGCGTACCGTCTTTTTCTTTTATCGTTTATACCGGTGGGTTTTCTAGGTCTGTCTTCCATAGTTATTATTCCCCGTTTTCGTCCGTTTGTACTTTTCGGTTTATTGGCCCTTGGAATCTGGAATAACAACAAGATTGCCAGTGAAAAAAAAGCAGGTATAGATTATGGTACGATATCACAAATCACGCCACTAATAAATCTTCCCGAAGATTCCCTTATGATAGTTCATCAGGGATTTGACTACTATTACTGTTACGCCGAACGAAAAGACGCTTTTCATTTTCTACCTGAACAAAAGCATGAAGGGCGACCTATATATCGGCTTGCCTATGGAGTGAGTCCAGAAGTGTACAAAAAACAGCTGGGAAAAAACGCTTCTGAAATTCAGTATCTTCCGGGGTTTTACACCTTGCTACCCGAAAAACTCTGGAACGCATTTTTAGAATCTTTGCCCGAAAAGGAAAGAGGCAAATACAGAACCTGGCGGAACCCTTATACTTCCCGAGAAGGATTTTTACGACGAAATGATAAATATTTAAAGAAAGAAACAACAATTTATAAGGAAGTCAAGAAGACAGGAAAATAAAAAAAGAATTATTAGACAGGATTTACCGATTTACAGGTTAAGAAATTAATAGTAATTTGAATTTTGAAGTATTATAATATCAGAAAAGGCGTAAAAAGTTCAGGACCTTTTATATCTTAAAATCATGTTCATCAAGTCAAACCTGTCTTATTAGTCCGTAAAAAAATCCTGCGGTCTTTTTACGATCGCTACGTGGTAGTTCATTTTCTTTATAGATGTTTTAAAGAAAACTTTAAAGAATCTGTTTTTAGACTATTGCGGTTGCATTCCGCACTACGAACAAATGAGTTTTGTCCCTTTACGTTACCTGTCTACCTGGCTGGTCGCCAACCAAATTATTTTTTTTATTTTTACGGGTAATAGCTATAGAAGGTGTTTCCACAATTGCCATTTGCAAAATTCGGTAAGAATATTTTTTCGTTGCATGTTAGAATGTAGAGTTTCCACGGTTCATCCATTCCCAGATTATCGATTTCACTTAAAGTCGATAAATCTTCGGAATAGGTTCCGTATGCATATGCATCGTAGTCGTATTGTTGTTCGTAAGGAAGACTGTATTGGTAAAAAGCGTAACGGGCGATTCTGGTTTTTGGAGTCAGGAGAATATGTTTTGAAGAGTAGGAGACTGTTCCCGTATAGTAATCGGTAATGCCGATATTTGTGTCAAAAAGTTTATGTTCATATTTATTACCGTTTATTTCAAGTATATGGGTGCAGTCGTTTTTTTCTTTCGATTTGCAATAATAATAAGTACCTTTCAGTTTTTTTTTCGTTGCTTCAACGGTGTCTACAGTTTTAAGCGAAACAAACTTCCCGAAAATCCATCCTGAGTTTTTCTTGTCGGTTTGAATTTTATACCAATAAGTGGTGACCCCACCGATTGTGTCTGTTTCAGCTGAAATTTCGGCAATTTGCATTTTATCGCCAAGTCGAAATTCGGTAACCGCAGCTGACTTTGTGGATGGACCGTTTCTCAGGCGAACTTTATCGCCGGATAAATAGACGGTATCCCCAACCTTTATTTCAACGGGAGCCTCCTTTTTACAAAAAAGGAAACTCATTAAAACGGTTAATAAAACATATAGAACAGTTTGAGACGATTTTTTAAGCGACATGCGCAAAAGTACATTTTTTACCCTGAGCGTCAAGAGAAAATCCACTTGTGGTTTTCGCGTCGGGTTCTTTAAGAAATGAAAAAAGCGGCGTTGATATTTTATGAATAATTGCCGATAATCAAGTAATGATACATCCGGATACAAAATCCAGAATTTTCTGGGAAACGTATATATTTATTATCACTATTATTGTATCTATAGAAATACCGCTTCGAATGGTGTTGAACTATGAACCCGACACATGGTTGGTTGTATTCGACTATATTTTAACAGTCAGCTATTCATTAGATATCATAGTCCATTTTATGACTGGCTCTCATATTGGAATTAAATTGGTCATGGACAGAAAAACTGTCGCAAAAAATTATGCGAAAGGCTGGTTGTTCATTGATTTACTGGCGACAATTCCTTTTGATCTTTTAGCCAATCAATTTCCATATCTTCGTCTCGGAAAGTCGTTGCGGGTAATACGACTATCCCGTCTTTTTAAACTTTTTCGCGTAGCGAGTTTTTTAAGCAGGGTAAGGCGCAATAATATTATAAACCCATCTGTTTTACGTTTAATATTTCTAATTTTCTGGATTTTGATGGTGGCCCATTATATTGCTTGTGGTTGGCTCTATATTACTGGTATTCCGGAGAGTTCTGATAATGTTTCTGCGTATATTCAATCGTTGTATTGGACAATTACCACGATGACCACGATCGGATATGGCGATATAACGCCGCAAAATAATCTACAGACTTTGTTTACCATTGGAATAGAAATTATTGGCGCAGGTATGTATGGTTTTTTAATTGGTAATATTGCCAACTTAATAGCAAATATTGATATTGCAAAAGCTCAATTTCGAGAAAAACTCGAACGAGTGAATACGTTTTTAAAATATAGAAATATTCCCGATGCGTTGCAAAATCAGATTAACGCCTATTATGACTATCTCTGGGAGAGTCGCCGAGGTTACGACGAAGCTTCTGTACTTGCTGAGTTGCCGCTTCCTTTAAAGACAAGTGTTTCACTTTATTTAAACAGGGAAATTATTGAAAAAGTTCCTTTGTTTAAAGGAGCTTCTGACGCTTTTATACGAGAAATTATATTACATTTGAAACCAGCGGTTGTAACGCCCGGAGACTATGTATTTAGAATCGGTGATACGGGTTCTGAGATGTATTTTATCAGCAAAGGTTCCGTGCAGGTTATTTCTGAAGATGAGTCTATTATCTATGCGACTTTAAGCGACGGATCTTTCTTTGGTGAAATTGCCCTTCTACTGCATTCCCCGAGAACGGCTAGTATACGGGCCTCCGATTATTGTGACCTCTATGTACTTGAAAAAAAGACTTTCGATAACGTACTTTCTCGTTACCCCGATTTTGCGACTACCATCCAAAAACTGGCCGAAGCAAGAAAGGCCGAGATCGATCAGTCAAAAAAAGAGTAACTTCCGGAGAGGCATTTCATAAAACAAATAATTTGGCCGACAAACTCCCCTGGCTTTTAGAGTTGTTAAGGTAATAAATTGCCAGGTCTGCATTTCAGAATTCGACCGATTTAGTTTTATGGAATTTTAGTTTCGTATTCTATTTCCGGTTGATTAAGGCAGCATGACAAGGGCAGAGCAGATAAAAACTGTGACTCGGATGTCCAAGGTAGGCATTAATATACCTCATCATGTTTTCCGACATTTATTAGAATTATATTATCTTTTTCAATAATAAAATCCATAGAAATACGATATATAAGATTTATAGAAACGGAATTAATTTCAGATAAATTACCTTCTAATTTGTGTAAACGCAACGAGGGGTGATACGGATTTTCTTCAAGCAATAATAAAGTTTTTTCATATTGCTTAAGCATGTCAGGATGCTTTTTGACAAACTTTTTGGCTTTTTTAATATATGTGTCAGTATAGATTAAATTAGCCACCGGTAATTCTCTTTAGATGCTTAGCGACCGACTCTTTAACATACTTCCCGCTCTTATAATCTTGTTTTGATTCATGCAAGGCAGATTCAAGTTCACATTCTCTTAAATAATTGTAATGTTCGATCGCAATAACAACATATTTATTCTTACCCCTTTCAGTAATAATTGCTTCATTGTCATCAGAAGTGGCATTGTTAATTGCTGATATCCCTTTAGTTTTTAATTCATTTGCTGTAATAATATTGCTCATATGAACACCTTTAGAAGGTTTGTTAATAGTACTAATAACAATACTGTTTGGCAAGTATTTTTTAAACGGTATGTATTAATAATTACGAATTACGAATTAATATTCAATTACGAATTAATACGCCGAAACTAGTAATTCACACTCCGTAATTCTTTTTTTTAAAGATTTTTCTTGTCCGCGCGTTGCGATTTGTTAACTAATCCAGCGTGGAACCAAAAACGAATATACAAATTAAAAATGCCCAACCTTCTTATGTGGGAAAAGTACGCGATTTGTACGACCTGGGAAACCAATTGGTCATTGTTTCAACAGACCGAATATCTGCCTTTGATGTGGTTTTTAAAGAAGGAATTGCTGAACGAGGAGAAATTTTAACCAGAATTTCAAATCGATGGTTTAATTACTTTAAAGACATACCCAACCATATTATAGAGACGGACGTTGAAAAAATGCCGTCGCCTTTTTGTGACCAGACACAAAGTCTGAAAGATCGGACTATCCTTGTAAAAAAAGGGCAGCGAATAGATTTTGAATGTATTGTTCGTGGCTATTTAATGGGCTCAGGATATGAAGAGTATAAAAAAACGGGGACCGTTTGCGGGGTTGAAATTCCACCGGGCTTAAAAAAAGGCGAAAAACTACCGGAACCGATTTTTACCCCCAGCACAAAGTCGGACAAAGGACATGACGAAAATGTCTCCTATGAATTTATGGCCGAACATCTGGGCAAAGAGCGCTCCGAAGAGCTGAAAGAAACAAGTTTAAAAATATTTTCTGAAGCTTCTGCAGTTCTTCAAAAAAATGGAATTATACTGGCCGATACAAAATTTGAGTTTGCCCTTGACGAAGGGCAGTTGATCTTAATAGATGAAATCTTAACCCCTGATTCTTCACGCTACTGTAAAAAAGAAGAGTACGACCAAGCGATGAAAAGCGGCAACGCCATACCGAGTATGGATAAACAAATTATACGAGATTATATTTTGACTCTGGACTGGGACAAGAACCCACCGCCACCGCCATTGCCCGCTGAAATTTTAGAAAAAGCCCTGGAAAAATACAGGGAAATAGAGAGGATTATTGAATGCGCTTTAAAGGAAATGTAATTGTTCGTTTTAAAAAGTCAGTGTTGGAACCACAGGGTAAAGCCATTGAACTTTCGCTCAAAGAGCGAGAATATACGGACGTGGAACAAATTCGCGTCGGTAAGCATATTGAAACGGTTGTAAACGCTGCGAGTAAAGAAGAAGCACAAAAGAAAATAGAAAAGATCGCTGAAAGCGGACTGTACAATCCGGTTATGGAAGTTTGTCATATAGAGATGGAAGAATTGGATGAAACCGTTTAAAAATAAAAGAGCAGGAATACTGGTTTTTCCGGGAACCAACTGCGAAAAAGATTTGCAGATGGCTCTCGAAGAGTATGGCTTTAGTGTCGATTTTCTATGGCACCAGAACTCTTTCTCTGTCGAACATGATATCTACTTTGTGGCCGGCGGTTTTTCTTACGGGGACTATTTGCGAAGCGGTTCGCTGGCAGCTCGATCTTTAAGCATGCAATCCTTAAAAGAGGCCGTCCATAAACAGATAAAAACTGTCGGTATTTGCAATGGGTTTCAAATTTTAACCGAGTCTCATCTTCTTCCGGGGGCGCTCGTAAAAAATTCTACTTTAAAACATATTTGTAAATGGGTGAAACTTACACCCTCGGGTAATTGGAACGATAAACTTTCGAAAGAGTATGCCCTGCCGGTTTCCCACTCTGAAGGAAATTACATTGCTGATAAAGAGGTTCTCGAAGAGCTCGAAAACGAGGGTCGAATTTTGCTTCGTTATTCGGATGAAGTGAATGGTTCGGCAAAGAGAATTGCTGGAATCTGTAATGCAAACGGGAAAGTCATCGGTTTAATGCCGCACCCGGAAAGAGCTGTCTTTGCATCGAACGATTATTCGTATTCACGGAAATTACCAGGTAAGGAATTTTTTGAATTAGTTTTTCAAAATATTTAAAATGCACGCTTTGGTCACAGGAATTTATGGAGCTTTTTATCGAGTTCAATTAACCGATAGTGTGGATGAGAAAACAGTCTCTAAAACGTTGCTTGCTAAAATGCGCGGGAAACTGCGAATTGAATATGCCAGACAAAATCAAAACAGTACTTTTAACCGCTTTACCCGACCCGATAACCCGCTTGCCATTGGTGATATTGTTGAATTGAAAAAACTCGATAACGAAAAAGATGAAATTGAGGCGATTATTGTTAACGTTATTGAAAGAAAAAATCTATTTTGCCGGGGTTCCGTGCGCAGGTTACAACTTTTAGGCGCAAATTTATCTGGAATTATTATAATACAATCGCTTGATTTTCCGCTTTTCAATGAAGGTCTATTGAACAGGGTTCTGGTGGAGGCGCAACTTTCCGGTATAGAACCTGTTATTGTTTTGAACAAATCCGATTATTATAAACCGGACTCTCCGAAAAAAGTTGCCTATGACGCCATAATCGGGAAAATAAATTATTTAGAGTCGTTTGGTTACAATGTCTATCGTGAAACATTTGTAAATAAAATATCGAAAAAGTTAATCGACCTGTGTAGCTCGGGTCGCCATATTGTATTTGGCGAGTCCGGTGTCGGCAAAAGCACCTTCGTGAATCGCCTGATCGGTGAAAAAGTACAGAAAACTCGTGAAATTGGCGCTTCGCAGCGCGGTAAACACACGACGGTCAACCCTGTATTATTTGAGACATTGAAAGGCGGCCAGATTATCGATGTACCGGGGGTCAGGGAGTTTGGGTTAATGCACCATGAACCAGCGTCCATTGCAAGAGGGTTTCGGGAGTTTCAAGATTTGCAATGCAAATTCGATAATTGTCTGCACCACCGTGAACCCGACTGCGGTGTAAAAGAAAAACTCCAGCAAGGCGAAATCTCTGTTTCTCGTTATGACGATTATATAAAAATTCTTTCTTCCATACACGAACACCATAAACCGAGACGCGGTGATCTGCGTCAATTTTAAGCGTCGTTTTTGCTGCGTTCCGGGTTAAAAAAGAGAACAACGGCTTCAATTTGTTCAATTTGAAAGCCAGCTTGACATAACAGCATGCATGCTTTGTTCATTGTAGCCCCCGTGGACCACAAGTCATCAATAACATATACTTTATTAGCTTTGGCTGCCGGGTCAATTTTGTACAAATCGAGACAGAGAGAATTTTCAATTTCCAGGTACCGAATGTTTTTTTCCTTTTTTTTAATTTGCCCTTTTTTCTTTTTATAAAATACTTTTTCTATGTTTTGACCCCTTATTTGCCCTATCTTTTTTATTATACGAGAAATAAGATTGTAGGACGAGGGCAATGGATATAACGGATAATTCCCCAGATTGGAAAATAGAATTTTATACGCCGCTTTTTCAATCTGTTTTTCGCTTAATCTTCTTCTATTGAATTTTGCAGCTCGGTATAACACACGAGCACTTTGGTTATATTCCCAGATGTAATGCCATTTAGCAAAATAGAAAATTCTCTCTTCCATGTTAAAACGCGCCAGCAAAGCATTCGGCTCGGTACTTATAAAAGAGCCAGGTGTACTTGTAATGAATTGGTGAAGGCAATTTATACAAAGTGGTTTACCAGGGGGAACAAAATCGACCATACAAACAGGACACCGTTCTGGTAGAATGGAATTATAAATGTAATTTCCAATTGTAAGAAAACCTGCTTTCATATAGTATGAATAGGGCAAAATTCATTTTTTTTTCACTAAAATCGAAATAAAATAGGAAATGGTTAAAAAATGATTAAAAAAACGAAGAAAACTCAGGAAAGTGTAAATATTGCGCGGGAGATGTTTTATTTATTGCCTATTCGCTTTTTTATTCCTTTGTTTGGTCAAATAAGATAAAAACTCATTTACATACAACTATTTGCCGATATTTTGGATACGTATGGCAGACCAAAAAACAAAAGAACCACTAGACGAAGACTCAGAAATTCCCGATGATGGAAGGCTACTCACTTTCAAATCGACAGACAATGAAGATATAAAGTTTAAAACTTCATCTTCTTTGAAAGTACGGCTTGCCTGGATTTTCGTAATGATTTCATTATTAATTCCCATTGTTGTAGGTGGTATCGGTATTGTTCAATTTCGAAAAGCCTTGAAGGTATCTGCTACAGGTACAATGGTAAATGCGGCGAACCTTATTCGAGAAACCACCACAGAGGGCCTTTTGGACTCTTACGCTACTGTAGAGTTAATCGCTTCAACGCAAGCGGCTACACTGGGCGTCCATACAATAAGAAATTCCTCTGTCGTGCAGAAATTGAATAAGTATGTGCAGATTTACAAGAAATATTCTTTAATTATGATTATTGATCGCGCAGGGAATGTTCGTCAGGTAAATTCCGTTGATAATTATGGCGATTCTCTTGCATCAGCTTCATTATACAAAAAGAATGTCAGAAACTGGAAATGGTTAACTGCTAAATCGGAAGTCGTGAACGACGACGAATGGTTTACCGAATGTGTGAGTCCGGGCCAGACAAAACCAGGTTATACCGCCTTAATAAAAAAATCCGTTATATTTGCAGAACTTGGGTTGCCTGAGTATAATATATTATTTACAATGCCTATTCGAGAAGGCGGACGAACGATCGGCTGTATGGTAAACGCGTTTTCGATCGACCGTTTAGATAATATCTATCATTTTGCAAAGACCATGTTAAAAAGACAATGGGGAACTTTTGAGCTGGCAGTTATTGATAAGACCGGCCTGGTAATCTGGGGTGACAACGCTTTTTCAGACAACATGATCGATTTAAATTCTGAATTTGTTACATTTTGGATTGATGAAAACCCCGGTGCCCACCATGAAGAAGTTTTACATGAAAGATTAAATCAACCATTTTTAACGGCAATTGCAAAAGAGTCAGGTTTTGACGAATTCTCGGGAACCGGTTGGGGTATTATCGCTCGCGCTTCCGTGGACGATGTTATGAGCGCCACAAAAGATGTCTTCATTGGTACAGCGATTGCTACCGGGATTGTTCTTGTTGTTGTTCTTATATTTATTTTTCTTTATGCCAGAAAAATTACAGGTCCGATTGACCGTTCTGCGAATCTTATTGAAAAAATCGGGGAGGGTGATCTGACCAAACTGGTTCGAGTGGAAACAAACGATGAGCTCGGAAAACTTCAGTTTTACTTGAATCATACTGTATTTAACCTGCGAAAACTAGTGGAAGCTCTTGTAATGTCCAGATCAAAGGCTTCTGAAACTTCGATGGACGCTTCGGCAAAAGCCAGAGATGTACTTCGATCTTCCCAGGAACAAGCTGCGCTTCTAGAAGAAGCCTCGGCCTCTCTTGAAGAGCTTTCTGCGTCTACTCAAAGCATTTTCGAAGCAACGCAAAAACAGCTTTCTGGCGCAGAAGCAAACTCAAGGGCGATGGAAGAGCTAAAGCATCTGTTTACGAAATCTGCTGATATTCAAGTTCAGATTAGTGGTGAGGCAGAAGAGACAATGCGGCATGCGAGGTCGGGGGGTTCTGCTGTGGAACTTTCTATGCGTAGCATGGAGGAAATTTCAGAAACTTCACAGAGAATTCTTGGTATTATTGACGTTATTAACGATATTGCAGACCAGACTGACCTTCTGGCTCTGAACGCTTCTATTGAGGCGGCGCGAGCGGGAGAGCATGGTAAAGGGTTCTCAGTTGTGGCGCAGGAAATTTCGGAGCTGGCAGAAAGAAGTTCCGCTTCAGCAAAAGAGATTGCAAGGCTGCTACGAACAGCGAACCAGAAGGTGGAACTTGGTACGGACAAGGTATCAGCCACAAAAGATATTTTCGAAAGAATTATTATATCCATGGATAAACTGGCAAAAGATATTGTTCTTGTACGTGATTTTGACCAGAAACAATCTGAAGCTGTAATTCAAACCTCTATGCGGGCCACGAATGTAGCGGAACTTGCCAGAGAGATCGCCGAAGCGACAAAACTGCAAAGTCAGTCTGCTGAGGAAATTACGGAAGATATGAGTCGAGCCAACGAAATTACAGCGCAAAACGTGGACCAGTCAGAAAGCCTGGATTCCTTGTTGCAGAACCTCGTTGAAGTACTTGATGAAGTTTCAGCCCTTGTTCACAATTTCAGTCTACCGCAAGATAAAGCGCAAGATTCTGAATTGATGGTTTAATAAGGAAGGCAGGAAGGTAAGGAAAAGAAAGAGAGTTAGACAGGATTGACATGATGAACATGATTTTAAGATATAAAATGGGTTGAGCATATGACACCTTTTCTGATATTATAATACTTCCAAATTCATATCACTATTAATTTCTTAACCTGTAAATCATGTAAATCCTGTCAAAATTTTTTCTTCTTCTCTTCCTTGTCCCTCTTTTCCTGCAATTTCTGCGTTCCTTATAGCTAATCTTTTTATTATTTCTAGTATTCTTTATAAGTATTTTAGATAGAGGCGTATCCAGTCTTGCATGTGGTTATAATCGAGCGGGGGTTTTTCGGTTTCACCTGAGTCTGTGGTAAAGTCAATGCGGGTTTTTGCTTTTTCTATTTCTTTAATTTGAAAGCCAAGGTTTTGTAAAGCTTCGTATACGGTTTCAAGTACAACATTTATGCTCTCTCGGGCGGCACCTTGTGAAGGTTGGTCGATGGAAAGCATAATCTCTTTCAATTTTTTCTTTTTTTGTTGAGCTTCGAACAAAATTTTCTTTGCCTTGGATTGCCCAACGCCCGGAGTTTTTATTATCAAACCGGAGTTTTCTTCCGTTAAAGCCGTGAGCAACTCTTTTTCGCCTAAGTGAGAAATCAGGTTGAGAGCATTCTTAGGACCAATTCCTTGTAACGAAATTAGAAAGTCGAAAAGCGCTAATTCCGATTCATTTGAAAAGCCGTATAAAGTAACACCGGTATCTTTTGATATGGTTCTAATGTGTAAGAAAGCATCGTTTTCTGGTTCAAGCTTGTTTAAATATTCAAAAGCCTGCAAAGTAATCAGGGCAACATACCCGACTCCAGAACAGGAGATTACGGCCTCAAATGGTTTTAATTTCTGTACTTTACCTTCTAAACTTCCTATCATTATACACCTCTATGAATTTTATGATTTCGATTGTACAGCCAGGCGTAAAGCGCAAGTGCAAGTCCATCGGCAGCGTCATCCGGTTTGGGAATTTCTTTTAGTTTTAATATGTTTTTAACAACTAATTGCATTTGACTTTTGCCTGCATGACCGAACCCTGAAATCATTTTCTTGACTTCATTGGGCGAGACCTCAATGGGAGCAATATTAAATTTATGCAGGGTCAAAAGCAAAACACCGCGCGCTTGCAATACCGATACACCGGTCGTCAGATTTTTACCAAAATAGAGTTTTTCAACCGCGCAACACTCCACATTGTATTTATGCAAAAGTTCCGTCAATTTGGCCTCAATTGTGGCCAGTCGTGCTGGTTCTTTTTCAGTAGAGGGGGTTTCAATGACTCCGCAATCCACATATTTGGGCATGGAGTGAGCGTTTGCCTTTGTTTCAGTTTTTCCGGTTTGTCCAGTTTGTACTACGCCAAAACCGAGACGAGCATAACCGGGATCAAGCCCGAGAAAAATCATTAACCGGTTTCTTCTTCGCTTGATTCTTCCAGGTTGGAATATACATTCTGAATATCATCGTGATCGTCCAGAATGTCGATGAGTTTTAATACTTTATCTTCTTTATCTTTATCAAGCTCAATTAGATTTTTGGGAACATAGCGAAGTTCAGAAGCAAGAATTTTCCAGCTTTTTTCTTCGAACATCGGGGTAAGGGTAGTCAAAGCAGCATGAAAATTTTCTTTTTGTGTTTTAATTACATATATATTTTCATCGTCTTTTTCAAAATCATCCGCGCCCGATTCAATAACAAATTCTAGAAGTTCATCTTCAACAATATTTTCACCTTCAATCAGTATAATGCCAAGATGATCGAATAGATAAGAGACAGAACCGGCTTCAGCCAGGTTTCCGCTTGATTTCATCAGTATATTCTTTAATTCGGGTATAGTTCGTGACTTTTTGTCGGTTAACACTTCAATAATAATAGCTATGCCATGGGGTCCGTAGGCTTCGTATAGAATTTCTTCGTAATTGACACCTTCGAGTTCACCGGTCCCTTTTTTAATGGCCTTCTCAATGTTGTCTTTCGGCATATTGCCGGCTCGACCTTTCGCAATTGCAGCGCGAAGCCGGGGGTTGGTATTCATATCACCACCCCCGAGTTTCGCCGAGATTATAATCTCTTTTGCTATTTTAGTAAACTGCTGCCCCCGCTTAGCGTCTTGCGCTCCTTTGCGGTGCTTGATATTTGCCCATTTAGAATGACCTGCCATTTTTATTACCTGGAATTATTTTGCGAGCCACTTCATCATAGAACGCAATTTTGAACCAACTTTTTCAATAGGATGGTTGGCTTCAGTTTTTCGGCAATGTTCCAGTTCTGGGTAACCTTTCTCTGTGTCATCCATCCAACGTTTGGCGAATTTAGAGCCTTTATCTTTTTGAATATCATCTAAGACTTTTTTCATCTGGTGTTTAACATGAGAGTCAATGACTCTTGGTCCGCTGACGAAATCACCATATTCAGCTGTATCTGAAATGGAGTGTCTCATTTTCGCAAGTCCGCCTTCATAAATTAGATCGACTATAAGTTTAGTTTCATGCAAGCATTCAAAATATGCAATTTCAGGGTCATAACCAGCTTCGGTAAGTGTTTCAAACCCGGCTTGTATAAGGTGTGAAATTCCACCACATAAAACAGCTTGTTCACCGAAAAGGTCTGTTTCCGTCTCTTCTCGAAAAGTTGTTTCTAAAATACCAGATCTTCCTCCACCAACACCCATAGCGTGAGCTAAAGCATACTCTTTTGCCTTACCGGTAGCATCCTGGTAGATTGCGATTAAAGCTGGAACACCACCACCTTCGGTATAAACACGTCTTACTAAATGGCCGGGGCCTTTTGGCGCGACTAAATAAACATCAACATCAGCAGGTGGAACAATCTGATCATAATGAATATTAAACCCATGTGAAAATACAAGGGCATTACCAGCGCTTAAGCCTGGTTTAATTTCATTATTGTATAGTTTGCCCTGCACAGTATCTGGTGCAAGAATTTGAATAATATCCGCTTTTTTTGCCGCTTCACTCGGCGTCAGAACTTCAAAACCGTCTTCTACTGCTTGTTTCGTCGAAGCCGACCCTTCTCGAAGTCCGATAATTACTGATAAACCGGCATCTTTCATATTTTGGGCTTGTGCGTGACCTTGTGAGCCATACCCGATTACCGCAATAATCTTGCCCGATAAATGTTCTAAATTGCAATGTTCGTCATAATAAAGTTTTGCCATGTTTTCTCCTTCAGAAAATAATTATAATGTAGATAAGCTTACTTTTTCAAACTCACCGTCAACCAAACTTTGCAACGTAAGAAGTATCTAAGGAAGGCAGGAATTACAGGAAAAGAGGAAGAGAGGAGAGAATTAGACAGGATTAACAGGATTAACAGGATTAACAGGAGGGATTTGCGTTTTGTGGTTATCCATTTTTTGTCATCTTAGTTTCTTTTCCTGCTTTCCTTTCTTCCTGCCTTCCTTGTCAAATTCTTTCTTCGTGGATACATTCAGGGTTTTGATCAGGAAGGCAGGAAGACCACGATCTGGAAAATATTTATTAGGTCTCCACGTTAGGCGAAGCTGGCAGGCAACGTGAATTTTAAGGCGTTAATGTAATTTATGGTTGACATTGCATATAATCACGAAATAATAGTGTAGGCTAAAAAGCTAAATACAAATGAAAGATAAAGTGAAACAAAAATGAGTAGAGCTGTTCAATTTAATAAAATACTAATTATCCTGATTTTAAATTTAATTATAACGACTTTTGTTTATAGTGAAGAAACAAAGGAAACAAAGGAAACAAAGGAAATAAAAGAGTATAAAGAAAAAAAGTTTGTAGTATTTATTGGGTTTGGAACAATGCTTATTCCAGAAATGCAATCTTATATTTGGGGAGGGCAACTTAATATTTTCCTGGGAAATCGTTTTCATTTTAATATTAAAGAATTTCATACCCGTAGTACCAAAGTTGGACCTGGAACTGAACTTGGTTTTCGTTACACGCTTTGGTCGCTAGATCAAAAATTGAACGTAGATCGTCACAGTGGAATTTATATTGGCCCCGTTTTTTCAAAGAATGAATATTTCTCACGCATCAAACCTAAAGGAATTCTTGATGAAACAGCTATAGGTGTAGGTATAGAGACAGGGTTACTGGGAATTTTTAAAGCTGGTTTAAGCTTTGGTTTAAGGTTGTCGTATCAATATAAATTTATTGATAAAAAATTTACCAACTATATAAAAACTTATGGCGAGACAATTAAAAAAACTTCGACAACATACAATGAATTTTCTATGTTTTTTGACATAGGCTGGGCTTTCTGATATGATTAAATCTTTGGTTCTTTTTTCTTTAGTTTCGTTATTTCTATTTTTACCTATTTCTCAGGTAGCCAGTGTGACCGAAGTTAAAGAGAAAAAAGTTGCGATAGTCCTTTCGGTTAAACCACTTCAAGTTCTATACGATATAATGTTTGGAGATAATTTTGCACTCATGGCACAGGTGAACCTGGCTGTAAACAGTTTTAGTCATTTAAATTTGAATGCAGGTATTATTAATAGTTATTATGCCAATGGATATTCCCTTGGTGTCGGATATAGAATTAATTTTGCAGCCTTTAATAAAAAAGTTGGGATAACTGGTCTAAATGGTTTATATATTGGCCCAGCTTTTTCGTATGCAAATAGTTCAAGTTTCAGCACTAGCACATACCTGGATAGTGTGAATCAGAGTTTTAGCATAGGTTACGAATTTGGGCACCAATGGGTATTGAAAAGCGGTTTTACTTTCGGGGTCCGTTTAGCACATTTAGTTGAATTCACTGAACAGAGTGAATATGATGAAGAGGTCTTATATCGGGAAAATTCTTATATGTGGGATTATTTTACACTTCAGTTTGATATAGGGTGGTCCTTCTAGTGCCGTGTCTTTTTAATTTGTTCCGCTAGCCGTCGGCTAGCCAACGGCTACCGCTTCACAAATTCAAGCGGAAACGCCACTCGAAGTGCCTTTTGCACTCAGAGTCTATGACCGGTTGGTCTATGACTTAAGCTGTGACTAGATAGATTATATTGAAATAAGCTAATGTAACATCCATCCAGTCACAGCACTAGTGTATCCATCTAAATAAAAAATTAACATATATTCCTGGTCAATGATGTTTATCAACAATAATATTTAAGAAGTTATATATTCTGGTAATTTCACAAAACAGGCAGCTTATTGTCTAATAATATATCCATAACGCTTTGCCGGTCGGGGATATCATCTTTAGGCATTCTCGACAAAACATAGTCGGCAACAGAGTAGTCACGATTCGGTGGTCGTCCGATACCAATTCGCAACCTATGAAAATCGGGGGAACCAATTTTTTGTATAATGTCGCGCAGGCCGTTGTGTCCTTTGTGCCCGCCGCCAAATTTGTAGCGTACATCGAGTGGTTCGAGTTCCAGTTCATCATGAAATACAACCATTTTATCGGGTTTAATTTTGTGGTATTTCATCGTCTTAACAACTGCATCGCCTGAAAGGTTCATAAACGTCAGAGGAATAAGCAAAAGATGATCTTCATCGGTTTTCATTTTCGCAAGCTCGCCGTTCATGCTTTTATCGATTGAATAAGATATGTATTCTGGAGCAACATGACGCAGCATAATCGCGCCAATGTTATGTCTCGTGTTTTCGTATTTTTTACCGGGGTTTCCTAACCCCACCCATAGCCACATAATCGGATACAAACTTTCTGTCTTTCGATGTGTCAACGTCAAATCATTTCATCCTTGTCGTTTTGATTACCATCATAATTGTGTCACACAGTGGTCGACAAATTCAAACAAGCTGACAAAATACTAGTTTTTATCGAAACCGGAGTGGGTATTTTGGCTTTTTCAGCAATCGTTCTTTTTTCTTTAGCGAACCTTCTTATACGCAATTTCTTACAATCTGAATGGTCCATCAATTTAGCCGATTGGATAGGTACGACTCTTCCTCATATGATTATTATTGTCGGCCTATTAGGCGCCTCCATCGGAGTAAGCCGAAATGAGGTTATTCGAATCGATTTTCTACGTCAATATTATCCTGAAAAACTGGCGCGGTTTTTAAACCCGCTTTTATACCTGGCGACTTCCGTTATTCTGGGAATTTTTATTTACACAGCCTGGAAAACTTCCGAGTTTGACGACACAAATTGGATAGTCACAGTGTATATTCCCTTGTTTGTTACGTTTACCCTTAAATGTATAATTCATATCTTCATACCTATTCCCATACCCGATCAAGCCCATGTTGATTCTGCTCAAAAGCGGTAAGAAAAGGGTACCATAGTATAAAAAGAGAATCTAATGAAACGAAACTATTTTCAATATACCAATTTATATATTGTTGGCCTTTTTGGCCTCCTGGGCATCACGAGTCTGTTTTCCTGTTACCAGCTTCAGGCAAATAGCGTCAAAAACACCCTGAAATTAATTGTATCAGCCGATGAACGAGGTATCTATTATTCTGGTAAAAAGGTTGTTTCGCTTAAGTCCTCCGATAGAATACGTTTGCTGAGGTTAACAACAGGTAAAATTGCTTATGCAAAAATGCATGGACCATTGACCTTCATTCATCTTGATAATTTTCAGGTAGAAGAAACTACAATTGCCCAGAAAAGACTGGTTTCGTTTGAAGATTCCTTTCGAGAATTAATAGGGCTGGACCTGAATTCAAGTTTTCTTTTGCATAAACACAGTCTGGCATCTTTTGGGCACATCACTCAAATTTCAAATAAACCGGATAATGAAAAAAGTTCAGAAACTGAAAAGTCAAAAACGGTATCACACGATATTTCCAGCGGTAAACTATTTACATCTTTTGCCTCCGATGGAAAAAATCTTTATATAGGAACTGCTTTAAACGGGCTTTTTATAGCCGAAAACGGGGTTTCCAACGCAAAAAAAAGGAAAAAACTCTATTTCAAAAAAACAGCAACGGGGTTGCCTTATATTTCTCATAGTAAAAATATTCGATTATACGAAGAAGTTCGTGCAATTCACATTGGGCCCTCAGGGGCAATTTATATTGGTTCGGGAATTCACGGAGCGGTCCATTACAAATCTAAAGGTGCCAAAAGTTTTCGCGCTCTACCATGGCCTAAAGAAGCTCCTGAAATTGACGACGTAAACTTTATTTCAACGTCTTCGGACGAAAAAACAATTTGGGTTTCGACAGATGCAGGTCTAGTTATTATTTCTAAAGTTTCAAAAGTTAATAATGAAGGTAAAACTTTGACAAGCAAGTTTCATGGCTGGTCAGAATATAAAAAATTCTTTGGCCAAAGACTTCACTATTTTATGTTCGAGTCGAAGCAAAACCCGGGCTTAACGGCAATTTACAATAATCGCTACAGGCCACCCACAGCGCAAAAGGCAAAACGAATACAAAAAGCTAAAAGTAAAAAACTGTTTTACAGTTCGGCGTATAACTTTAAAGACAAAAAAAAGAATATTTTAAAGTTACTAAACGGGGGCAAATATAACGGTATTGTCATCGATGTCAAAGACGACTTTGGTTACCTTCGCTATAATTCACAAGTAGAATATGCAAAAAAAATTGGCGCAGTAAAATCACCCATAGATCTGCGAAGCTTTATTGAAGAAGTTCATAAACTAAATAAATATATAGTCGCGCGTATCGTTGTTTTTAAAGACCCCGTTTTATACAAACAAAAAGGGTACGCTATTAAAGATCGAAAAACTGGAAAAAACTGGATAGGCTTAGAAGGCGAAAGATGGGTCGACCCATACAGTTCCGACATTGCAACAAACTATTATATCCCCCTGGTTCAAGAACTTGAAAAAATCGGCATTGACGAAGTTCAACTTGACTACATTCGTTTCCCTTCCGATGGAGGCGTCTACCGATGCAAATTTACTCATAAAAAAGGTGACCAGTATCGTTCCGAAGCAATGGAAAACTTTTTATATGCATTGTCCAACGCCATTAAAATTCCACTCGGCGTCGACGTATATGGATACAATGGACTCTACCGAGCATCCGGTATAATCGGCCAGGACATTGAAGCCTACGGAAGACACGCAGACGTTATATCCCCCATGTTATACAGCTCTCATTTTGGCGATTTATACATGACGAATCTCCCTTTTGCAAAACGTACCTATGAACTAATCAAAAGAAGCGTATCTCGTGGCGTTTACCTTTCCCGAGAAAATTTTGTAATTCGTCCCTACCTGCAGGCTTTTCCCATGAAAACCAAACTATGGGGCTATGGAAAGCAGTACTTTAAAGACCAGATTCAAGCCACCTACGACTCCGGCGTAAATGGTTTCTCTTTTTGGGGCTCCATGAAACACATGATGGCCGCCGAAACCGCAATCGCTGAATTCGAATAATTTGGCCGTCTACCCAATCAGTATTTTAGAATTGTAAAGGTACAATCTTCCCAGGTATATCGTTCGGAATGCGACCGCACTACAGATCTGTTTATGCTTATAGAGATATTTTTTGTAAGGAAGGCAGGAAGGGAGACAGGAAAAGAGGAGGATAAGAGGACAGGATTTACAGGATTAACATGATTTGAGAGAGCCTGCGGGGATAAGCGTAGGTAGTTCCGAAATGTGGTTGAGCATTTTCAAAAAAACAATTGATATACTGTCTCTATAAAAGTAAAATACAACTCGAAGTATAAAACAATGCGAACCCCGAAGGCGCGCCTGAGCAGATCAAAATTTGTTATCGGCAGTAAACGCTAATTAAATCAAACACTGATGAGGCAGGGACGCCGAAGAAGTTTCTATGAAGCAATAAGACACTTATTTCACATTTTTAACGCCTTGCTCAACGGCAATTCAAAGCAACATTTATTGAGCGTTTTCAAAAACATACTGCTTGCAATTGTCCACTGGAGCTAATTGTTAGCAGTTACATACTCTGGCACTAGTGGTAAATATTGTGCCATTAAAATCAAATTCTATTTTTTGCTTTTGAGTAATATTTCTACAGATCGTGCAAAATTTATTTTGATTATTTAAATACCCTTTCCCGGGTCTGTTTTGTTGGCTTCTATCACTACGAACATATGTTAAATTAGCACCAGTAATCTTCGCGTATGCCAGATCATTTGCAGATGAACCATGGTGTGGAGAAGTGATAATTGAGTTATTTTTTAAGGCCACTTTATTTGAGTAAAAGTTTAAATCAGAATCTGCCGTAAATAGAACATCTGGAATCTCATCTTTTCTATGCATGTAAACAAGACTATATTTGTTGATTTTGGATAAAGATATTTCATATAAAGCTAAGAAGAATAATTCCCTGTCAAAAAGAGTAATATCTGTTTGAAGGGAATTCTCACAATACATATTAAATCCGTATGTTTTGTGAGTTTCTTTGTTTTGATATTTAAACCACCTTATATATGCACCTGAACTTAGAGAATTACTAACCAAAGACGCAACTGATTTAGCACTAGATATCATCTTATATTGTGATGTTGTATTGATTTTATTAAAGTTCCAAAATAATTCATCATACCAAGGAAAGAAGGCTTTGCCAATACCACTTAGCACGTCATTATCAATTTTCTCAAATGAATTATTACTAGATGACACCTCGTTTATTTCTTCACTTTCATATCTGTCAAATACTGAATGGCTATTCGTTTGATATTTCTCAATTGAAAAATTATAGTTTCTGGGATCGCCAAATAACTCTCCAATATTTTTTGACAAAGTGTAGCCAATTGAACCTAATATTTCGGGCAACCAAAGTTCTTTAAATGAGTATTTTTGTGATTTAAGAATTCCGATTATGCCATTTATGTGGTCTGCGTCGTAATGAGTGCAAATAAGTAAATCAATATGATTATTCGGGATTTTTTCTTGGCGTAGTAACTTTAGTATATGTTGTTTATTCATGCCCCCGTCAACAAGAACCACATAGTTTTCAGTTCTTATTAAAAATGAATCGCCTACATTTACAGGTAAGGCAGTAAACTTCATTTATCTACCTGCACAATGCTAACATTTTAATATAAGGTTGTTCAATATATTAAGTTGGATTACTTTCATATACGGAAGTCTTTATAGTTAAAATATAATGTCAAATATATTTCTTTTAGATTGAGAGCACACGACGTGCGAGTTCGAGTATTAACGCGCGTTTATTGCCGATAACATAATTTGAGAGAATAACTACGTTCAAAATCATAATATCACTTTTGATTCAATTCACTAATCTTCTCTTAACCTGTTAATCATGTAAATCCTGTCTAATACTCTTCTCTTCTTCTCCCTATAATTCCTGCCTTCCTTATCGTCAATTCCTGCTTTCCTTATAATCAGCTCTTTATAATTTCGCCAAGTTTGCCAACAGCTATCGCCAGTTGATCTTCCGTGTTACTTATATGCGGGGAAAACCGTACATACTCTTTTCGCGCTGAGGTGTAGATATTTTCTTTTTCCAGGGCTTCTACTATTTTTGTGTTGAGTAGAGCAGGTGTTTTTGCTGAGATAATTCCGGTATTGTAATCGGCAAATCGTTCGGAGGGCAGGGTCATGCCGAGGTCAATCAATTGTTCTTTCAGAATTTCTGCTAATTTATATATACGGGTTTGAATATTCGGCCAGCCAATGTTGTCCAGGTATTCGAGTGAAGCGTCGAAATGAATCCAGTCGTTCAGAGACGGGGTAGAAAAACTAAATTTGTCGGCGCCATCTTTCAATTTATTACGATACGGAAAATGGTTTAACTCGTCAACGACGCTGCTGGTACCGATAAACGTGGGTTCAATGGCGTTATAAAATTTTTCGCTAATGTAAAAAGCGCCCAGGCCAAGCGGACCCATTAACCACTTCCAGGCAGAAAAAGCCATAAAGTCTATTTTCATTTTTTTTACATCCACAGGAGACATACCCACAAGTTGCGCTCCATCGACACAGAAAAAGATATTATGCTGCGCACAGAGTTGGCCTATTTTTTCAAGGGGGAAAGGCATCCCTGTAATCCAGTGAGTTCCGGAAATGGAAAGGAGGCGAATATTTTTCTTCTTGTTTTCATCGATCGTCTTTTCCAGTCCCTTTAAAAAACTTTCAGGGTCTCTTTCAATGGGTACAAATTTTACCAACACCCCTTTTTGTTTATACAAACGGGCCCATGGATACACATTACTCGGATATTCATCTTCCACAATTAGAATGACATCGTCTTTGTTAAAATCAAGGCCCTGGGCAATATTATTCATGCCTTCAGCGGTATTATGCAACAGAGTTACTTCCATAGGTTGGCAGCCAATTAACTTGCAAAGATGACTGGTTATGTTTGCTTTGGCTTTGGCATAATTAAAATTTTGAGATAAAAACAGCTCTTGCGCGTAGTCATCGAGATAAGCTTTCATTCGTTTACTTACAAAATCGGGTGGCGGGCAGACCCCACAGTTATTCAGCCATATCTTTTTACGGTTGATCGGAAACTCGCTAGATATTTTTTTCCAATTTATTTCCATGGTCAGTTTAATTCCATTTCCTTTAAGAGTTTTTCAACTTTTGTTATGTCTTCGGGAGTATCGACGCCAATGCTATCATGTCTGGCTTCATACACATAGAGTGAAATTCCGTTATGAAGAAACCTCAATTGTTCCAGTTTCTCCATATTCTCGATGGTGCAGGGTGCTAAATGTTTAATTTTTCTTAAAATATCCATTGTATATGCATATATACCAAGATGTTTAAAGGCGTTGCTGTTTTTTGCATCTTTAGAAAAACCATTATAAGGTATGGGAGATCTCGAAAAATACATTGCCTTACGGTTTTTATCGAAAACTACTTTTACCTGGTTCTCATCTTTAAAGTCAATTTCTGTTTGAAACGCGATTGCAGCCGTAGAAATTTCACAACCCGGTTGTTCTTTAAATAAAGATAAAACACCGTCAATAGTCGCCGGATCTATAATCGGCTCATCGCCTTGTATATTGACAACGTGGGAATATTCGTCATAAGAGGTAGAAGCTTCTATAACCCGGTCTAAACCGGTTGGACAAGTGGGGGAGGTCATGACAACTTTTGCGCCAAAATTTTCCACCACAGTGAAAATCTCGGAGGAGTCCGTAGCTACAATTATTTCATCCAGAGAATTTGCCAGGCAAACTCTTTCATAGACACGTTGAATCATCGGCTTACCGGCAATTTGCGCCAGAGGTTTACCGGGAAATCGGGTAGAACCCATACGGGCAGGTATAATAGCCAGGTTTTTTTTGCTCATGAACCCGAAGCGTAAGTTTTACCAAAAGAACTTACCATCTCTTCGTCGGTCATTTCCAGAATGCCTCCAAAAAGATCGCCTTCAGAGAGACGGTAACTTAAAGCAAGCGAGAAGCAGTAGGCTTCCAGAATACACTGTTTTACAGCCTGTCCGTTCAGCCGTTTGGACCCTTCGAGTTCCGAATCGAAATTGAGAGCCTCGTCCATGTTATCCACAATCTTTTTTTCACCTTTCATATCGGCAATTAGAATGGCCAGCGTTCTGGTAACTCTATCCATATACGACTGAATGGTCCCGCGAGTATTTCTTCCTTCCATGTCCATTCTCGTTTTCGCTTTTTCCTTTCTTTGAGATTGCTCGACATAATTGGCATTGCCCCCTTGTTGCTTTTCAAGGCGTGTCGCTTCTTCGCGAGTTTCAGCGTATTTTTCAAAATTTTGAATAATATTTCTCGATTCGTCATAAATATCGTTTAAAGTTTCTTTATAATCGACTTTTGTTCCACCCGAATAATCGACATTCAGTTGAATTTTATTTGTAGTAAGTACAAAAGACATCTCGGTATCAAACTCCATAAAGAACAAGTAGGCAAGGTATGCTTTATCATTAAAATTCAAAAAAGAGAAATGACTTTTGGGGTCATGAACAGTTTGAACATCTTTTAAAGCGCGAGAATTCATCAACTTCATTCCGTATTGATACTCTTTGGTCTGTAAAATAGGATTTTCTTTTACTTCCTCTTCTTCTTTCTCTTCTGTCTCCTCATCGGTTTCACTGTTTTCACCTTCTTCATCGAAACCACTTATGCCCGAAGCCAGAGCTGAACTTTCACCGGTTGATCTTTTACCCAGCTTTTGTTCCTGGTCTACGTTAATCGCTTTTTCAAGCAAAACGGAAAAAGGTGGATATTCAGTCTTATCCATTCGACATATCAATAGAAACAGTTTCGGGAAGGCATCGACAAATACGGTTTTAACATCACGCATAAACCTTTTCTTCTTTTGATCGAGCAAAGATTTTTCATTACTGTCGGTACTTTCCTTTTTATACATTTCAACTGCATATAAAAATGCTTTTTTTAAGGTCTCCTGATATGGATATAAATAATAAAGTCTTTTATAGAGTAATTTAATGGATTCGTCAATAACTCCAAAGGGAATCATCGCTTTAGGGTTCGATTGGTTAAACTCAATTAATTTATTGAATTCTTTCGAGTCAAATACGGAATGCATTCGTTCGAGCACTTCCATTAAAATTGGACTTTTATTGTCAAGACTGCGAGCCATTTTCTTGCCGATTTCCCGATCTTGTAAAAAGAGGTCATTACCTAATAGGTTAAACTCAACCAGAGCCTGTTTTACTTCGAGTCCGAGAAAAGAGAAAAAAGCCGGTTTTGCGGTTTCTCCTCCGAAAGCAGTGAGTCCGGCAACCATCGATCTAAATTTTAAAATAAAGTTTGTAAAATTTCCCTGGTATGCCTTTTCCGGCGCAACCGGTTTCTTATCAACCGCACCATAACCGCCGCCTTTTCCGCCTCGGCTACTGCCACCTTTGGAGCCACCCGCTTTTCGACGCTTTGCATCGCCTTCGCTACGATTCTTATCCCGATTTCTTTCGGCCTTTTGTTGCTTTAATTCCCGCTCGCTCATAACTTGACCGCCACCCTGCTGGAATTTGTCCAACATAGCCTTGCGTTCATTATCTTGAAGTTTATCGGCGCCGATTGCATCGCGCGTCTCATCGAATTCATATTTAGGTGACATACGTAGCGAAATTAATAAAACTTTACAATATGACAAGCAAATGTTGTAAATTTCCTCATATTTTGAAAAAAAAGACGACTACCCATAAATAGACGCAAATACGTTGAAAGTAAGGTTGATCATCGCTAGATCATAATTAAAAGGGATAATCATATTATGCATTTAAAATCAATAGAGAGCCCGCCATATCATCGAGTTTTCGGTTTAACTGGAATTATGGGTTCGGGTAAAACAACTGTGGCTGCTATGCTCGAAGACAAAGGGGCGATTCTGGTTCGCGCAGATGAACTGGCCCGATATGCTACAACTCCCGAATACGAAGGTTACGATCGGGTAAGAAATAATCTAACCGAACAGCTTGAACCCTTAAGCCAGCAACGATACGGAGAATCGATTTTCGATGGAGAAAACTTGAACAGGGCTAATACAGCTCGCCTGGTATTTGAAGACGAAAACGCGTTATCAATATTAAATACAATTATTCATCGGGAAGTGGGGGTACAGTTTCGTGAAGCAGTCGACCAAACCCCCGCAAATAAAATGATTGTATATGATGTTCCCCTATTATATGAAATAAAGATAGAAAAACTTGTTAAAAAAGTTATTGTAGTGTATGTTCCTGAAGAAATAGCAATCGCGCGCGCTTTAGCAAGAACCAAATTAACCAGAATGCAGGTAGAAAAAAGGTTAAAAAAACAAATTTCAATTGAAAAAAAGAAGGAAATGGCCGATTATGTGATAGATAACCGGGAAAACCTAGAGCAATTAAAAGCACAGATGGACCCGCTTTGGTTATGGCTGTTAAAATGGAAGACAAAATGAAAAAAGTCTATGTAGTAAATCTCGATAAAAAAAGAATACTTATTCTGATGGGCGCAATTTTGTCAGTTGTGGGAGCCGCTTTTTACGCCGGAAGTATGCAAAAAAGCTCCGGTTATACTGCCTATGAAGATTTTAATAGTATAATGGGTTCTCAAAACAGCGCAAATGATACAGGTTCAAACTATGTCGAGCTTACTCCTCTTGAACCAATCGGCGAACTCAACGTTGCCATACCAAATTCAAAGCCTGATAAACCAGCATTACGTACCCAGGAAGATCCCTTTCTCGATGCGCCGCCACGTCCGGTAACTCGACAAAACAGCACCCAAAGCACCCAAACCACTCAGATCGACAAACCGGCTACATCGAACACACCGAGAACAGTGAATGAAAGTTCCAAATCAACAAATAAGTATTATACAATACAACTTGGCGCCTATAAACGTGAAACCGACGCGAAACGGTATGCAGAAGAGCTGAGTAAACAAGGTGTACAAGCAAGAGTCGAAAGAGGCATTCGATTTTGGCTTGTTTACGCAGGAAAGACGAAAGATAAAACAGTTCTTGAGCCGTTGTATAAAAAAATACACGACAGTTTGAAGCTTGAGGCCATTGTGGTTTATCGAACGCTTTCCTGATATGAACAGACATTTACTCACCCTAACGGATATTGGCGCCGAAACCCTTCGCGGTATAATCGATACAACGATCCGCATTAAAAACAGCCCGAATCTCGTTTCCGACAAACTAGCATCTACGCAAATTGGAATTTTATTTGAAAAACCTTCTACGCGTACCCGAATTTCACTGGAAGTTGGAATTTCTCAACTGGGTGGAAATGCAATTTATCTCAATTCTCAAGATATTCAATTAAGCCGAGGCGAAAGCATACCCGATACGGCTCGAGTATTTTCTCGATATTTAGACGCACTTGTAATACGCACCAAGTCTCATAAAACGCTGGAGCAATTAGCACGTTTTAGCGATATCCCCGTAATTAACGGATTGTCCGATTTGTTTCATCCACTTCAAATTATTGCCGATCTTGCGACTTTAAAAGAGAATGGATTAATATTAAGCAAAACTAAACTATGTTTTATTGGCGATACGAATAATAATGTCAGTCGCAGTATGGCTATAGGGGCAGCCCTTAGCGGTTTAACCGTTGTAATGTGTTCTCCTGAAAAGTATATGCCAGATCGTGAATTTTTAACTTCCGTTGAAAAATTAAATGGGAAAATAATTCTGGAAACAAATCCGGAAAAGGCAATTTCCGATTGCGACGCAGTTTATACAGATGTCTGGGTCTCCATGGGTGATGAAAGCCAAACCGAGGTTCGAAAACGTGACTTACAACCTTACCAGCTCAATAAAGAGCTCTATAACAAAGCCGATAAAAAACCTTTTATCTTACATTGCCTTCCTGCAAATAAAGGGGAAGAAATAACAGAAGAGGTGTTCGAATCTGACCGTTCTCGTATTTTTGACCAGGCTGAAAATAGACTGCACTCCGTTAAAGCGGTTTTACTGCACTGTTTAAATAAAGCATAAACACCGAAAAAGAAAACTATGACTGATTTCGATACATATTTTCAAACGAAACCAATTGCAGGTGAAAAACCTCTTGA
The DNA here is from genome assembly GCA_040326155.1 of Leptospirales bacterium. GTDB lineage: Bacteria > Spirochaetota > Leptospiria > Turneriellales > JAOUFE01 > JBEQLE01. Next base: position 38,964 of record JBEQLE010000006.1, on the reverse strand, counting down.
TTGGGAAAAATTCTGGAAAAGTGAACTTCAAAAGCTTAAAAAAATTCCGTTGGAATTAAAAGTTGTATCGAAAAAAACCAGTATTAAAAAACCACGAAAAATAATCGATTTAGAGTTTACAGGTATCAATAAATACCGTTTAACGGCAAAACTTATAGCACCAGTAAAATTGTTAAAAAAGACTCCTACACTTATTGTTTTTCCTGATTACATGGAAGATATAAAAGAATATGAGAAATATGCGGACGCTGGGCTAAGTCTATTTATTGTTTGTTTGCGCGGACATGAAGAAAATATGAGGATTGCAGAAAGTGAAGGTGTAGATAGCGAAGAATCAACTTCAAAAGAAGAGGCTCAAGCGAGTTACGGATATTTTAAAGAAAATTTATTAAATAAAAATGATTATTATCTTAGACACCTGTATCTCGATGCGTATCGCTCCATGGAAGCGTTGCGGTTGCAAATTAATATCGATAAGCAAAAAATATTTATACTTGGGAAAGGGAACGGCTCTGCGATGGCTCTGTTTGTTCATCATTTTATGCAACGGGGCGAAAAAATTGTGTTGCTTGAACCCTCCTATTCAAACTACTCTAATGTCTCAGATAACAATAAAACTTTAACAGCAATAGAAATCAAAGAGTATATATTAAACCATAAAACAAAAAAACGAGAAATTGAAAAAAACTTAAAATACTTTGACACCGTCTTCCTTACTGATAAACTGAGGATACCTGTTATGATGATCGTCGATTTCCAGAATAAAAACTCTTATCCACAAGGCTCCTTTGCTTTGTTTCATTCTATTAAAACAGATAAGGATATGCATATTTTAGTCGAAAACCCATTGAAGAATAATGAAAAAGAGAAATTAAAGTTGGTAATCGACTTAATTAAAGAGGAATAAAGAAACTCAAGTTTATCTATGAATATTAATAAAACAACCACAACCAAAAACAAAGCAAAACTTTTCGAAGAAGTTGAAATACTACTTAAGAAAAAAGTGAATGATGCCTACCCGGGTGTCAAAACAGACCTTCTTTCAGAGTTTGTCCGTTTGTACTCATCGCGAGTTCCGAAAGAGTACCTGAATTTTCTAGCTGAAGAAGATCTGGCACAATTTTTGTTCAATCGTTTTGAATTTATATATTCAACCGAAGCAAAGAGTAAAAAAGAAGAAGAATACACCGGGAAAGTCGAGATACGCAAAACTCCAGACGAATTCTGGATACCAAACGCTCACGTTATTGAACTTATTATTCCAGACGCTAAATTTCTGAAAGATAGTTTAATGGATTTTATTCATTCGCGAAACTATAGAATTAAAACTTATATATATACGTTGTATCGAGTAAACCGATCTCAACACAAACTTACCAGTTTCAGTATATCCGAAAATGGAAAAGAAGAGTATTCCGATGAATTTCACGCCTATATTATTATTGATTATACGGAAAAACTAGATGTAGAATTATTAAAGCAGGAAATTCTTGCTTTGTTTGAAAATCTGGCTTTTTTAACGAACGACTTTGGAGAGATGAAGTCACAGATTTATGACCTTCCTTTTGGCGGGGAAGAGCGAGAATTGCTCGACTGGCTCTGCCTGGATAATTTCATTTTCTTTGGGTTAAAAACTGCGAAAAAAAATCTGGGAATGTTTAAATCGCCCCAATTTGCCGAACGTGTAGAAAATGAACTTCCTGAAGCTAAAGAGACGTTAAGTTTTTATCGTTCCGAAATCATTGAATATATAAATAGAAAAGGTAACATTTTTGTTATTCAGATTGGGGAAAACCTTATTGCCGGACTCTTCACTCGAAAAGCGGAGACTACAAGTACGGCCGATATTCCATATTTAAAAGAAAAGTTGAAAATTGTGAATACCCGGTTAAAAAATGTGGAATCACAAATTGAGTTTGCAGACTTTTTGCATGTGGCAAACCTGCTTCCGCTCGATTATCGTCTTATTACTCCGTTAGACATGTTTTTAAGTTTCAGTGAACTCGTATACAATGCGCGAATGAAAGTAGAAAGTATGTTGTTAATACAGTCAGCGGGAGGACCGGTTCGTTTTCAATTGTTGCTATTGTGGCCATTGTCCGATTATGACGATTCGGTTGCCGAACGGCTTGCAGAGCAATTTCAATTAAAAGGCGTAAAAGTTCACACTGAAATCAGCAGGGTTTTATCTTCTATCGTATTTTTACTATATGATATTTCATTTCCAGAAGCTCTTGCAAAAAAACTTCACAGAAATTCCGCTTTAAAAGATTTTGAATTTGATTTGTATAATCACTTAATTGGCTGGGAGCATAAGCTAAATCGCCACTTACAAAATGTTTTTCTTGCGAAAACGTTATACTCTATTCGCAACGAATTGATTCCGCAAATTCCAG
>JBEQLE010000006.1:33050-36558 GCA_040326155.1 Leptospirales bacterium | reverse complement strand
GCTGAATATCGGGCTAGAAACACAATTTCTTCTGCAGTTCGCGATATTCAAACGCTATTACAAATACAAGAGCATGGCGAAATTATTAGAGGTAATTATAACAAAGAAAAAAAGAACTCTTCTTTGACTCTCTATTTAAAGAAATCCCAGACACTGAGTTATATGGTGCCTGTTTTAAGTAACCTGGGTTTGGACGTTCTAGATGAAGAGCTCTATACTTTCAATTATAAAGACGAAGATATTCATGTTTATAAATTTCATGTTACGTATAACAAGCAACCCATTCAAGACACGGAGCTGTTAAAACGTTTATGCGACGCTTTTCAGTATATACTTGCTCAAAAGGCAAGTTCAGAGCCATTGAACAAGTTAATTGCCGGTTCCGGGTTGAATATTCACCAGATTGAGCTTTTAAAAGCTTTAATCGCCTATCTGGTTCAGGTTCGTAAAGGGTATTCTCGTGTATTAGTAAAAAATATCCTGGAACGAAACCCGAATATCGCTCTGGCCATTATATTCAGTGCTGAAGACCGGTTTTTAACGATTTTGAAACCACGTCTTAGTAATACAAAAATACACGAGAGTGTAAAAAAACATGTTCCGGCACTGCCATTAGTAGAATCTGAAATTGACAACTATCTGGAAAAGAAAAAGGCTGAAATTGAACAAGTCTTGCCAGCTACGTTGGTTCAAAAAGAGCTTCTAGATAGTTTAAAATCTATTATTTTAGCTATTTCGAGGACCACATATTTTACAACTGCCGATACGATCTCGTTTAAAATTCGTCCCGGCGATATTCCATTCGTTCTTGAACCTCGTCCTTATGTGGAAACCTGGGTGTATCACTCCTTTTTTGAGGGAATCCATTTACGCGGTGGTCCCTTAGCGCGCGGAGGTTTGCGCTGGTCTAATCGGCAAGATGATTTTCGCAGTGAAGTCTGGGGCCTCTGGAAAACACAGGTAATAAAAAACACAATTATAGTTCCGACCGGGGCGAAAGGTGGTTTTGTATTAAAATATCTTCCTAATATTCCTGAAAATGGCATATGGGCTTATAAACTTTTTATAAACTCACTGCTCGAAATTACAGACAACCGAGACAGCTCTTTAATTAAAGAAGATATAGCAATACCGGTCGATGATGATCATGACCCATACTTGGTTGTTGCAGCAGACAAAGGAACGGCAACTTTTTCAGATTACGCAAACGATATATCTATAAGTAAAAACTTCTGGCTTTCGGACGCTTTTGCCTCAGGCGGTCAAAATGGTTATTCCCACAAAGAGTTGGGGATTACTGCGAAAGGGGCCTGGGAATCGGTTCGATGGCATTTTTATACTGAAAATCTGAACCCTGCGAAAGATGAATTTACAGCTGTTGGCATCGGAGACATGGCCGGTGATGTTTTTGGCAATGGAATGTTGCTAAGCAAAAAGATAAAATTAATTGGTGCATTTAATCATCGCCATATTTTTCTTGACCCTGACCCGGACTGTGAAAAAAGCTTTCAAGAGAGAAAGCGTCTGTTTGAAACCAACGGACAATGGAGCGATTATAATAAAAAAGTTATATCATCTGGCGGAGGCGTATACGCGCGCGAAGCTATTTCTATTTCTCTGTCTACGGCGATGAGAAAAAGCCTGGGCACCGAAAAACAAGCGGTTACCGGAGTAGAGTTAATTCGTCTGCTTCTAGTTGCGCCTGTCAAAATGCTTTTTAACGGTGGTATCGGAACGTATGTAAAATCGAGTCTTGAAAGTAACCAGGACATTGATGATATTGTGAATGATAATGTGCGCGTGGATGCAGTCGATTTAAAAGCCAGAATGGTTATTGAAGGCGGTAATTTGGGTCTCAGCGCTCGTGGTCGTTTTCAATTTTCCCGTCTCGGCGGGCTTATTAATACGGACGCCATTGATAATTCAGCCGGTGTAGATTTATCTGACCATGAAGTAAATTTAAAAATTTTATTGGAAGATCTGGTTCGAAAAAAAGAGGTAAAAAAAGAAGATAGAAACTCTTTATTGAAGAAAGTATCGGATGAAGCGGCCTCCCTGGTTTTATCAAACAACTTTCGACAAAATTGGTCTTTAGCCTACCAGTCTAATCTGCCTGAAGCGGAACATCGTTATTTTATCGATATGGTTGAATACCTGATTCAAGCAAAACACGTAAGAGAAAACTCTGAAAATATTCCACGGATTGCAGTTATTCGAGACGCCTTGCAGACCAAAGGTAAAGTTCCGCGATCACTTATTTCTATATTGCTGGGATATACAAAAATTTTCCTGGCGTCAGAATATACCGAAATACCCGAGAGATACTACGAAGCTACTTTATTACAATATTTTCCATCATCATTGCATAAATATGAAAAAGCGATATTCCGCCATCCGTTAAAACAAGAAATTGTTAAGTTACTACTTATTAATGAAGTTGCGGACAATGCGGGAATGGCATATTTCATAAAAACGAAAAACCTGCTTTCGATGGATGTCAACGATTCCATAAACTCTTACTTGTTCGCAAGGAATATTTTAGACGTAGATCACCAACAAGTGTGGGCCTATTTACCCGATATGAAAGCCCGATCATTCCCCGACAAAGTTTCTTTTGAGATCGCTTCAAAATTAAAAGGTTTAATTGAAAATACTGTATACCGATTTATTGAAATGGTAAAGTTGTTTCCTCAGAAAGGGCCGCACGGTTTTCCCAAAGAAATTAAAAAATTGCATGTGTATACTTTTTCTAAAAAAACAGAAGGTCAAATACCCGAATGGGCAAAAGCCTTTCCTGAAAATCTGTCTAAACGTATATCACATTGGATGTATATTGAATTAGAATATATATTCAACTACCTGAGCGTGAAATTAACTCCAGCTCGAAAAGAGCAGATATTCCTTCACTATTTAGAACACGGCGCATTTCTGAAAGAAGTCTTATACAATAGTGTGTCTCAAAACCGATGGGAAACACAAGCTATAATGAATTTAAAACGTCAATTCTGGGGCTGGGTTATAAACGAAATGCCCGCCGTCTCCGGCAAAGACAAAAAAATCGATTTAAATTACGAAATCAGATCACTTCAAGAGAAAAAAGACCTCAACATCTCAAGCCTATCCGGGCTGATTGGGTTTCTTGCCAATGGGAAAAAATAAGTATTAGGAAAGCATGAAGCACTGGAAAAGAGAGACAGGAAAAGAAAGAAAGAAGAAGAATTTTTGACAGGATTAACATGATTAACAGGTTAAGAAAGAGTGTTGCATTGAGTTTTAAAAGCTTATTTAATTATGAATTGTTCTATTGTTTTAATTATTTCTTTTTTTTTAAATCATGTTAATCCCGTCTTCTTCTTCGTGAATCTTCAAAAGTATAAACAAGTCTCTACTACGGTCGAATTCCGAACTACATACCAATTCTGTGCGGGCGCGATTTATCGTAGCCCATACCTTTACACTTAAAGAAAACAAGCTGACGAAATCTGCCATATTCTTTTCCTGCCGTTCC
>JBEQLE010000006.1:0-33040 GCA_040326155.1 Leptospirales bacterium | reverse complement strand
TCTTTGTAAAAGCTCTTTTTACTATTCCTGGTTAGTCGGCACCGATAATTGGTTTATTGTAAGAATAAAGATTATGAACCCCGCCTTGAACCTGAGCTGCCAGGGAACGAATTTCGAATCTTAGCTTTTTTTCGTATAGACTTTTATGCAGTCCAGGTAGGTCGCGTATTCCCATATCTTGAAACGAATGTTTTACCCCTTGTACAAGGTAGGGAACAAATTCAAGTAAACTTCCTTTATCCATTACGGTTCCGGATACTCCTTGAGCTACGCGAATTTTCGCATCGTCGGCAAAATATCGTTTTCCGCCGCCGGCTTCCATAGCTTCGAGTGAAGCCATGCCCCTGTAACGTTTGAGTTTAACCCCGTTTTCATAAAAATACTCTCCGGGAGCTTCCTGGGTTCCGGCGAGAAGGCTACCGACCATAACAGCCGAAGCTCCAATGGCCAAAGCTTTCGTAATATCACCAATGTTGGTTATACCGCCATCGGCAATTACAGAAACACCAAGTTCACGAGCTGTTTTCGCAGTATGATATACGGCGCTTGCCTGGGCCCGGCCACATGCCATAGTATCTTGTGTAATGCATATGGATCCTGGTCCCATACCAATTCGAAGGCAGTCTGCTCCGGCTTTAACAAGAGCCGTAGCTTGTTCACTGGTAACCACATTTCCCGCCATAATATTCAAGTCGGGATACGTTTTTTTCAGGTATTTTAAAAAGTCGATCTGATACGAGGAGTAACCTTGCGCTGCGTCAATGACCAGCAAGTCGACCCCTTTGTCTATAAGCGCTAAAGCACGATCTCGATCTTGAGCATGTGTGGAAACCGAAGCTCCTACAATTAATCTTTTGCGTTCGTCCTTGCTGGCAAAAGGGTAGTCCTTGTTTTTTATTAAATCGGACCTGCTCATTAGAGAAACCAGCAAACCGTTTTTATCAACGATAGGTAGTTTTCCTTTTTTCTTCTGTTTTAGTATATTATTTGCTTCAGCCAGAGAAATTCCTTCCTGAGCCGTATCTAACTCAGTGGTCATTACTTCGCCTAATTTTTTCGATCGGTCTTTTTCAAAATCGATATCTCGATTAGAAACGATTCCAATCAGTTTTGTTTTTAGAGTACCATCTTGTGTAATTGGAATTCCAGTAAAACCATAGTCATGTTTTATTCGGTCGATGTCAGATATCGAGTGTTCGGGGGAAAGTACGATCGGTTCTATAATAAAACCGTTTTCGTATCTTTTTACTTTTTCGACTTCGCATGCTTGTTGCTCAATAGTGTTGTTATTGTGGATAATTCCCATCCCGCCAACAAGGGCCATGCCAATTGCCATCGCGCTTCCGGTAACTGTGTCCATGGGACTCGAAATAATGGGAACCTTGAGTTTAAGGTTTTTTGTAATCTCCGTTTCAAGTGAAACGTCATTAGGGGCGAAGTCGATATAACCAGGCAAAGTTAAAAAGTCTTTGTAAGTTAAACCCTGGTTGCTTTTAAAAAGTTCGTCGGCTGCGGTGCCGTCCATATTGCCTATCATGGTATATGTCAAAAGTCAAAGATACCCCGTCAAGGTTAAACGACCTTTAGCGAACTATGAATCCACAAAAAGTTTTTTTGTCTACGGCGCAAGAAAGACAAAGATGAAATGGCCGGGCACGAAACCTGTATTTCAGTATTGTAAAGGTATAGTAAGGCAAGGGAGAAAGATTTTAGCAAGGAAGGCAGGAATACAGGAAAAGAGGAGAGAAGATTCATGGACAGGATTTACAGGATTAACATGATTTAAGAGGATAGCGATGCTCAAATTCATAAAACCGATTATGATATAATAATATTTTGAAATTCAATTCAATTCTGATCTCTTAACCTGTTAATCGGTAAATCCTGTCTAAATCTCTTGCTTTTCTTTTCCTGTTATTCCTGTCCAATTATCTTTTCTTAATTCTTATCTTTTCCTGTATTCCTTATCCACATATTCCTGCCTTCCTTACAGTAAACGAAAGCTTGGTTGACATCGGCTTTAAAATTATTACCTTGGTACAGGAAGAACAAACATTATGAATTTATTATTAGACATCGCTATATATTTTTTACTGGGTCTATTTTTAAGTTGGATTTTTTACTATATAAAAAGAAAAGATCTACTTGGTGGGTTTGCGGGCGGTCTGGTAATTGGGATGATCGGGTCGGTTCTAGGGGTTTTGGTTTTAAGCAACCTCGTGAAAAAGATAATTGATATTTTACAAAGTTACATCGGTAATGTTGATGTTCTTACCGGGCTACTTACCGGGTATCTGGCTCTTTTTGTATATAATAAAATTAACCATGACAGAACGCGACCGCAATAGATCAAGTTTTCTAATGAACAGTGGTATCTGAATTTCCTTGAAACTTCACAACCTAAAGAAAAACTTTATATTTTGGAATTTTGTATTCTGGGTTATTTTATTAACCATTGTATACGTTTATAATTATACTTCTAAAACCAGTATTGACCTGGCCTGGACGCAACTTTCAAAAAATTCAGACTTTACAAATAAAAAACCGGAAGAGTGGCAAGCCAAAAAGAAATTCATTGGTTTGTTATCTATATTAAGAGATTTTGAATTCATTCGATGCAACTCTTTAAAAGATTGTGTTGAAAGCAGTAATTCAAACGTATTGAGTGTTATAGTTCATCCCGTTGGTTTTTCGACTAAAAATAAAAAAGGCAAACCAAAAGAAGCCATTATATATGCAATTTCCATCGCAAATGGTAAGGATAACCATGTGGTTAACACCGCTGTAGCAGATACAGTCGTTGCACTCTCCTATATTTCCACAGATGCTAGTTTAAACAGGTCCTTTTCAACTTTGCTGGAGTTTGCCGAAAAAGATCTACCACACTGTTCTAATAAAATCCAAATTTTGTTTTTACCCCTGGTTTTGGATGAAAACTTTTCTAAATATTTCGGTTTGAATCTTGAACACCAATTATTATATGCAAGTCAAGATAAGGAGCTTCAAATTTATTCCACCGAAACTGGTTTGAAACCTAGGTTTTTATCTACTGGTATAAGTGCAAAAATAGAAGTCCCGATTGCAGTAACCAGGGAGAGGTGGCGTAAGTTTTTATGTTCCAACCAAGAAAAAGGCTTTTCTGAATGAATGAATCGTTAATTTTGGCAACAATGAACGAAAGAAAAAACTTTTTATTTACATCAGAGTCTGTATCAGAAGGACACCCCGATAAAGTTTGTGATCAATTATCGGATAATGTACTTGATGCATACCTTGCGGTCGACCCTGGCGCTAGAGTAGCGGCAGAGTGTTTAATTACAACCAATCACTTAACTGTTGCCGGAGAGGTTTCAGCTACTGAACAAATCAGTAAAGAAAAAATTGAATCGATATCAAGAGAACTTATTCACAAAATAGGATACGATAGCGAAGAAGTTGGTTTTGATGCCAACAAAGCTAACGTACAAGTATTGCTTCATTCCCAGTCTTCGGATATCGCCATGGGTGTTACTGGTGATGGTCTACACAAAGAAGAAGGAGCTGGAGACCAGGGCTTAATGTTTGGGTACGCTGTTAATGAAACAGAAGAACTCATGCCAATGCCTATTTACCATTCTCATCTAATTCTGAAAAAGTTAGCAGAAGTGCGACACAGTAAAGAAATCGGCTTTTTGCGACCTGATTCTAAGTCGCAGGTAACTATTCGATACGAAGAAGGCAAACCGGTAGAAGTTGAAACAGTTGTTGTTTCGACGCAACACGATCCCGGTGTTAGCCATGATCAAATAAAAGAATCAATAGTAGAAACGGTTATTAAAGATGTTTTACCGGCTGAATTCTTGAAAAATACACGATATTTAATTAATCCAACTGGCCAATTTATTATTGGCGGACCACATGGAGACTGCGGTCTTACCGGTAGAAAAATTATCGTAGATACTTACGGTGGTTATGCAAGACACGGTGGCGGAGCTTTTAGTGGTAAAGACCCCTCTAAAGTAGACCGAAGTGCGGCATATATGATGCGATACATTGCAAAAAATATTGTTGCAGCTGGCGCGGCAACTGCTTGTGAAGTTCAAGTGGCGTACGCGATTGGAGTTGCACAACCGGTTTCTGTTTTGGTCAACACTTTTGGAACGAGTAAGCTTCCAGAGAGTAAAATAGAAGATATTATTCGAACAGACATTGATCTATCTCCAAAAGGTATTCGTGAAAAACTGAATTTACGTAATATTCCATATTTACCGAGCGCTTCTTACGGTCATTTTGGCCGCTCTGAAGATAGTTTCACATGGGAACGAACAGACATGAAGGAACTTTTCAGCTAGAAGGCGTTTTACTCATATTATGGCAATACGCAGAAGAAGAGGATATAACCCACGCAGAAGACAGGTTCGTGAAAACCGTTTAAACGAGGAGATCACCGAAGCAAAGGTGAGACTGGTTGGAGAAGACGGGACCAATGTTGTAGCGACGAGTGAAGCATTGAGACAGGCGAAAGAAGCCGAAGTTGATTTAGTGGAAATCGCAGGTGGTCAGGAAATCCCGATCGTGCGTATTGTTGATTATGGGAAATTTAAGTTTGAGAAAGCTAAAAAAGACCGAGAATCAAAACGTAACCAGAAAACGATTCAGATTAAAGAAGTCAAAATGGGGCCTAAGATAGACGTAGGCGATTTTGATCGAAAATGTTCTTTGGCTGAATCGTTTATTAACGATGGTGATAATGTTAAAGTTACCATGAGATTTCGAGGGCGAGAGATGGCTCATACCGAACTCGGGCTTGAAAAAATGCGAAACTTTGTAAAAAAACTTGAGGGTGTAGTTGTTCTTGAAAAACATCCTAAATTAGAAGGGCGACTTATGACTATGGTACTTCGTCCCAAAAGTAAAAATTAAACCATTTTTTAATCCAATCGATGATAGCATTAAAAAGTGGTTTACGTTTAGTTAGTTAATTATTGTTTATGTTTAGAAAAATAAGGCCAGATAGCTCAGTCGGTAGAGCAGGGGACTGAAAATCCCCGTGTCGGGAGTTCGATTCTCTCTCTGGCCAACCTTTTCATTAGAATTTGCAGATTTTATCCACCTCTAATTGTTAGAAAATGGTGAAATAAGTCTTGACGAACCAGGCAAATCGTATGTACTCATAAAAAAGATTTCGGGATAAAATTATGGCTAAAGATAGTGTCGCAATGTACAAAGGTTCTGGGCAATCGATTGACGTAAAAATCGCTGTTGTTGTTGCAGAATTTAATTCCTATATTACTGAATCCTTATTAAAAGGTGCGCTGGAGACCCTGGAAAACAGTGGTGTCAACAAATCTAATATTGAAGTATTTAAAGTGCCTGGCGCTTTTGAAATACCACTTATGTGCGAAAAAATATTTGCAGCGTCTAAAGCTGAAGGCATAATCACACTCGGAGCTGTCATTCGAGGAGAAACTCCACACTTCGACTTTGTCGCAGGCAGTTGTGCAAATGGAGTCATGCGAGTCAGTCTCGATTATAAAAAACCAATCTCTTTTGGCGTGTTAACCACAGATTCTGTGGAACAAGCTTTAAACCGGGCCGGAATTAAATACGGGAACAAGGGAGTTGACGCCGCCCAGGCTCTAATCGGGCAATTAAAAACATTTCAAGAAGCCAATATCTAATTACACATGAAAATACACCGTGCCAGAGTTCTCGCAATGCAGGCCGTATACCAACTCGAATTTAACGATCGTACCGTAGAAGAAATATCAACCTTTGACTGGATAGACTACAAAATACCGGATGATGAAAAAGAATTTTCTTTGAATCTTGTTAAAGGAGTTCAGGAATATTCCGAAATTATTAATAAGGCTATTGTAACGTATTCAACCAACTGGAAAATTGAAAGAATAAGCCATGTAAGTCGCGCTGTGCTTAGAATATCAATTTATCAATTGATGAAAACTGATATACCGTATAAATCTGTAATTGATGAAGCTATTCGCCTGGCTAAAGAGTATGGTGAAGATGATTCAGAACGTTTTATTAATGGAATATTAGATACGTACTATAAAGAAGAGATAATGAAATAATATGTCCGAATCGCAAAAAAACCGAATTTTTTCACTTCAAGAAAATCAGAAATCCAAAGACCGTATTGAAATGAGTACAGACTCAAAATCGGGAAGTAGGTTTCCGTGGTCTTTTATTACACTGGTAATTATTGTTTTAGCGGGAGTTACTTTTGGAGGGATTTATTACCTGAAAGAGTTGAAAACAGGCTCTGAGGGTAAGTCCAAATTTGAAAATTTTCCAGAATCAGATATAAGTAGCGACTGGGCTGAAAAGCCTGATGCGATAGATCTGCCGGATGATCCTGAACTTCTGGCCGCCATTAAACTCTATAAACAGCATTATATTGACTCAGCTCGAAATCGTTTTTCAGATATTTTACAAACGAATAAAGATGCAAAAATAAAATCGTATGCGCTGCTCTATCTAGGTATTCTAGCCGAAGAGCAAACCCACTTTGACATGGCGCAGGAATTTTACAATAAAGCGCAAAAATATTACCCTAAAAACTTTTTCGCCTATTATAATAACGCGCGTTTATTTAAAAAAAAAGGTAAACCCAATGAAGCTTTGTCTCAAGTGGAATTGGCGCTTCAGATAAAACCTGACAGTAGCCGAGCTTTAATATTAAAAGCAGATTTACAATATTCCGAAGGCGATACAAAAGCAGCACAAGATACCCTGGAAGATATAGAAAACGACTCTCTGGCCAATTATAACAAAGGTTTGTATTACAAAAGAGAAGGTAACTTTGCGGAAGCTAGAATTTCATTTTTGCGTGCGCTTGATGCTCCCGGTCCTCCCGAGTCTCGCCATAAATCGGCGGCTGAGTTGGGAATTTTGTTTGGCCAACAGGGCGATTATGGCAACTCTGAAATCTATTTTAAACGAGCCATAGAGTTATATCCACGCAGTGCAAAATACTATTATAATCTTGCCTATGTACAATCATTGCATAACAAAAAAGCCGAAGCCATGGCAAACCTGGAAAAATCGCTCTCTTATGGCGCAGAAAAATCTTCCACGTATCGTTATATAGCCCGTCTATATGAAGATCTTGGTGATATAAACGGAGCAGAAAAGTCGTTGCGTAAAGCTCTTGAAAACTCCCCTCGCAATACAGAAATTTTATCTGCGCTAAGTAAGGTTTTAATTTCACGTTCCAACTGGAATGATGCCATGTTTTACCTGCAAAAAACCATCGATTTATCGACCGGGAAGCTGGAAAAAGCAAATGCCTATTATAACCTGGGTAGAGTATATTATGAAATAGGTAACTACAAAGATGCGACTTATGCTTTAGAAAAGGCGTATGCATTGGACTCGAAAAATACGGAATTTATAACTTTGCTGGGAAAAGTTTACGCTGAGGCAGGTCACCCTCATAAATCGATTCATTTATATAAAAAAGAGTTAAGCGATAATCCTGACAACATAGATCTTAAGCTGGCCCTGGGAAACTTGTATTATACCGAAGGTCTTTATATGCAAGCCGAACAAGAATACGAAGGCGTTGTCTCTCAGGATGAAGCAGATAGTAAAATAAAATATATGGCTCTGTTTAACCTTGGTAAAATTTACCAGAATCAAAAACTTTATGATAAAGCTATTGCTCTTTTTGGTAGAGCTGAGAAAAAAGCTGACGCGAACCAGCAATATAATATTCTGTTAGCTATAACGGAAACAAAATTGGCTGCTGATTACCCCGGCAGTTCTACTTTCGAAGACCTGCAAAAAGCCATTAGCCTGCGACAACCAGCGTTTCGAGCCAGGTATCTACTTGCGCGCGCTTATTTAAAAGACGGCAGCATGCAATCGATTGAATCGGCTGAAGAAGAACTGACTGCCATTGTAGAAATGGCGGACGATCCTGTTTTATTGTCCAAATGTTTTACTTTGCGTGGAACGATTTATTACAAACAGGGTTTTGCGAACAAAGCCATTACAGATTTTAATTTAGCATTAGAACATGACCCATCCAATTCAACCGCCTTTCAAAACAAGCAAGCGGCAGAAAATATGATTGAGTCTAATTATTGATTCCAATTACTAAAGAAAGCCAGTCTAATTATATTCGGCTGACCAAAAATTCACTGAAGGAACTATCTTCGGCTTCGCAGCGTGTTTGTTCTATGGTGGAAATATTTCCAATACTTTCCGTTAAAACTTCATCGACTCTCGATTTATCCAGAATAGAAAAATCAAATAGAGCTTTCACCAGCCCGGAAGTAAATGCAGATATAGGATGAGTAGCTTTGCCATATCTTTCCACATATAACTTATCTTCGGGACTTCCATAAACTCGAATTATACCGTTGTTGGCGTTTTGTTCAGCAATTTGAAACTCACCAAAACTGTGGTTGTTTAAAGTACGAATACATTTTTGAATGGTATGCCCCGATAAACTCGTCGTATCCATCTGAGAATACAAAAAGCTGATAAAAAGTTGCATTGCCGATCTATAACCGACCTGTTGTAAATTTGCCCAAGGGCTTTGTGCAAAATCGGTCGCCTTTTTATCTAATTCCGGGGTTTTTCGAAGCAGGTCCAGTAGCTCGTCAAAATACCCTAAAGGCGCGCGGCTGTAGGCCACATCTTTAAATACTAAATCGCCTTCTTTTTTATAAAAATTATTATACTGAAAAAAGTTTTTCATTTTTGCACATCCGAATAAATTTCAAATTGAATGGTCAAAACCTTATTATCCAATATTTCACATTCGGGCACATTCGCTACCTGGTTGAAATTTTCTTGTTGATACACGAGACGAAACAGTTCTTGAATAAACCCGAGGCTAAAATGCTGCGCCAACGGATGTTGAAACCTTTCAGATTCAATTTCAATTTTTACTTGAGTTTCTTCGTATGTAGCAATAATTCGACCGAGCCCGCAAAGCTTATGAAAAGAGAATCCGATTCTTAGCCATCTTTTTTCGTTATCGAAAATTTCATCTTCGGGTAGAAAACTTGCGCAGACATCTTGCCCAAAACGCACTCCGGAGGAAGCCAGTCGGTCAGTCGTTTCGGTATCGTTATTTAAATTTAGTTCTTTTAAGATCTCTTGTTCCATTAAAACCGGAAGGTAGAGCAGTGCTATGTCATTTAAATAAGTAATTTTCGTTGTTTTGTCGTACCGAATAGCAGCGTTCGCCTGCTCCGTATTTAAGGGTGGTTTTGTTTTGTCGGAGGAGTTCTGGTTTTGCGAGGTGGGGTCAGGTACATCGACCGCAGTATCGAGATTCGCTTCAACACTGAGTTCTCGGCCCAGTTTTTCTTTCGCCCTTTGAAGTATCGGAACTAAATCTTCCTGGTTTTGAATATCATTGGCTGACTCATGAATCTCTTTTCCAATTAAATAATACAAACGACTCTTTTCGATATCGTCAATCGGATTACTGGTATCCAGATTTTGCAAGGATCGAAAAAAGTTTTGGTAAACATCGGACATATCGTTTAATCCAGGTGGAACCTATCCATAGGAAACTGTTCGCAGATTTCCAGTGTTTTCTGCCGAATTCTTTCAATATTAGCATCATCAGGTTGATCTAAAGCGTCAGCAATTAAATTTCCTATTTGAATAAATTCTGTTTTTTGCAAACCCCGTGAAGTTAACGCAGGGCTGCCCATTCTAATTCCACTGGCTATCATTGGCGGGTTTGGATCGTATGGCAAGGCGTTTTTATTGGTTGTAAAACCGGCTCTTTCGAGTATTGCCTCGGCATCTTTTCCTGTAATATTTTTTGTTGCAAAAGTATTTACAATTAAAAGATGATTTTCCGTTCCTCCCGAAACCAGTTCTAAACCACGTTGCATTAACGTTTCAGCCAGAGTTTTAGCATTTGCCAGTACATCTTTTTGATAAGTAACAAATTCAGGTTGCAAGGCTTCGCCAAAAGCTACAGCTTTCGCGGCTATAACATGCATCAAAGGTCCGCCCTGTGTTCCGGGAAATACCCTTGAGTTGAGTTTTTTAAAATAATCAGCATTTTTCGAAACGATTAAACCGCCTCTTGGTCCTCTCAGGGTTTTATGCGTTGTAGTAGTTACAAAATCAGCTGTGTCAATAGGAGAAGGGTGCAGACCTGCTACAACCAAGCCCGCGATATGGGCAATGTCCGCCATAAGCAGAGCCCCAACGTCATCGGCAATTTCCCTGAATTTATTAAAATCTAATTGTCTGGGATAGGCTGAAAAACCAGCCACTATGAGTTTGGGTTTATGTTCTCGGGCGAGTTTCGCCATGTTGTCATAATCGATTAAATGGGTTTTTTCATCTACCGTGTAACCAACCGGGTTAAAAAACATTCCAGAAAAATTTACTTTAGAGCCGTGGCTTAAGTGTCCGCCGTGAGAAAGATCCATACCTAAAAAAGTATCACCAGCTTTCAGGGCTGCCAGAAATACCGCCATGTTTGCCTGCGCTCCGCTATGCGGTTGCACATTTGCATAATCAGCCTTAAACAGAGTCTTTGCTCGTTCTATGGCAATTGTTTCCACACTGTCTGCCGGTCCGCATCCGCCATAGTATCGTTTTCCGGGGTATCCTTCTGCGTATTTATTCGTTAAAGTCGAGGTATAGGCTTCCATCACCGCTTTGGAGGTAAAATTTTCTGAGGCAATTAACTCCAGCGTGTTTTTTTCGCGTTCATCTTCCGATTTCAGGGCTTCAAATACTTCCGCATCCTGGTTTTCAATTATTTTATATGACATGTTATTCCTTTTAAATTTATTTTGTTTCTGTTTATTTCTAGTTTCTTTTCATGGTGTTCTTTATAAATTCATCCACATCAACTATAGTTCGCTCGCCGGTTCTTCTGTTTTTTAACTCAATTTTTGCTTCGGCAATAAATGTTTTTCCGGCAATAATCTGCCAGGGAAACCCGATTATATCTGCGTCGTTAAATTTAACGCCGGGGCTCTCTTTTCGATCATCATAATAAACGGATGCTCCGGCTTCCACCATTTGGTCATAAAGTTTATTTATCTGCTCTTTTTGTTCCGTATTCTTGAAAATTCCAATAAGATGATAGTAAAAAGGAGCTACCGTTTCAGGCCAGATAATTCCTTTGTCATCGTGGTTTTGTTCCACTATGGTTGCAATTGTACGACCGACGCCTATTCCATATGTTCCCATCGTTGGTTTCAGTGGCTTTCCGTTCTGATCTAAAACCGAGACGTCAAAAGCGTTGGTATATTTTTTGCCCAGTTTAAAAATATGACCAACCTCTATGCCTTTTGTTTCGGTTAAAACTTTGCCCGAAAACCCAGGAACGCCGTCTCCTGCCCTGGCTAAAACAAGATCGGCAAGACAATTTTCATCGATTTGAAAATCACGTCCTTCTTCCAGATCTACCATATGCATTCCGGTTTCATTGGCGCCGCTGGTTAAACCGCCTCGATTTTTTATATTACGATCAAAAAACAGGTGAACTGTTTTTACCGATGCGCCTGTTTCTACCTCTTCGCCATGCGAATATTTTAAACCGCTGGGGCCGGCATACCCTGGTTCTGCCCCAGTCAATTTTTCAATGGAATCTTCTGAAGCCATTTCCAGGTCGCTAAAACCGCTTATGTTTGTCAATTTTACTTCGTTTATTTCGCGATCACCGGGCAAAAAGGCGGCGACTATATTTTCTTTGTTTTCATATATTACAGTTTTTATAAAACTCTGCGTCTCGGCTTTCAAAAATTCGGATACTTCTTCGATTGTTTTTTTATTCGGAGTGGGTACTTTCGTTGCTTTATTCCCATTTTTGTTTTCATTATATGCATTTACGGGAACAAATTCGGTCTTTTCCTGGTTCGAGCGAAAATTGCACTCTTCATCGATACAAAGAAGAAGAGTCTCTTCTCCAATTTCAGAAGCTACCATATACTCTTCGCTGGCCGAACCACCCATGGCGCCGGTATCAGCTTCTACCGCGATCGTTTCGAGACCACACCTTTTGAAAATATTTTTATAGGCAATGCTCATTGTCTGGTACGTTTCATCGAGACTCTCTTCATCGAGGTGAAAAGAGTAAGCGTCTTTCATTACAAATTCACGACAACGAATTAAACCGTATCTTGGACGAATTTCATCTCTGTATTTATTTCCAATCTGGAATAAGTTCAAAGGAAGTTGTTTATATGATTGCAAAAAGTGTTTCGCCAGCCATGTCATGGCTTCTTCATGGGTAGGCGCTAAAACAAATTGATTGTCATGACGATCTTTCATGCGCATCATCTCTTTACCCATGGCGTCCCACCTGCCGGAACTTTCCCATAGCTCTGCTGTGGTTAAAACTGGCAATTCAACTTCGACGCCGCCGGCTTTTGTCAGCTCTTCTCGAATAATTTGCTCGATAGTTTGCCTGATTTTTAAGGCAAAAGGTAAAAAAATATAAAAACCAGAGGCTTGTCTTTTAATAAAACCGGCTCGAACTAACAACTTATGCGAAGCGACCACGGCATCTTTTGGGTCATCATGTACGGTAAACAAAGGTAGAATGGTAGCTTTTGTCGAATTCATTGACTTTACTGTAATTTTGTGACGCCCCGTCAACTTTTTGATGAATTTCACTCTTTACATATTTCCAGCAAATCTCACCCGCTTTTTTATCTATAGTAAGGTCTACCTGATGGGCACTGAAATCAACGATATATATGGAGGTTATTTTTTTCGTCCGAGATTTCAAGCTCATGCATTTTTTCAACTGTTCGACGAATTTTGAGTTTTCTAAACATGACTTTATGATCGTCAGGCTTAGCCACGTCGAAATTTATTTAAATCCTTTTGCCCGCATTGAGTTTACAATCGTGCTTTTCATTACCATCAGTATTCTTAATCTCCTCTGGTTCCAAAGGGAAAGCCTGGTTCTGGTCGGGATGGACAATGACGGCCTGTAGAATTTGATGATGGTAGCGAGTTTGTTTTTTCAGGCAACCAGGGCAACAGACCTTTTCGGGAGAAAAGTACTGCGAACCTTCAATGGGAATCAAATAAGAATTCTCCAAGAAAACCTAATTTTCCAAAACTTTGTTACATTGAAGGCGTTTAATAAAATCCCCCAAAAGAGGCTTGAGGTCTTTAGAATCGACGTTATCCAGGACTTTTCGGAATTTGCATCGCAAGGTGTGTGGTTGAGCTAAAAACATTTTGTAAGTTGCTTTATCCTGCATCTTCTTCCCAACAACGCTGAAAATCTAGCAATGATTTGTCCTGAATATGTACATCATTGCAAAGCCACTCATCAGGCAGCCATGCAAGTTATATTTTACTCCGGTTGTTTGCCGAAAATCCGTGACGTTTTCAAAGGCCGATGATAAAGATTTTCTCGACGCCTCGAACCCGAGATGTTTTTTAATATGCGGAATTTAAGTTTCCATATGGACATTATCAAAAACTGTTTAGGTATATAAAATACTTTATGAAAAAATTTACGATTCTATACAATAGACCTTGTTTTTCCTTATATTAAAAATCTAGAATTCTTAATTAGAATTACTGAATAAGACATTTTAATTAATTTTGTTTATTTGCTTGACAATATAATAGACTAAATTTATACATTCGTCATCTATGAGGTTTATCTGATTTTCAGCATTTGCTAATTTTAAGGCGTGTTTCGGTGAAAAGTGTGACTTTTTATTTCCAGTAATTTTTTTTTACGTCCCCAATTGACGGACTTCGACCTTGATAACTCTGGTGCTGTGATAAGGGGAATTTCTTAGATAGACAATTTTTTGTAGCAAGCGAGCAAAGGGGTTCCAGAATTCCAATGCCGCTTCAATTCACATTCCATAAGGAGGAATTAAAATGAGTGACCAAAAACCAGTAACACCGAAACCACGGCGCCCAGTTAATACAAGGAAAGATCTCGAAGCCCGAATCATCGCTAAAGCGTGGCGCGACCCGGATTACAAGAGTCGGCTAATGAAAGACCCGAAAAAAATTCTACAAGAAGAACTATCTCAAGTAGATCCATCAATCAAGTTGCCGGACGACCTCAAAGTCAATGTACACGAGGAAAACCCGAGTCAATTCCATCTGGTAATTCCGCGTAATCCTAAAGATATTGCGTTATCAGAAGTCATTAATGAGGACGATATGGAGAGTGTTGCGCCACAAACCATTGGCGTTGTCGTTGTTGTTGGAGCGACTGTTGTAGGTACGGCTAATACGGGCGCGAACGTCAACGCGGGCGCGAACGCCAACGCGGGTGCGAACGCCAATGCGGGTGCGAACGCCAACGCCGTAGCCAATACGGTATAGCGGTGACTTGGTTTGACTTCCCCCGGATCTGATATCATGGGTATGGAAGGAGCCAGAAGCATGGTGCATCTGGTTGTTCCACCGTATGGCCCTCCAGAGCACCCTGCACTTGGGGTCAGCGTAATCAAAGCTGCGCTGACCCGGTCTGGCATTTCTTCTTCAGTCAACTACTTGAATCTGTTGCACGCGCAGAACATAGGGCTACCCCGTAATATGTACGTTGGGACCCTTGCTACGATCCTATTGGGCGAATGGACTTTTGCGCGGGCCGCCTTTCCGGACGCGACACATGATGATGAAGGTTATTTTGCACTGGCATTGAAAATGCTTCACTCACGTTGGAGCCATATTGAAGTCGGTGCGGCCATAAATATGTTGCTTGAGGATAATGACCTCTCCCGGGCTGCTGTAGAGATACGCGAGGCCAGCGAACAACTTATCGAGACGTCCGCTGCGGAAATAGTCGCACAGCAACCGAAAATTGTAGGTTGCAGCTCAGTTTTCCAGCAGCACTGCGCATCGCTCGCCTTATTGCGCCGTGTTCGTGAGCTTGATCCAGATATTGTTACAGTGATTGGTGGAAGTAATTGTGAAGGCCCGATGGGGCTCGCAAACATCAGGAATTTTTCCTGGCTCGATTTCGTTGTATCTGGGGAAGCTGACCTCTCGTTCCCCGAACTGTGTATTAATATTTTGGAAGACGGACGGAATTTGCATTCCAGCAAAATTCCCGATGGCGTTTATGCACAAATGGAAACCGGTGGAGCTCCGGTTCCACCGTCACGTGGATTGGTCACGGATCTCGATTTGACCCCTATTCCTGACATGAGCGACTACTTTGAGCAACTGGCTCAACTGGACATCAAACACTATATAGATCCGAGTCTTCTCGTTGAAACTTCGCGCGGGTGTTGGTGGGGCGATCGTTCGCACTGCAAATTTTGTGGTCTCAACGGAGTCGGTATGGTTTATCGTTCGAAGTCGCCGGACCGTGTCATTAAAGAGTTTGAGCAACTGGCTAAACAGCACTCTTTGCAGTGCTTCGCTGTAGTCGATAACATTCTCGATATGAAGTTCTTTGACACTGTACTGCCTGATTTGGCGGCGCGACCAGAACCTTATACTATTTTCTACGAAACGAAAGCCAACCTGACCCGCGAGCAAGTACGCAAACTGAAAGCAGCCGGTATTCATTCCATTCAACCTGGTATCGAAAGTCTTCATAATGAACCAATTTCAAAGATGGGCAAAGGTAGTCGGGTATCCACCAACTTACAGTTGCTGAAGTGGGCTCGTGAGTTTGGCATTAATGTAATTTGGATAATCTTGAGCGGCCTTCCTGAAGATCAAGATCATTGGTACCAGGAAATGGCTGACATGGCGTCATTGTTAGGCCACCTTTGCCCACCGGCTGGCGTTGGCAATATCGAGTGGCATCGCTTCAGTCCCTACTTTGAGCGTGCCAGTGATTTTGGTCTGGAGCTGGAACCGTTGCGGCTTGGGCGTTATATCTACCCAGTCACTCCAGACCAGCTCTCTGATTTAAGTTACTCCTTCGAAACGCTCGGCAAGGAACTTTCCCCTCGACCAGATCCATTGAAACCAGGCAAGGAATTGTTGGATCTCAATATACGTCTTTGGCAGAAGGAGTGGAAAGAAGGTGCTCGGCTTGAAATGAGCGAAGTGGAAGGTGGCATATGCATTGAAGATACCCGCAAATGCGCGACAACACCGGTTCACAAACTCGCCGGCCTTGATGCGGCGATCTATCGCGTCTGCGATACAGCTCAGGCTAAAAACGTACTCCTGCGTCAACTGAGCATCGAAACCGAGAAGCAGTGGGAGTGGGATAAAGAGGTTTTACCGAGGTTATCAAATCTCATAAAACACAAAACATTAATCAAGACGGGCTCTAAGTACCTCGCACTGGCTCATCGTAAACCGGAACGAGCAACGAGCTCCTCGCCGGTCCATGGATCGGTTGACTTAAATGCTTACTTTGCTGACCGTCAGGCGGACATACCCCTGACGAAGCTTTTTAAAATATAACAGATATAACGGAGTTGGATGTATGAACAGCAAACCTATTCAAGATGTTACTACTATGGAGAATCCAGAAATTTCCGTCGGGCAAGCGAAGCGAATGTTGGAGTGGTGGTGTTCTTCCGGAAAATTTCGTGAGCTAATTCAGCGCGATACAAAACAGGCTGGTCAAGAATATAATTTGGGTTTTGATCCGGAATGGTTGCGACCACTATGGGACGAAGACTGCGCAGCTGCGGTTCAGCGTGGTGAACTCATACCACATCCAACCGTTCCTGCTTATAGAGCGTTCTTTAACGGCAAAGGGCAGTGGCGAGACCGTGTAAAGAAAGAATGTGCTTCTAGCAATCCGCGCATTCATGCCTGGCGTGAGCGACAATGCGCCCGGTCGTTGATTGAGAGTGGAGCTTATGACACCGTATTAATTCACACGCCGGTTGCGATAGAACTTACAGACGGTTGTACAGTGGGCTGTTGGTTCTGTGGCGTCGGCGCGACAAAATTTGCAAAAGTCTGGGAATACACCGATGAAAATTCTGCGATGTGGCGTCAAATTCTGGAAGTTTTATACGACCGTATTGGCCCTGCCGCACGATGGGGTTTTTGCTATTGGGCCACCGACCCGTTCGATAATCCCGATTATGAAAAATTCGCTGGTGATTATGCCGATATAATGGGCGGCTACCCGCAAACTACCACTTCTCAAGCCGATAAATATGTTGAGCGGCTGCGTCAACTGCTGCCCATCTCGGAATCGCACGGCTGCCGGGTTAACCGCTTCTCGGTATTGACGGAAAAACAATTACACCGATTGCATGCTGCCTTCACTCCTGAAGAGATGCTGAACGTCGAAGTTGTGTCCATGATGCGCGATGGAACGGTACCCAAGGCACTGGCCGGTGCATTCAGGACAAAAACACTGCAGGGCGACCGGGACCAATTGATTACGCGTGAGGTGGCAAAGATTAGTGAAGCGCTCGTTGAGATGCCAAAGGAAGAGGGCAAAACAGTGGAAGTTGTTCAACCTGCAACTATCGCCTGCGTCTCAGGCTTCCTGCTCAACATGGTTACCAAAACGGTAAAACTTATTAGTCCGTGCGCTGCAAGCGACCGATGGCCGCTAGGTTATATTATTTTCGACGAACAACAATTTACGGATGCCGACGATTTTACGCGTGTTTTAGACGAAATGATAGCGACACACATGCAAGAGGAGATCGCGCCTGAAGATGTGATGCGCTTCCACCCGGATTTTGAATACAGTAGAAAGGAAAAGGGATTCATATTATCCACTACATATAACCAGATCCGATTCGAACGAGAGGAACTGGGGAGCTACCTGAGCAGCCTTGGCTCTCAAGTGGAACAGGGCGACAGAACTGCCTCTGAGATTGCTTTCAAGACTTGTTATGAGTACGGTATTCCAGAAGATACGACACTTCGCACGCTGCAGCGATTTTTTCAAAGTGGTCTACTGGTAGATAGTCTTGGTTGTATCAATGGATTGAAAAAGGAGGCGCAAGTCTAAATATGTTATCACAAAATTTAAACTCGACTTTCAAGCCGGAACCGCTATCTGCTTCTACTGCCGCAGGCGTCGATGCGCTGCGAGAATACCTGGAACGGATTGGCTTTCACCAGCTCTATAAATATATTGCCAGTAGCTCTCTTTATGGCTCTTTGCCTTCGGCGATCAATCATGCATCTGCACCTAACGTTGCCGAGTTTTTCGCTACAGTATTAGCCGATTATGCCGGCTTAGAACTGGCCCAGTGCCTGATGATTGGGCACCCGTTTAGGAGCGCCGACCTAAGCCCCAGTGATCGGGAGACGGCCGATAAACTCGTTGCAGCCGGGGTTCTTGCCGTTGACGGTGAGCGATTGGCACCCACGAACTTGCAACTGATTAACGCCTTCGGAGTGGATCTTTTGATCGACCGGCGCATCAACTTTCCTTGCGGGTCACTGCACGATGTCTACATTGGAATCGACAGCTATTTGATGCTGTACTACATTAATTCCGGCGAAATTGAGCGTGACCATCGGGCTTTAGATCTTTGCACCGGTAGCGGTATTGCAGCTCTTTACGCGTCTCTCTATTGCGACGATGTCATTGCCACTGATGTTGGGCTTATTCCATTGCGTCTTGTGCAAATGAATCGTCAGCTCAATGATAAATCGTCAAACGTTGCAGTGCGTAACCAGCCTCTGGACGAAACCCTGGATGGCTCAACAAAAGTTAATTTATTAACCTGCAATCCCCCCTTTGTAGCATTTCCGCCTGGTGTAAATACAACGCTTTATTCGCACGGAACTGATATCGATGGGTTGGGCTATCTGCGTACAATTATCGACCGGTTGCCAAATGTTCTACTACCGAAGGGGTCTGCCTACCTCGTCGCAGATTTGGTGGGAGATAACGTGGGACCACATTTTGTGAAAGAACTTCAGGAGCGGGCTTTAAAGGGTCGGTTTTCTGTGGACGTTTATATTGACGGCGTTTTAACTGCCGAGGATCAGGTGCCCGCCTTCACAGCCCATCTTGCGAGCGCTAATCCAGACCGGGACCGCAAAGAGTTGAGAGAAGAGCTTCGGGCATTTCAACGAGACATACTAAAAGCCGATAAATACTATCTCTCCACCATCCGTGTGCAGATGGATATTCGACCTGGTGAGGTGAGGGTGTTCCGGCGTCACTCGATCTCCCCCGTCTTAAAATACGAATCATGGCCGGAAATACTTTTAGCAAAATAGAGTCATACAATGGCGTATTGTCGTCATCTGTAGCCTCCATAGTATCGCAGGCCACGCCATTGTATGAACGTATTGGCGGCTTAGCCAAAGGCTGTGACGGAAGAGGAGCCACTGATGCGATATCTTCATCCACACTGAGATCAACTTGGCTTCAGGTTCTTGGGGGGGAGGCTTCCTTTCAGACGCGACTGAGGGCCATCAGTGCCGGTACAGTAACCGAGCTGGAAGTAGGCTTGGCAGAGAACAACCTCAGCACCATATTGGATGGCGTGTGTGAATCCGCCGAGCCAACAGTGAACAATGATTCTCCAGACTGGGCTGACACTTTACTTGAAGTGCTTGAGCTTTGTGCAGACCTGGCGGAGCAGCCTCTGGAGCAGTGGGTTACGCAACCCTTTCTTTTACAAGATGACATCCCTTCTTTTGCTGCGGCTTATATCCCCTTTCTGTATGCCGGGAGAAAGCGACTGCGTGAACGCGCCGGGAGTTCAGTTGCCACCTTGTCATCCAATGCACATAAAGATATCGAACGCGAACTGCTCTTCACGCTAGCCCGTATTGCAACGCCTACACTGGACCAAGAGGTTTCACTCGATGCTGCCTTGACTGGGACATTGCCTTGGTCTGTTCGAGGGGGTGATGCAAGTTTGAAGCGTGATTTTGCCGTCAAGTTGGCTGTCGGAGGCTGGTTGGATTTGTTCACTATTTATCCGGTATTGGCGCGACTCATGGCTTGCGGTGTTGAGCGATGGGTAGAACAGATGGTAGCTTTCCTGCGACGTTTGCCGCACTCACCTCTAGGTAATAATATTAGAAACGGCATGTTCAAAAACATTGCTCAGGCATGTGGCGACTCGCACAATGGTGGTAAAACGGTGATGCTGGTTGAAGTTCAGGATGGCGAGTGTCTTGCGTATAAATCGCGATCGCTTGCACTTGAAAGCGGTTTTCAGGCTCTTCTTTCGTGCGTGAACGAATGCGGCTTTTCACATCCATTGCGCACCATTAGTGTTGTCAATGCAGGTAATCACGGCTGGATGGAGTTTGTACCAGCAAGCCCCTGTCGAAATCAAGAAGAAGAACATGCGCTAAATTATCGCCTCGGTGGTCTCATGTGTTTGTTGTCATTTTTGCAATCAACTGACAGCCACCGTGACAATGTCGTGTTGGCCGGTGAGCAGGCGGTTATCGTCGATCTGGAGACACTGTTGCACCCCCGTATAA
This sequence comes from Leptospirales bacterium, assembly GCA_040326155.1. Lineage (GTDB taxonomy): Bacteria > Spirochaetota > Leptospiria > Turneriellales > JAOUFE01 > JBEQLE01. Next base: position 12,715 of record JBEQLE010000006.1, on the reverse strand, counting down.
CCCCCCGCACGGCAGAGGGACTTGGTCCTGGTTCGATGCGAATGCAACAAAGAGGAACATGTGATCCTGTGTGGCTGGAGACCGGCTTCTTACCCATACCCCAGGCAAATGGCAGCGCCCCGACTCATGATTTTTCCTTGCTCGGCACTTCAGGGCCGCTCCAGGATCGGTTAAACGTAAGCAAGTTGCTCGATGGGTTCAATGAGATGTATCTCCTTGTCTGCGAACATAAAGCGGTGGTTCGCCAATGTCTAGAAACGCTAGAGAGTGCCACGGGGCGAGCGGTGCTACGTTCTACTTTTACTTACGACACGCTATTGCAACAATCAGTTCAGCCAGAACTGATGCGCAACGGTGTGACGCGTGGTATCCGTTTCGAGGTTTTACGCAGTGCAGCTCTAAGGTGTGGTTCCTATCGCGAGTTACGTTACGTGCTTGACGCCGAACTCGAAGCGTTGGAGAACCTGGACATACCCTATTTTGAACATGTTGTATCAGAGCCCGGCTCAGGGTTATCGACATATGACGAGTCTGACGTAAGCCCTCTCACTGAGGTGTTGGCAAGATTGGACAGCGCAGAACCTGCTAATCTCATAGTATTAACTAAGGCCATTGAGGTCGCTTTGAACACGAGTAAACCTGAGGAGGTAAAGTATCATGAATGATGTACTTTTTGTAGAAGTCCAACAATTCCGGCAGGCCTGGCTGTGGGTAATAATTCTCGCGGTTGTTACGTCAACTGTAGTAGGTATGTATTTCGTTGCTCGCCGACGCAAGCATCACAAGAAGCCGGTACCCCGCTGGTCACTGAGCGTTATGGTCGCAGCATCGGCGGTGAGTGTGTTAGTTGCAGTGCTGGTGTTCGTTCTGGAGTTGCGCACCACTGTAAAAACAGACGGCCTCTATCTCCAATTTTATCCTCTGCATACCGAGGCGCAAAAAATTGATATCAACCATTTATCCAGCGCGCACTCAATAACCTACTCACCCTTAAAAGACTTCGGTGGCTGGGGAATAAGGTCGGGTGCGAAAGGTAAGGCGTACAACGTAAGTGGGAACCAGGGAGTGATGATTACTTTTTCCGACCCTGATCGTCAACCTCTACTGATCGGTTCGAACCAGGTTGAAGCTCTGGAGCGAGCCATAGTTCAGTTGCTTGAACAGCAAGCACAACCCCGGCAAGGAGAGTAGAATGAATAGTTTTGTAGAAGAAATACACATTGAACAGGCACTCAATGCCTTAACCGGCGACCCCCGGCAATTTAAAACGAAAGGTGCTGCGGTGTCGTCCAACGAGCACAAATGGATGTTTCAGGAAAGTGTGAAGGCATTCGGTTTGGCAGAACGCGTGACGGAAGGTCAACTCCTCAAAGACGTTGCACTTAAAGTCTATGTTGAGCGAAAGTTGCCGCGCAGCAAAATTTCAAATCCTGTGCCTGAAATAGTTAACTTAAACGGACTGCCGCCTATTCCAACCGATGTCGAGGAGGTAGGGCGCATCCAACTGCACGGAAACACACAACGAGTGCGACCTGCACCTCCAGGGTTCTCGATAGGGCGTAGCACCGACGTTGGCAGCACAGGTACATTCGGATTGGTTGTGCGTAAGAAGGGACAGACGAGCCAGGTGTATTTGTTAAGTAATTCCCATGCCATTGCGGATTGCGGAATGGCGACCAAAGGGGAACCCATTATTCAACCCGGCGCAGCCGATCAAGGGACGCCCGCCAACGACACGATTGCAAAACTGACCCAGTGGATACCTTACATCTTTGGCGACACCGGCTTCCCCAACCACGTTGATGCAGCTATTGCAGAGTTGAAACCGGATGTTGCTACAGCAGCAATTGCGCAGCTAGGGATTCCAACCGGGGTCTGCACTAATCCTACCCGCGGTATGGTTGTCCAAAAAATGGGGCGTACGACAACGCTCAGTATTGCGAAAGTTAAAGATGTCCATTTACGTATAGCTGTTGATTATCCAACCACCGGTGGTAAGGTGGGGAGAGTTGGTTTTTCCGACCAAATTCTGACCTCCTTCTATACAGCACCCGGAGATTCCGGTTCCGCCGTCCTTGATATGCAATCTCAGGTTATGGGGCTGCATTTCGCAGGCTCTTCCACAAATGGCGTCTCCAACAAAATTACCAACGTCCTTGCGGCTCTGGATCTTGAGTTAGTAACGACAGATGGGGAACAGTCACAATCTAAAGGAGAGTAGAGTTATGGTCAATGAAAAACATATAGAACAGGCACTGGATAAGATTACAACAATAGACTCAAAAGATACTTCATTGCTGTCTAAGCGTGCAACACCAGAGGAATATCCCTGGATGCATTCAAAGGGAGTCTGTGGTATCGGGTTATCCGAGCGCATTACGAGTGGAAAGCAGCTTTCAGACCTGGCCCTGAAAGTCTATGTTGAACGTAAACTCCCTTTGAGCAAATGCTCAACTCCGGCACCTGCCGAACTGGTGGTAGATGGTCTGCCCAATATACCCATTGACGTTGAGGAAATCGGGAAAATTGAATTGCATGGCGGCACAACGAATAAGAGCAGAGAACGACCCGCTCATCCCGGGAGTTCAGTAGGTCTATCGGGAAATATGGTTTGGGCAGGTACTTTTGGTATGGTTGCCTACAAGCGTGGCAACCCTGCCAAACACTATCTGGTGAGTAGTTCCCATATAATCGCAAACTCAGGATTAGCAAAGATTGGTGATGCGATTGTTCAGCCGGCGGCCATCAGTGGTGGTACTGCCCCAGTAGATACGATCGCCAGTTTGTCTCAATGGGTGCCCTTTATTTTTAGCGATACCGGTTTTGAGAATCTTGTGGACGCAGCCATTGCCGAAGTAACTCCCGGAGCAGTGACTGCTGCAATTACCGAACTCGGTGTACCAATCGGCGTATCTATGACACTGGCACGCGGCATGGACGTTCAGAAAGTTGGTGCTGAGACAAGCTATAGTATGGCGCGCATTAAAGACATCCATTTTCGCCTACCCGCGAACTACCCCACAGGAGGCGATAATTACTCTCGGGCTGGATTCAAGGACCAGGTATTAACGACTTTTTACGCAGCTTCGGGAGACAGCAGTGCACCAGTACTTAACATGAACAGAGAGGTTGTGGGTCAACACTTCGCAGGATCTGCGACGGTAGGCATTTTTAGCAAGATCAATAATTTGTTCGATGCGTTGGATATCGAGTTGGTTGTTGCAGAGACTGTTGCGACTTATGGAGAAACCGAATGCAAGGGAGCGCTAGATGAACATCAGGATCAATTAATGAAACTACCCAATGTCGTAGGCGTGGGTATTGTAGATGCAGATGACACTTCAAAATCCAGTCATCAGGCGGTCGCTGTTTATGTTGATCATGAATCTGATGCGGCGAAGCAAGACAAAGACCAGCGTATTCCAAGTAGCTTGCCGGTCACTCGTCAGGGAAAACAGATGTCGATTCCCACTCGTATTATTGAGACAGGCAAAATTACTCCGGATGGATAAGTGGTTGAGTTTGTTAGAGTAGCAGCTATTGCTCTATTACATTCAGCAGATGAAGTGCCGCTACGATCCGAATGGCACGTTTGTGGCGGCGCATCTCTGCGTTATAATTCCTTGATCTACACCACCATAAACACACAGTTCGGGCCATCCAACTGAGAATTTCAGGTGAATCGGTTTACTGGCTACTGCTCCCGGCAATGATGATGTCATCGTATTGTGCGACCACGGAGCCCTCAGGGTATTCCCGATTGTCAGGAAGCTCTCTGGGCTGGCCGTCAATAGCAAGAGCCAGGTAACGATTACTGATCAAAATTAATAGCTGACGCTCCATAAGTTCTTCCAGGATTTGATCAAGCTCGTTTTCAGTAATTACCGCACCGTGGCTAGATACCTCCAGTTTGCGAAGAATCGCTTCCCGAGTACGCGCCCCTTCACAATATCGGTATATACGATAGGCATTGCCAGTCAGTGTGACGTGTTCTTGCGTGGCGCATGGCCGTGTGTCGTGGATTGTGCCGTGATCGCCGTGGTCTTGAAGTGTCATTATTGCGGGATTATCGGAGAAGAAACAGCCGCGCCACTGAGCAATCACCTCTAGCAGTTTTTCGGCTTCCTTTCCTAATTGCTGATCAAGGACAAAAGGATCTATTTCTGGCGGGGAACCTTTGGGCAGATTCATTCCCGAGACGTCCTGGAGTTCGTAAGCTAGATTCTGCATTGCCTCAACGCTAAGTGGGTATACATAGTAGTACATCCATGATGCCACAAGCTCAAGCCCAAAATTTTCTGGCGCCTGGTGATATGGACTAAAACGATGATATGCAATAGCGTTCCAGGGCATGGGGGGCTGTAGATGCGTAAGTAACCGGCACACCTTGGTCATGTCACTATACCATTCGTCCTGCTCTCCAGGGAGTTTTGTCAGGATGCTCCAGATAACCCAGATACCCTGTTCGCGAGCCCATTTGAGTGACTGCACGTTCATTACAGCGGTGGTGCCTTTATGAATTCGGCTCAGGGCTTCATCGTGAAGTGATTCAAACCCTGGTTGAATCCACATGATACCTGCGTTGCGCAGAGCTTTCATACGTTCTCTACTCAGGTTGGCTCTAACCTCATAGAAAATTTTATAGTCACGCGAGGTCTCTGCCAGTCGCGGGATAAGGTCTTTGAAATAGTTGACATCTAGAATTAAATCTACGGTTTTGATTCTCGGAATGCGGTATTTATCTACCAGTTCCTTTAGCTCTGCCATCACCCGGTCTGCCGACTTCGAGCGAAACTTCATGCTCTCGCTCTCGATGCCACAAAACGTACATTGTACTTTCTGGCCCCACCAGCATCCACGCGATGTCTCAACAGGGAGGCCGGGAAAAATCACTGAGCTAGACAGAGACGATTTTAACGTATCGAAATAGCTGTCATAATCAGGAACCGGTGATCTATCCATGTCTTGAAATACTCGTCGCGTGATTTGTAGCGACTCGCCAGCGAGCCAACGTCGGCGGTGGTCATGTGCAAACACGCCAACTGGCAGATTCTCTGCTGGTTGATCTGGACCCAATTCAATCAACGATTGGCACAATGGCGTAATCAGGTCATCAGCATCGCCAGAAACGACCACATCAATCCAGTCGAAGTTGACGAGGGTTGCCTTTCCCATTTCAGACTCACAATTCGAGCCCCCAATTACGGTGACAATTTCAGGTTTCAACTCTTTTACCCGTCGTAACAGCGCAATGGAAGCGCAGTGCTGTTGGAAAACTGAAGTACAAGCGACAATCTTGGGTTTGCTACTTACAATTCTTTGGGCGATGTCCTCGACAAACAGAGCAGCCTCAGCGCGCATGTTTTGGAGATCTTCAACGAGCTGCTTTGGCGCGTTCGGTCTGAGTATGGCGCCGACGCGTTGCAGGTACTGATCTTCGTTTGGTTCAAAATCAGGGAACGCAACTTTGGAAAAGATCCAATCACCAAGCAGCAGCATCAGACCGCTTTTAATCGAAGTGTAGGCCCCAGGCCCAATACGCTCGGAAAAAAGGATTTGCCCCTCAATAACCTCTGTCTCAATGTTGCCACGATTAAGTTCAGCTTTGAGAATACCAATAGCAGCTGAAGGAGTGGCTAATTCGGCAAAGGGCATTGTCACAAGCGTCACCAGTGGGGAATTATTAGTAACTGTCATTTTAATTCGACATTTGCACTCGGACTTTTATCACATTCATACATTACCATTCCAGTCATTGTGTCTCTATCAGTCCACCAATTATTCATATTCCAAAATTTATAAAGTTCAGCAATTCTCACAGGCTTTTTGTTCTATAGTAAGGTCTACCTGATGGGCACTGAAATCAACGATAGGTATTTATTTTTTTCAAGATCGTGGGCTAATATTGTGTATTTTATGCTAAACCCCCAAAAAGAAGCTTGAGGTCATTAGAATCGACGTTATCCAGAATTTTGCGGGATTGCGCATCGCAAGGTGTGTGGTTGAGCTTAAAAAACTTTTGTAAATTGCTTGATACTGCATCTTCTTCCCAACGACGCTGAAACTCTAGCAATGATTTGTCCTGAATGTACATCATTGCAAAGCCACTAATCAAGCACTCATGCAAGTTATATTTTACTCCGGTTGTTTGCCGAAAATCAGTGACGTTTTCAAAGGCCGATGAAAAAGATTTTTTCAACGCTTCGAACCCGAGATGTTTTTTAATATGCGGAATTTGAGTTGCCATATGGACATTATCAAAAACCGCTTGGGTATATAAAATACTTTACGAAAAAATTTACGATTTCTTACAATAGACCTTGTTTTTTCCTTATATTAAAGATTTAGAGTTTTTAGTGAGAATTACTAACATATTTCTGACAGTTTCCTGACAGATAAATAAAAAAGTTATTCTCATGCAAACCTTAACAAGGCAACGTACCGTATGGAAAGGGCATTTCAAGAAATTCACCTGTTAACCTGGAACTATGCTGATCATGATCTGGCATGTTTATCCGATTTTCCGGATGCAAAGACGTTTTATGATCATAAATGGCCATTGCCGGAAGAGTTTACATCTTTATTGTATGTAGCTACCTGCAACCGGGTAGAAGTCTATATTCAAACCGACCATCGTGAAAAAGCAATAACATTCGATGAACTTTTAAATTATTTTCACGGTATGCCGATTTACGAAGGTTTAAAAAAGCATACGCCGGTCTATAAAAGAGGGCTCGACTCTGTTCGCCACTTGTTTCAAATGGCATCGGGTTTAAAAAGCATGGCGCTGGGAGAAACCCAGATTACCGGTCAGTTGAAAAGAGATTACGCAGCCGCCACTGAAATCGGATATATTTCCTCCTTTTTTCATTCTTTAATACAAAAAGTTTTTGAAGCTCAGAAAAAAATAAGAACTCAGACCAAAATTGGTCAAAACCCAATCTCTCTTCTTTCCTTACTAGAAAGGGAAATTATAGCTGAAACACCTTCGGGTAAACTCGAACTTACCGATAACGCTGCCATTGGCGGCACCGGTGATATGTGTCAAAAAGCCCTTCGTTATTTAATTAATAAAGACGTTCACAACTTCTGGATTGTCCGTAACGATACTACCGCTTCTGTTCCCGCAGCTTTTCAAGCGATTATCGATAAAAAAGCTCAGACAAACGGTGGAATTCGTGTAACATACCTTAATTGGGATGAACTATATAACCTGACCGAAAAACCAGAATGTCCTATTTTTATTACTTCCACTTCTTCGGAAGAGCCTATACTGGACGCCGCGAAAATCGTAAAACTTCGAGAAGCCGGTTTTTTATCGAAAGAAGGTTTTATCGCAGATTTCGGTATTCCACCAAATGTAAATTCCAAAGGAATTGAAAACAAAGTTATTAATCTAAACCGATTATTGAAACAAAGCAAAATAAATAAAAAACTTCGAGGAATGCACTACCGTGAAGCGTTACCCATTATTGAAAAATCAATACACATTTTCTGGATGGACCACCTTTACAGCAAGAATCCCGATATGGTAAATTCGGTGTTAAAGAATGTAGAAAAAGAGAGCCGGGAAGAGTGGGAAGGCCTGCTGGCTGGCCCTTTAAAAAATGCCACCGAAAAACAGAAGCGAATTCTTCTCGATTTTATGAAAAAACAAGAAAGAAGAGCACTTAGAACTCATAAAGAACTTTTTGTCGATATGCTTACCGTTGGCGAAGAAGAGACCCTGGCCGGCATGGTTCACTAATTTTTAAAAACGATGAAAGATCCAATTCGAATTCTCACCAGGGATTCATTTCTCGCCCTGGCACAAACCTTACGTATATCTCGTTTATATAATGAAAACGGGTACAAAGTCGATGTAATTGCGCAAAAAACATCCGGTGATATAAAACTCGACGCGCCCTTATATGAAATCAGCAAAAACGCCGCTACAGAAAAAGAAGGAAAGGCTTTTTTTACAAAAGAGTTGGAAGACGGGTTGCTCAGTTCCCAGGGTGATCTTGCCGTTCACTCTTTAAAAGATCTACCTACTGACCTTCCACCGGGTCTTAGCCTTGCCACACCCGCACTCGAAGAGGTCTCCACCGATACGATTGTCTCTTCTTCTCCTTTACCGGAAGATCTGAAAGAACAACTGGAAAAAATAAATTCACTTCGCGTAGGCACCTCCAGCTTGCGAAGAATCGCCCTTTTAAAAGAGTATTTTCCTGAGGCAGAGGTTGTTCCTGTTCGCGGTAATTTATTAACCAGAATGAAAAAACTCCTGGCTGGCGATACCATGGATGTTTTAATTCTCGCCACCGCTGGTTTAAAGCGGTTGTACCAGTTTTATGATTATTGGAATTCCACCCGTTCCGAATGGGTTGAAAAGCTCGATCCATCGGTTGTTGAAAAACTGGATGATGAGTATAATCGGTTAACTGAGATTAAAAAAAGTGAACTATATTTTTATGAAATTGACACAAATGTTTTTTACCCCGCTGTTTGCCAGGGAATTCTAGGTATTGAGACACAAGAAAACGATGTTCCGTTTTTCAGTAAATTGCACAATGAAAATGAAACTCTTAAGAACAGAGTGGAACTCGAACGAAAAATTCTTACAGCTCTGGAAGCAGGCTGCCACATTCCTCTCGGAATAACCGTACAATCGGAAAACGGCTATTGGAACGTAGAACTCTATTTTGCGGACGGGTTTTCACCCGATACACCGTACACGAAGAATGCATATCGCGCCAATAGGAAATTTATACTCGATAATTATGAAGAGAAACTGGATAATTTTATTGCAGAAATAAAAGGTACAAAATATCCCGTTATTTATTGTGGAAAACAGAACCTGGAATTTCAAGAAATTCTAGAAAAGAACAACTATGAAGTTTCCCACTATCCTTTAATTCAAACGGACCCGACAGGCGAACCCATTTGCTTCGAAGAAAATTATGACGCAGCCATCGTGGTTTCGAAATCGGCCGTTGACTATTTGCCCGCCTACCTGCCTCTCGTAAAAAGCTGGATTGCTACCGGAGATAAAACTGCCGCGCATTTTGAAAAAAAATATTCCAACCTCTCCATCGATTTTCCCGAAACTTTTTCCGGACTCGAAGCTGCAAAGCTTGCCTTAGAGACCTACGGAGCAAAGAAAATACTCTGGATAGCCGCAAAAGAAGGTAATCGCGAAGGAATCGAATATTTACAAGAACAGGGTTGTGAAGTGGAAATAAAGCATATTTACCAGACCTCGTTTTTAACTTTTACGGAACATCACCCCGATCAAGCTGAAAAAGAAAAAGTAATTTCGAAAACGGCATGGTGGGTTTTTAGTTCTCCTTCGAGTGTAAAAGCTTATCTGGACCAAAACCTTCACCGGCCCAACCACCTGATTTCTGTCATAGGAAATACAACAGAAAGTATGTTGCTTGAAAACGATATTATCCCTTATCATAAAGCAAGTTCGAGTAACCTTGAAACGCTTGCCAATGAGATTACTGGTCGCAAAAAAATTACTAGCTGGAAAACTAAGCAGTGGAGTCTTACATGAGTGAAAATGAAAAATCACACGAAATCTGGGAAAGGTCAAAAAAAGTTTTTCCAGGAGGGGTAAACTCACCGGTTAGAGCTTACCAGTCCGTTGGAAGAGAACCCATAGCTATACGTTCCGGCAAGGGCGCCTATATTACAGATGAAGATGGAAATAATTATTTAGATTTCGTAAATAGCTGGGGACCGTTAATTTTAGGCCACTCCGACCCGGATGTCGTAGTTTCTATTACGAAGCAAGCTGCTTTAGGAACTTCTTTTGGCGCCGTAACGAAATACGAATGCGACCTGGGTGAACTTATTATTAATAATATACCGCATGTGGAAAGCGTGCGTTTTGTAAATTCCGGAACCGAAGCCGTCATGAGTGCTTTGCGTTTAGCTCGTGGCTATACAGAACGAGATAAAATTATAAAGTTTGAAGGTTGTTACCATGGACACCACGATTCCATGCTTGTAAAAGCAGGGTCGGGTCTGTTAACTTTTTCAGACGACATAAGTGAATCTTCTTCTCCCGGAATTCCCCAATCTTTCAGTGATAATACAATTGTTCTACCACTCGATGATAACGACGCTCTGACAAAGGCATTTGCCACCCTGGGAAATGAAATTGCGGCGGTAATAATAGAGCCATTGCCGGCAAATAGCGGACTGCTTATTCAAAGAAAAGAGTTCCTCCAAAAAATTCAAGAGTTAACCGCGAAACATGGTTCTCTTTTTATTATGGATGAAGTTATTAATGGTTTTCGTCTTGGCTTTTCTGGTTTTGCGGGAAAGTATGGATTTATTCCCGATTTGGTTACTTACGGTAAAATTATCGGGGGCGGACTGCCGGTGGGAGCTTTTGGCGGTAAAAAAGAGATCATGAAACACCTTTCTCCAGAAGGTAAAGTATACCAGGCAGGAACACTATCTGGAAACCCTCTGGCCATGGCCGCTGGAACAACAGTTCTAAAAAAACTATTAAACGAAGATATTTATACAAAACTAAACAGACTTTCCAATGAATTAGGTGAAAAATTTGACAGTCGCGTAAAACCAGCGCTGGTAGGCAAAAGTTTTTCTATTGATCTGGTCCGCGAAGAGTCCATTTTCTGGCTGAACATTCATGCCAACGGAAATGAAAATGAGATAAGACAAGTTACCCAGATCTGGGACAAAGCTCCTGAAATTTATGCGCAAATATTTCGCTATATGTTACAAGAAGGGGTTCATATTGCTCCATCGGCGTATGAAGTTGGTTTTCTTTCTTATGCTATGGAATCAAAAGATATTTTAACTTATATTGAGACCCTTATAGAAGTTATCGGTACGATTGATTAGTCAATGCGAATACGCCTTTTCGCCAGAATATCCATTGCGCTTGTCGTCGTTTTTTTGACGATTTTCGTTATGACGTCCTGGTGGCAACGCCTGTTTTCAGAAACCATCGATACTTATTTTGTTCAACTGGAACTTTCTAAACTTGAAATTCAAATTTTAAAAGTAAGCTCGGGTAAGCCGGAACTTCTTCAAACGTTACTGGATGAAAAACAAATACGGGTGGTTTCTAGCTGTACTCTTAAACCCTGCGTGAGAATCAACGAGAGTGAAGTTGAATTTTACGAAATTACACCTGAATATCTGGCGACGTTGAACCTCCTGAAAAAACGAAAAACCAATATGATTTATTGGGAAACTTCTTTTTTGATGGTTTTTATTTTGCTCAGCATCGCCTATTTAAGTTGGGCTTTATACCGGGAAAAAACAGCGCAACGTGAAAAAAAAGAATTTCTGGCTATGACTACGCATGAACTGAAACACCCCGTGGCTGTGGTAAGTCTGGTGTTAGACAGTCTAAAACGTGATTCTTTGCCGCCTGAGCGCAGAGAAGAATTTTTGGACAAAGGGTTGGCAGAACTACGCGACTTAAAAACAAGTCTGGAAAATCTATTGAAAATTCAAGAGTTTGAATTTGAAGAAAATCTAAAGACCGAGCCTTATGGTTTGCAATCGCAATTGAACCAGATTATTCAATACTGGCAAATACATGAATTAAACAAACTGAACCGAATCGAGTATGCAAAAACAAATGTGAATTATCAAATAACCGCGCACCCCAAACTGTTGGAAATTATAATGAATAATTTAATTGAAAATGCTTTGTTGTATTCCAAAGATAAGGTTTCAGTGAGAATAGGTAAAGATGGAAAACATCCGTTTGTTGAAGTACAAGATCTAGGTTTAGGTTTTAGTCCAGAAGAGAAAAAGAATTTTCAAAAAATGTTCTACCGTTCTGGGCGGTATGAAGTTCAAAATCAGAAAGGTACCGGGTTGGGCCATTATATTATAAAAAAGCTTTCGAATAACAGCGGTATCTCTATCTTCCTTGACAGCGCGGGGGAAAATATGGGAAGCAAATTCAAGGTATATATTAAATGAGCAAAAACAACGAAATACACTCGTTAAAAGCATATATTGCCCTGGTAGAAGACGATGATACCATAAGGGAGTTATTGACTCTAAATTTACAGAATGCCGGTTTTGATGTAGACTCCTTTTTTTCGATTGAACAATTGGAAAGAAAAACCAAGGCTGCCGAGTACGATCTTTTAATACTGGATATCATGCTTCCGGGGATGAATGGTCTGAATTATGCAAAAAAACTACGCGAAGAGAGCCAGAATGTACCCATCTTGTTTATATCAGCTCTTGGGCAAGAAGATAAAATTCGCATGGCTTATGAAGCCGGCGCCATCGACTATATTGTAAAACCTTTCGAAATTGAACATTTGCTTCTTAAAATAAGGAATTTGCTGTTTTTATTCATTCGACGAGCTTCCGCTCCACTGCCTTCAAAAGTGGGCATGGCAACCATTGACTGGGAATTGATGCAAGTGAACAAAGAGGACTCAACGCATATTTTGACTCCGAAAGAAGCAAAAATTCTAATATATTTTTTTGAAAACCCCAATAAAGTAATCAGCAGGCAGGAATTAATGGACAACGTATGGGGTGAAAATGTCTATGTGACAAGTCGCAACATAGATAATTTCCTGGTAAAATTCAGAAAATGGTTTGAGAAAGACCCTGCGAACCCTGTGCTATTTATTACTTACCCTAAGAAAGGGTATGCCTTTAAGAAGAACTAAAGGTAAAAAACTAAAGATGAAGAATTAAAAGAAAAAAATTGAAG
>JBEQLE010000069.1:0-23764 GCA_040326155.1 Leptospirales bacterium | reverse complement strand
CCTCCCTGGGTGATGGCGCTCGGGTTAGCTCGCCCTCCTGGCTCGTAAGATTCAGCATAGGTATTTTTGGTGTCTAGGTTTTATTGAGTTTTCCGTTATGGTTTTATAACAAGCTTCGCGTATGGTGTTTTATCTGTTTTTAACTAACCGTTTCCACGGCATTTTCGTGGACGATGTTTTTAAGTTTCATAATGATATATTTTTTCCGTTCCTCTTTGTGTTTACTCATTACAACATCGGCTTTAAATGCGCCGCCGCCTTTTGTTTTAAAACGGCATTCAACATTTTCCTCTGCGGTAAACCCAGCGTATATTTTGAACGATTTCTTCACCATTCTTCCTAAATGGTCAAAGTGTATAATATTCGGTGCCTTAAAGCCTATCATTTCATTTGTGCGATATCCAAAAGCTTTGTTGCATATCATATTTGTATAAATCACACCTTTATCTGTTCTAAGAAATATAAGAGCGTCTTCGCATTTGTCGTCAAACTTTTTCACTACCTTTGTTAAATTTTCATCTTTTTTCTCGGGATTAGCAAATAAATTTTCGTCTACATCGGCAAAATTTTCAAACAACAACAATGTAAAATGCTTACCATGTTTATCTTTATGGTTTGTCATTTCCATATCGGTTTGAAAAATAGAGCCATCCTTCCTTTTGAAAAGCGGAGTTATTTTTATATGTTGCTTATCGCCACTTAGTACAGATGTATAGGTTTCTATATGACCTTCGGGATCATCCTGATTCATAAGAAAAAACAAATGGTGTAAATCGAATATCTCTTTTTTTGTATATCCCAATACTTCACAAATAAAATCATTGGCATAGCAAATACCAATGTCATTCTTTGCTATCAAAACCCCAGTCGAATCCTGATTCGTTATACCCGCCAATATTTTTTCCATGATCACCCGCTCCTTTTTTATTAGATCTACCAAATAATATATATTATTCATTTTATGTATAAACATCAATATCTTGTCAACGCCATTTTTGTTCGTGAATTGCCGTACTTTGACTTCTACGGGTACAATATCACCGGTTTTCGTTCTATGGTAGTTGTTGAATAAGGAGTTTTCTGCTAATGAGTTTGTTTTGGCTTCGCCGTTTTTACCGATCACCAACTCGTAATAATTCATTTGTAAAATTTCGTCTTTTGTGTAGCCCACTAGCTTTGCATAAGCGTCGTTGGTTTCTATTATTTTGCCTTTGGGGGTCATTAATAAGAAGCCGTCGGGGCTTTTATCTAGTATTTCTCTGTAGTTGTCGGTTCTTCTTTCTATGGCGGTTTCTACTTTTTTGCGGTGGTCGAGAGCTCTGCAACTTGCGAGTATTTGCCCGGCTTCGCCGCCGCCCATGAAGTGGCAATTCATTTCGATCGATACTACGCTGTTGTCTGAGCAGAGTAAAAAAGTTTCAAATCTCGTTTTGTCGTCTTCGTTTGTTAGGGCCCAGGCTTTTTCGAAGGTTTCGGCGCTGCCGGGGTCGGGAGTGAATTCGTTGATTTGTTCGCCAATCAGGTCGGATTCTTCGTAGCCGAGTAGTTTGAGGGCGCTTGCATTTACGTCCATTATTAAACCCTCTTTGTCGAGTAGCCATGCTCCGTCTTCTATTGCTTCGAATAAGGCGTTGAAGACGCCGGTTTCGTCATATCCATCGTCGGTAAAACTCATTACGCTCCCTTAATTTCGTATAGATCATTGTATTCAAATATGAGATTGTAATTCGTCAACTGTTATTTTGTAAAATTAGAAGGGAGAGGTGTTTACCTGCCCGATCTCGAATGTCCGAGCAGGTAAAATTACAGGTCAACTTCCTTTTTATACGAGGTATTTTTTATATATTTTTTGTCGATGCCCCATATTGCCGCTGTATCTATTTTTGGAATGTTTTCTACCAATGCAAGAATCACCTGGTAATCTTTGGATGCGCCGAGTATGGTGTTCCGGAAGCGTTGGTAATTTTTAGCGCCAGGAAATCCAAATTGGGAGGCTGCTTCTTTAATAAATCTGTATTTTAACTTAATCATGGAGGTTAATTTTTCTGATGTATCTATCATTGTTTTTTCCTTTAAAAAATATTTAATAATTAATTTTATAAACAATAATAGTATTAAGGGCAGGGCCGCAATCTAAATATTACTAAATTATTTACAAAATGAATTTTCTGTTACGGTCCATGAACGATTTTTTAAAAACATGGCCGTTTCATGAATTAACAAAGTTAAAGTAATATGCAAAATTAAATGATTCTGTATTTTGCCCTGTGGTTCATATTGACAGTGGGGTTATAGGCCGTCTTGAATTTTTAATTGAAGAAAGCGACGTAAAAAAAATGGAATTTGCAGATTCTATAGGAATATTGCCATCTTCTTTGTCGGATATTCTTAAAGGACGAATTAAATCTTTGTCGAAAAAAACGTTGCTGGCTCTGGAGCTTTGCCGAGGGATAAATACACATTGGTTGGCAACAGGTAAAGGCGAGCGTTATAAAGAAGTTATAAAAATCGATTCGGAACTTATTAAGGATTTATTCTTACTATATGATGCTTTAGATGACAATAATCAGGAACTATTTAAATTACTGTGTAAAGCATTTGCTCTGGAGCAGAATAAAGGCAATTGATAAATAAAAACAAACGTGGGGGGAGAAGAACATGGAGTTGAATGATGAAATCAGGATGAGATTGAAACAGGTTATAAGAGAATCGAAATTAAGCCAAAGGAAGTTTGCCGAAAATATTGGCATAACACCACCATCTTTATCGGGTATTCTGAAAAACAAGATAAATACGGTATCGGTGACGTTCGTTAAACTACTCGAAGTGAGGTATGGCGTAAATTCTGTCTGGCTCGAAACCGGCATGGGTGAACAATACAACGGCACGATTTTTGTTGTGAACCCGGACGAGGTCGAAGTCGTATTGAAAATCAGGGAATTAAATAATAAGTATAAATCGTTGTTAAAAACGGTTGCCGAAACTCTCTGGGACGAACAAACCAGCCGAAAAGATAAAGTAAAAGCGAAGAAAAAAGTAGCGAAGCCAATTACATAAACTTTCATAATTCTGGAAACGATAATTCCGGGTGAAGTAGAAAACGCCCACTCTGTAACTCCAAGATTTTTGGCAATTTGCTGTTGTTCGTGAGGGGTTTATTGTCTAAAGAAGATTACTTTGCACCAGCAGACTTGAGTAAATTAACGATTTCCAGATGACCTCTCTCTGAAGCCCACATGAGTGCAGTACGGCCATCTTTATCCTTTATATTCACATTGGCTTTATTGGCAAGAAGTAACTTGACAAAATCTGTATAACCAATTATTGACGCCCACATGAGTGCTGTAGCGCCATGTTTATTTATTGCATTTACATCAGCTTTATTAGAAAGAAGTAACTTAAAAATTTCTGTATGACCATTCTTTAATGCCCACATTAGTGCAGTACGGCCATCTGTATCTTTTGTATTTACATCAGCTTTATTAGCAAGCAATAACTTAACAATTTCTGTATGACCATTCTTTAATGCCCACATGAGTTCTGTATTGCCATCTGTGTCTTTTGTATTTACAATAGCTTTATTAGCAAGTAGTAGCTTAACAATTTCTGTATGACCATATCTTGACGCCCTCATAAGAACTGTATTACCAGACCTAAAATGCTTTACATTTACATTCGCTTTATTGGCAAGCAGTAGCTTAACAATTGCTGTATGACTATTTTTTGACGCCTCCGTAAGTGCTGTAGAACCATTTTTGTCTTTTTCATTTACATCGGCTTTATTGGCTACAAGTAGTTTGACAATTTCTAAATGACCTTGACCTGAAGCATATATAAGTGCTGTATAGCCAATTTTGCTTTGGATATTTACATTAGCTTTATTGGCAAGCAGTAACTTAACAATTGTTAAATGACCATTTCTAGATGCACCCATAAGTGCCGTTAAGCCAGACTCATCTCCCATAGAGTTATCACTTGCATTCACATTGGCTTTATTGGCAAGCAGTAACTTAACAATTTCGGTATAACCAAATCTTGAAGCATACATAAGTGCTGTTGAGCTAGAGTCATCTCTAGCATAGTTACCTCTCACATTCGCATTAGCGTTATAGGCAAGCAGTAACTTAACAATTTCGGTATAACCTTGTTTTGATGAATACAGAAGGGCTGTAGTGCCATTTTTGTTTTTCGCATTAACATTGGCTTTATTCAATATAAGAAATTTAGCGACTTCAACATGGCCTGTCATTACGGCCAACAATAGCGCTGTCTTGCCATCATTATTTTTCACATTCACATCGACTCCATTTGATATAAGTAACTTAACAATATCAAGAAGACCCCTCACTGAAGCCGTCATAAGTGCAGTATTGCCCCATATATTTTTTATATTCGCATCGGCTTTATTGGTTATAAGTAACTTGACGACTTTAAACCTCCCCTTTTGTGAAGCCATTATAAGTGCAGTATTGCCCCATCTATTTTTTATATTCACATTGACTTTATTTAATATAAGCAACTTGACTATTTCAACATGACCAGCAGAGGAAGCACCTATTAGCGCAGTCTCGCCAAAGTTATTTTTTATATTCACATCGGCTTTATTGGCTACAAGTAGTTTGACAATTTCTAAATGACCTATATCTGAAGCATACTTAAGTGCTGTAGAGACATATTTGGTATTCATATTTACATCGGCTTTGCTAACTATGAGTAGTTTAACAATTTCTAAATGACCATTAATTGAAGCCTTTATGAGCGCTGTCATCCCATATTCTCCTTTCGCATTTACATTCGCTTTGTTAGCAATAAGTAGTTTGACAATTTCTAAATGACCTATATCTGAAGCATATATAAGTGCTGTATAACCCTTTTCGGATGCAGCCAGAAGGGCTGTAGGGCCATTTATATTTTTCGCATTTACATCGGCTTTATTAGCAAGTGCTTTTTGAACACCTTCGAGGTCACCTTTTTTTGAGGCTTCCATCAAGTCACTATTTGCACTAGCAAAAAGCAGGGAGGGTAATAAAATTAACAGTAAGAGCTTTTTCACAAGGCCGTTATGCACAATACACTTATTCTGACAAGATAAAATTAAACAAAAATTCATAGACACCGTACCTTGTTTAGTAGTTAGATGACCTAATGGCATATGCCTTTGGTGGTAATTTTTTGGGGTACCAAAAACTATACTTGAGTAAGACGTTAAGTGCCGTGATCAGCGACAATTAGAAGTACCTTTCAACGACAATTAAAATTACCGCTTCAATAAGATTTGGAGATTTTGAATGCCAGAAATAAACACCAATGCAAATTTTTCAGCAAGTAGAGAATTAACCAATGAAGAGTTAAAGGATTTAGATTCCGTATTTGCTGAAAATAATGATGAAATTCCAGCAAATGAAATCTCTCTTGAAAAGTCTATAGAAGAAATATTCGTAAGCCCACCTACAGTCGATGAACAACCAAAGTCCTAATTCATGGGTATGGATTCCACAGTTCGAATATGCACTGGAGAAATTTCACAAAATATTAGTCAAAGAAGATATCAAACAATTCCCCCGGCTTCACATCTAATTTCTTACATATCTTAAATATCGTTTCGGCGGTTATATTCTGTTCTCCCGCTAATATTTTTTCCATAATCACCCGCTTTAGTTTTATGGTAATTGTTGAATAGCGAGTTTTCTAGTATTCCGTTTTGGTTGGCTTCGCCGTTTTTACCAATCACCAACTGGTAATAGTTCATTTGCAAAATTTCATCTTTTGTGTAGCCCACTAGCTTTGCATAAGCGTCGTTGGTTTCTATTATTTTGCCTTTCGGGGTCATTAATAAGAAGCCGTCGGGGCTTTCGTCTAGTATTTCTCTGTAGTTGTCGGTTCTTCTTCCTATGGCGGTTTCTACTTTTTTGCGGTGGTCGAGGGCTCGGCAGCTGGCTAGTATTTGCCCGGCTTCTCCGCCGCCCATGAAGTGGCAGTTTATTTCTACGGATACTACGCTGTTGTCTGCGCACAACAAAAAGGTTTCAAAACGTGTTTTATCGTCTTTTTTGAAGGGTGCAAGCCTGCCCCCTCGGCCAAGCCACGGTCTCGGCCTACCCCCGACGGTTTTTCGTATAAAACCTTGTAGTCCTGTTTTAATACCATAAAATGCCATTTCATTTGCTCAATAACCATGAATATCCGGTTTTTGCGAGCAAATAATAATAACAAATTGGAGTAAAACTATGGCATTATGCAATTTTTCAGTTGATTTTAAGGGCAGCGCAGAAGAGCTGGTTGCAAAGGCTAAACAAGCCATTGAAGATGCAGGAGGTACTTTTAAAGGAGACACCTCTTCAGGCTCATTTACGGCCCCAACACCATTCGGAAAAATAGAAGGCACATATACTATTAGTGGCCAGACAATAAATATCGCTATCACCAAAAAACCACTTATTGCTTCTTGCAGTCTAATCGAGAAAAAACTAAAAGAGTATCTCAGCTAGATCTAATTCGCCGCTGACTACATGGCAGGGCGAGTATGAAAGAAAAATGAACCCACCTGTCATGGGGCCCAAATTATCTTGTTTTTTCCTTTACACTGCTATTTCTAAAAGCTTTTTGACATATTTTCTTATACTAGGGAGTCAAATGTCAAACAATAAGACAGCTGCTGTTTTCCCGGGACAAGGCGCTCAGCGCCCCGGAATGGCGCAAGATTTTTACGAAAACCACGAAATTGCAAAAAACATTTTTGATTCTGCTTCTGAAGCTACAGGTGAAAACCTGAGCGAACTATGTTTTACAGAAAATGAAAAAGTAAATTTAACCGAATTTACCCAACCTGCTATCTTAACTACTGAAATTGCCATTTATCGTGTTTTAGAAAAAGAGTATGGGTTTTCCCCCTCTTTTTTCGCAGGACACAGCCTCGGAGAATATGCAGCGCTTGTCGCCGCTTCGGTAATCCCCTTTGAAGACGCCGTTAAAATCGTCCGTCGTCGGGGAGCCCTTATGCAGTCCGCCATTCCCGAAGGTGTCGGAACCATGGCTGCCCTGCTTATTGAAAACATTGAATCTACAGACTTTGAACAAATTACCAAAGACGCCGGAGCCGAAGTGGCCAACTATAACTCCACAGGGCAAATTGTAATTAGCGGTAAAAAAGAAAACGTAGATGCGGCTACAGAAAAACTTGATAGTGCCATTGAGGGTATTCGAATTGTACCGCTCAGCGTAAGCGCCCCCTTCCATAGCTCTCTTATGAAAGAAATTGAACCCGAATTTAAAGCTTTTTTAGAAAGTTTCGCTCCGAAATTCAATTTAGACAACGCATCGAAAGTATTATCTAATTTTACAGGAAATTTTCACGATTCTGCCGGTTTAATCGATAACCTTGTCAGTCAAATCTCCGGTTCAGTTCGCTGGATGGAAAATATGCGTGTTTTGAAAGATACCGGAACGGATATCTATGAAATCGGACCAAATAAAATACTAACTAAATTTTTTGCCACAATAGATGTAAAAGTCCCTGCTATTATAAACGAAAGGTCTGCAAAAAAAGCCTTCGAACCATAAAAGCACAATGAAATACGGAGGAACAATATGAGTTTTCAAGGAAAAAATTATTGGGCAGTTATTCTCGGAGGAAGTTCCGGGTTTGGACTTGCCACAGCCAAGGCTCTCAGCCAGGCTGGAATGAACATATGCATCGCCCACCGCGACCGCCGTGGCTCGATGGAAAGAATCAATGCTGAATTCGATGAAATTCGCAAAAACAAAATTGAACTGATTACATTTAATATCGATGCGCTCTCTGAAGAAGGCCGCACCGAAGTTCTCAACGAACTTACCTCTAAAATGGGTGAAGGCAAAGTTCGCGTATTGTTACACTCCATTGCCTTCGGAAATTTAAAACTGTTGGCTCCATTAAAAGAACCGGGAAAAACTGCCGCTCAACTATTGGCTGAAAAAACAGGCTACGAGTCTGAAAAAATTAACCAGGCTATTAATGAACTTTTCCAGGAAGGAAACGACTCTTTTCACACTGTAGCAGACCCCGCCATTTACAATAACGACTTGCTTGTCGATGATGAAGACCTGCAAAATACTATTTTCTCCATGGGAACCAGCTACTACACCTGGGCCAAAGATATATTTAAGAGAAAAATGTTTGCAGATGACGCCCGTATGTTTGGCCTCACAAGCGAAGGCAATGAAGTTGCCTGGAAAGGTTATGCAGCTGTGGCCGCCGCCAAGGTCGCTATGGAAGCCTTGTCTCGAAGCATGGCCTCAGAAATGGGACCATACGGCATACGTTCCAATATTATTCAGGCAGGGGTAACTGATACTCCGGCCCTTCGCCATATACCTGGTAACAAACAAATTAGCGCAAATGCGCGATTGAGAAATCCACTTGGCCGACTTACCGAGCCCAAAGATGTCGGAAACGTTATTAAATTAATGGCGATGGACGAGTCCAAATGGATTAACGGAACAATTATACGGGTAGACGGCGGAGAACACATCTCCGGATAAAAGGTAAAGTGGACACAATGATCAAATACGATGAGTTCTTAAAAAAAACATCTCTGACTAAAGCAGACTTAATCGGACACGCGAATGGGAATCTAATAGACGATCCTCCTGACGAGTTTCCCCAGGTACCTGCACCCCCGTTTTTAATGGTCGATCGCGTTGTCGAGATCACCCGAAACGGTTCCAAAGGTAAAATTATCGCTGAAATGGACGTTCGTGTTGACGACTGGTATTTTCAAATACACTTTCGAAACGATCCTGTACTGCCTGGTTGCCTTGGAGTAGACGCAATTTGGCAATTACTTGGACTATATTGCTCTTTAATGGGAGCATCGGGAGCCGGACGAGCCCTTGGCTGCAAAGAAGTCGAATTTATGGGTCAAATTCGTCCCTACAATAAACTGGTTCGATATGAAATTGATATACGCCGTTTTAGCAACATGCAACAACAAGGAGTAGCTCTGGCTATTGGAACAGGAAAAGTCTTTGTAGATGACGAGCATATTTATACGGTCCGAGACGCTAAAGCCGGTCTGTTTAAAGGTCTTACTTATCCCGACTTTCCAAACAAAAGTAAGAATTCGATAGGTGGAATTATAGACCAAACCCCTTGAAAAAGGGTGTTTAATGTTTGACGGCAAGTCTTGAGTTTCTATCATATCTTTTAAATTTCGATATTAAGAAATTCTTGCAGCGTCAATTGATAAATATTATAAGGAACTATTATGGAAAATAAGCTTGCCCTGGTAACCGGAGGCGGAACAGGAATTGGAGCCGCATGCTGCCGTGCTTTAGGCGAAGCTGGGTTCCGTGTCGGTATTCATTACAATAGTAGCGAATCGAAAGCTGCCGAAGTAGCTTCCTCGATTGAAAATTCATTCATCCTGCAAGGGGATATTTCTACCACAGAAGGTATCGATCAAATTTACGATACTATAAAAAATGATCACAATGGTCAATTGGACGTCTTGGTAAACAATGCAGGCGTCGCAATGGATAATCCAATTTTTAAAGCAACACTCGATGAATTTCAAAAAACAGTCGATGTAAACATGCGAGCAACATGGTATATAATTAAACGTTTTTCCAGGTTTATGATACGAAGAAAAGCAGGAAGAATAATAAACATGAGCAGCGTAATAGGCTCGGTGGCTAATCCCACCCAATCCATTTACGGAATGACAAAGGCAGCCATTGACAGCTTGACTAAAGTTGCGGCTGTCGAATTATCGCAATATAACATACTGGTTAATGCCATAGCCCCGGGGTTTATTAAAACAGACATGACGGAAAAAATCCCAGACGATTTGCAACAATCCATTTTAGAGAGAATTCCATTAGGACGAATGGGTACTCCCGAAGAGATTGGCGAAGTAGTTCGCTTTTTAGCTACGTCAGGCTCCTATATAACCGGTTCGATCTTACATGTAAACGGGGGTATGTATGGATAAAACAGCATCCATGGAAGACATCAAAAAGATTGTCTTATCAGCCATTCCACAGCAACATCCTTTTCGATTTGTTGACGAAATCGTGGAACTCACCGATTCTGGAGTAACAGGTAAATATACTTTTAAACCGGATGAATTCTTTTATGAAGGTCATTTTCCGGGCAACCCAATTACACCTGGTGTAATTCTTATTGAAACTATGGCTCAGATAGGCCTTGTAGCTCTGGGAATTTACCTGAACACAATAGAGCATGGTAATGAAAACATTATTACACTTTTCGCAGAAAGCGATGTTGAATTTCAACGGCCGGTTTTACCCGGTGACACAGTCATAGTTAAAAGTGAAAAAGTATTTTACCGACGAAAAAAGATCAAAGCTAAAGTCGAGATGACATTGGCGAATGGTGAAACCGTTGCTAGAGGTACATTATCTGGAGTTGGAGTGAAACAAGATGTCTGATATAAGAAGAGTTGTTGTTACCGGCATGGGCGTCATTACATCGAACGGCCACGGCCTTGACGAATTTGAAAATTCACTTCGTAATGGAGTCAGTGGTATTCGATTTATTGAAAAACTGGCAGAGCTGAAATTTTCTTGCAATGTAGGTGGAGTCCCACAAAATTTAGAAGAGAAACTTGGCAACTACTTTGATAGTGAATCGCTTTTAGCAATGAACGAAGCAATGATATATGCAGGAATCGCCAGTATGGACGCCTGGAAAGACGCAGGCCTGAAAATACCTGAGCTTGATGATGATACCGTATACTGGGACACCGGAGCAATTATTGGTGCCGGTTTAGGTGGAATGGACACGATTGGAAATCTCGTTGTTCCGCGTGTAGACGCTGGTAAAGTTCGTCGCATGGGTTCAACAGCTGTAGAACAAACTATGGCAAGTTCCGTCTCTGCTAAAGTAGGTGGTTTACTTGCCATTGGTAACCAGCTTTCCTCAAACAGCAGTGCTTGTAATACAGGAACAGAAGCAATTATAGATGCATATTATCGCATTAAACACGGCTACGCTGAAAAAATGATAGCCGGTGGTGTAGAAGGTAGTTCTGAATATTGTTGGGGCGGGTTCGACGCAATGAAAGTTCTCAGTTCGAGCAGTAACGATAATCCAGAAAAAGCCTCTCGACCTATGAGTGCCTCATCCGGTGGTTTTATACCCGGTTCAGGCGGAGGTGTCTTATACCTTGAAACTCTGGAGTCTGCAAAAGCCAGAGGAGCCCGTATTTACGCCGAAATTACAGGCGGAAGTATTAACTGCGGTGGCCAGAGAATGGGCGGGTCCATGACGGCCCCCAACCCTACTTCTGTACAAAGATGCATTCAAGATGCGCTTAAAATGGCTGATACAAAACCTGAAGAAGTCGATTACATTAACGGTCACCTGACAGCAACGATGGCTGACCCGAAAGAGGTCATGAACTGGTCTAAAGGCCTTGGACGAGGACCGGGTGAGCTTCCCCTCATCAACTCCACAAAGTCCATGATCGGTCATAGCCTGGGCGCAGCCGGTTCTATTGAATCTGTCGCATCGATTATACAGCTGTACAAAGGTTTTGTACATAAATCATTAAACTGTGAAGATCTTCACGAAGATATTCAACCCTTCGCAGATAGTGTTGTACAAGAAACAAAAGATGTCGATTTAAAAATTGTTGCCAAAGCCAGTTTCGGTTTCGGCGACGTAAACGGATGTATAATATATCGTAAGTGGCAAGACTAAGACTTGCCGAATAATTGTTACCAGAGGAGGAAAACATGAACGAACAAGAAATTTTTGACAAAGTAGTGAAAATCCTGGAGCCTTATGTACGGAACCAGGACGCCTTAAAGGAAATCAAGAAAGAAACTAACATCGTAACCGATCTGCAAGTTAATTCGTCCCGTTTGGTCGATATCATTCTTGCAATGGAAGACGAGTTTGATATAGAAATCGCTGATGACGAAGCGGATAAAGTCGAATCTGTTGGAGCTGCAATTGAGCTCATTACAGCGAAAATCTAATACTTAAACATTGATATAAAAGATGAAAGAGAACTCAAAAACTGTTTCATCTTTTATAATCTAATCGATGAAAAAAGAAACCGATAACTCGTCACTAACCTCTTTCTCTAAAAAAGAGTTGAAAAAAGAGTACAGAAGTCTAGCTGTACAAATTTTTCTAGGATGGCTTTTTACAGTACCGCTTGGCTATGTAATTAATTTCATCTTCCGATTTATATTGAAATATAAATTACGCAATTCTAAAGAAGTAAAAGCTGCGTACAAGAAACTGGTCACGACAAAAGATCCTGTTTTGCTATGCACCAATCATTTAACGATGATGGATTCAAATATCTTTATCTGGGCCGCCGCCAAAATGCCCTTTTACGCAGCCCATTATAAAAAATTGACATGGAATATTCCAGCTGTAGAAAACTTTAAAAACACAATAACACGTAGGTTAATTACCTATCTGGGTAAATGTATACCTGTCGACAGGGCCGGTTCAAAAAAACACCACGACATGGTGTTGCACAAAACCATATACCTGATGAAAAAAGGGCATGTTTTTACCTATTTTCCTGAAGGCGGTAGAAGTCGCACGGCTCGAATCGATATGGACAATATTCGATACGGTGTCGGAAAACTTATAAGTGAAGTGCCGAACCTGAAAGCTGTGTGTGTGTACATGCGGGGCGATGCCCAAGAGGGCTACTCGGAACTTCCTATTAAAGGCGAAACGTTTACCGTTAAATTTCAGGAGTTCTACCCTAAAACCAAACATACCGGTTTACGCGCTCATCGCGACTTGAGTCTACAGATTATGGAAACCCTCAAGAAAATGGAGGATGAATATTTCCGCGAAAAAACTGGCAATCGGGAATGATATTGTCGATTTATTCGATTCTGATTCACTCGACGTATTGCAAAACAGCAAATTTATAGAGCGGGTCTTTACCGCAAACGAAATTCGTCATATCCAAAACAGTCCCCAAAAAGAAAAAACAGCCTGGGCCATGTGGGCCGCTAAAGAGTCCACTTTTAAAGCTCTTGCCCGGTTTAATTCCGACACCTTGTTCTCCCCCATAAAGTTTGAAGTATTTCTGGAGCGAGAAATTGTTACATACAAAAATGCATCTTACCCGGTTAAGAACTTCGAAACATCTGAATATGTAGCCTCCGTCTGTCTTAACTCATCAAAACAAATGAAGTATAAACAGTGGATTTCGAAATTTGACACAATTCAAGACATGAAGGAACTTTCAGCCTACCGTAAAAAAGTAAATAGTTATTCAGAAGAGTCCCGTTTGTGTCACTGCTACGCTCTCTGGCTGCTTGAAAATGAAATCGGCTTATCGGATGTAACGATCGTAAAAACTTCCGCATCACCTCGATTCGCACCTGTTATTCATTGCGAAAACCGCCCGCAACCTGCTTTGACTCTTTCTTTAAGTCACCACGGACGGTTCTGTTTTGTCGCCGTTTGCAATACAGAGAATTAAATATCGATACTATTCAGTGAATCGAGAATCAATTTCTTTGATACGATTTTTCCACTCTCTTGAAGTTTAATCTCGCCTTTATCGGTAATCTCATAGGCTACATTCTTCAACTCAAGAATTCTACGAACTGCAACTTCGTCTTTTTCTTCCTCTTTCATGCCGGCAAAACGAGATTTAAATATCTCATTGACTCTTCTTTTTGCTTCTACCAACCCCTTCATTAGATGGTCTCTTAACTCTTTCAAGTCGTCCATAACCCAATCGAGAACGCCGGTTTTATATGCATCGTTGGAGGCAGCCGCTTTGTTGTTGTATTCTTCAACATATTTCTTTTTCAATTCGTTCGCTTCTTTCGTTTTTCCCCCGCTTAAAAGCTCCTGGTATTTTGGTCCCATGAACAGGTCGAAAGAGGCACTCGCGCCCATCACCGCTATAACCGCTTTTTTCATAGCTATATAGACAATACCAGGTCGAAGATCTTTACTGAAAGAATGAATCTGTCGTCCGCCAAAATTCTGATTGAGTACAACCGATACCACGGGTATCTGACTCAGAACATTCACATCCAACGATTCAGCACCAATTTGTTGAATTCGCAACCTCTCTTGCTTCGTTCCCGGTACAAAACCAGGCGCATTCGAGAGCATTAGAAGTGGAATGCTGTTTTTTTCCAGAAATTCGGTAAAAAATCGGAACTTTTCCGTACCGGGAGCATCAGGCGCCCCGCCCATAATAACTGGTTGATCGGCAATAATACCGACTGTCTCGCCGTTCAGTCTTGCCAAACCTGTAATAAGCGAAGGTCCCTGCGTAGGATTATTCATTTTACTATAAAATTCAATGTAGCTATCTTTATCTACTGTTCTTTCAATAATATTTGCGACCATATCGAAAGGTAGCGACGTATCTTCAGGAAGAGTCGGCGCCGCATTTGGCTTCTCGACTTTTACTTTCCCAACAGGGTCCAACAGGTTGAAGATTTTGTGTGATATATCGAACGCTTCTTCTATGGTATCGACAATAAAGGTCGCCGTTTTGCGTATTACCTCGTAATCTCTAGTGCTGATTTCATCTTTATTTACATAAATTAGTGCATCCGCCGAACTATTCATGGTAACTCTATGCAAGCCATCGCGATGAGTAATAATATGAACCCGTATTCCTTGCCTTTTATTTAATAGCCTCAAGAAATCTGTTCTTGCCCGTATTGCCAGATCATCTTCCAGTACAGTTTCATGATACCAGTTTTCTCCATATAAAAGTATCTGGTTTGCCCCGGTTTTATGAGCAATCACCAATAACTCTTTTGCCTTGGTAATCGATGCAAAAGATCGAATTCCAAAGTTTGTTCGAGGCCCCATAACAAGTGTTGTTCTGCCGCCAAGCCTTACAAACCCACCAAGGGTAGAACCCGACCCGAAAAACTCTTCTTTCATTGGCAAAAAGTACCCTTCGTCGGAGTTTCGCCTTATAATTTGATAATTCAATACATCGGGTGTATCAACCGAATTACTATCTTTTGTAGATTCTTCCACCCGTTGTATACTGCTAAGCATACGTTGGTCTACAAAAACCTTCTGAATAGAACGAATCTGATTTAATAGATGAAGTTTATTCTGCGCAATCAGGTCAACCGTCCCGGTCCATTTTCCCATAACCCTGGCGCCGCCAATTTCATAGTTGGTTAAATCTTCTCCGGTTACCGATTTAATAACATTGGAACCGGTTAGAACCCGGTACGACTCTCTGGAGTCAACCATTAGCTGAACCGCCATCTGACTCGAACCATATACATCAAGTCCTGTCGATGAACCGATACCTACTCCCGTAACAAAATACCCCGTTCCAGACTCAATCGCATGAACAGATTCAAGTCGATCTACTTCTTGAAACAGTTTACTAAGTTCAGGGTCTGCAGAATTTTCCGTATACCGGTTAAACACCTCTTCAGAGGCGCGCCCGCCAAGTAGCGCATTCATCATGAACCCCTGCGCGGCACGATTCAATGAAACCACACCCTCTTTAATATTGGCACCGGCGCCGTCGTTCCATACATATAATGGAATATTCTTTCGATAAGCAATATAAGTAGCTGCGGCATATTTCAACCCTTCGAGATTTCCACTTGCTCCACCGGCAATTCGAGAATCTTTTAAATAATAAAGCGCCGGAGTTTTATTCAGATGTCCTATGAAAATTTTACCACCGACAGGCTTAATCTCTTCTTTATCAGTTTTGGGGTTTATCCATTGGCGTTCATCAATAGAAGCAATTGTAATTTCAGTCGATGTTCCAGGGTCAAAAGATTCCTTCACCCAGATATCGATAGGCCATTTCTCACGGTCAAACAACCTTTGTTCTCTCGGGTTCGGCTCTCCGTCAAAATATGGGTTCGACTCATCACGATCGATTAAAAAGTCGAGTTTCAATTGACCTTTATGGCGATTTAAGAGAATACTTTTTCTACGAACCTGCTTATCATATGGATTTTCTGCGTCTATATGAACCGTCGTACGTGTAATAGCTACATCGGTAAAAAACCTGAGTATAGTAAGTCCGGTTCTTGCCAACCCGTGATAACTTAAAACACCGGTATCGAGGCTGCCTATATCCATGGGAATAGAGTTCGAACAGGCAAATACTTCCACCCAGTTTTCATCTAGAGGTTTCATCTGGTGATAAGCTCTCACGACCTGAGTTGTATGAATACAGGCTCTTTCCGTACTTTCGCTGCTGATGACTTTACCACGCTCATCTTTTTCCAGGTCAACTTTAGCCACATAAGATAGCGCAAAATATCTTTTTTTCTTATTCTTTTTGTTTTCAGCCAGATATATTACGACTTCTTTAAAAGGTGAATACAGCCGCTTCAGTTTTATCGATTTAGACAATTTTTCGGTTCTTTCCGAAAGTTCAAGGTGGAACCACTCCGGAAGACCATCACCAATTAAATCGCTTTCAGGGGTTTTTAACGAAGCGGAAATTTTTGCTTCCAACTCATCCGGTTTATGGCCCGGAAATGTGTGATAAATTTCGGTCATATGCTGGCGAAATTCCGGAATGTACTTTCGAGAGATAATGGGTATAATATCCCTTGAAATTTGAGGTCCGTCTAAATCACGAATTAATCGAGCGGTATAAACGGCTAAAGAGTCGTCGCGTTCAGACTGCTCTTGTAATACCAGCCCTTTCAGCAAACTGACAATTCTTTTCGAAGGGTTTTTTACATAGGAAATAATTTCAACCAAACTTCGTATTACATCTGGAAATCCGGTGCAGGCTCCATGCGCTCTTAAAATATTAAAGAAAGCAAGTTTAACGGTACTGCTATCGGAGCTACTTTTAATGTTCCAATCGAGTATGCCATACGCTTTAAACAGCTGATTCAGTGTCATCCGAAATGCATACGATGGCGGAGCAGTGTCGTCCCCCCATTGGGAAACAAATCGATTCAATTCTCCGAAAAACGAAAGGTTTGTATCGAGTGTCGGCGAGAAAATCTTTTTTACATTTGTATAAAAGGCAATAATTTCGCCAATTTTGGTTTGAAGAATTTCAGAATCACACTTAGCAAAAGATTTAGGATCAATTTTACCTAGAACTTCCGATACACGTGAAATAATTTTATCATCAGGTAAAAACCCTTGAAAATGAGACGCGGCCAGCATTAAAACCACAGGAATAACTTCCGTAGGTTTTTTATTTACACGCTCAAAAATTGAATCTTCATAAAGCAAGTCCAGCGGATGGTTACCAGGGCTTTTTCTAGCCACCGGTTTTGCCGCTTCTTTTTCTTCCGCTTTGCTGTCCAATTCCGGTTCTATTGTATATAGAATTTCACCTTCAACTAAACTTTTACCAATCACCAGCCCGTCGGGAGTTTTTCCCACTTCAAGTTTCGAAAGGTCTCCATCTTCCACAAGGTAGCTGACTTTGCCAGAAATAGGAGCAAACAAAGTCGTCTCCATTTTCATCGCAGCAATAATCAATATGGGGTCACCCTTTTTAACTATACTACCTTCACTTAAACGATCTCGTTTTAAATTCTCATCTTTAGCAAAAGCGACAAAGGTAGATTGAAACGGCGCGCGCATCATTCCTTCTGGGTCAACTTTATCTCCAGCCCCCTGGGCCACAATATTCAGTTTGTAATAATGAATTTTACCCTCGTCATCTTGCATTCGCAATACAGAAAAAGAGGGTTTTCGATCAATTCGAATAGGGTAATATTGAACCCCGAACCTTACAAGATAATCGTCATTTCCTTCTAGCCGAGGCAGCTGTTCCACTTCACCAAGATACTCTCCGTTTACCGAGACATAATAAACAGCCAGCGAAGTCTGTAAAAGTTCTATTTCATAGTCTTGATTATATAATTTAACATTATAACTAATGGGAAGGCGTCTAAGACGAAGGGCATGTATACTATTTTCAAGATCGCCTGAAATAAAAGCCTGTGTTGTTCCTTCTTTAATATAGCGCGCATTTTCAGCCAACGCTCCAAAAACAGCGGCCAACAAGCCCTCTTTTTCGTCAGGTTCACCGGACTCCAGGCTACGGTGATCTTGTAACAAGCGGTTTGTATAATTGCCTGTTTTAAACTCCGAATGACGAACAATTTTTAACAACTGATTTACATTCGTAAGCACACCCTTTATATAGAGTTCACTTAATGCCCTTTCAAGGCGAGTAATGGCCTCTGCCCGGGTTGCCCCTTCTACAATTACTTTCCCTATCATGGGGTCGTAGTGCGGCAAAATTAGATCGCCTTTTTTAAAACCAAAATCGCTACGAATTCCATTAAAAGTAGGCAGTTCTAACTCTTGAATTTTTCCCGGCGCCGGGGCGTAGTCGTTTTCA
Source organism: Leptospirales bacterium (assembly GCA_040326155.1). Taxonomy (GTDB): domain Bacteria; phylum Spirochaetota; class Leptospiria; order Turneriellales; family JAOUFE01; genus JBEQLE01. Next base: position 5,438 of record JBEQLE010000069.1, on the reverse strand, counting down.
GGGTCTTCTGCATAAATACGCGCTTCAATGGAGTGCAGTTTTTCAACAAATCGCCGTTTTAAGGCCAGCTGGTATGGAATTTCATTATCGCGACCGTCAAAATAGAGAATTTGCCATTTTGCCAGGTCAATACCAACAGACTGATCGGTAACCGGATGTTCCACCTGCAACCGGGCATTCATCTCCAAAAAACCAAATTTTGCAGAATCAGGATCAAATAAAAATTCTACGGTTCCAGCGCCCGCCCCTGCGGAATACCCAGAAATATCGGCCATATTCTCAGCCGCCGCCAGCATCGAGAGTATAGTATGAGAATCGAGAAAACCCTCCCCACTCTCTTCGACCACCTTTTGGTTACGTCGTTGAACAGCACATTTACGTATACCAATTGCGGTTCCGTTGAAAATTTGAACCTCCATATGTACAGGTCGTTCAATGAATTTTTCCAGATAAAAAACATCGCTATTATAGAGCTGGCGTCCCATTCTCTGGCAGTATTCAATAGCCAGATAGAGACCCGATTCAGAATGAACGGGCATCATCCCTTTTCCGCCACCGCCGGAAGTCAGTTTAACAATGACAGGGTATCCAATTTTATCTGCTGCAATAAGAGCCTCAGAACCATCCGGCAGAGCTTCGGAACCTTCAAATAGCGGAACGCCTTGCTCTTTTGCAAGTTTTCGCGCTGCCAGTTTATCGCCGACCTTGTGCATAATAGAAGCGTCAGGTCCCATGAACATCATTTCATGTTTGTACTCTTTGGAGGCATCTCGAATAGCTTCCACAAACGTAGCTTCTTCAGATAAAAATCCGTAACCAGGATAAATAGCATTTGCTTTTACAAGCAAGGCAGCTGCTATAACAATTGATATATTAGTATAATTACGTACTTCGCCTATAACGACCACTTCATCAGCCTGTTCATACCAGGACTGGCCTAAATCAACATCCGTTACAATCGCAACACTCGGAATTCCTTCTTCTCTTAAAGAAAGAAAAAACCTTTTGGCAATTTCGCCCCGGTTTGCCACCAAAACCTTTTGCAATTTATGAGTGCGTTTTGACACTTTTGTCCGAATCTCGGCATATCGGGAATTAATTATTTTTAAATTTTCAAGACTATCTTCAATTTTTTTTAACATAGATTACCATTATTTCTTTAAATTAGATTGATAATAATAAAAATTGCAACGGAACTGTCAAGTCAAATGGCTATATAGCCCGGTCGCGAACTAAAAATAAAGCTTTTACCCAGTGATTAAACCGCTTTATTCTTAATTTTAACGACTTTTCATGAACAAAAAGCTATTAAAATGTATATTAAAAATAGATTTTATGCGGTTAATATTCGATTGTAGAGTATATTTCGCCCAATTTATCGTCTAATAATAATGAAGAAGGGAAGGGTTTACATCGATACTATAAGCTCAAGACGGGTTTCAATTTAAAGAAAAAACCTTTATGTCTTGAGACCGAACGATAGTATGAGTAAGCACGAACAAGAAATGGTTTTTTTTCTTAAGAGTTCTAATACGTGAAGAGGTAAAGAAGATGAAAAAGCTGGTTGGAGCATTTATTATTACTACGATTGCCATAATGGGTTGTACTAATAATTTCGATCAAGTGGTTACCGGATATGACGAAACAGTCACCGAGACCGCCGATGAAGAGACAGTCTGGTCAAATATAACCAACATAGGCAGTGGTATCGACACCGATTTAGACGGAGTTCCTGACGCCATCGATATTAATAACGATGGAGTCGCCGACATAGTACTACTTGATACTGTAGGCACTTCAAGAAGGGCCGATATCAACTCCGATTTAACGGCCGATTTCTATATGAACATAGATAATCTGGGCAATGTAACCTTTTCTACAGCGATAAACGGAGGCGGTTCACCCGTTATCATTAAATACGACATTAATAATGTACCTTTCGGTTATGACAATACCGGTGATGGAGTTGCTGACTTTAATTTAACCGGTGTGGCAATTAATTATTATACCGTGGGTGGTTCGATTACTACTCTAGGCGCAAATATGATTATTTCCCTAAAAGTAAATGGAGTTCATGCTGAGAACCTGCTATTAACTTCAGGACCGGCTAATTATGTATTTACCACCAACCTCGACGATAATTCCTCCTATGAAGTAGCCATTGTTTCTTACCCGACAGGTCAAAACTGCTTATTGTCAAACGAAGTGGGTATTATTGCAACAGCAAATGCAACTACTGCCAATGTCAAATGCGGTGTATACGAAGATACTCTCGATGTGGCAACCGTAACCAGCTTGTTTGGAACCCCGCTTGACTCCGATTTTGACGGTGTAATCGACTCCATTGATATCGATTACGATGGAGTATTTAATGCTAATGTCGATATGGCGATAACCGGCAACACCGGCGACGGAGTCGGGTTAACGATCGATATTGACGGTACTGCCGGGACTACTGAAATGTATCTATGCCAGAATGCTGTGGGAGTTTTTGTACTGCAATCCACTGCTGGATGCGGCGGCACAAACTACCAGATTATTAGAGACGCCGGCGTTCCCATAGGGTACGATAGCGACGCAGATGGCTTAGCGAATGTCGATTTAAACAACAATGCACTGTTTACAATAACCGTTACGATCACCTGGGGAGGAACAGAAACATGGGTAACTGTAGAACGTAAAATTAACGGCTTTAATGCCGGCGCAGTAATCGTTATGATGACGAATCCCTTAGCAACTTATACGTTTCCTATTACCTACCCCAGCGGCACATTATACGACCTCAAAAGAAAAGCTGACTCTGGCATCGGAACAGGTTGTGCAGTGGACAATGTCGCTTTGTTACCAAGAGTTCTAACCGCGAACGTCACGGAAAACATAACCTGCAATTAAACCGCCATGTGGGTTTATATGTTAGACACCCCCGCAGGTTATTACACCGGATATACCGTAAACCTCGACAAGAGGCTTAAAGAGCATAAAAACGGCGTACGAGGTGCCAAATTTACCCGGGGGTTTAAACCAATAGAACTTGCAAGAGCCTGGTCAATCGAAGGCTCTAAGTCGGATGCCATGAAAATTGAAGCAAAAATAAAAACAATGGGGCGAAAACAAAAAGAGTACTTGGTTAAAAATCCTGGCAGAATTAAGCCTTTACTCAACCGTTTGTCGACAACATCTACCAATGCCGGCGAAAAAAGCTTAGGCCCTTTTGACCATTTAAATATAAAACCCGTCCGAAAAAGGAAAGTTAAACTATGACTTTTTCATTGACAAAGGGTTCGTGCATGCGTACACTCATTATATGTAGAATAAACTTTAAAAAATGCGTTTATTCTTGCGAATTTTTATCGTCTTTAAGTAATGAGAACAGGGTATTATAAATACGAGTATAAATAGACATCGTGTGGAAGACTAAATAGAATGAAAAAAAATATACTAATTACCTCTCTGGCAATTCTGGCCTATACCTGGCTGGCAATACCGCTGTTTGCACAAGACGGCACTACTGAGTCTGCAGATAGTAAAAACGAGGCAACCAACCCCGATGGTGAAATCGAAGAAAGTGAAATGTCTTATTTCAATAAAGACGAAATGGAATTTTTAACCGGCGAAAAAGAGTTTCCCTGGAACTTTGGACGAATTACGCTTGGCACAGACTACATGTTTCCGATCGGGCAGTTAAAAAACACACTCTCTTATCAGGGTGGAATTATGCTCGCTTTTGACCACGGATTGCATCACCTGTTTAAGCCCTTTTATAAAAGAAAAAGCGCTTTTATTCCCGGCTTAAGGCTTGAATTTAATTACAACTTCTATGGACCGGTTCAAATAACATCTTTTGCTCCGAGAGGGGGGCTGCTCTGGCTGTTCCCTCTCGATAAAGAAGCAAGACATAATATAATACTCTCTGGCACTGTGGGCATGAGCTTTATGACTTCAGATGACCCGGACTTTACAGATCAGTTTGCTAATAACGCCCTTTCGATAGGCGCCGAATTAGGTTACCAGCTATTTTTATCTGACATTTTTATATCGATTACCGGCAGATTTCACTACATCTCAGATAGCACCTATCCGTGGATGGGTGTAGGCGGACAAATAGCCATGGGGTATCGCTTTACAAATGACGTCCGGTATACCGGCGATACTAAAACAAAGAAATAGTGTCTAATGTAGTTTTACAGTAAATGATTGACAACCTGTAGAGCAGTTGGAATATGCCTTATGCTTGCTGTAATTGAAATGGGTGGTAAACAATACCGGGTTTCGCCTGACCAAATTTTTTATGTTGAAAAAACCGGAAAAGAAGTAGGAACAGAGTTTGACGTTCCTCGTGTTCTATTCTTAGAAAATGGAAGTGATGTCTCAGTTGGCAATCCTGTCTTAGAGAGTGTCAAAGTGACCGCTAAAGTCATCGACGATGTAAAAGCCCCCAAGATACTAGGTTTTAAATACAAACGTAGAAAAAATTACAGAAGAAAGTGGGGACATCGGCAATCCATGCAGAAAATTCAAATTACTGCAATTAAAACCTGAGAATTAAATCAATTTCAGATCAGGTGAATTCGATTCCGGTGGCTCTTGGAGTTTTCCATGGGCCTCATTCAAAAAATAAAAAGCAAAATCAACTTTAGAAAAACCCTTAAATACACCTTTTATGCGGGTCTGGCTTTTTTTATTTTCGCGTCGGCATACACAACTTATTATTACATCAAGTGGAAGTCATCCGAAGAAATCGTTTTAGAAAAACTCAAAACATATAAAAAACAACTCGACTACCTGCGAACAGGCCATACAACCTCAAACAGTGATGGTGGCTCTGCAACAATCGGAGCTGTCGCTATACCTACCGTTGTATATGATCGCAATGGTTTTAAAATTGGCGAGTTTTTTATCGAGCGTCGAACTCTTATTCCCATAGAACAAATTCCACCTTATGTTATTAAGGCATTAATTGCCAGCGAAGATCGAAACTTCTATGACCATGGCGGCGTCAGTTATCGTTCTATTATGCGGGCCATGGTACAAAACCTGCTCTCTTTTCGGTTTGCCCAGGGTGGCTCGACAATTACCCAACAACTTGCCAAAGTACTCTTTACCCAGCAAGAAAAAACGATTGGGCGAAAAATATTCGAATATTTTTGTACACTCGAAATTGAAGAACGTTTTACAAAAGACGAAATTCTAGAGATGTACCTAAACCTTATTTATATGGGCCACGGCAACTATGGAATTGAATCGGCTTCGCAATATTACTTTAATAAAAATGCCCGGCGCTTGACCATAGGAGAAGCGTCCATGCTGGTTGGTCTTTTGCCAAATCCGTCCATATATTCACCGATTAATGATCTTAGTCAATCTATACGCAGACAAAAAACGGTATTTACCGCACTTTCTATTATGAACCTGCTTACGGATAAGCAAATTGAGTATCA
>JBEQLE010000068.1:0-23932 GCA_040326155.1 Leptospirales bacterium | reverse complement strand
ATCTTCTTCGGTTACTTCTTCTTTCAGCATTCTGGAACCTTGTTGCTTCAAAGAAAGCTTGTTTTGTAGCTCTTCCATCTGTTTTTGCAGGGTGGGTATTTTACCATAATTTATTTCAGCGACTTGATCGAGTTTACCTTCTCTTTCATAACCCGCCGCTTCAATTTTTAATTTTTCCAGTTCCTCTTTTATAGAAGCCATCCCTGAGATTGAATTTTTCTCTTCATCGAGGCTTATTTTCATTGCTGAGAATTTTTCTTTTAAAGAGGCAATTTCATTTTTTACGCCCGGTAATCTTGATTTCGAGGTTTTATCATTCTCTCTTTTTAGAGCCGCCTCTTCAATTTCCAGAGAGCGTATTTTTCTATCAATGGAATCCATTTCTGCGGGTAAAGAGCCAAGTTCAATTCTCAATCGGGAACACGCCTCATCAATCAAGTCGACCGCTTTATCTGGAAGTCGACGATCAGAAATATATCGATCGGACAAACGAACCGCCGCAATAATCGACGCATCTTTAATTCTTATACCATGATGAATTTCGTATTTTTCACGCAATCCTCGTAATATGGTTATGGAATCTTCTATACCGGGTTCTTGAATGACAACTCTTTGAAACCTCCTTTCTAAAGCGGAATCTTTTTCAATGTATTTTTGAAATTCATTCTGAGTTGTTGCGCCAATTAAGTGTAATTCACCTCTGGCTAAGGCCGGTTTCAAGAGGTTGGCAGCGTCCATAGCACCTTCAGCCGCCCCTGCCCCCACCACGGTGTGTATTTCATCAACAAAAAGTATAATTCGACCATCCGCAGATACCACCTCTTTTAACACCGCTTTTAAGCGATCTTCGAATTCACCCCTGTACTTAGCCCCGGCAATTAAGGCTCCCATATCCAGCACAATAATCTCTTTATCTACAATAGCATCCGGTACATCTCGCTCAATAATTCTACCGGCCAAACCTTCGACTATTGCAGTTTTACCAACGCCAGGATCCCCGACCAGCATGGGGTTATTTTTTGTTCTTCTAGAGAGTATTTGAATACATCGGCGAATTTCTTCATCACGCCCGATGACCGGGTCGAGTTTCCCCTTTCTGGCAAGATCGTTCAGGTTTTTCCCATATTTATTTAAAGCGTCGTATTTTGCTTCTGGATTATCGTCTTTGACTTTTTGGCTGCCTCGAATTTTCTTTAAATACGGCTGAACAGATTCAATTGTCAGGCTGGCCTTACGAAGATTCTCGTTTTGTGAATACTTGCCATGCAAATATGCTAACATTATATGTTCTAAAGAAACAAACTCATCGCCCATCTTTTTTTGTTCTTGTTGCGATTCTCGATAAAGCGTCGCAAATTGAGAACTAAAATTCTTTCCGTATTCTACGTCTCCACTGACTGTAGGTATTTTGTCTAATAAATTAGAAAAAATTTCAATAATTGTATTTGAATTCCCGGTTATAATTTCAGCTATTTTACCGGGAACACCTTCACGATCTTTAAATATACTTAGCATGACATGTTCTGGCGTCACTTCTACGTGTTTTTTTTCAAAAGCTGAATTTCTTGCATCCTCCAGCGCTTCTCTTACTTTTGTAGTCATTTTTTCACTATTCATATTATACTCCGGTATTTCCGACCTTCAAGGCTAGCACTCTGAACCACAGAGTGCTATATTATGCATTTTTTTCAATATCGGCAAATTTTCACACTATTTTAAGAAAAATACATGACGTATTGTTACCTGATTATGCATTATGAACAAGGAAAATGATACTTATACTGTCTGCGCCCTCAGGGACTGGGAAAAATACGATTATTAGAGCTTTGAAAGAGCTCAGAAGTGATGTAGTTCACGCAATCTCGACTACAACACGTCCTGTACGAAACAAAGAACAAGATGGAGTAGATTACTACTATGTTTCTCGGCTAGAGTTCATACAAATGATTCAAAATAGAGATTTTCTAGAGTGGGCTCCCGTCCTGGAAAATTATTACGGAACCTCTTTAAATGAAATTGAAAGAATTAAAAAAATTCATAAAATTGCCGTATTAGATATCGATGTGCAAGGCGCCTTGCAGGTAAAAAAAAATGACCCCGAAGCAATACTTGTTTTTTTAACTCCCCCTTCCCTCCAGGAGCTAAAAGAGCGTTTAATTGGACGGGCAACTGAAAACTTAGCACAAATACAAGAACGTCTTGAACTTGCCAGCGAAGAGATAAAGTATAAAGACGATTATGACTACCATATTGTAAATGATGAAGTAGCAATAACGGTAGGCAAAATTGAAGAAATTATTGAAAAACACAAACAAAGTTGAGCCTAAATCCCCCGTAATTTTAATTACAGGGGCAACAGCCTCCGGAAAAAGCAAATCCATCTACTCACTCGACTCATCGTCTCCGATCGAAGTAGTAAATGCTGACTCCAGGCAAATCTATAGCCAGTTGAAAATAGGAACAGCGCTGCCTTCCGACGAAGAACTGGCCAGATTTAAGCATCACCTTTTTTCGTTTATACAACCTACCGAAACCTTTTCTGCCGGAAGGTATTTAAAAGAGTCACAAAAAGTAATTCAAGATATTATCGAACGTGGAAAAATTCCGGTAATAGTTGGCGGAACTTTTTTTTATATTAAGGCCCTATGGGACGGACTTCCCCAAATTCCAGAAATTGACAAATCCATTACAGATGATGTCGAAAGTATGAACCCTGAAGAAGTGCTAGACAAGTTGAAAACGGTAGATCCCGAATCATTTCAGAGAATTTCCTCTAACGACCTTTACCGACTCAGGCGAGCCTTAAGTGTCAGCTTGAGTACCGGAAAACCTCTATCTTCCTACAAGCCTGTTGGCGGTATATTTAATGAATATAATTTCAAATCCTTCTGGCTTGATTACCCTAGAGAGATACTTTACGAGAGAATCAACGAACGAACTCAACTCATGTTCGGGCAAGGTTTAATAGATGAAATTAGAGAGTTAATTTCCCGTGGATACAATGAAAACACCCCTGCTTTAACCTCCATCGGTTACAAAGAAATTTTTGATATATTAAAAGAAACCGGGACAGCCATTCAAGACTGGAATGTGGAATTAGACAAAAAAGCAATAGAAAAAATATCGCAATATACAAGAAATTTTGCAAAACGACAAATAACTTGGTTTAGGGGTGAAAAAAGATTAAAAAGAATTGACCAGACTTGTCTGGTTTTTCAAATATCCGATATACTTACAGAAATTGCCTCTGTAAAAACAAAAAAATAAATACAAAGAATTGGAGCCCACTGATGGTAAAAAATAACATACAAGATTTCATATTGAACCAATCCCGAAAAGAAAAACAAACAATTACAATATACCTGAGTAATGGAGTGCCGTTAAAAGGGAAAGTTATTAGTTTCGATAATTATACGATCATAATTGAACATGAAGGGAAACAAAGTATGATTTATAAACACGCTATTACTACTATTATTCCTGAAAAACCTATTCGGTTAAACCCCCAGGATAGCGAAACCCCTGAAGAATAAACCTTGATCACTATGATCAATAAAATATTTCAGAACTTTTTTAGAATTTTGGCTATTGCGGCCTTTGCAACTGTAGGTATGCTCAATATTATTGTAGCGCCTGCAGGAAGTGTAATTTTATTAGTTGATAAAACATCCGGCCTTCAAAAACCCTATCTGAAACCCGGCTACCATTGGAATTGGACTGGTTTTGTCCCCAAAAAATGGAAGCTTTATACATTAGACATGGCTCCGCCTCCAGTTACAGTCTCCTATGTCTATTATTTGCCATATTCAGAGTATTTAACAGAGCCCGAAAAATATGCTTATCACATAAGTATTAAAGTTCAATTTGAATTAACAGATTCATCGATAGATTTTTTCTGGCGGCTGTTTGATGAGGATATCAATAGGTATACAAAACACATAGAAGAGATATTGAAACTTCATCTTCAAACTGTAATGCTCGATGGATTAAACTCTGGAAATTCAATCGATGAAACGGATGCTTATTTAAGAACGTATTTTATTCAAAACCGGGGCGTAGAAACATCCTGGAACGATATCTTTCCTGGTTTAAATTTAAAATTTGTTCGGTATGAAGTAATTCAACTCGAATCTCCCGATAAAGAGAGATATGCGAATCAGGTAAAAGACATTAACCTCATCATTCAGGCTGAAAAAGATTCTGTTATTCAAAATATTGTAACACAATCACGATTATTCGAAACAAACTTATTGAATCAGGCCGACATAGATAAAGCTGAAAAATTTTCACAACTAATAAAAGATAACCCGGCAATTTTAGAGTACTATAAAATTGAAAAAATTAACCCACAGGCTACGATCTACATAACGCCGCAAGATTTGTATGGGAATTTTCGTAATTTGCCTACAAAGAAATTAACTACGCCCAACGGCAACACCGCTCCCTCCACAACAAATGCAAATGGCGACCATGGCGTCTTGCCTTCTTTTGAATCAGGGCAGCAATAAACGACTCTTTTTGCTTAAAATCCGATTTGACACTACAAACATTGGTTGTAATACAGGATTATGAGACATTATCTATTTTTTATAGCCGCTACCATTGTATCTATCATCCCTTTTACTTCATCAATTCCTGTTATTACCCCTGCTCAAATTGGCCAAACGAATGACTTCTTAAATAACCCCAACCTTCCATACGAATCTGCCGCTACGGCAGATGATATTACCAGTATGTACTACAACCCTGCGGGGCTGGGTAGTCATCCACTGCAAATGGGATATTTCTATGGAGAAAATTTAGAAAAAAAAGTCTATGACAATGTTTTGTTCTTTAATGTTTTTGGATTCGGTTTTTCGAGCCAGTGGCGAGAGACTGATGTCAATATTAAACTACGTCGTTATACAGTTGGTACCGGCTTTGACGGAAATAAAATAATAAGTTTTGGGACAACCTACAGCTGGTATAGCACAAATACTAAATTATTGAAAGACTATTCAGAATGGAATATAGGACTTATTTTTCGACCTTTTAAGCATCTTTCGATTGGACTTGTCGAACGTGGTATCAATTTACCCACCTATTTGAACGAGAAATTGAAACCCCGTATGGACATTGGAATTGCTATTCGTCCCCTGCCCGTTTTTACCGATCGACTGACTCTGGCTGTAGATCTGTACTCTTTTCAATGGGACTTTAAAAAGAAACTAGAGAAAAGATACTACATGGAATTTGTTCCTTTCAACAGTCTGACGGTATTTGGCGGTTCTCTCGATTTTACCGATTATTTTTTTGGAATTAAATATACTCAGAATATAACACAGCTGTCACTTCAAGGCTCTGCTTCAGATGTAACTGGAAACCGATTTGGCGTAGGTATGCTTGTCGGGCAAGAGCGCTTTAGGAGTTCCTTTGAGCCCATAAAACAATATCTGGTTATTGACCTGAGTACTCCTTTACCGGAATCAAAAAGAAAGTCACTACCATTTGTACAAGAAAATGCGGCATTTTTCGAAATTTTAAACTCCATAGAGATCGCCGCTAAAGATATTCAGATAAAAGGAATTATTATACGAGGCGGAAACTTTCGCGGAGGTTGGGCCCAGGCTGAAGAGATTCACCATGCTATTGAAAAGTATAAACAGGTATCGAATAAACCTGTTCACGCTTTTCTGGAACATTGCACCGATATAGAATATTACATTACCACTTCGGCAGATACAATCAGCATACCTCCTGCCGGTATGATCGAACTAAACGGTTTGGCTGCCGAGATGTTTTACATAAAAGGATTATTAGATAAGGTTGGTATTAAAGCGGACTTTATTTCCATTGGAAATTATAAAAGCGCGCCGGATATGTTTAGGAATACGGAGATGGACAAGTATGAAAAAGAACAGACGATAGCTCTTTTAAATAGTATCATGGATGAGCTTAAAAGAGCAATTGTTTCCGGACGAAAAAAAATTGATGCGGACAAACTCGATGAAATTTTTAACAAAGGCTTTTTCACGCCAAAAAAATCTCTGGAGCTGGGTCTAATCGATAACATTCAATACTACTCCGAATTTAAAAATAAGTTGTCCAAAAATCCCGAGTCCAATCGAGAGTGGGAAATTCCCATGCAGGTTTACGCTAAAACTAAATTTTACGATGATCATTGGGGAGCAAAACCGGCTATTGCAATCTTAACCCTGGAAGGGCAAATTGTCGGGGGAGAAGCCGGTACGCCTTCCTTAATCAATGGTACATTAATTTCGTCAGAATCAACAATTAAAGTTCTGCGACATCTTCGCCTGAACCCGCGTATTCGAGGCGTTGTTATTCGAATCAATTCTCCCGGTGGGTCGGGACTCGCTTCGGATATTATCTGGAAAGAGATACGGATGTTACAAAAAGTAAAACCTGTGATTATTTCACTTGGTAACGTGGCTGCTTCTGGCGGTTATTATATTGCAGTTGGCGGCAGTGAAATAGTTTCAAACCACACCACCGTTACTGGTTCCATTGGAGTATTTTTTGGAAAATTCAGCCTGGAAGAGTTGTATAAAAAACTCGGCGTGAATAAAGCCATTGTAAAAACACATAAGAACTCAGCCGTTTTTTCAGAACGAGAAGTCTTCAGCAAAGCCGAACGAGAGATGTTTACCGAACAAATGCAAGAGTTCTATGAACTTTTTCTTGACCGCGTAGAAGTCTCACGTACTTCTCTTACCAGAGAGGAAATTGCTGAGAATGCGCAGGGTCGTGTTTATACCGGAGACGAAGCTAAAAAACTGGGAATGGTCGACAAGATCGGCGGGCTGGCTCTGGCGCTTGAACTTGCTCGTGAAAAAGCCAATTTAAAACGAGAAAACATGGAAGTGATACTGTTTTCCCAAAATACCAAACCGGGGTTGAATTTTTTAGCGCAAAAAACTTCTATATTAATTCCAGAGTTTTTAAAAGCTCCGGCCCGAATTCTTGGTAGATTTGAGAGACTTCAAAATGAAAATATTTTCTTTATTCTACCATATGATATAGAAATCAGGTAAGCGTTTTCTTATATAGATTCATCATGGCCGTAGCAGCGAATTTTTGTGAAAATTTACTGACATGGACTTTGCCTGCACTGGCCAGTTGTCTGCATTTTTTCTGATTAGAAAGTAACAAGTCGATGGCCTTCGCAAACTTATACGGATTAGTAACATCCGTATAAAAACCCCCCGGACCCGCCGCCTCTTCCAGAGCAGCCCCTTTTGAAAGCAGTACCGGAGTATTCTGAAACAAAGATTCAATAACGGGTATACCAAAGCCTTCATAAAGAGATGGATAAACTGAAAATTCAGCTCCTCGGTAAAGTGCGGGTAGATGCCGGGTGGGAACATCTTCTAAAAATATTACTTTTTTATCTATTTGTTTTTCTTCAATAATTTCAAGAAGTTCTTTTTTAACCTTCGGGCCTTTTCCAAGAAGTACGAGAGTGGTATTGCGGTTTTGAATGAAAGAAAATGCGCTTACCAGCATGTTTAGATTTTTTCTCGAATTAAAAGAACCTACGTAAATAATATATTTTTCGGGCAGGTTATAAATTTCTTTTACTTTTTTTACCTGCGTTTTGCCTACGATTTTTTCAAACACAGGGTTCACCGCCTGGTAAATAACCTGAATTTTTTCAGGGTTTATTCCGAAATAATGTATAATATCTTTTTTACTATTTTCGCTTATGGCTACAATGGTATCACTGGCTTCACATGCATATTTTGCTTTGCGCGAATGCGTCCAGACATCCATTGCACTATACCATTGTGGGAATTTTAAAAAAATAAGATCGTGTATCGTCACGATGGTTTTTACATTTAATTTTTGCAAACCAACAGGCAATTCATGGGACAATCCATGATAAATATCGATGTCAAGGTTTTTAACCTGTTTTTGAATAAAAAAAGTCCGCCAAAGCGGATGCATTTTTTTCAAAAACCAGTTTTGTCCGGTTTTTATAGTTACAACTGGAAGATTTTGAAATTCTTTTAGTCTCTCTGGCGATTTCCTTTTTCCGACGGGGGGAGTAAACAACAGGTATTCATTTTCAGGAAATAACGAACAGAGACTGTGAACCAATGTACGGCTATAATTTCCGAGGCCGGTTTCATTGAAAAAAACTCTCTTGGCGTCAAAACCGATTTTCATAATAAACAGGGGCGGTTTCCCGCCCCCACCCTGAAATTAACTGTGAGACTTAAAGTACTCTTTTGATTTATCAACGTCAGCATGCATAGAGTCACCACCGGGAGTCCAGTTTGCAGGACAAACTTCCCCATCGTGTGTTGAAACAAATATGTCAGCTTGTACCAGTCGTAAAACTTCATCAACATTACGGCCAATACTGTTATTATTCACCATTTGAACTTTTAATACGCCATCCGGATCGATAATAAATACACCGCGTAGAGCAATTCCAACTTCTTCAATTAATACATTGTAACTACGTGAAATTTCTTTTGTTAAATCAGCTACGAGTGGAAAGTTAATATCGCCTAAACCGCCTTCGCTTCTAGGTTGCTCTACCCATGCAAGGTGACTAAACTTACTATCTACGCTTGCACCGATAATTTGAGCATTAATTTTTTCAAATTCTGCAGCTTTGTCTGAAAATGCAGTAATTTCTGTCGGGCATACAAAAGTAAAGTCCAGTGGATAAAAAAACAATACCACATATTTACCTTTATAATCCGATAAAGAAACTTCTTTAAAACCTTTTCCTACTACTGCGTCCGCTTTAAACTCGGGAGCTTTTTGTCCTACTTGTATCATATCATCACCTCTATTTTTAATATCCCCATTGGGTTATTTGATATGCCGTGGACCGAAGATGTAATGTCAACAGGAATACAGGAAAAATCAAAAAGCTTTGCAAATTGTTAAAAAATCCGAAACTGCCCTATGGGTAAAATACAAATAGACTATTTGAGTAATATTGACAATGAAGAAAAGAAAGCAATTATATATCGGTCCTCTCTTGAATTAGGTAAAGTCATGTCTGAGGTAATCGAACCGCTTGCGGCAGATCTTCGCGAACAAACCAAAGAAAAAATATTAAAATATACCGAGAAATGGGATAAAACCCGCCCCGACCCGTTAGTTTTAACTCAAGACGATCTAAAAAACATCTACAACAAGTTAAATAAAGAGAGACCTGAAGTAATAGCCGCTTTTGCTTCAGCGGCTGAAAATATAACTGAATTTCATAAGCAACAAATTCCTGTCCCACTTGAAACGCAAGTTGGAGCGAACAAACTTGGGCTGAAATTTGTCCCTTTTGACCGCGTTGCTCTCTATGTTCCCGGTGGTAAAGCCCGCTATCCATCGAGTGTACTAATGGGAATAATACCCGCAAAAATTGCAGGTGTAAAAGATATAACGATCATCTCTCCACCTGACCCGGCAACAGGAAAAACCCCCGAGGTTGTACAAGCGATTGCCCATATGGCCGGAGCAGATCGTATTGTACAAGCTGGCGGTGCTCAGGCGGTAATTGGCATGGCTTATGGCATACCAGAAGAAGAAGTTCAACCGGTAGATTTTATCTATGGGCCTGGTAATGTATTTGTCGCCGCAGCTAAAAACTTTGTTTTTTCGAATAATCTATGTGGTATTGATTCGTTTGCGGGTCCATCCGAAGTGCTTATTATTTCAGATGAAACAGCTAACCCGGCTTATTTAGCCCATGACCTACTTGCACAGGCAGAACATGATGAGAATGCATCTGCTATTTTACTTACAACTTCTATAAAAAGCGCGAACGAGACTGTAGAGCATATTGAAAAAGCTTTGCAGTCACGAAATGAAAGACGAAAAATTACATCCGAAGCAATGGAGAGAAACGGAAGAATACTTGTTGTCGATTCTTTAGAAGAGGCAATCGAATTTTCTAATCTATACGCTCCAGAACACCTTGAAATTCAAACCAAAGAAGACGAGACTATATTATCCAAAATAACAGCTGCTGGCAGTGTATTTGTCGGCCCACACGCCCCTGTCGCCGTCGGCGATTACTTTTCAGGGACAAACCACATTTTACCAACCAATCGCGGCGCACGGTTTTCATCGGGAGTAAGCGTTCATACTTTTTTTCGTCGAATTACCTACCAATACGTCAGTCGGGAGGGACTGGAGGCTTCCAAAGACCCAATTACAATTATGAGCAAGGAAGAAGGACTATTTGACGAGCACGGTTATTCAGTTTTGGCCCGATTTGAAAATTCTGATAAAAAAGTTGTCAAGACGGATGGAATATTAGACCTGGAAGCATGAAAGAAGAATCAAGTAAGCGAAAAGGCACACGTTCGCGTAAAAAGAAAGACCAAGACTCAAAATATGGCATTCATACTGTCTCAAAAGATATTGTAGAAATCGAAAGAAATATAATAGAAAACTGGTTGATCTCTTTAAAGCACTGGTTTCAATCGAATGCTAATATAGGCAAACAGATTATTATTGGCGTTTCTTCTGCATTTGTACTTTTAATATTATCTATTTTTGTCATTTCTATGGCTCGTGATAGCCACAACAAAAAGTTTTACGAATTATTAGATGAATTTGACAAAATTTCTAAAGTAACTGCCGATACAAAAAATGAAAGTCTGCAAAAACTGGCAGAAAAGTCGGACGCACTTTGCAATAAAACTTTTAAAACTAAATTTGCCAATGGTGGATGTTTCTTATCAGCATTAATCTATATTGAACTCGGAGACGATGAACACACTGCAAATTCACTGGAAAGTTATTCCGGCTCTGTAAGTAATGACGGACTGGCGGCATTTACACTGTTTTTTTCCGCCTATTACAATGAATCTGGAAGTGACCTGGATAAATCGATTCAGCAATATGAGAGGGTCAAAAGGTACCTTAAACCTGTGGAAAAAGAAGATATTGCCATGTTCCATTTAGCTAGAATTTATTATTATAAAAAAGATTATGAGAAATCAAAAAATCTACTCGTTAATATTATCGACAATTTTAAATCAAGCGTATATTTAGAGGCCGCAAAAAAATACTTGCTACTTGTTTCTATGAAACAAAGCGCAGCCTCGGCCATACCAGAAAACGCAAATTAAGATTAATGAAAAAAGACACTTTCAGAGTTGCGCTTCCCAAAGGGAGAATGAGCGAAGAGAGCCTGGCTTATTTGTACAAACACGAGCTTGTTACGATGAAAACATTTCCAAATTCAAGGAAATTAATGTTTTCAGACCCAGAAACGAACTATGAATTTTTACTGGTACGTTCCAAAGATGTGGGCACCTATGTAGAACAAGGCAGCTGTGACGCCGGTATTATCGGTTATGACCTGCTGGCGGAACATGATTTTGACGTGCTCATTCCGGGAGACCTCCCTTTCGGCCATTGCAAACTATGCGTAGCTTACCCCGAAAATGACGAAGGATGGAAGAAAAAAAGAAACATAAAAGTAGCTTCCAAGTATCCGAAGCTGACTTCTAAGTTCTTTTTTGAAAAAGGGTATCATGCCCGCATTATTGAGCTTTATGGCTCCATAGAAATTGCTCCCTTAACAGGACTTTCTGATGTTATTGTCGATCTTGTTTCTACAGGCCAGACACTCAAAGAA
The DNA here is from genome assembly GCA_040326155.1 of Leptospirales bacterium. Taxonomy (GTDB): domain Bacteria; phylum Spirochaetota; class Leptospiria; order Turneriellales; family JAOUFE01; genus JBEQLE01. The sequence continues at coordinate 12,324 of JBEQLE010000068.1, read as the reverse complement.
AATAAGCTATTACAGGGTGAAACAATTCTGGAAAGTCACGCAAGGTTGATTGTAAACCGTACTTCCCACGCCTTTAAAAACCAGCAAATAAATCAACTTTTGGATATTCTTAACTTGTAAGCAAAGATTGACAGATCGTCTCATAAAAATAAAAGTACCGAACTATGCCAGTCCCAAAAAGAAAAACATCCAAAGCGCGAAAGCGTTCTCGCCGTGCACATCATGCACTAGGTAAACCGAACTTAAGACCCTGCCCGAATTGTGGATCCTATGGTGTGTCTCACCGTGTTTGCGCCTCATGCGGACATTACAAAGGTAAATTAATTGTAATGCCAAAAGTGAGAAAAGCAAAAGAAGATACTCAAGCGGCTGGCTAATTAAATCAAAAAAGCTCTAATTCAGCTCTAAAAACGCATCGTATAGAATTCCGAAATTTTTCGGATGATTTTTAAGCCTTAATTCTACAGTTACATCTCCTGCATCGTCACGGATGTACGGTATATATACGCGAATAGGCGATTTTACGTTACGGTCGTATCCGATTTCTATTTTCCTGTAAAAAATGCCGTCGATAAAGATTTCATATCGAAGAATATTTTCATAACCGAGATTATTGATATTCTGAGTTTCTAAAAGAGTTTTCTTGCGAATAATGCCCATATCTAAAACCAGAGTCCAACCGGAATTTCGGTCGGTGGCCCGCTGGTTGACATGCTTTTTCAATAGAAAGGTTAACCCCGGGGAGAAAAAAACCATTCCTCGATTATACTGATACCCGCCGGCAGGACTATCTGTCGTAATTTTATACCCTTGAGAATCTGCCCACGATTCGAGTTTTTTGGAAGACCAGATGTAATAGTCACCAACTTCCATAATTTTATTCTTATAATCTTCTATTCCAAAAGGAAAAGCAATTACGGTAGATGGCAAAGTTTCAAATAATTTTCCCTGTTCGCCCATCTGGGCTTTCACTTTAGGCGCAATAGCCAGAGTGAGAATGGCAACGGCAGAAAAAGTTATGAGTTTTCGAAAAGGCGTAATTTGTATCTTCATGTTGTCTCTGGACTCATTTTCGACGTTTCCAGCTCGATTCTTAATCGGGTTTTACTCTTTTAATAAATCGTCTCTATAATATTTTACATTATCTAAATCGGTAAGTCCAAACTTTTCCATTTGGCGTGCAATATACGTATTACAATCTTTGGCAAGGTTGGGACCATAATATATAATTCCGGAATAAAGTTGCACCAGGTCGGCCCCCAGCAACAGACGCTGCCAGGCATCTTCCGGGGTCATTATACCACCTGATGAAATAACCGGAACATCATTACCCACAATATCGATAATCTGTTTTAAATAATCGATGGACTTTGCTTTTATAGGTTCGCCGGAAATACCCCCACCCAGCTTCGACACAGATTCTGGAAGCGAGTTCAACAAAGAGTAATCGGTGGATGTGTTTGTAACGATAAACCCGTCCACACCCGATTTCAGAGCTTTTTCTACTGCCACTCGAAAATCTTTTTTACTGGAAAAATCGGGAGCAAATTTTACCACCAGGGAACACTCTGTCGCAGCGCGAATATCGCCCAGCAACGATTGGAGGGCTCCAGCTTTTTGCAGCTCGCGAAGACCTGGTGTGTTCGGCGAGGAGATGTTAATGGCAATATAGAGTATTTTGTCTTTAGATTTCGCCTGCATGGCATTTATTTTAGTAACAATTTCAAGGTAGTCTTTAACTGCCTCAGCAGGCTTCGTCTCTTTCGATTTACCGATGCTTATGGCAAAAGGAACGTCCTTATTTTTAGATAATAGAATATTTTCCAAACCTTTTTCAATACCGGGGTTATTAAAACCCATACGGTTAAAAATGGCATTCTCCTTTGGGTAACGAAAAATTCGTTTACCAGGGTTTCCCATTTGTTCTTTTTTTGTAAAAGTGCCAATTTCCCCATAAGAAAAACCAAGACCCGGTAAACTGTCGATTAAAACCCCATTTTTATCGTATCCGGCAGCCAGGGCGATCGGGTTAGCTATTCTTTTACCAAAAATGGTTTTTTGAAGTTTGGGTGTAGATTTTACCTTGCCAGGTAGAATTCTGGTTTTGCATCGTAAAGATGTAACTGCCATTTTGTGTGTTAATTCAGGGTCAATTCTGAAAACAAGTGGGCGTATTAGTTTATACAAAAAACCCATGCAGAGCTCTATTCATTCCCGAAGTTACTTCGATAATTTTTGGTTTTTCCTAAATCTTCGTCACTGAGTTTTGCATCTTCCTGGACGTAATCTAGTATACCTCTGGTCTTTTCATAATTACAATCGCAATACCCTTCGCTTACAGCTTGCCTTTCGCCGCCGACTTTGCGTGGTGGTGGAAAATAAGAACGGGTCATTGGAAATTTATCGGGACATTCGGGATTGGCATATTTACCCATTACATTGCACACGCCAACAACACGTACATCTCCGGGGCGGGTTCGATCGATCTTGGGCGATTGTTTACCGGAGTCTTTATAAATGCTGCGCATAAACTCACCCCAAACCGGCGTGCATAAAGATCCCCCAGATTGGTGACGGCCAAGAGTCATACTGCCATTGTCCAGACCCATCCAGACAACTGCGGTAATTTCTCCGTTATAACCTGCAAACCAGGCGTCGTTCCAGGCGCTTGTTGTACCAGTTTTACCTGCTGCCGGACCATAATAATGGGCTTCACGTTTTATACCCCAAACGGCGGTTCCGCGAGTGGCTACTCCAATCAGCATTTCCTGTAAAATATAAGCAATGGAAGGTTCAATTAACTGTAATTCATCTTTTTTCAGCTTCTCGTTTAACTCAAATGCAATTTCAGCTTCTTTATCATAAATTACATTACCATCTCGGTCGGTAACGTACCGAATAGTATGAGGAATAAGATCTTTTCCACCATTTGCAACAACAGAAAAACCTAACATTAGTTCAAGAGGAGTCACTTCAGATGAACCAAGCGCCAACGAAGGATTGGGCTGAAAACGGTTTGCCGGAACTTTCATCAACCTGCTGGCAAAATCAATCACTTTACCGGGACCAATTCTGTCATAAACCTGAACGGAAACCAGATTTAAGGACATAGCCAGAGCGCGATGCAATAAAACGTAACCTCGATATTCATCAAAGTAGTTTGTCGGTGCCCACATGCTGCCATCACTTTCAAGATTCATAATAGGCGCGTCTAAAAAACCACTGGAATAATGGACGGCCCTGTCTTCTAAAGCGGCCCCGTACACAAAAGGTTTAAAAGCGCTTCCTGGTTGCCTTCTGGCAGAGACGGCTCGGTTAAACTGGTCGGAGGCTTTAAATTCCCGACCTCCGATCATGGCGGTAATTCTACCCGTGGCAGGTTCCATTGAAATAAATGCACCTTGCACTACTATATTATTCTTAAATTCTCGTGAGTCCCGGGAAAATTCAACAGCGTATTTGTTGATTTTATCAGCGGGAACATTCATGCTGAGAAGATCGAAGCCATCATTCATTCGTAGTTTAAATTTTTGCCTGAAATCAGCTTTTAAAGAGTACTTACGCACCACACCCGACAATGGCAAAATCATACGCAGTTGATTGTAGAAATCGAGCATTTCTCTGTCCATTCCACCGACAGAAACGTTATAATATCTGGCTGTACGATCTTGAGCTTCCAGTTTTGGCAGAAGCGCTTTCTCAGCCGCCTCCTGGTGATCCAGATTTAACGTAGTATAGACTTGTAACCCGAGTCCATACAACTTTTCGTCACCATAGCGTTTTTCAAGTCGTTGTCGAACATGCTCCGTAAAATACGGTGCTTTATTCGATTTTTGACCAAAAATATTTGCAGATGGCGGAATCAATACAATTCTTTTCCAGTATTCAGGCCAGAATGTGGCATACATTCTATCGGACTCTTCTTGGGTTATATATTTAAGCTCAACCAGTCTGTTTAACACAACCCGATTTCTTTTATAGGCTTTATGAAAATTACGAATAGGAGAAAACGTATGCGGAGATTTTGGCAAAGCGGCTAATATAGAACCTTCCATAATATTTAACTCGGAGACATCTTTATCGAAATAAAATCTAGCCGCACTGGCGATTCCATAGGCCCCATGCCCATAGTAAATCTGGTTAAAATACATTTCGAGTATTTCATCTTTAGAAAACTTTCTTTCTACTTCGAGCGCTAAAATTGCCTCTGATACTTTTCGGGTTAATTTCTTTTCACCTTTTGTAAAAAGCCCCTTCACCAGCTGCTGGGTAATGGTAGACCCACCCTGAACAATTTTTCCGGCTTTGATATTTTCTATCATAGCTCTTACAATACCCATAAAGTCGACGCCAAAGTGGTCGTAAAACTTGCTATCTTCTACGGCTAAAAGAGCAATCACCACAGATCGCGGAATATCTTGAAACTTAACCAGTTTTCTTTTATGTTGAAAAAGTTCAGCAATAAGTTTGCCATTAATATCATACAAGCGGGTAGGAAGATTTGGACGAAACGAGGCTAGCTTTTGGATATGATCACGAGATTCAACTTTATATAAAATTACCCCTAACAGCCCTCCTCCAAATAAGGCGATTGCCAGAAACAAGGAGACCAGAGACTTTTCAAAACAAAGTATTTTTTCTAATTTTGTGCGTTTACCAAGCATATACCCTTCCAAAACTAATAATTAAGCCCGTTTGTCACTTATAATACATTTTTTTTAGTATAGAACCATAATTTACGATAATATAGTACTATGTATAAAAACATTTACGCCTGGGTTATTATCATTGGACTGACTGGTTCTTGCGGTAAGTTAAACACCGAATTAGAACAATGTCAACCGCTTGAAGGTCATTTTATTAACGGAACTCATTATGTTTCGAGCGAATTTATAACAGAAGATCGCACTTGGAATTATCAAAAATTACATACTTACCGTGAGAAAAAGGCGGATTTTTATCCAAATGAAGGATGTCTAAACGCAGCTCAACCCGTAACACTCGAAGAGACATTACGAGCCGAATCTGAATCTATTGATTTTCGCAGGAGTAAACGCCGAATCGTCCCGCTTGATGATTAATTATTCTCTTGTTCTTTACCAACCTCAAGTACTTTACCCAACCCGGCATTTTCGCGTGCAATATAGTTTTCATAATAAACTCCCAACGCTCGCGAAAGGCTGTCGAGTTTATCGCGGTACCCAACTAGAATTTTATATTGATATTTCTCATCAACTTCGCTAAATTTAAATATTGCGTCTTTTTCCAAAGTGGCTTCGTAGGTCAGTGTTAAACTGGCAAACTCTTCATCCGAAGGCTTTTCGTTAACATATGTGACGGAAACTGTATCATCCATGTTTTTTTCGCTCGTGTGGGTATAGAAAAATTCTATTCTAGTCATTGCTGAACCGGAAAAGTCTATATTTGCTGTCTCTTCAAAAACATACCGTTGTCGCCCACCCAGAGAGGTATGAAGCCCTCCGCCAAGGTGAATTTTAAGAGTACCATCTTCATCCTTTTTCAGTTTTTTCAAGACTGCAACAATATCTTCGTGCAAATTCGATATATCTTTTTTTAACACCGAAAGCCCGCCATTCCTGGCAAAAAGATTGCCAGCAATAATCATGAACCCGGTTAAAACAATGATGCTCAATTTTCTTTTTTTATTCATAGAAATCCTCCAGTCAACCGTCATATATCATTCTATTTTGGCACAGACAAGCATAATATCGATCTTATTTTTCGATAAAACCCTTGATTGGACCGCCCCAATTATAATATTGAATCTTCAATAGCTTTTTCACACAAAAATAGAACAAAATGATTTCACTCAGCCCCTGGAAATACTTTTTAATTTTTTCGATTACAACGTATTCGGTAGTAACCTATGCTTTAACAGGAATACAAAAAGAAAGTGAACCCGCTCTATGGAATGAATCTGTTCTTCAGCCTGAAAAAGAGCTGGTATACCCTGAACCAGGTGAATTTGACGAAGAAGAAAAAGAGTACAACGAAAAAGAAGAAAATAAGAATAATTCAGAATATAGAAGTGATGAAAGTAAAATAAAAATTTACGGTGGAAATAATCTATCGTTTTCTTATGGACGCTCCCATTTTCTGGGTAAAAAAGATCAAATGAACGCATACTCCGTACCCGGTTCTAACGCCATATTGGAAGGTCTGGCACCGGGCATGGACATGAAAATTAAACTATCCGGAGAGGTCGATGAACAGGTATTTTTTGATATCGATTATGACCAAAACGACACCTACAATAATAACGAAGTAACAATTCAATATAGATCAAAAGACAAAGACAAATTCGTTCAAGAAATTACGTTTGGTAAAATAAATTTAAATATCAACTCCTCCGAATTGGTATTTCCCGATAGCTCCGCTTACTCCGCGCTTGGCGTCGATATAAAACTGAAACATAAAAAATGGGAGTTTGAAACTGTTGGTTCGGTTGCTGAAAGTGTTCACCATCTAGAGACCTTTCATGGTTACCGCCGCAACCAGACTTTATATAAACCAGATTATGAATACGCTGCCAGAAAATTTTACCAGTTAGAACCATTTTTATACTATGACAATCTAAGTTCGGCGCCGTCTTCTTTATCAGCTCAGGTTTACACAAGAGGAGACTCATCCGCTTTAAATATTTTCACGAGTCCTTCCACACAATATACCGTTCGTTCTGTTTCTATAGACCCGCGCTCTCTTGAAGTTTATATGGATGATCGTAACCCTGCCAACGATACAAGTCGAAAAGCGTTTGTAAAAACTGTTTCCGGAAACACCCTGGGAAACTTCCATAAAATGAGGCAGACCCGAGAATATACCGTACAATTTAAAACCGGCAGAATAAAGTTTATACAGCCTCTTCCACCGGGAGCAAAGGTTTTCGTTCGCTACACCAGAAATAACGGGTCGACGACTACGACAGACCCCAGTGCGCGAATATCGAATAATAAAATTGAGACTTTCCTGAGATATGCAAATGAAATGCACGAAGATATTTTATATGATGGGGTGGCCTCTTTTACAGGTTCCGATGACCAGGAGTTTATACCGGACGGAGTTGTTAACCTTGACGTTTATGAAATAAGAGGTGTGTATAATCTCGGCGTTGAGGATATCGATCAGCATACGTTTCAGATGAATTTTGTTACAAAAAATCTCGAAGATTATGGCTCTCAGTTTTCAGCGGCTTATCAGGTGGATTACCAGAAAGGTTTTATTTATTTTTCAGAGAGAGAGCCTTTTCGTTCACAAAAAGATATTTCTAAAAGTTATGTATACTCCGACGATTTGGTTCGCACTATTTACAATGAGACTCACTCGCCATATATATCTGAAAACTCCAATGTGTATTTACAACTTGAATTCGAAGGTAAAATTCGAAGTTTCCAGCTCTCGCATATGAATATTGTTCCTATGAGTGAATCTGTTCGAGTAAATCGTATGCCCGTTGATCGTGCTTTATATTCTATCGATTATCAAACGGGTTACTTTCAGTTTTTAAACCCGGATAACCCCTTAATTACTGAAGCCACTCAGATTGAAATACAATATGACTATTTACCTTTTGGCGCAGGAGAACAAAGTTATATTGTTGGCGGTAGAACTGAGTATCATCCAAATGAAAATCTTACCTTTGGCGGGTCCGTTTTTTACGAAAGTGAAATATTTCCTGACGCCTCACCCTATGTAGGAGAAGAACCGGGAAGTACGTTCATAGCTGCCGGAGACGTTCGAATTTCTATGGATGAGAAAAGTATGACCCGGCTGGTTCATGCTTTAAACCCAAAGTCTGACAGTCGAGTGCCGGTAGAATTCGAAGCCTATGGGGAATATGCGCGAAGTTATTATAATATGAACACGAAAGGTCGCGCCATTATTGATGACATGGAATCTTCCGAAGAGTCTATCCATGCAAATTTAATTGCCGGGTATTGGGTTCCGGGTTCTTTGCCTCCTGCATCGGCTTATACACAATGCAACCGGGCTCCGCTTTATTATAAACACTATTTTGATCCGAAAAATTATCTGCGCGGGTTACTCAGTTTTTCTGCTGGCGCAAAAGCGACACCCGCCTATTCTAAAGTCGCCGGTCCTTATAATGTTGCAGAAGGTCATTTGTATAATAAACAAGTCGATACCAGTAAAACGGGAAAACAGACCTCTCTGGTTTTCGATTTCAACTTCGGCGCGGCTCCGGTAAATACCACTCCTTTTGTTTCTGCCATGAGCGATTCTTTTGCGAAACCAGGGCGCGATTTTTCCTATGTTGAATATGTTGAATTCAGCGTTCTCTTAATAAATGATGGAAATTTAGCCAGCGGTGTCAATATAGTGCTCGATGTAGGCAGTTTAAAGGAAGATGCAGATGACGACGACATCTGGGACAGTGAAGACATTGGGCTCGACCATATAAACGGCGACACGAATTATAATAACATATTAGACTCCGGCGAAAACTGGGACAACGGAGAAAAAAATGGAGTAATCGATTATGCGAGAGCTACGGGTAATACAGAAGATCGCGGGTACGCACACTCGCCCAGTGGGTGCTCCGGGGCAAATACAAACGTAGGCAGAGGTCCCGATATTTCAGGTTTCCCTTCCACCATCGGTAACGGCATTTTAAATTCTGAAGATATAAATAAAAATGGAAGCCTGGACCTTTCTGAAAGGGCCATTCGTATCGAACCTTCTCAATTGTATATTACAATGGACACCGGCGCAGACAACAAAGTCTACCCTGGCGATTGGACAAAAATAAGGTTTTATTTTGACCCGTCAAATCTTACCGCCTCCCAGAAAAGTGTTTTACGCAATGTTGAAAACATGAGGTTGATTGTGGCACCCAACGTCGGCGCCGAAGCAGGTCAGGGTAAATTGTTGGTGGATGGTATTAAATTTGGAAGTTCTTTATGGCGAAACAAATATGCCAAAAAATGGTTAGATAGTACCGAATCTTCATTAACAGATTTAAGCGTACTTCGTACCTCTATCATTAACACCAAAAGCAATAAAGATGAGTATTACAAGGAGTCGTTCTTACTTCAAAAGACAGCAGGTTATGAACTCCTGCACGGTCCCAAAACCATCGAAGAGTTGCATTACACACTAGAGGGCACATTAAAGCTGGAATACAACCTCGACTCCACTTATGAATCAGCGTTCGCCACCAGAAATTTTACCGGAAAATTCGATATTTCACATTATAGACTTATTCAATTATGGGTAAACCATCGTGATTATAATTCTTCGCTGGGTTATCTGGTCTTGCGTGTCGGAAGCAGCGAGAACGACTATTATGAATACACCTACCCTGTCTTTAAAACCGAATGGGATCGTATCAGTTTTGCATTGTCAAAGCCAGACTCTGTAGTCGGTAAACCAGACTTGCGCCAGGTAAATTACATGGCTGTGGGTTTAAAAAAAGACCCTGCCGAAACCGGATCTTTTACAGGAGAAAGCTGGATAAATGATATATTTGTATCGGACCCAGAACTTATTTCTGATTATGCCTATTTATACTCTTCCAGTATTAGAATAACAGAACCTCTTATTAAAACCGCCGACGGAAAACCAATTCTTGGTAACTTTCAAGCCGGATATTACAAGAGAAAAAAGAACTATCAATTTCGTTCCATCGGTGATAATGATCTCTCGCAAATGGAAGAAGAAGAGCGTTTCACTTTAGCGACGCGGGTCCTTCCATTCTGGCAAGCCAGTTACACTTATGGACAGAATGTAACGGACACTCCTTACGTGACATCAACAGAAGATGGTGTAGCAGCGTTACGAACAAAAACTTACCACAATACCAACCATGCTTTTATAACGAAAAACAAATTTATACCCAATGTAATTGCATCCTATGAATTCAGTAATACCGGATACTATAGTGATACATTTTTAAATGCTTCCTCATCTGATACTGTAGTATACAATCGTAATATTCAACGACAGTATACTCCTCACCTAATTTTACAAAAAACTGAAATTCCAATTGGAAAATTAAAACTCGACTATGAATTACATGCTGGTGCGTCCATGGAGGTGAATGCGCAAAAAAGAATTCACGAAACAAATAATATAAAGAAAATGCAGTATCAAAATGAGGCGAAAACGCAAAATGATACCGGCTCGGCGCTGCTTAACCTTTCTGGAAAATTTTTTAAACTTACACCTTTTATATCTTATTCCCAGTCGCGGTTAGTTTCGAAAAACTTTACCGATGAAGCAAATATGACAACACCGAGTTCATCTTTTTATACACCATTTTTTTCAGAGCCAGATAATTTTCGTTATGAAAACCGTTTGACTCAAATGAAGCTGAATTTATTTTTTAAGAAGTTACTGGTTTTTGCTCCAATCTTAACCTGGACATTCGTTTATAAAGAAGATAATTTTTACGATCGACAAGACTTTGTTCTTAAAGATAACTTTCAACGGTTAAAGCAGCCCTCGACCTTAAGTAAATTCACATTCTACCTTCCCTTACATGAAAAAGTTCTTAAAAAGATTTCGTTTCTTGAATCATCTTTATTGTATTTTGACCGGGAAATTATTCTGGAAGAAAAAGGTGTTCCCTTTACAAAGATGTCTTCTTTAACGCAAGATCGTTTTGGGTTTAACCGAATTTCCCCTCTGCTTACCGACCGTACTTTCAATCTATTCCGGTATCCCTTCTGGTATTTTTTAACAAGCCCGCAAAATTCCAAAAGAAATTATTCCCGGGGTCGCGACTATATATATAATTCGCAATACAACCCCGTAGATGGAAAAAACGATTCGAATGATCTATTCCAAAGATATAACAATTCTCTATTTTTAAAAGAAAATATTTCGTTCTCAAGCCGCTGGATAATTTCAAAACCTGTTACGCTTCAAACGATTGGAAGAATTGCCCATATAGCTTTTCGGGAAAATCTTTATGGAACGCCTATTCAAAATCTTGACTTAGGATATTCATTCATTAGCACCATGGACATGAACAAGTTGATGAAAATCTGGCCATGGACTTATAAAGGAAAAAGCAGCTCGCATTGGTCTATTGGTTTTAATCATGATATTCTTAAACATATAACAGAAAATATTGAAGAGACAATTATTTCACCAGAAACAACGTTGAATTATACATGGTTCGACAAAAAGAAAATTATAAATGGTGTTGCCCTCTCTTTTTCGATGGGCCGACATAGCTATAAACATTATTCATTTATACGTCGTCAAGGTTCCATTGAAGATCGTGAGATGTATGATGCGATTTCGAATTCGTTAAATTATCTAATGAACCGTATCGATTATACATATCATTATGGTATAGAATATTTTACAGAATTACCGGGTTTAAAAAAGTTTATTACGAAAAAGTTGAAAATGAAACTCGATCATAATCCGAAGTACAATATCGGTCTTTCTGCCGACTTTAATCGTTTCGATTATGAACTTCGCAGCCTACTCGATCGAAGGGCTCTTGATCAATTTATAATGAACCAGCTGTTCGATATAAATCTACACCAAAACGTAAATGGTCTATTTTCTGTAATTCTGGTATACGATATACACAGAAACCCGGCTTCTGAGAAAATTATGCAAAAGGTATTTTCTTACCAATTGGGCTTTTCAGCAAATCTGCTCTTTTAAACGTCGCCTACGATTCCTTTTTCAAGCATCGAAATTAACCTGCGGGTTTTTTCTTCAATATCTCCCAACTCTGTCGGGCTTTGCCCGCCGGTTAATTGCTCTGCCTCGTCGGCAAAATTCAAAGCGGCTAATATTGCAAGCTGCAATGCATCTACTCCAGAGGCGACACTTCTCAAGTCTTCAATTTTATCATTTACTCGTTTGGCCAGCGTTTCCATATATTCAGGGTTAAGGTCGCCGCGTAATGTATACTCGCGACCCATTATGGTTACCCGAATTTTAGCTATATCTTCGCTGTCGCTCACTATTTTTACTCAGTTTACTTGTCATCTTCGACAACAAGCAAATCATCATCTTCGTCATCTTGAAAAACATCTAAAACATCGTCATCGTCTTCGTCTTCGGTAGCTACGACCGGAGCAGAACCAGTATCAGCCGTTTCAGGCATCTCCACCTCTTCTTCATCGTCACTTATAATGATCTCTTCATCTTCTTCGTCGTCAAGCAAAACGATCTCATCTTCGCCGTCAGCTTCGTCTTCTGTTGAAGGTGCTGGTGCAGGTGCTGGTTCCGGAGTAGGTTCGGCTACAGCTTTAGGTTCGGGAGGCGCGGGTTCTGATGTTGCGGCGGCTGGTGCTGTTGCCGCTGGCGTTGTTGAAGCAG
>JBEQLE010000067.1:6736-24260 GCA_040326155.1 Leptospirales bacterium | reverse complement strand
ACCCATGCGAGCACCAAACTAACCTCAAGTTTCGTGCGAGCTTGGCGGTTAAACGTAGGAAGTCTCAAAATGTGGTCGAGCTATTTGCGAGACCCGAAGGCGCGCGCAGTCGCGACTGAGCAGATTAAAATTTGTTAAATGAAGTTGCGCTTTTCTAAGTACTTATTGAATTAAGTCGATTTGAAATTCTTGTAAAGTTTTTCGTAATTCACTATACAATTTGTTTTGCACAATAAATTGAACTATCGAATCCAAATGCATAAATTCATATTTATTGCCTAGTTTTTCAAACCTTTCATGTTTCCAGCCTGACATTTTTTCTTCAGCCGCAGTATTCGGATGACCATTAAAAATGAGAATTCCAATCTTATCATGAATAACCGTATCATCTGTTATAATTGCGGGTGGTTCAACTTCAAAAACTTCCTCCAGCTGAGGTTTAATATCTCGCCAGGCACTTGTTTTAATATCACCGATCTTAACTTGATAAGATAAAAGAGTGTTGATACCTTGTTCTTCAAGCACAACTAATATGTCTTTACCATGTTCCATTGGGCCATGAACTATTTGGGCATATTTTGGGTATTTGTATTGAAATAAACGAAGCAATACTTTACGGAGAATGGCTTCATCATTTATTTTATCTATTGTTCGATATATCCAATTCGTACCACCTGTTATAACCTTAATGACATGTTGGCCGATATATGGCTGAAAATTAGATAATATTTGAGAATCTACATATGAAATTGAATCTAATAAATCTAAAATTCTGGTTAGATCGGATGTGATTACAGTTCTTTCGGGAGAAGTTTCTAAATTTTTAAAATACTCACTTAGTGAGTTCAAAATATTTAATACAAGATAATCTTCATCTTTATTGCTTGATAACTTGCATGCTAATCTAAATTCTTCAATGCCGGTAACTGGTTCAAACCCAATTGAGGTATCGATAAAATTCGCAAATGTTAACAGTATAGCTCTATACTTTAAATACTGACTAGAGACAAATCCAGACCTATAGTCTTTTATCGGTTCAATGGCACTGATAATATTTTCAGAAAACTCACCTTTACCTAGTAACGCTCTAGACAAGTAATACCTTGATTTAAAATATCTTGAATAAAGTAGATGGTTATCACCTGAATAATTATTCCTAATACCTTTCTCTTTTTCAATTTCAAAAAGTTGAGGGTTGTCATTTTCAAATAATTCGTATGCATTTTTGAAATATTCATCTGCTTTTTCTGGATTGTTGTGTGCTAATATAACATTTTTCCAACCTATTAAATCATTATTATCAAAGGCTCCTGGGTGCTCATCAATTATTTGGGTCGTGCCTTCATAGTCTGGTATTGATTTCAATATAGAAAATGCGGATGGTATATCGGTTTGAATAAAGCTACCATCGAGCGCCCAATTGGTTTTGCCAGCAGAATAGTTAACGCGGTCATATACTATATCACATTGATCATCTAAGTTAAATTTAACCGAGATTCCATAAACAAGGCAATAATTGTCTTTGAAATTATTTTCTTTATTGGCTAATTTATTAGCCAAGTCTTCATACAATAAAGATAGCTGCAAGTCGATAGATGGATTACGAAACAATTGACTCATTGTGTTGAAAGTAGAGATTAAGCAGTATAAAGTTAATAAGTATTTCGCATCAATGTTTTGTTGGGATCTTATATATAATGAAAAATTATCAACAGCTAACGAAGCATTTTCCACTAATAGGTCTCTGTCTAATCCCCAAGAACCATCCATTGCAGTTTTATAGGCATAACCAGCTTCGAAGTGGAGATCTTTTTCAATAAACTGTTGTCCGGCACTCATTAATTCTCGGATGCCTTCAGGTTTATTTTCAATTTGATTAATGGTAATATTCTTTCTGAAAAGGCTCAATGGACTCATACTTTCCATATTCACATTAGATGAGAAAAAAACAAGCGCAATTTCATTTAACAGATTTTATGTGCTCGCGCCCGAGCGGGCATCACCCCTCCCTGGGTGATGGCGCTCGGGTTAGCTCGCCCTCCTGGCTCGTAAGATTCACCGTGGGTTTTCCTTGTGTTTAGGTATTGTTGAGCATCCCGGTATTGGTTCTGTAATAAGAGATTTCTGGCTTCGCGTTTTATTTTGAACTGGTGTGGGGGGTCGGGCATCAGCTTACGTCTGAGGACGTGATCTATCACGTTGCTTCGTTCGATTATTGCTTAAAGTGGTTACACATCTATGACACTAGTAGAGTATCGTATTGGGTGAAGTACCTGCTTTTTCCTTTTGTTGGGCTACTTAACGGATTTTCCTTGACAAAGTATCTCAATTCTGTATTATATCCTTATCCTTCTAAACAAGAGGTTTTTTAGATACGTCTATGCATTCTAAAGTGACCATATACTACAACCCAAGATGCCGCAAGAGTCGGGAAGCTCTTCAGATAATTCGAGACCGGGGTATTGAACCCGATGTGCGATATTACCTGGAAGAGCCGCCAAGTACAAGTGAACTTGCAGAAATTCTCCGAAAAATGGGGAAACGGCCTCGCGATATTTTTCGAAAGTCAGAACCTTTATATAAAGATCTCGGTCTAAAAAATAAAGATCTGCCTGACGATGTATTACTCGAACATCTGAACAAACACCCGATCTTAATAGAGCGCCCCATAGTGGTAAAAGGGCAGCGGGCTGTTTTAGGACGTCCCCCGGAAGACATTAAAAAAATCATATGACGCTCAGTGTGGCTTCATAACTTTACACTATGCCGGATAAATACCCGGATGTAAAAGATCTTTTTGACTCTGATAGGTTAATCAGATTCTTTCGATTTATTCGTGATCGTTTTGGCCTCAACAAACGGGTTCTACTTTTATTTTTATCTGCCATTGTTGGTTTAATTGTTGCAGGGCTGGCCATTTTACTTACCAGTGGAATTGAGCTTCTTTCTCATCTTACTTACAAAAATAAAACGATTCAAGAATCCGAATATCGTGACCTCCTGTTCTTAATGCCCATGCTCGGAGGTCTTGCTGTTGGTCTTCTGGTTTATCTGCGAAACAAAGACGGCCAGGGCGGAGGGGTAGAAGAGACCATTAAGCTCATTCGTTTAAAGCGAAAACCCATCAGTTTGTATGATATTATACTGCGTTTTGTTACCTCTATTATTACCCTGGGAACAGGTGGTTCTGCCGGTAAAGAAGGCCCTGTAGTCCACCTTGGCGGGGGCGCCGGAGCCTGGCTGGGAAAAACCCTGCGATTTCCCGACTCCTATATAAAAACCCTGGCCGCAGCCGGGGTCGCCGCAGCCATTGCAGCAGCCTTTCAAGCCCCCATCGCGGGTTCTTTTTTCGCTCTCGAAATATTGCTTGCCAGCTTTGCACTCGATACATTTTCCATGATTATTGTTGCCGCCGTTACAGCAACAGCCGTTTCTCAGGTTTTTCAGCATCACACCCACCAGCTGCATATTGTAACCCATGTTTTTGAAAATCCCATCAACATGATATTTTTTGTAGCAGCGGGAATTCTGGGCGGGTTTGTTACCATTGTTTTTATTCGATCTCTACACCTCTCTGAAGATCTGTTCAAGAAACTGCCGATACCACGCTGGTTAATGCCCGCCGCCGGCGGTTTACTCATGGGCGGTATTGCCTTTTTCTTTCCCCTGGTTTACAGCGAAGGTTACAATATTATGAACCTGTTGCTGACCGGTCAATTTGACAGCCTTGTTTACTATGTACCGGGAATTATAGGTTCATCGCTCGCGCTTACCCTTATTGTTATGCTGGTTGTAAAAATTATAGCAACAACAGCCACTCTGGGTTCGGGAGGCTCCGGAGGAACGATTGTCCCGGCTTTGTTCATTGGGACAAATCTGGGGGCTATTTTAGCAACAGTTGCCGGGCAGCTTTTTCCCGAGATTGATATACCCCATTCCACCTGGGTACTCGTTGGTATGAGCTCCGTTCTGGCGCCGATGACGCAGGCCCCCATATTTTCCGTTATGCTCTTTTTTGAGCTGACTCAAAGCTACGAAGTTATCTTACCCGTTCTAATCGTCGTTACCATTTCGACGCTCTTAACCAGACATTTTATAAATGGTTCCTTATATAGTGTCAGTATGGAAAAACAGGGAATCCGCCTCTACCAGGGGATGGAACAAAGTGTTATGGAGACCATTCTGGTAAAAGAAGTGGCGCATAGCCGTATAAACATGATTGATCAGAATGTTACGTTAAGCACTATTATAAACGGGTTTTTCCACTCTCACTTTACTGCCGGCTTTGTTGTCAACAAAGACGAAATGTTTTTAGGTGTAATTACACTTGAACAGGTAAAAAGATTCATTAAAAACGAGTCCCTTTGCGACCTCCTGCTTGCCTCTGAGGTAGCCCACGAAAAAAATATCTGGGTCACTCCCGATGACAATTTAATGCGGGCGCTGGAGATTATGGATAAAACCGACCTTGTCTTTCTTCCGGTTATATCGAATACAACGGACCGAAAACCCGTAGCCTATGTCACAAGAAAAGACATTGTGTCGGTATACAACCGCTCTGTAATTAAGAGGGGAACCCAGAATATTCTTCTCGACCAGGATGGACAGTCGAGCATGAATAATTACCTGCAAATTGGCGACGAATTCAAGATTGAAACCCTTCAGGTACCGCGTCCCTGGATAAACAAAACGTTAAAAGAGCTGGACCTGCGTGTAAAATACAACCTTACCGTTGTTGGTATTAAAAAAGAAGAAGAGATCAGTTATATTATGCCAGATATTATCTACAAATTCAAAAAAGGGGATACCATTACAGTCGTTGGAAAAAGCGAAGACCTTGAAAATTTGACCGCACTGGCCACCAGCAAATCTGGCTTTTTTAATTTACTTCGCGATAAGCTGAAATAAAATGTTTTATGAGTATTCTAACCAGAGAAAAAATTCGTTCTACCCATAAATTAATCGTTACCTCCGGCCCCACCAGAGAGTTTATCGACTCCATTCGGTTTTTATCAAACCCGTCTACCGGTCGTATGGGCTACCACGTAGCTCGCGCTGGTGTAAATATGGGCTATGAAGTTATTTATATTCACGGTCCGGTCCCCATGAAATACCAGGCAATGGATGGGGCAAGAAGTGTTCCTGTTATATCCACCATCGACATGTTGAACGCAGTAAAAGAAGAGATGAAAGATGATTCTATACTGATTATGACCGCCGCTCCCGCAGATTACCGGCCCGAAAAAAAGTTTGAACATAAACTTAAAAAGAAGGAAAACCCCGAAATAAAACTGGTACAAAATCCGGATATCTTACTGAGTATTCAAGAATACATAGAAAGTAATAAAATAAACCGAACCACTTTAATCGGCTTTGCCGCCGAAATGTTAAATGCCTATGACTACGCCTTGTCCAAACTCATTCGAAAAAAACTTGACTTAATCTTCCTGAACGACTTAAGTAAACCGGAATCTGGTTTTGGGGTAGATACAAACGAACTCACTGTCATTAGAGCTGATAAAACGCACACACAGTGGAGTGTTGAAACAAAAGAGAGACTCGGATATCGAATTATACAGGAAGTGGAATCATGGTTGCTATAACTTGCGCATTATTTGATGAGGCATTTGAACTCATACGTATTCTCAAAAATGAAAAAATAGACGGAGTTTCACAATTTAACGGAGTTATTGGACATGTTCCTGTCTCCCTGTTTTTAACTCGACCAGGGTTTCACCGTAAAGCAAAATTCAACAAGTGGCTTACACAACATCCCTTTCAAGCTTTCATCAACACTGGGTTTGCGGGTTCTCTGCAAGCGGGCTTCAAAGTTGGCGATATTTGTCCAATCTCAAGCGTAAAGCATTACAAAAAAAGAAAAAAGTTTTCACTGAAAGTTCATGGAAAAAACTCCCAAAAGACATACTCTCTTTGTACCTCCCCTACTATTGCAAACACCCTGGATGAAAAAGAAGATATTTACCATAATTCTAAATGTCAGCTTGTCGATATGGAAGCCTGGAATTTACTCGAAATATTGAAAAAACAAAAGCAAGACTTGCCGCTTCGGGTTGTTAAAATAGTTGGCGATTTGCCCGAAGAAGGCGATCTGTTGAAACATGAAGAGAAAATGCGCTCTTACTTTTCATCGTTTAAAACTCTTGAAAAACTGAAAATAATCGGCCAAACCGGTATCTCGTTCGTGCCTTTATATAAACGAAAAAAAATGTTACAAAAAAAGCTTTATGACGCAGTACTTGACTCCCTCTCCATTATGAATATTAATGAAAAAGATTTCAGCGCAAACTCTATTATTATTAAATTGCTCGAAAAATGATACCGCTCCATACCCCCGAAGGTAGTCATGAATTTATTCCCGTTTTAGCCATTGGCGGTTCAGACAACAGCGGCGGCGCCGGTATTGGAATGGATATTAAAACAATGGCGGCAAACCACGTTTATCCTATGAGTGTGGTTACGGCGCTCACAGTGCAAACCCAACAGGAAGTTCAAGCAGTTTATTTCCCGAACCTGGATATTATCGAAAAACAACTCGAAAGTACACTCGAATCTTGCCCGCCGCGAGCAGTTAAAATTGGAATGCTCGGGAACGAGAAAATAGCCAGTGTTATTTTTAAATGTCTGGTAAAAAACAAAGTTCGTAATATTGTACTCGACCCTCTACTTCGCTCTAGTTCTGGAGCTATTTTGCTGAATAAAGAGGGGCAAACCTTACTGGAAAAATTTCTACCCCACCTTCAATGTATTACGCCTAATATACCCGAAGCGGAAATCTTGTCCGAAACCACTATAAAAGATGTAAATTCAATGAAAAAAGCGGCGAAAATTATTTTATCGAAAGGGGTAAACAGCGTTATTATCAAGGGAGGACACCTGCAAGAAAAAAAAATTACAAATATTCTTGCAAAGAAAAACGCCTTTTTTCAGTATAACTCTAATAAATTTGATAAAATGGGGTTGCACGGCACCGGTTGTTGCTTCGCATCGGCGTTAACGTCTCGACTTGCCCAAAACTTTCCAATTGAAGATGCTTTTGAATACGCTTCTAACTACGTAAAAGCGGCGATTGAACATGCTTATAAACATGGTTCTATATACGTATTAAACACTGAATTTCAAAAAAAGTAGAAAATAGAGAGAATTGTAACTAAATTTCCCGTTTTTTTCAAAAAAATAGACTATTTTCATGAAAAAACGGGAAATTCAACTTATTTGCTGATCTTTTTTTCGACGAACTTTACGTGCTTACGAACTTTAGGGTCGTATTTACGTACTTCCATCTTTTCTGTATGAGCCCTCTTATTTTTGGTTGTTGTGTAAAAATAACCTGTACCAGCAGTAGACTCTAATTTAATAATTTCACGCATTAAGTCTAATATTGAATAGGCGACGCTGTGTCGAGAAAAATATTTTACATTATGTAAGACTTATGACATGTGGCACTTAACGGTTATCCTTGACAGCATACTTTAAAAAGTATATTGTGATGGAAACTGTCAACAAGAAGGAAGCAACATGAATAAGTTAAAAGAAACGTTGATTCGTCAAAAAGTCAAAAAATTACTCGCTTCTAAAACACCAGCTGAGTATATAGACCAGTCAGTAAAAAGTAAATTGCCCCAGAGGGACAAAGCCAAAGCAACCAAAGAGTGGTTGTCTCAAACTGAGTTCACGATAGCGGACATTTCATACGCCCGAAATCGTCACCCCTACTGGAAGGCTGTAAAACAAAAAAATCACCAAGAAAGAACCAGAAAAAGATTCGATGAGTATAATTATAGCTCAGGTCGAGTCCGCGCCTGGTCAAAAGATGAATTGAAAGAGTTCCTTGATGAAAATGAGAAAATGACAGATAGGGAATTAGCGAAGCATTTCACTCGCTCCATTCCGTCTATTCAAGCAATTCGTCGTAGAATAAATATTGCGACACGGATTTTGAATTTCGAAAACAAAAAAAGGATCACCAAACCGGCGATCTTGAAATTAATCCTGTCCGATGAAAAAGTTCTTCGTAGAAAACTTGTAGAATTTAAAGACGCCTAATTTCACTTCTCATTACGTGGGCCGGTTTACCGGCCCATTTTTTATGTTCACTTCATCTAAACACCCCGCCCGCTTTGACCCATTTCACCTGAATAACCAAGAATACTTTGTACTACGAGACGATTTAATTCATCCGATTTTAAATGGAAACAAAGCTCGAAAATTTTATTCACTTGTCCAAACTCCTTCTAACAAAGTTACCAGAGTAACCTCGTGGGGAGGAGCTCAATCGAATGCTATGCACGCCCTCTCCTGGGTATGCAAAACCAAAGGATGGGAATTTGTTTACTATACCAAAACCCTGCCAAAATGGTTGCAAGATAAACCCATCGGCAACCTCGCTTTCGCCCTTCATAACGCAATGAATTTGCACACGAAATCGGCTGTAGATTACAACGACATTATAGAACACCTAAAAAGAAATCTGAAATCTGAACTGATCGAACCCGGAACCCTCGTCATACCCCAGGGGGGCGCGTGTTCTTTGTCCGAACCGGGTATTAAAATTTTAGCCGACGAAATACAATCGTTTATTGAAAAAAAGAAAATGAAAAACCTGGCTGTAGTCCTTTCGGCGGGAACCGGAACAACGGCATATTATCTGCAAAAACACCTTCCAAAACAGTGCGTTTATACGGTACCATGTGTGGGTTCTGTCGACTACCTGCTGGAGCAATTTCTATCTTACGGACCGCCCAAACATAATCCAGAAATAATAATTCCGAAAACGCCGGTTCATTTCGCTCATCCCTCAAAAAAAATATACGACATGTATACAACTTTGCTGCATGCCTCTATTGAGTTTGACCTATTATACGATACCATCGCCTGGTTGGCCGTGAAAAATAACCAAAAGTTGTTTGACGATAAAACAGTTATCTTTGTACACTCGGGAGGTGTGCAGGCAAACGCCACTCAAATACAAAGGTATAAAAGAGCAGGGTTACTCTCATAATAGACAGCGAAGTTATATGGCGACTAACGCAAAAACCCAAAATTCCAAGTAAAATAACTTGTAATCTTATTGTATTCTTCTTATATTAAGAACAAAGTTTCATTACTATGAACAGTACAGGGCTATAAGTTTGAAAGGAGTAACCGGATGTTTAAAAATAATAATTTGTTGTGGTATTATAAAATCAGTCTTGCTTTCTTAATAACAGCTTTCATGGCTTTCGGGTATCCCTTATATGCCTCCGAAATAAAAACCGGTAAAAATGTAACCATTGACGAAATGCTGGGCGAAGACTTATACGCCGCTAGCGATAATGTAACCGTAATAAGTATAATTCAAGGCGACGCGAACCTTGTGGGCAAGGTAATCACTGTAACATCCGGTGTGAGTGGTGACCTGAATATTATAGGTAGTGAGGTAAAAATAGTATCAAATGTTGGGGACGACATTCACCTTTTGGGTAAGACGGGCTCCATTACAGGCACAATAGACGGCGATGTCTTTGTCGCAGCAGGTGATCTGGTTATAGAGAAGAACTCACTGATAAAAGGCGATCTTTATATTGCCGGTGGCGACATAAAAATTTACGGAAAAATTAACGGTTCTGTCTTTATTGTCGGCGGGGACGTTGTACTTGCAGGAGAAACCGGTAAAGAGCTGAAATTACAGGCTGGAAATACCACAATAATCGGGTCGATTCACGGAAAGGCAACGATAGGTTCAAACCAGCTAAAAATTGACCCTCAGGCGCGTTTTTATTCCGACGTTGAATATTGGAGTGAAAATGACGTTGACTTTGGTAAAAGTGTAATAGCGGGCGAAGCCAGATATAGCGCTGAATTAGAACAAACATTTAAACCACCATACAAATTTATTATCATTTTTATTTTGCTTTGGCTGGCTTCAAGTGCCTTCACGATTTATCTTTTAAACCGAATTTTTGGAACCTTCTTCAAAGAGAGCTCTGTTTACCTGAAAGAAAAATTTCTCGCCAGTTTTGGCACGGGCATTCTCTATTTTATTGTTTTCCCGATTTTAATTGTAATTCTTGCGATCACGGTTGTAGCCTTTCCTTTTGCCGTTGTATTTGCCTTTGTTTATACCCTGACGTTTATGTTTGCCCGACCAATATCGGCAATTATGGCAACGTACTGGTTGCAAAACAGACTCGGCAAAGAGTGGAGCCGCAAGCGAATTTTTATAACAGGGTATGGCATCTACCTCGGAATAGTTTTTATTCGGTTTATACCCATAATCGGTTGGTTAGCTGAGGCGGTCTTTATATCTGCCTGCATCGGTTCGGGTATACACGTAATGCGCAGAAAAAAAATGTAAATATGTTGACAACATCAAGCGAGGGTCTATTCATCGATAGGAAACGTTGATGGTAAACAAAGTAGATTTAAACCAATTGGTAAATAAAATGGATACGCCAAAACTAATCGTGCAGATGCATAAGCTTTCTATTGAAGCGGGTCAAAGTGGTTCTGTCGCTCGTTTGCTTACCGGAGTTTTCAACAAACTAACCAAAACCGGGCCTTTTGAATCGGTATATTTATTTACACCAAACGGTAGTAAAGATGTACTGAAATTAAAGTCATACGGAAAAAAAATAGAAGAAGTGTCGAATGCCAAAACTTCCCTGAAAAAAAAGCCTGAACCCGGAAAATTTACAAAAAGCGCCCTTAAAAAAATATTTCCTGACATACCCTGGGACTTAACAGCCTACTCTTTTGGAGTTCTATTTTACCTGAATAAAAATAGTTATGCCTTACTCTGGAGCGCCCGCTCGCCGGAAAAAGGTGTCAATTATTTCGAGTTGTTTACGCCTTTAATGCAGGTTATGAACCAGAGAATTGAAACACTGAACTCTCAGGCTCTTATTCTAAAGCCAAAAACAGGGAACGACCCCGAAACCCTTCGCCGAATGTATGACTCTTCGCCGGAACTTATTGCCATTGTCGATTCATTCAGTGGAAAAATACTCAGCGCCAATGCCACCTTCAAAAAAGTACTCGGTTATTCCGAGGCTGACTTGAAAATAAGGCCCATTTATAAAATTACTACCGGTGTAAAAGCTCACTGGAAAAAATACTATTCTATATTGAAAACTGGTAAAGATAGTGTTGTTCAAATGCAAAGCTTTTTAATAAAAAAAAATCGGCGACGACTACCTGTGTCGATACAAATCTGCCCACTTGAAGTTGGCAACCTCGATAAAGTAGCCCTTTTTTGTAAAGATATTACGCAGCGTTTACAAATTGAAGAGGTCTTATTCGAACGAAAAATGCGAGCCGAGGTAACCTTGAACTCAATCGGTGACGCCGTAATCAGTACAGACATTGACGGTAATATCGAATACTTAAACCCCATGGCAGAACAAATTACGGGGTGGCATTTCACTGAATGTGAAGGAATGCAATTAAAAGAAATTTTAACGATTAGATACGAGGAAAGTGAAGAGTTAGTTCCCGATGTTGTCAAAAAGTCTCTGAAAAAAGAGAGCCTTATGTATCACATGGAAAAACCCGCATTTTTAATAAACCGTGACGGGGATAAAGTTCCCATTGAATTTAACACTTCGCCGTTGGAAGGTCAAAATGGAACCGTTCAGGGTATTGTACTGGTTATTCACGACGTAACCGAATCAAGAACTCTTGCGCAAATACTCTCCTGGCAGGCTTCCCACGATTCACTTACCGGGTTATTAAACCGAAGGGAGTTTGAGAAGCATCTGGGTAAGGCTCTTGTGGTTAGTCACAAAGAAGAAATTACATCTGTTATGCTCTATATAGACCTCGACCAGTTCAAAGTCATCAATGATCTTTACGGACACGCCGCCGGTGATGATCTTTTAAAACAACTCTGTTCACGCATCCAGTTGTTGCTTGGAACCGACACCATTTTTGCCAGGCTAGGCGGAGATGAATTTGGTATTATAAAATATGGAATATCGCCGAAACAGACCATGCCACTGGCCGAAGAAATACTGGCAAGTATCCGAAACTACCGATTTACCTCGGGAAAACGAAATCACCAGATTGGCGCCTGTATCGGAATGGTGCCCATTGAGCCTCACAATATAAGCGCATCGCAGATTATGAGCATGGCCGACATCGCTTGTTCTACGGCAAAAGAGCTGGGCCGAAACCGAATTCATGCCTATATCGGGGGCGATAAAGAGTATCTAAAAAAACACGGTGAAATGAAATGGATAAGCTCGATTAAAAACGCCATAGAAAAAAATGAGTTCAAACTTTTTTATCAAAAAATTCACCCTCTGGTAGATCCGAAACAAAAGCCTCATTACGAAGTACTACTTAGAATGCAATCGGAAAAAGGGGAAATTATTTACCCGATCGACTTTATTGCCGCCGCCGAACGTTACAATATTATGCCTGAAATCGACCGGTGGGTTATTCAAAATACCTTGAAAACCATTGCCGGTAATTTTACGAAACAACAATATGAAAATGCTGTATTTTCAATCAACCTTACGGGTAAATCACTCGACGATGACATGCTGTTCTTATTTGTAAAAGAGCAATTTTCCATTTACGGGCTAAACCCTGAAAACTTTTGTTTTGAAATTACCGAGAATACTGCCATCAGCAATTTCAACAACGCCAGACGGTTCATGGAAGAGATGAAAACACTCGGCTCCAGCTTTGCCCTGGACGATTTTGGTACAGGCGTCTCGTCGCTCGGCTACCTTAAAAATTTACCGGTTGACCTGTTGAAAATTGATGGAAGCTTTGTAAAAAATGTTTTAAACGACCCTACTGAGCTTGCCATGCTTGAATCGATCAATGAAATTGGCCACGTAATGAAATTAAAAACCGTCGCAGAGTATGTCGAAAATGACGATTTGGTTGAAAAAGTAACACAGCTTGGAATCGATTACGGCCAGGGTTATGCCATCCATAAACCCGAAGAACTGATAAATTTTTCGCCCGATGTATAGATTTTTGCTGTCGAAATTATACATAACGAGGTTTTTATACAAAAAAGATGAAAAATAGCTCTTTGTAAAAAAATAACGATCAATAATATAAAATAAAAAAGAAATTTGACACGGTGAATTTGTTTATATAAGTTTCCCTCCGGGCTTCGTATAACATACACAAAACCTGTCGATAATTGTCAAAAACCCGGAATATAAATGTGACATAATCTAAGTTGAATAAGAGGACAAAATGAAATTTAAGCGGCTATTTACCCCATCCAGCGGAGAAATTTATAAAGATATCTTATTTGAAAAAAGAACATCCATGATTCGAAACCCCGACGGGACTCTAATCTTCGAAGCAAACGATGTTGAAGTCCCCTCTTTCTGGTCACAAGTCGCAACCGATATATTAGCCCAAAAATACCTTAGAAAAGCCGGCATTCCTAAATTCTTAAAAAAGATTCAAGAAGAAAACGTTCCCGAATGGTTGCAAAAATGCGAACCCGATACCGAAGCCTTGAGCAAAATACCAGAAGAAGAACGATACGAAAGAGAAACCAGCGCCAAACAAGTTATGCACCGCATGGCCGGTACATGGACCTACTGGGGTTTTAAAAATAGTTATTTTAATACCGAAGAAGATGCACGAGTTTTTTACGGAGAACTTATGCATATGTTAATTAACCAGATGGGAGCTCCAAATTCTCCACAGTGGTTTAACACAGGCTTACACTGGGCGTATGGAATCGACGGTCCTTCGCAGGGCCACTACTATGTCGACCAAAGCACAGGAAAAATGGTCAAGTCGAAATCTGCATATGAACACCCACAACCTCATGCATGTTTTATCCAGTCTGTAGAAGACGACCTTGTAAACCCGGGTGGAATTATGGACCTATGGATGCGAGAAGGCAGGCTTTTTAAATATGGTTCTGGAACCGGAAGCAATTTTTCTAAAATAAGAGGCAAAGACGAACCTCTTTCTGGTGGCGGAAAAAGTTCAGGCTTAATGAGCTTCCTGAAAATTGGAGACGCCGCAGCCGGAGCAATTAAATCTGGTGGAACTACCAGACGAGCGGCCAAAATGGTTACTCTCGATATAGATCATCCAGATATTGAAGAATTTATCGAATGGAAAGTTAAAGAAGAAAACAAAGTGGCTGCTTTAGTGGCCGGGTCCAGAGTGCTTAAAAACACTATGACAAAATTATTAACTTCAATTGTGGGCGCAGATAAAAACCCCGAATTGCTTGACCCTGAAAACAACGCAAAATTTAAAGAAGTATTAAAAGAAATTAAACTGCATTACATACCCGAAAGTTACGCCCAGCGAATTATCGAACTTGCAAAACAAGGTTATACCGAAATAGCCTTTGATGAGTTTGATATCGATTACAACAGCGAAGCCTATGCAACAGTAACCGGGCAAAATTCAAACAACTCGGTTCGCTTAAGCAATTTGTTTCTAAAAGCGGTAGAAGATAACAGATCATGGTCGTTAAATAACCGAAAAACAGGGCAAAGCTTTAAAACGGTACAAGCTCGCGATTTATTCGAAAAAGTAAGTACCGCAGCGTGGACATCTGCTGACCCTGGAGTTCAATTCGATACTACTATAAATGAGTGGCATACCTGTCCCGAAGACGGGCTCATTAACGCTTCGAACCCTTGCAGTGAATATATGTTTATAGATGATACGGCGTGTAATCTGGCGTCTTTAAACCTGAGAAAATTCTACAACCAGGACAGTAATATATTTAATGTCGATTCTTATATACACGCGATTCGTGTATGGACAGTCGTGCTGGAAATTTCTGTTTTAATGGCCCAGTTTCCTTCTCAAAAAATTGCCGAACTCTCTTTTAAATTCCGTACTCTTGGGTTGGGTTATGCGAACATAGGGTCATTATTAATGATCATGGGCATACCGTATCACTCCAAAAAGGCAAACTCGATAACGGGTGTATTGACCTCTATTTTAACCGGCGTAGCTTACAAAACCTCCACAGAGATGGCTAAAGAGCTGGGACCCTTTGCAGGTTACAGCAACAATCGCCTGCACATGCTTAGAGTTATTCGAAATCATAGAAGAGCCGCTTATAACGCTGCTCCGGCAGAATACGAAGGTTTAAGTATTCCACCTGTAGGTCTGTTTGAAGCAGATACCCCCGATTACCTTCTTAAAGCTGCCCAGAAGTCATGGGACGAAGCGCAGGAACTCGGAGAGAAGAATGGGTTTCGAAACGCCCAGACAACCGCAATTGCGCCAACCGGTACCATCGGTTTAATTATGGATTGCGATACGACCGGTATTGAACCAGACTTTGCTCTGGTTAAGTTTAAAAAACTAGCCGGAGGCGGTTACTTTAAAATTGTAAATAAATCTGTTTCAGGAGCTTTACAAAACCTTGGGTATAACTCTGGTGAAATTAAATTAATTCAAGAATATCTTGTAGGAACAGGAACTTTTGAAGGCTCTCCTTATATTAACAACGAGACGCTTAAAGAGCGCGGTTTTACGGACGCGGTTATTCAAAAAATGGAAAAAAATATTCCAACGGCGTTCGATTTAAACTACGTTTTTAACACTGGTCTATTAGGAGAAGATTTCTTAATAAATAACCTCGCAGTTGAGAAAGAGATTTTAGAACAACCTTATTTTAACTTGTTACTGCACCTGGGGTTTACCCAGGAACAAATTGATATCGCTTCTGAAACGCTTTGCGGTACTATGACAATTGAAGGGGCTCCGGGTATAAAAGAAGAACACCTCAGTGTCTTCGATTGCGCCAGCAAATGCGGCAAAAAAGGACAACGATACATACCCTATGAAGCTCATATTCACGTAATGGCGGCAGCCCAGCCGTTTGTGTCAGGGGCAATTTCTAAAACGATTAATATGCCTCACGATGTTTCAGTGGAAGATGTTAAATCGGTATACCTGACTTCGTGGAAACTCATGTTGAAAAGTACTACCATATACCGGGACGGGTCAAAACTTTCTCAACCGCTATCGGCTCTGGGTGAAAATATTTTCCATGGTATTGATGCCAGTGAACTTACCGAAATGTCATCCATTGAAAAAGCAGAAAAAGTTGCTGAAAAACTTGCAGAAGGGTTGTTGAAAAAACGCCGAAGACTACCGCAAAAACGAACCGGATATACGCAAAAAGGTGTTATTGCCGGACACAAAATTTATATTAGAACGGGCGAATATGATGACGGAAAACTCGGAGAGATCTTTCTCGATATGTACAAAGAGGGAGCGGCTTTTCGCAGCATTATGAACGGTTTTGCCATTGCCATTTCACTCGGGTTGCAATACGGCGTTCCTCTTGAAGAATTTGTCGACGCATTTGCTTTTACACGATTCGAACCAAACGGTATTGTTACCGGTCACGACCGTATAAAAATGACTACTTCGGTTATGGATTACGTTTTCAGAGAATTAGCAATCAACTACCTTGGTAGAGACGACCTTGCCCATGTGTCGCCTGAAGTGTTAATTAGTGAAAAGAATATATCCAGTGAAGATAATAGAGTGGCAAGAGATTCCGTAGATAAACCGTCGAAAATGCCAGAAGGCAGCCCGGTTTTAACTACAGCCAAAGTCAGCCATGGTAGTAACCAAATGCTAATGCAAAGAACTTCTGCTCAAGAAGCCAAAATGAAGGGTTATGAAGGTCAGGCTTGTAGCGAATGTAACTCTTGGACGCTTGTGCGAAACGGGTCTTGTCTGAAATGTGACACCTGTGGGTCGACAACCGGTTGCTCTTAAAACCTTACCATCTTTATTTGTTATTTTGAAATAACGTATGAAACAGGTCGATCATTCGTTCCAGATGACGAATACGCCTGTTGTCAAAGAGTAACAATCCTTTCGTCTTGTTTTTTGTGGGTTCATGCACCAATGGACCCACATTGTTTCTAATACGTGGTTGTTCTTCAAGAGATTTTAAATTAAATCTTTCTTTTGTTTCGCCGTTACTCATCTATAAAAATATCGGATTTAACGCTAGGTAAACTTGACACGGTTTACAGGTTTACGCGCTGAACTCAAAAAATTGAGCTATACTATGAATTATCGTATTATGTAGGAAAAGAGTGTAAGGAATATAGGAATAGAGTTTGATTATGGAGAGCGATGAGATTTTCTTCCTTCTTTTCAAATATTCCTTGTCTTCCGTTCCTAATTTCCTTACTTCCTGAATTCCTTGCAGTCAGTTTTCTCTTTCTTTTGCCAATTTCAATAAACTTATAAATTTTTGTTTACAACAAACATATTGTAAATTATAAGTAAAAAAAAATAGGAATGGATGAAAGGAAAATATTATGTCGAAGTGGAATGAAAAATTTGCACCGTATGCTGATCGAGACTCTGACACATGGAGTGAATTAGAGAATGAAGAAAAACTGGTAATTGCCAAAGAATTCTTGGAAGATGTAGGTCAATCTTTGGATAGTTTTAAAATTAAATTTGATGAAGATAAAGATAGGGAAGTAGAGTTAAGAGGAAAACTTAGTGATTTACCATTGAAGGTAGTGGTGGATTTAAG
>JBEQLE010000067.1:0-6726 GCA_040326155.1 Leptospirales bacterium | reverse complement strand
GGTCGATTGTAATAGGTATTTCTGCCTGGAGTGGGACCCCAATGTAAAAGAGAAAGTGCCAGACGCTGACGATGATTGGGGTGATGATGATGAGATAAGAAAAGTATTAGATGGGGGCGTCTACCTGGAGGACACAGATAAAGAAGATATCGAAGAAGGTATTTCCGCCTGGAATGCGATGCCTGACAATTTAAGAGAAGAGATAAAAGTTGCTTTTCCAAATTGCAGCCTGAAAAGAATTACCGTACGCAGTGATGAGATCGAGACTGGTTATTGGTCAAAAGAGGATTTTATGGCAACTGAAGATCCGGTAGCTAGTTTATCTGGCGCTTTAAGTATTATAGCAAAACTTGGCAATCATTTAGCAACGAAATAAATGAACATAGTACCGGCAGGGTAATGTTGCAGATGGCAAATTCAAATTCCTGAAGAATACCCGGATATTAAACGGTGCCAGATAAATTTCTGGTGGGTTATGGCCTCGACGATAAAGAGCCTACCCGAACCTGCCTTTTATTGGTTATATCTACTTATAGAGAAAGAAATTCGCGTACAATTGCCTGCTACTTCTTTCCGCTGGTCGTTGTCGGTTGCATTCCGCACTACGTAACCTGTGGAATTTATTACCTTTACTTTACTGGTTTCGTTGGCTCTTCGCCAGCCTGCTCTTTCTCTTTTTTTTCATAATCTTCCTTACCCAAAAATGGTTGAACCTACTTTATGTTTTGACAAGCTGTCGGTAATTTCTATTTATTCCTGTGAAGAATAAAGTGAATAAAATCGTCCTCGCCTACTCTGGCGGTCTGGATACATCTGTCATACTACACTGGTTGAAAAAAGAATACCAGGCGGAAGTTGTTGCCTACTGCGCTGATATTGGCCAGGAAGAAGAACTCGACGGCCTGGAAGAGAAAGCTGCCGCTACAGGGGCCAGTAAGTGCTATGTGAGCGACCTTGTCGACGAGTTTGCTTCTGATTTTATATTCCCCGCTATTCGCGGTTCTGCTGTATACGAGATGAGATACCTTCTCGGTACATCCATTGCTCGTCCTTTAATAGCTAAAAGACATGTTGAAATAGCCCTCGAAGAAGGCGCTGACGCTGTCTCGCACGGAGCGACCGGCAAAGGTAATGACCAGGTTCGGTTTGAACTTACCTTTATGGCTCTGGCGCCACAACTTAAAATTATATCGCCCTGGAGAACATGGGAGTTTGAGGGACGCGAAGACCTCATTGAGTATGCTCGCAAAGAAAATATACCGGTTCTGGCCACAGCCGCCAAACCCTACTCCATGGATCGTAATTTATTGCATATATCTTATGAAGGGGGAATTCTCGAAGACCCTTTTCGAGAGCCCGACGAAGAGATGTTTATATGGACAAAGTCCCTGAAAAATGCTGCCTCTGAACCTGAATATGTTGAAATTGGCTTTGAAAAAGGCGACGCTGTTTCCATTAATGGGGAGAAAATGAAACCCTCCGATATAATGCGCAATTTAAATAAAACAGCCTCTGCGCATGGAATTGGAAGAGTGGACATCGTTGAAAATCGTCTTGTAGGTATTAAATCGCGTGGTATTTACGAAACTCCCGCTGGAACGCTGTTGCACATTGCTCATCGTGACCTGGAATCGATTACGCTCGAAAGAGATACGCAGCACTTGAAAGATGAAATAAGTATTAAATATGCCGCTTTAGTTTACAACGGAAAGTGGTACCACCCCGAGCGAGAAGCCCTGCAAGTACTTATTGACCATACTCAAGAACACGTAAACGGCATTGTACGGATGCAACTCTACAAAGGTAACGCGAGGGTCGTTGGGCGTAAATCTCCGGACACTCTTTATAGCAGCGAGCTGGCCTCTTTTGAAGGTAATATTGACTATGACCAGGCTGACGCCGAAGGTTTTATAAAAATCTATGGACTTACCGCGAAAAACTCCTACCGACGCCACGCTACCGGGAAGTAACCCTGTGGAAAAGCAACTTACCCAGACATTTACTTCTACCGAAGGTTGGTACAAACTGGAATACCCCCGGGTTTGGGAAATGGAAGTTATTGATAATATTCCCTCGTTTTTTGATCCTTTTTTTGGTAACGGGGCGGTACAAACATTTTGCGTTAAAACCGGAACTCAACCTATGGATGCGAAAATGCGAGATAATTTTCCTTTTTTAAATGGTAAAACTTTGATCGATAAAATGAACTTATTTCTTTTTTCTCAGCAAATTAACGTGGCCAATACCGATTTTAAGGTTTATAATCGCGATGATGTTTCGTATATTCCTTTTGAGTACGAACAAGAGGGACGTTTTTTTATGGTAATTCTAATGGAAAAAAACAATCTCGTTTTACTTGCTTTATACAACTCTCAACAAACGCCAAATAAAGAAGAGGCGTTGATTATAAGTAATATTATTCAATCGGTTGAATTTATCGATTAAGGAATTCAGTTATGTCAAAAAATATCATTATTTCAAAAAGTATTGGTTCATCAAAAGAAGATGATGACCCGATCTTGGACTTTCAAAATATTGACTTGAAAAAAATTGAGAATAGTCGGCAAGTTGTTTCTGGTGTCCCTTTTTACGGAGCCACTTTAAATGAACTTGTTGGTCTAAGTTTACATCAACTGGAAAAAATAAGAAAAACTGGAAAATCGGACGCTATGCAGCATGTTCTTCCTTTGAACCCTTACAACTTTTTTCGCTGCCGTTTTAATAAAAAATACTTTTCTGTGTTACGTGAATCGTTTATCAATTTACCGGCCGAAAAAGGGATGATCGGTTTAACCAATATCGTTAAAACCAGTCTTCCTCAAGTTATTCCTATTTCTCAATATCTAATGAATTTAATTCGAGTGGCTCAGGAAAAAAATTATACGATTTACATGATAGGTTCAAGCACCGGAGTTCTGGACAAACTGCAAACCAACCTTTTAAGATCTTTTCCCAGGCTTCGCATAACCGGAAAACATCATGGTCAACTGAAAGGAAAGGCCAAAGATAACGTTATTGAGTCTGTTCGTAAAACAGACCCTCATATTGTAATTTTGAGCCTCGGGTTTAAACAAGAGTTAAACTGGGTGATGCAAAACAGTGAACTATTAAAGCGCTCCCTACTGGTAAATCTGGGTGGCGGTCTAAATGTTATGGCTGGCAAAAAAAAACCTGCCCCTGACTTTATTGTGGATGCAAATGTAACTTGGTTCTGGCGTATTCTTTCGCGTCCCTACTTATGGTACCGGTTTTTTGTTCTTGGCGGTGGATACCTGCATTTGGTTTATCTTAGACTTTTTAAAAAGAAGGGAGACTAAAATAAACTAACATGTTTTACTTTCTTTTATATCCTTTGCGGGAACTTATTCCAGCTTTTAGAATTTTTGGTTATACCTCCTTTCGTCTGGTTATGGCGGCTCTAACCTCTCTTGTACTGGTTTTATGGCTCGGCCCTAAATTCTTTAATTTCTTGCGTAGAATTAATTTCAAAGAAAACATTCGTGAGGATGGTCCTTCAACTCATCACAAGAAAGCGGGCACCCCTACCATGGGTGGCTTATTGCTGATTTCTGCGTCGTCTTTATCTATACTCTTATGGGGGAATTTAGCGAATATTCATGTGTTAATATTCTGGCTTTGTACTTTTTTATTTTCGATGCTTGGTTTCTACGACGACTACAGTAAAGCAAAAAAGAATGTTCAAGGCGGTCTTGCGCCCAAAAGTAAATTTTTATTCCAATTAGGTATCGCCGCTATTTTTTCCGGTTTTCTGTTTTTTTTCCCTACGGGCGAGGACGGTTGCCTTCATACTGCCTTGTATTTTCCGTTTTTAAAAGAGCCCATTGCCTACCTCGGGTGGCTGGCCATCCCCTTCTGGATTTTATTTATTACCGCTTTCAGTAATGCTGTAAATTTAACGGACGGTCTAGACGGTTTAGCTACGGGCCTGTCCATTATCTCTTTAAGCGCTTTAAGCGCTATTGGTTTTATTACCGGTTATCTCACTTTAACAGAGTATTTACTCATTCCTTATATTCCCGAGAGCAGTGAAATTACAGTTGTTGTAGTCGCCGTCATAGGCGCCTGTATTGGTTTTTTATGGTACAACGGTTACCCGGCCCAGGTGTTTATGGGCGATACCGGTTCTCTTATGCTGGGTGGAGTCATCAGCATGGCTGCCATTTTTCTGAAGAGAGAAATTCTTCTGGTTATTTTAGGCGGTGTTTTTGTAGCTGAAACCATCAGTGTTATGCTTCAAGTCGCATCGTATAAAATTAGAAAAAAACGAATTTTTAAAATGGCCCCTCTTCACCATCACTTTGAACTGCAGGGTTGGCATGAGAATAAAATCGTCTCACGTTTTATGATTATTGGGGTTCTGCTTGCGCTGATCTCGATGTCCAGTTTGAAGATTATGTAGAAGATTTAGTTTGTTGGTTTGTTCGATTGTTGTTAGCCGAAAGTTTTTGAGACCCTTTCAAACAAAAGTTTTAACGCCTAAAGACTATATACGATTTTTCCAATAGGAAGGTTTCCTCTTCTGATGCGCGATTGCAATAACTTCTATGTAA
Source organism: Leptospirales bacterium (assembly GCA_040326155.1). Taxonomy (GTDB): domain Bacteria; phylum Spirochaetota; class Leptospiria; order Turneriellales; family JAOUFE01; genus JBEQLE01. The sequence continues at coordinate 2,155 of JBEQLE010000067.1, read as the reverse complement.
TCGTCTTGAACTCTATAAACAATATTATACGGGAATCGTTTTAATATAATTCTATGAAAATGATCTAAGTATTTTGGCCATATCGCTGGCTTTTCCGAAATTAGCTTTAAAGTTTTACTTACTTCTTCAAATAATTCTAAGCCAAGCCCTTCTTTTTGAAGGTTATACCAAAGTGTCGCCTCTCTAAATTCTTCATGCGCACCAGGATGAAATTTAATGCTTAACACTTAATTCTTGTTGCATTTGATTTTTTATTTGATCCCAGGAAACGGTTTCGACCTTACCAGAATCCAATTCTAAAGCTCTTTTTTGAACTTCTTTTTGCCAAGCTAGTTCTACACCTGCATCCATATCGGTTTCTAAACTCGCAATAAGTCGTTCAGCTAGAAATGCACGTTCGGTAGCTTCCATTGTTAGTGCTTTTTTCAATAAGTCTTGGGTATCTACGCTCATATATGATATTATATATTATAATGCATAGAGTAAACCATTTTTTATTAACTCAATAGAGTGCAGATAATTCAAATGAATAATCTGCACTCTATTGAGAAATTCAGATATTTTCAACATGCGCGCTTTGATCGAATAAAATTAGAACACCGATATATATATATTCCTTTTCATGAGCAGTTATTTGCCCTGCAATAATCCGTATATATTTTTCTTTTGCTATGCTTATTGGGGTTCTGCTTGCGCCGATCTCCATGTCTAGTTTGAAAATAATGTAGAACAGAAGTGCTAATATTTATGTGGGAGTAATGTTGAGTGCAAATGATGCGATAAATTCATCGACTTTCCCCCTTCGTGAAGCAAGGAAAATTAATATTGAATTGACACCCCACCCTCGAAATTTTTTATACATTTTAGTATTTCATTAATCGTAATTAGGCAAGGATAACTTCATATGCTTCTAAAAATATCTAACTGTAATAATATTGATAGTGGTGAAGTTGAGATTATTGAAAATATATTGAATATTAAGTATGCAATTAATGGTACAGGTAAAAGTACAATAGCCAAGTGTATGGACTTATCAGTAAACAACCCTGATAATCTAACGGAGCTAATACCTTTTAAATATCGTGATCAAGAAATTACAGAAGACCATAAACCAAAAATAGAAGGTTTTGAAAATATCAATTCTGTTTTGGTCTTTAATGAAACTTATATACGAACAATTGCCTTTAAACAAGAGGAATTAGTAGCCAATAGTTTTGAAATTTTTGTCAAAACACCAGATTATGAACAAAGAATGCTCCAAATAGAACAACTAATTGAAGATATCAGGAAGACTTTTAATGACTCCGAAGAACTTGTCGCTGTAATATCAGATTTATCCTCTTTTATTGATAGTTTTGGCAAGGCAAAATCAGGATACTCAGGTTCTAGTGTTCTGGCAAAAGGTCTTGGGACAGGTAATAAAATAGAAAATATACCAGAAGGTTTAGAAAGTTACTCCGATTTTATACGCAGTGATAAACGCGTACCTTGGCTTGGCTGGCAAATGAAAGGTTTAGAGTATAGTGAATTATCTGATAATTGTCCTTTTTGTACTGAATCGGTTTCAAAGAAAAAAGAGACTATCAGGCAAATAAAGGAAAAATATCACCCAAAGTCTATAGAACATTTGAATAACATTATCAACACAATCAACAACCTTAAACCTTATTTTAGTTCAGACGCAATTCAAAGATTTGATAAAATAACCGTCAAAGCTGGAAACTTACTTGATGAAGAGATAAATTATCTCATCAGAGTTAAAGACCAAGCCATCGACTTAAAAGATAAATTATCCAATTTAAAAGCAATATCATTCTTTAAATTTAAAGATGTAGAAAAAATCGTTGATTTATTCACCCAGTTCAAGATCAAATTAGAGTTCTTACCTGATTTAGATTCTGAAAAAACATCTGCCATAGTCAATAATGTTAATACTGCTTTAGATTCAATTATAGAAAAAGCTGGTTTACTTCAAGGCGAGGTTAATCAACAAAAGATATCTATCGAGCGTACTATTGAAAACTACAGTGAACAAATTAACTCATTTTTAAAAAATGCAGGGTATAAATATTATGTTACTGATATGACCCCGAAAAAACGGACACACCTACGCAATTAATTTTACAGCATATTGAAATGGACTTCTGTAGCCCAG
>JBEQLE010000066.1:0-24299 GCA_040326155.1 Leptospirales bacterium | reverse complement strand
GATACCAAACCAGGAAAAGCCATGCGACCGGAGGCCAGGCAAACCCAATAAAGATTAAATTAAATATTTGTTTGCTTTCGCGTGAATTCATCTTTAAACATTACCATCCATCATATAATCATTGTTACGTCAATATAAAGTCTTTGCTTGAGACTTTATTCGCTCTTTTTAGTTTCGTCAAATATAAGCCAGATAATTAAAAGAAAATTCTGTTTTCTTTCTTAGTTTACAAAAAAATCCTTCGGTTTTTTTGTATCGCTTCGTTCGATTATCGTTTAAAGGCGTATAATACATAGGAAGAGGTTAGTGGTTGGCCTTTGTATCGTAGATATGAAGTCAGGTGATACCAGGTTGTCCGAAACCATTTGATATAGTCTAAAGGGCTGGTGAAGCTGGTTTGCATTTTTTTTAGTTTTGGCATAAGGCCGAAGTCGACGGGAATAAATTCACGAAAGGTTGTGAATCCAAGTTCACGCAGCATTTGTTTTAAACCTCGGGCTGTAAAGCAGGTGAGGTGGCCCGGAAGAAAATAGTGGTATTGCAGGCCCGCTTGGACGGCTTGTCGACCGTCCATGTTGGCTGTTTGTATAACCAGTAGACCGCCAGGTTGTAACAGTTTATGCGCTTTTGCGATGTGTTCTCTCGGGTTTTTCAGATGTTCTAGTACTTCGATCATGGTAATAACGGAGAATTGGTTTTCAGGGAGTTTTTTTTCGGGCAGGGTTGTTAATTCTGTCTGGAATAACCCTTTGACGCTATTTTTCGAGTCGTCGTCTTTTGCGATTTTTTGTAAAAAAGCCGAAGCTTCTTTTATAGCATATTTCGAAACATCGATTCCCCAGGCGTCAAAATATTGGGCAGCTGTAAAGGTGAACCCGCCAAAGGAACATCCTACGTCTAAGAATTTTCCCGTAGGGTGGTATTTTCGAATCTGTTTTAAACGGGCGTTCCAGACGTGTTTGGAACCCGCAAAAATTTTTCTCTCGTCCATGTAGCTAAAATCAGATTTTTGGGTATAATAATTCTCGTCGTAATACGCCGATTCGTCACTGGGTTGTGGGTGGCGGTAGAAAGAGCCGCACTCTGCGCACTGGACTACTTCAAAAGGTGGAGTAAAGCGGTCGATGGTTCCTGAAAATGAGCTATTCGGTGACAGACAGGCCGGACACCTCGCGGGGTTCATCGGGTAGCCTCAAACATATGGTGGGCGACGGTGTAGGGTTCACCCAGCGGTTGGCGGGTTATATGTCCGAGTGTTAAATTTGAGAAATCGGCAAAAAAGTCTTTAATTTCAACCGGACTATATGTAATGGCGGCCCCTCCTTTCAGGTCACCTCCTGCCAGAACATGTTGCAGATGGGTATCTTGGTCAGAACGAAGCGTACCGAAAAACTTTCCACCGGGTTTTAAAATCCGCTGAATTTCTAATAAAGCGGTTTGAGCGTTTTCAGTAGATAAGTAGTGTAAAAGTCCCCAGGCGATAATCAGCTCGAAGCTTTGGTCAGAGAAGGGGAGGGTTTCAGATCGTGTACATATGACATTGGTCTGGCCTTTCAGAGCCTCATGCGAAAAATCTGCGCCGACTACGTGGGGTGAAAAACGACGTATGTAATTCAGGTTTCTTCCGCTACCCGAACCAAGATCGAGTATATGAATATTTTCTAAAGAAACGGAATTAGATTTGGAATAACGGTGTAAATATCGGACAACATTTTCATCTGGAATCTCCTGTTTGGAGCGGTCTGTCTGGTAGTGAGTATTCCAGACAGTCTGGTTTTTACCAAAACCCATACAGGTTAATGCAACATATATTTAATCGGATTGACGTTATCGCCATTGATGCGTACTTCATAATGAAGGTGAGGTCCAGTGGTTCGTCCGGTAATGCCGACACGACCAATCATTTGACCTTTGCGAACATATTGTCCAGTAGATACATGTAAAGTGCTCATATGGGCATAAACGGTCGAATATCCAAAACGGTGTTGTATCATAACCCTTTTGCCATAACCACCTGACATTCCAGCTCGCACGACTTTACCCTCCGCAGAAGCATAAATCGGGGTTCCGATCGAATGAGCGACATCGGTGCCATTGTGGAATTCCCTGCCTTGACCCGAAAGGGGGTTACCACGCGGTCCATAACCAGAGGTAAAGTGACCGCCAGCAGCAATGGGATAATAATAGGGAAGACTTTTTTGAACATCCTCACGTTCTCTTAAAAATGTTTCTAGCGTGTTTAACTGAGCGAGAGTCATTTTTAATTCGAGATAGAGTTGTCGGTAGTTCAGCGCCATAGAGTTGTAGGCAAATTCGTCCGGATCTGGAAGTTGTTCATACTCATCTAGTAGTGGGTAGTTCACGTCACTTTTTATATCTTCGGACTCTTTCATGGCAACCAGATGGTTCATCTGTTTCGTGAAAACAACGGCCTCTTTTATCATCTCATCTTTGGCAATTTGCTGTAGGTAATTGTCTGAGAATTCATAAGAGTTGTCATTCAGGGTAAGCCCTGTTTTTTCAGTAAGGTAAACTATTTTTGACTTTAATTCATCATGATATGCGATAATGTCGTCGAGTTTTTTATAGTATTGCTCGTTTTTATAAAAAAATGTCTGGTTCGTGTCATGAAGTTCGGTAACCTCTGTTTGCATATTCTCCTGAAGTTCGGTAGAAAGGATAGACGCAAACATAACCATAATCAAAATTAATGTTGCAAAAAACATTGTAAATTTACTCAGTTGTAAGCTTAAAATATGGGCTTCGCCATGTGGAATGATCATGAAAGTAATTCTCTCATGTCCTTTTTGATTTACAGTATTCCAGAAAGTTTCGAAACGCTTCTTCATAAAACGACCTTACTCTTATATTGAAGAGATCTTACCATTAAAATCTGTAGATTCCCCCTGTCAATCGTGAAAAAACCCCGGCTGCTTCTAAAAAGCGCAGGGAATGTTAGAAAAAATTGACTTCACGGCATGAATTCTTATATATTACAGTAAAGATAATATGGCTTGATAATGGATAAGTCGGTTTAAGGTAGGTAATATGCGAAAACGAAAATCTCTATATTTGATGGTAGCGGTGGCTACACTTGCCCTGTTTACGGGAATTATTTTTTCTTACGGCTTCAGTACCGGCTCAGTAACTTTAGATGTTGAAAAGAACAATGGAAATCTCAATTTCGAATTTGCTGTTAAAAAAGGGTATGGAATTCAAAAAGATGGTCCGCATGAAATTTCTGTATATACGATAGATAAAAAGTATGCAAAAAATAAAAATCTTGGCGAAATTTTAAAAGAAAAAGGCAAACTGGTTCAAAAGTTTGAGGCGATAAAATTTACCGGTGAAACAGCGAAAGAAGATGGAAAATACTTTTCTAAAATAAACCCCTACTCGGTAGCCTTGCAAGAAAACCTGGAAACTAAAAACATAAAGGTTGTGGTCTCAGCCAGAGTTTACTACTGTTCTTTTGCAGATAATTTTTGTAGCGTGGAATCGATTCGAGAAGTTTTGAATTGATCTTTTCTAATCGGAAACCAAAACTCGCGATCTTAATCTCGGGAAGGGGCAGCAATATGAAAGCCCTACTACAAAAGATTTCCGAAAAAAAATTACCAGCCGAAGTTGTTCTGGTTTTCAGCGATAAAAGAGAAGCGACAGGCCTTACCACTGCCGAGTCCTTCGGAGTAAAAACTCTCTCCTTCTCTCCAAAACAGTTTAAAGATTATGCCGAGTATGAGCAAAATCTGGTAAATGTACTGCTTGAAAACGGAGTAGAGTGGGTCGTTTGCGCGGGTTATATGAGAATTCTACGAAAACAGATGCTACACTCTTTTCGAAATCGAATTGTCAATGTACATCCCTCGCTGTTACCCTCTTTTCCGGGGTTGGGCGCCCAGAGGCAGGCTGTCGAATACGCAGTAAAATATTCGGGTTGTACCATTCACTTCGTCGATGATGGTGTTGACTCAGGAGCAATTATTTTGCAGGAAACTGTCGAGCTTGAACCCAACGAAACAGAAGAGACACTCTCTCGTAAAATAATCAAAATAGAACATGAACTCTACTGGAAGGCTCTGCATAGACTTTTTAAAGGGTTTACATTAGAAGGACGCAAGGTTATTTTTAACAAATAGTTGTTTTTAATTCCATAATAAATCCTGCGGTTTATTATGGTCGCTTCGTCCGATTATTGTATAAAGTATTTTGTTGGCAAAAAACGTCGTTTTTGCCAACTCGCTTCGAGGTATTATATTAAACTTTTACATTTTTTTAATAATTCGCATCGAACCCATTCTTTCAAACAGTTGTTTTTCTCGATTTTCATAATGTGTTTTCTTTTCAGGAAACAGTTTTGCCATAGCCCCGTATAGTTTTTGTTCAAAAGCAAGGCCTCTATACAGAAACCCTTCAGGGTCGCTTCTGAATTTTTCGTTATTTTCGAAGACAATATGGCGAGTGTTAATTCGAGTTACTGGAATATTACGGGCTACGGAGCCAATATTTTGCAATGTAATTTTTCCACCGAGGGAAGTAAGAAGACCCCGGTTCAGACTTTTTTTCACAACTTTTGAAGCGCTGGCAAATACTTCATCATCATCGACCGTTAAATGCATACTACTCGACAAGTCGGTTCGGCCAATTGTAATTTGCGAGAGTTTTTGCATGGATGAACTCGCCAGCATATCATCAAAACGATTTACCGCTTCGAAGCTTTCAATATTCGCGGCAAGCCGCAACGGGTATTTTGGGTATATAGCAGCCAGGCTATCTATTGTTTGAACAAAATTATGAAGGGCATAAACTGATTCAATCATTGGGGCTAAAATTGTATCGATTTTCAGTTTTAAACAGTGACGAATATCGTTTCTTGCTTCGGGACCGCCAATTTTTACAGTCATGGGTACAACCGAATCGGAAAGCTGTTTTATCCAACCGATTTCATCGAAATCCATATCTTCAATTTCTGTACCGGTTTTTAACCCGACCACGCAGCCTTTATTTTTAAGGTCTATCAGGTTCTCTTTCAATCGCGATATTTGCTTCGTTTTATCCATAGTGTTAATATCGGCCAAAAGCCCGATTTCGTTCAGAAGTTTTCATGACGCCGACGACCTTACACGAGCAAAAAGAGAGAAATTCATAGATAAATCGGAAGGAATTTTTATAGCTTTCTTGCCGATACCCGTCGATAATAATTTGTATGTTGAAAAAATACACTTTGACGGCTACTTTATTTCTGGTAATTACCGGGGGTCTTTTTGCCCAATTGCGACTGGATTATTATTATGACCAGTCAGGCATGTACACGAAGTTTTCTGACTGGATACCCAAAAGGCTTCACCAGTGGCAGCCAACTCATGTTGAAGATTTTTTTCTAATGTATAGCCTGAAAAGTCTGTACGGCGAAGAGTCGTTGCGTCGTAATATCTATTTTTTAAAAATTGCAATTCGAAGCCGGTTTCGACACCCTTCTCGCGCTCTTTGCAAAATTGAAACGAAAGAAGAGTATCATAAATACAGGCTAATGATGCATATGCATATAAATTTAAAAATTATGCGCGCTTATATGCGTATAGGTTCTCTTTACGATAAACGCCATCTCTATTTTTATAATCTCGATTTTTCTGACGATTTAAAAGAGTCTTTTGCCATAGCCGAAGGTTTCTACAAAGAGGCTTTTCCGTATTGGAAAAAGGCAAAAAGCCTGGCTCAAAAAGCTTCGAAATATGATTTCGAAATGGACCTGGGTCCGATAGAATCGATTCGATACGAAATTGTAACCGGAGAAATCAACTTCGATAAAATAATTCGTGATCATCTTCGACGGCTCCATAAAAAACAAAAAACGGTTGAGAATTTCTTGCAGGAAATGAATTAAGGCGGTTAAACCGTCATGACCGAATATCAGTATATATTAGCTCTGGGTAGTAATTTAGGCGATCGAAAAAAAACCATAGAAAGAGCAATCGAGTTAATCGAAACTAAAGTAGGACGGATAATAAAACAGAGTCCTTTTGTAAAAACGCCCCCTTCCATTGAAAAACGTCAACCCCCTTTTATCAATTCGGGGGTAAGTATTGAAAGTCGCATGAACCCGGCAAACTTAATGGAGGCATTAAAAACCGTTGAGACTGAACTGGGAAGAAAGCGCAGGTTTAAATTTGGCCCCCGCGAAATAGACATTGACATAGTGTGGTGGTCTGGCGGAAAATACCGCGATGGGAATCTTTCGATTCCCCACATTTACAATAATGCCAGGCCCTGGGTTAGAAATATTCTGGCCTTATTACACCCTGAAGGGCGGCAGTCACACAGGAAAATTACAACCATGAATGTAACAGCAATACGTAGCGTATCAGACTTTAAGAAAAAAAAAGAACTGGGCGAGAAAATAGCCATGGTCACCTGCTACGATTTTTCAAGCGCTAAAATTTTGTCACGCACATCGGTTGACACCATTCTAGTCGGCGACTCTCTGGGCAATGTTATTGCGGGGTATGAAAATACACTTCCTGTGACTCTCGAAAATATGATCTATCATAGCGCCGCAGTGCGCCGAGGGCATCCAGATGCATTTATAACGGTGGATATGCCATTTTTAAGTTATCAGATTTCGGTGGAAGAGGCTGTGCGTAATGCCGGTGAAGTTATATTAAAAACAGGTGCCCAGGCGGTAAAACTAGAAGGCGGTCGAGATTTTATCGATGTAATAAAAGCAATTCGAAGGGCTTCCATACCGGTTATGGCTCATCTGGGTTTGCAGCCGCAGTCTATTTTAGAACTCGAAGGGTATAAAGTTCAGGCAAAAGAGCAAAAAGAGGCAGATCAACTATTAGATGAAGCCAAAATGCTGGAAGAAGCTGGAGTGTTTGCACTTGTTTTAGAAATGGTCCCGACAACTTTGGCCAAAAGGGTTTCCCAAGAGCTGAAAATTCCTGTAATCGGAATAGGAGCCGGTCCCGATGTGGATGGTCAGGTTCTTGTGTTAAACGATATTTTAGGTTATAATCCCGATTTTTCACCCCGTTTTGTACGTAAATATGTAGATTTAGCTTCGCAAATTTCAACCGCCGTTGAACAATATTCCGAAGATGTACGAAATAAAGACTTTCCCGCAGAAAATGAATACTTTGAATAAATGGGTTCTTTCCAATGAGGTTTTTTCAACATAAAGACGTTACAGTTCGGTATGTAAGTGCCGGTGGGGTTGAGTCGTGCTATATTTTACCGGAACAAAAAATCGCTTTCGATATGGGGCGCGGTCCTTTTGAGCTGGTAGATATTCCCAATGTATTTTTAAGTCACGGCCACTTAGACCACGCAGCCGGTATTGCATATTATTTTAGTCAACGTTCTTTAAAGGGGCTTGACCCTGGAACCGTATATGTACCCAAAAATGTAGTCCGGCCTTTAAAGAATATTTGTCGGCAGTGGCAGAAAATTGAGGGTTTTGGTTACAAGATCAATATTATAGCGCACCAACCGGGAAAACGTATTTCAGTTGGTAATGGGTACTCTATTCTCGCTCTGGAAGCCTATCATAGAATTTCAGCAAACGGTTATATTTTATACAAACAGACAAAAAAGTTGAAACCCGAATACAAGGGTCTTCCGGGGCCGGCTATTAAAAAGTTAAAAGACGAAGGCAAAGAAGTTGTAACACTCGAAAATAGACCGCTTTTTGTTTATTCCGGAGATACCACCGTTGAGTTTTTAACCCAACACCCAGATGTAAAAAGGGCGAGGGTCTTATTTATGGAATGTACCTATATCGATGAAAAACGACCGGTGGAAAGAGCCCGTCGCTGGGGCCATACTCATTTAGACGAAATACTAAATCTGGCCGATGAGCTTGAAAATGAAAAAATAGTCTTAGTCCATCTCTCCAGAAGATATGATAAAGAGTATATCCAAAAGATTTTATCTGAAAAAGTTCCCAAGCGACATCAGGAAAAAATAGTCTATGGCGGGTGATTGGGCGATACAAGATTCGAACTTGTGACCCCCTGCTTGTAAGGCAGGTGCTCTAACCAACTGAGCTAATCGCCCGAATTGTTATTCAGTTGTAGTTTCGGTAGTCTCTGCAGGTTCTTGAGTTACCGTTTCAGCGACAACTTCCGGTTGAGCAACTGCTTCAGAGGGAGTTGCTGTTGAAGGTCTAAACAGTCTTGCCAATCTCGATATTTTTCTAGAAGCATTATTCGGGTGAACAATATTTCTTTTTGAAGCTTTATCAATAAGCGAAGAGTAGGTTCGCAAAGCTTTTTGCGCTTCTTCCATTTTATTTTCAGCGGTTAAACTGCGAATTTTTTTCTCAAAAGTCCGAATAGCTGCTTTTTTTTGACGGTTAGCGGTACGACTTTTCTCATTTTGACGCATCCGTTTTTTGGCTGACTGTATATTAGGCAAAATAATCCTCCGAAGATATAATATAGACAGGAAAGTTAACTGTGACGTATAGTCAAGGAAAACTCATTAACATTATTCAAATTCGTTAAAGAATACTGATAGAACTACTTTTATATCGCTGGTAGAAATTTTAATCTCTTTTTCTTTAAAAGCTTCTGCAATTTCTGTTGAAGTAAAACTCGGATTTTCTTTTTTCATTTTTACAATCTTATTTACCTTACTCGGATTCATTGGTTTTCTTCTGATTGTCGCAATAAGGGCCATTTTTGTTCGATATTGGTCAGCTTCGAGTGATTCAATTTGTTCCAGCAAATATTCAGGGTCACGTCGTTTCATGTAACCACGAGGGTCTTCAATAGCTGCGAATACTTTATCGTTAAATGTGGCTTCGTCCGTAAACGTTCCTTTAATGACTACAAAAACTCGATCTACTGCAATTCGAAAGTTATAATATAGATCATCTGTAAAGCTGAAGTAAATACCTGCGGAGAGATATTCGAGGTAATTCACCTTTTTATAGGTGAATTCAGAGGGGTTGACCAATATTTCAATCGTACCGTTGTGGATAGAAAAGTGTAGTTCTCCTACTTTCATATTGCCCCAACTACGCAATTTCGTATTGAGCTTCTTTATTATTTTTGCGTTAGCCTCGCTGGGCTCGGTATCATAGGTAACCGTTATTTGATTCGAATCTGAATCGTTCAGGGTTGCTGTTTTTTTCTCCCCTTTGTCAACGATTTTGTCGACGGTAAAACCGTGATTTTCCCAGTTTACAGCAAAAATGGATGATGAAAACAGTAGTAAAGTCAGTGTTATAAAGATTTTTTTCATGGTTGTTCCTCGCCGTTTGTGGTTGTGTTGTCCGTATCGGTCGATGTTTCATCACCGTTTGTACTTTCGCCTTCACTTCCGCCTATTTTGGCTCGTTTTAAGAATATTTTATCGAATGGTTGAATAGATCGTCCCGGGAGCAATTCCTTAACGGACGCTTTTACGGTATTGTTTTCTACCGAAAAAACAATAGTACCAATTAAATCGTCTTCGGTCCGAAAGATAAAAGCTTCGTCGCCATTGTTTATTGCAAGCATAGGTTTCATCGATACAAGCACGCTCTTTTTATTTGATGCACTGACTACCACTCCACTATCGGGGGAGGTTTCTGCATAATGAAGGAATGCATTTCGATATTTTCGTATCATCTCACTCTGGTAGGTTACCCGGCCAGTAAGGCGATTGACCAACTCTTCGTATTTCGTGATAATGAAGTAGGCAGAATCTTGTAATATGTCAACGGAAGGACGAACACTGTTGGTATACGGAATTTTTTGCATTCTTTCAACTAACTTTTCGTACTCTTCGATCTTTTTACGTACTGCCTCATGTTCGGTTTTGTTTAAGAGTCCAGCTGTATAAAGACGTTCTTCATAGGGTAGAAAAACCGGCGCTTTTTCTCTACGCCGTCCCGATTTTCGTAAGATCTTTTGTAAAGCAGAGCTGGAGTAGACAGGGTTATATCTGAGAGTAATTTGCGCTTCTAGCTTTTCAAGTTGCATTTTTTGAAGCTCTTTATAGTTAGTGATCATGGTTTCGGCTTTATTTATTTTCGCCGCCCGAGCATCTTTTTTATTTTGCAGCAGTGTTTGACGTTGAACTACATTTTCTTTTTTGCTCGTAATTTCAGAAGCATAATCAGATTCAACTTTTGTAACCTCTTTAACCTGCTCCAATTTTAGATTTTTTATTAATTCTGTTTTTTCCGATTCAGAAATATTCTGGCTTCTTACACCGCCAATTTTTTCCGAGTAATCTAATTCAATTTGCTTGATTTTTGCATCTTGTTGTTTTAGAACTGTTTCAAGTTCATTTTTAGCTTCATTGAGCTTTTTTTCTTCGTTGTCCGTAGAAAGAGCCGCTTTAAGATCGGGTGTAAATTCTGCAAAACTAATTTGCTCTTTCGCAATACCACTTTCCAGGTGTTGGGTATAAAAAATCGTTCCCCCGATTAGGCCACCTATAAAAAGAAGCAATACGAAGTAAAACGTAAGGCTTTTGTTCGACTTTGCCTTGGCAAACTCGTGTTCGAGCGAGTAGTCGGGTGGTCCCGGCTCTGTGTCTCGAACTTCTTCGGGTAGAAATTCCGCCTTCGCAAGCGGAACCAGATCTTTTATTTTGTCTTCATCTCCCATATACCGTTCCAATTTTTCGGGCTTTTCCCGCTGGTTCTCATCGCAAATTCTTTTGCGACGGCAAGTTTACATTTTTTAAATAAAGGATTCGCTTTTTGCCACTTTCCAGAATAATAGTGCTGTAAAGCATCTTCAAAAATTGCGACTTCCTTTTTCACTTTTGGCGTATAATGCTCTTCCTGGATAGGCCAGAAAACCTTCTTTCCAATAGTTTTTCCTTTTACCTGGACAGTATCAATTTCCATAAAAATTATGGGAACTCCGTCCACATTTCTTTCAATATCGTTTTTAACATATTCGGAACAAATGACAGGTAGATGATAAATACGAGTAAGTCCTTCAAGTCGAGACGCTGCGTTCACGTTATCACCGATTACAGTATTTGTCATTCGAACATAAGAGCCGATTGTCCCGTAAAAGACTTCTCCGCCATCAATACCAACACCAACTTCAATTAGAACCGCTTTATAGACTTTTTCTTCCGTCCGTGAAAGTTTTTTCTTCTTTTTAATCAGCTGATCTTTCTTGGCAACCATTGAATCACGCAGTGCTTTCGCGAGTTCTTGAATCTTATACGAGCTTTTAACCGCTTGCAGACTTTTGTTCTGGGCGGACCCTTCCAGTTCTTCCATAGCGCCATAAACGGCTAGAAGAGCGTCTCCGATAATTGCTCCGATTACACCGTCGTGTTCAACGATGGACCGAATTGCGTTATCGTAGTGAAGGTTTAAAAGTTTAATAATATCGGTTCCCAGGGTTTCTGTAATAAATGTAAAGCTTTTAATATCAGAAAATACAATAGTAAGTTCTTTTTGAACCCCTTCGAGTTTTACCTCTTTATCGCGGTAAGCTTTAATTACCACATCCCGGTTCGCAAATTTACGGAAAATTGTTACAAGGTTATTTACCGTACTCGATAACGTGTTAAAAGCATAACCAAGATACGAGACATCGTCGTTGGTTGCTCCTTTCATATCAATTAAATCGAGGTTTTGCGACTCAACCATTCGCATAATGTTTGTCGTAATAACCCCGATTAAACGCAGGATGCTACGCAGCAGGAAAACGCCGATTACGGAACTTGCAAAGGTAATTAAAATAATAATAATACTGATGGTTTGAAAGATGCTACGGGAATTCTCGTAAAACTGATTTACTTCTTCACCACGGATTAAAAAGACATCCCATTTTTCGTTGTATTTATAAGCTGCAAAATACTCTTCATCGTTAAAATGCATTGATATAAAGCCCGACGGAGTCGAAATGGTGCTGTTTTGTCCGCTATCTTCCGCTATTTGTTTTTGACTTTTAAATTCGGCAAGTTGTTCGTTTAAATCATTGAGTTGTTCGGTATCTGTAAAGTTTTCATATCGTTTAATTTTCGAAGCCTGAAAAAGTACTTTCCCTTCTGGTTGAACACCCAGAACAATAGATTTATCCTTCTCTAATTCTGAGTTTCCTTTATCTTCAATTTTTTCAAGTGAACCGGATCGATCACCGTTTATTTTATAAATTTCATGTTGGGTGTTAGCAAAAAGATACATGTCTTTCATATCTTTTTCTAATACAGTCCGCATCAGGTTTACAAGTTCCACTCGATTGGACATCACATTGATGTAGTTCGAAGTAAAGTTTGAAACTAAAATAATAATTGTAAATGTAATAATAATTTTTGTTGCGACAGGTACGACACGAACATTATTAATTTTATTGCCTAATACCGCTTTATTTATTTTTGAAAAAAATCCCATAATTGCCTTTGAGTTTGTTTAAAACTCTTATGATATTACGTCAAGGAGAAACTACAATTATTTTCTAAAGATGAAAGATTGATATGGAAAGCAGGAACGGCAGGAAGGAGAAAGAGGAATAGACAGGATTAACCGGTCAATCCTGTCAAAATCTCTTTTTTGTTTTCCTGTATTTCCTGCCTTCCTTATAGTAACTCTTTCTTTATAGTTTTTTTATCAAGAGCCGAGTTTTCCGATCGAGAGGAGTTCGAACATCAGGGCTAAATTTTCCCAGTCGGCTTTTCGCAGGCGGACGAATAGTTTTTGCCCAAGGGAAATTGTTTTTCCAAAACGGGGTATCGAGACCCGGAAGTCGTCGATGGGTACGGGCTCTTTTCCTCGCATGTCCGAATAGGCAATAAAACCGTCCATTTTCGGATCATCTAGGGCGATAAAAATTCCATTGCTGTTGTATCCTGAAAATCTGGCAGAAAACTTATCGCCAACCCTGTCTTGCATGTAGCGAATAGAGAGCAAACGTAAAGTTGCCTTTTCGGCCTCCATAGCAATTCGTTCCAGGCGACTGGTTTCTCGTGCTATGTGTTCGGCCTCATTTGTAGAGTAAGAGGGAGTTTTTCCCGAAATCGCGGCGGCAATCTGTCGGTGAACGATCAGGTCGCTGTAGCGACGAATTGGTGAAGTAAAGTGCGTGTAATCTTCAAAGCCAAGTCCCCAATGGCCACCCTTCTTGACAGAATATATCGCTTGTGAAAAACTTCGTAAAAGCAGATTCTGGAACACGTCCCCATAAGGTGTGGCTTCGAGTTTGGTCAACACGCGCAAAATTTCACTTTGCCCGCCGTCTTTCAATCTTGTCTTAAAACCATAAAGTTCGAGAAAATCGTTTAAACGTTTTATATTATCTTTTGGCAGCGGATCGTGGACCCGGTAAATGCCTGGAATTTTTCGTTTACGCATGAAGTGAGCCGTACAAGTGTTGGCGCTTAACATACACTCCTCGATGAGTTTATAAGATAAAAGTTTTACTTTTTCATCCATCGCTTTAATACGACCATGGGCATCAGACACAATTTTGGTCTCTTTAATATTCAGTTCAACCTTGCCGTCTTTGACCCGTAGAGTATTGAGTTGTTTAGCCAACTTCCAGATCGCGCTTATTGGCGATTTCTTGTTGTCGAGTTCGCTTTCAGCCATTTCATATGTATAGCGTTTATTCATTTGAATAAACGATTTGTATATTTCATATCCAATAAGTTTAGCATTTTCATCATATCGCATTTCAGCTGTAAATGCCAGCCTTTTGGTTTTTGGGTTCAGGCTGCAAAATTCTTCCGATACTATGGGTGGCAACATGGGAAATACGGAGTGACCAAGGTAATATGAATTTCCGCGTTTAATGGCTTCGGTATCGAGTGGCGAACCTGGTTCGATGAAATGGGAAACATCGGCGATATGAACATAGAGCGTTCGAACTCCATCTTTTTCAACAAGCGAAATCGCGTCGTCAAAATCTTTCGAGTCGGCGCCGTCAATGGTGCAGGTAAATAGCTTGGTTAAATCTTTTCGACCTTCCTGTTTTTTACCGGTTTTTGCGAGTTTTTTCAGCTCTCGTTTTTTAGGAATCAGAGATTCATCATAATCAATAGGTATGTTAAACCGGAGCGCTACTCTTTTTGTGTCAGAAGCAAGCGTACCCGGAACGAGTGTTTCCAGGTATTCAAAAACGGTTACTTCCTGATAAAAAGAATCACCTTTGCCTCTTTTCTTCTGAAAAGAGTTTGCGGGTACGGGTATGTCTCTGGTTTCACCGGATTCTTCGACAATAACATAATCGTCGGAAGAAAATTCCCTTTCTGTGGCTAATAATCCAAAAGGGGAGTCGGGTAAGTCATTTAAAACAATTAAATAGCCTTCTTTCATCGGTTTTTTAATTTTAGCCAGAAAACGGGTTGAAAATGGCTCGATAATAGAGGCAACTCGTCCTTCGTAGCGTCCGCGTGAAAAACCCGTCAGTTCAACCCAGACTTTGTCTCTGTGCAGGGCACCCCTGCGTTTTTGGCGGGGAACAACGATGTCAGTGTCATATGCGCCGGCGGCAAAAGATACACCCGAAGGGGCGACGGAGAGCCGGGCTTCGATCAGAAATGGATGTTTAGGAAACAGGTGCTTGTTATCAGATTTTAACAGACCAAAATTTTCAAGGTCGCTTAAAATGCGGGAGACAGTATCTCCCGATTGCTGTTTTGACTGGTCCCTCGATTGAGCCGAAGGACCTTTTCTTTGGTTGCGAGACTTATCTTCGCCTGTGTTTTCCGGTTTTCTGGAAGTAAGCACGGAAATCGGTATTTTTGAACCTTTTGTTCTTTTTAGTTTATAAAGGATATTCTGGAATGTTTCTTTCATGTTGTTTTCTCTCTTTAATATAGTTAATATACTGGTAATTTACATTGCACTCTTTTTTTCGCTTTTATTTAATATAATATCATGTCCATAATCTGGTAAGGCATCAAAAACGGTGGCGGTGTTTGCATGCTCCATCTCTTTAAAGGACAGGGGCAGCTCGTTGGGAACCTCGGGTTCTGAGACCATGCGAGTCTGGTCCGGCCATACCGTATGTGAGCTGGTATGGTTGCGGGTATGCATCGCTTTGTCCCAGATAGCCGCTTTTAGCTCGGGGTTTACTTTTAGATATTCCTGCCAGTTGTCAACAGACATTGCAGCTTTAAAATGGACCCCCGGCAAATATCCTGAGTAGAGGTCTTTATTTAATCGGGTCAGTAACAGCTCGTTTTTCCGGCAAAGCGATTTTTGCCAGAGTCGACCTGAAGAAAAACTGATTAAAGGAACTTTTGAAAACATGGCAAAAGTACGCAGATAAGAAAAGGATATTCGTAGGCCGGTAAAGGAACCAGGCCCTTTCCCGATGGCAAGAGCGCCGATTTTACTTTTACCTTCGGGTTGTATAAAATTCATGAATTCGTTTGAAAACCAGTCTGTTATTTGTTTATCGGGAATCGTCATTGTCGTACTGGCATCTGAAAAACCATCGCGACCGATTTTCGCTTTAGTAAGACAAAGATACTGAGTGGAGGTATCAGCCAGAACAATGATATTTTCACTGTCACTCTTCATGAAATTGCCCCGTAGTAAAAGTTACATTTCGCCTAGTCGGTATTTCGCCGGTTGTAATGGCGATCGTATATACAGGAACGCCCCAATCGGTCCAGTTTTGCCCTGTTTTTTCCGGCCACTCCACAAAGGCAAAAAAAGGAAGATCGGTCAGGTCAAAAAAATCGAGTTCAAGAAGTGGGTCCGTAGATGTCATTCGGTAACAATCAATATGAAAAACTTTAATAGATTTTTCCTGGAAACGCCCGGTGTAATCATTCATAATATTAAAAGTAGGAGAATGAATACGCTCTTTAATTTCGAGTTGCTTTGCAGCGGCTTGAACAAACGTAGTTTTACCGACACCCAGGTGGCCTGTGAGTAAAAAAATTGCAGGTGTGGTAGTCTGTGTAAGAATTGAATTTGCGGTAATATTCCAATCCTGCATAGCAGAGATTTTGTATTCAGTTTTAATCATTAATGTCAGTCATTGTTATAAGGTCGATACTCGGCTGTTTTATTTTCAGTGTCAAAGCATAAAGCGCCTTGCCAGTCGATCTCGGGCGCTAAGGCCAGGACTTTATGTCCAGAAGCAATAAGCGAGCGCCCCTGAACAGAGGAAATTGGACCGCCGGTGGCAACGGTACCCGTAGAGCAGCATTTAAAAATAGTTGATCCGGAAATTTCAGCTCCTTTGACATATATATTATAGTCGCGTTTGTCGCGTTGTTCGGGAGTGTCTTCGGGCAGGTAGGGAGAGGCGGTCGGAATCGCCAGAAATTTTTGTTTTTGATATTGGGTAAAAACATTGGGTATTTTTACGTCGGCGCAAATTAAAAAACCCCAGGGGTCTTTGGTGGCTGGGTGGGTAAAAATTCCAGGGTCAACGCCGGGTCGTAATTTTGAAGCTTCTTTACCAAAGAGTTTTCTTTTTTCATAGGAGTAAACCAGCTCTCCGTTGAATAAAATGGGGGCCACATTTGAAAGTGTATTATCCACATTTCTGTGAAGTAGAGTACCGCCCACAATTAGTGTATCTTGCGCTCTACGGTGAGCGGACAAAGCGGTGAGCCACTCCAGTGTCTGTTTCGAATAGTTGATAATTTCGTCTATACCCGATAACTCCTGGTGGATGGAGAAATATTCAGGAAGAATAACCGTTTGTGAAGTATCGCTCAAGGAAAGCAGGTATGTAAATTCAGGTTCCATAGGCCCTGGTAATGGTTTTACACCTCTCTGGTAAATGGTTATGTTTGGTTTCTGAATCATAGTCTTCGTCGTTGTATTAATATACAAAATCGTTTCTACAACGGCATCTATGATCGAATATCAAAATATCTGTTTAGTCCCAGCCCATAATCTCTTTTACTTCGGCGGCTTCTTTCGGCGACATCTGTGTCAGTTGATCTACCGATGTTCTTGCTTGCTCAATAGCTTTATTCATTTCCTGGTCGTCGGCTGTGAACCTTATGGTGTCCGATGTATCAGTGGAACTAAACCCGTAATCGCCTTTTTTGCATTGAATGGTACTAAACGCTATAAGGCAAATGGGTAAAATCAGTATGAAAGATTTTTTCATTTTGATCCTTTTTTGTTTCGTTTCTCTTTTTCAGGTTTATCTGGCTCGTCATTGGTTTGTGTCTGGTTTTCATCTTCAGGTGTATTTGTTTGTATAGTTTTTTGCATAAGTTGTTCCCGATTTTCTATCAGTTCCAGAAAGTACGGATGTCCTGTTGTTTCCGTTCCATCTTCTTCTTTGTAGGTCTGGGTTTTTACTTTCTCAAAAAATATTTTTGCTTGTTCGATATTGCCTAGCCTTCGATTGTATTCTCCGAGAAGGTATAAAACTTCCAGCAAACCTTTTTCACTTAGTTTTGTCTCGTACTTTTTTTCAATAAGAGGCAAAGCCTTGTTTACATATTCAATGCTTTTTACAGGGTCTTCTCGATACATATATGCCATTAGTCTGTAATAGTAATTCCAGTGGTCATCACTCATTTCACGAATTTCATAAATTTTTCCAATCCACTCTAAAAGTTCTGTATGTGTGGCAGGGGGCTTTGCAGGGTCGTAATTATTTTGTAACCATTTTCGAATGGTTATAATTTCTTTTGGCTTCAAGGTGGAAAAGTTATGCGCAAAAGAACCGTACCCGCTTTTGGGATTAAACCATATCCAGTTTTTATTTGTAAAGGGCCAGTATATAAGGTCGTATTTGGAATCCCATTGATAGATGTAGGAGCCATAACTGCCGATATTCCGTACGCTAATCTGTTCCCCACTTACAGGATCGGTTGCGTCTTCTTCAAACCATGTTGTTCCCAGACTAAGCAGAACGATTAAAAATGCAAAAAGAAATATAAATAATCGACGTTTCATAACACGATTGTATAAGAAGGGCTTTCTATGTAAATAGATTTTCGTGTTCTGGGTTCATTTTTTATAAGCAGAGAATTTAGGAAAGGATCATATTATTTAGTAATGTAGTGGCAGCCAATGGCCATGGTAGAGTCAACGTTTACTCGACTCTACACGGTAAGGAACATACTGGTCGCTTACACCTTTAACATCATCTGCAGTAAGGCCCATTTTTTCAAGACAGGTTAGCTGGGCGATCAGCCCTTTGCTTGATACGGGTACACCTTTTAAGTTCGATTTAGCGAGGTAGTTACGCGTATCTTCATGACTTTTAAAATGTTCAATTTTTCGCTTAGTGAATTTTTCCAGTAATTTACTGATCATTCGTATCGGACCCGATTGCGCTTTTTCCTCAAAGGGTATTAGATCTGTGCATAGCCAGACACCACGACCGGGAGCATATGTTTGTAAAAACCAGGCGATGTTGTCGCGAAAAATATCTTTTTCTTCGTTGGTAAAATATACACTGACTCCCTCGTTAACGATGTAAAGAGGTTTCTTTTTTCCTTGTTTTTTATAAATTTCACCTGCTGCTGATAGGTCTTCACGTTGCAATACATCGATATTCATAAGTATATGGTTGGATGGTCTTTTCCCCGACTTATTTATATCGCTATAAATGGCATCGAGCAAAGGTTCTTTGTAAGACATAACTTCGGGCAAATCGGATTCAATAACAAGGGTCTTGTTCGCTGCATGGTTAAGGCCTCTTGGTGAAAGCCCCGCTCCGAGTTCAAGCAGAACAAAGTTTCCGTCGGCAGGTAAAGCAGATTCGGTACTGAGATACCGTCCCTCGGCTGTGGTTACAACAAGCATTTTTTGAGGGCGTTTTTTTATAAAAAAATTTAATAATCCATATAATATAGTCGCACTAAAAGGCGTATGGAACCGGGACATTGCTTTTCCAATTTCTTTCGTAAATGGGATTTCAGTGTAATCGGCCCGCATCATTGCGGCAACCCATGCAGTAGGACTTATTTTATAGTGATTTGGCATATTTTATCTTCATAACGGTTTTGAGCAAAATTAAGATATACAAATAGAAAAGCAAGCATAAAAATGCAATATAAATTTAAAATGTCTTCTGAATATGAATATGGGTAAAACGGGAAGATCGATTTCTGCTTTACAGATGATTTATAACTTTTACAATGAAAAAACGGGGAAATACAGTATGCAAAGTAACATTAAAGCGAAAATTATGAAAGGAATATCG
Source organism: Leptospirales bacterium (assembly GCA_040326155.1). GTDB lineage: Bacteria > Spirochaetota > Leptospiria > Turneriellales > JAOUFE01 > JBEQLE01. The sequence continues at coordinate 5,205 of JBEQLE010000066.1, read as the reverse complement.
ATTATGGCCATCGGTATTCCGCCTGAAAATTTCGATAAAACAGTAAAAGAACTTTCTGGAATTGGAAATTTAAAAAGTATCGTAATTAACAAAACCGACAAAACCAACGATTACAACAAACTAACCGCCAAGAAAAAGAGCCTCGAAAAAACAAAAAATGCTCTAATAAAACTCAATACGGTTCTACTTTTGCGACTGAAGAAGACGGAATAACAATTTCTTCATCACCGGCAACGGTAATAATCATATGACCACTTTTTTGGCGAAATGCGCCAATATAAAACTGTCCATCTTTCGTGATTACTTTAGTCAATTGCCCATATTTTATCCGAAGTAGATCCAGTTCCTGTTTCGTACTTAACTTCTTCCTGGATTTAACTTTTTTTTGTTCATTCAGAGTAATCGATTCAATTACGATTCCCGGTTGATCTTTTCCTGACCTGATTCCCCTACAGGTTGAACTGCGCTTGCTGGAATTCAACGCCAATGAGTTATTATAAGTTATAAAATAATCCTTATTTCTGGTAAGCAACCGAGCCATTATATTGATTTTCTCCCCGACTTTTACATCCAGGCAGTAAACATTTTGAGCATTCATCGTTATCTCTTGAGCATAAGACAATCCATTGTACGTCATTCCTTTTGCTTCTAAAATCAGATAACCGTCGTTCAAATTAATCATTTCATTCGATATTTTAATTTCTTTTATAAGGATTGCTGTGTTTGTTATAGGTACGTCTGCGTTCCAATAACTTAAATGCGGGGCTTCAAATGTAATTTGACTTTGGATTTTTCCATTGGCTTTGATTTTTTGAACTGTGCCGACACCCTCTTCTTTCCAGATTCCGGTTTTTTCATCCATGCTCCACATCGGTATAGTTTCATAGGGTATGTCCTCATCTAATATAAAAGTAATGCTCGCGGCTTTCCCATCTTTTATAGTAAGTTCTTCTCCTTTTGAATGCGCCTTTAGATAAATAGCCCCGAAACTCTCGAGCGCTACGGTTTCTCCGTCTGTTGCATTTCCTCTCATTTCACCGGGCATTTTTTCCATATCATCCGGGTTCGCTGCGATGACTTCTATATCGAGGTTGTACGTCTCGACGCTTTCCCCTTTTGAGTTGACAAAGGTATCTTTCGGGATGACAACGTCAGCATTTTTGCTGGATACTTGAAAAGATTTAGATGATTCAATGTTTTGAGTTCCAAGAACTCGCTCCATTTTTAAAATTATATTTTCAGATTTGGCGTTTAATGTGACGACTTTGACCGCATCGCGATACCCTGTTTTTGACAGTTGAAACACGGCGCGCTCATTTTCCAAACCGCTAAATTCAAAAAAACCGTCCTCTTGCGTGATTATTTTTTGACCGCCGGATTCTATGACTGCGCCTTCGATATAAAGCGTTCCTTTTGCGTTGGTAACATACCCACGCGCTTTATTGTCGCCGCTATTTACTTTTACCTGTGTCGATTCACATGTAAAGTAAAATGCTATTACAAATAATATCAATAATTTATACGAGAATTTAATATGCTTCATCCGTCACCTGTTATTTGACTGATATTCTTGCATCGTTTTGTTTTGTCAATATTATTATTTTGTGAAACTGTAGTTTGGATAATATGCTTTTTAATATGAAGAGCCTGTTTTTTAGCAAACAACGGTGGGAGCGCTTCGCCGATCATCCCGGCAATTTGTGAGTCATTTAAAGTAGAAGAAAATTTATATTTTTTTGGAAAAGTCTGAAGCAAAGCCGCCTCCAGTAGCGTGATCGCGCGATCTTGCTCCGGGTGCAAAAAACGACCTTTAGAAGGGTTGTTGCAAAAACGAGTTATAGTTGGCGCGACTTTGTCCCAGGCCATCCGTCCATAGACATCTTTGAAGCCGTTGATTCTTTTATGACAAGCCAGCTGGTCGTCGCCAAGTGCGCTACGACTGCCACCGTCTTTTGGTATTCTTTTAATTCGGTCTTTCACAACCTGTGTATGTTTTTTTCGATATTGCTGTAGGTACACTTTAGATTTTTCCGGGGGTGTTAAATTTCCGATAGTTTGTTTCACCGTTTTGGATTGTTGCTCGTTGCCTTCGGGCAGTTCAATTTCTCCGAACCGGGAAGCCATTAAGATCATTCGTTTTCGGCGTTGTGGTACGCCAAATTTTTGCGCGTCTAATACTCCGGCTTTGCAATAATACCCAAGATCTTTCAGGTGTTGTTTGGCCTTGGCCAGGCGCCAGTCTTTCAGTAGTCCCGGAACATTTTCTACCATTACTGTTTTTGGTAAAAGAAAATCGACCATGCGAATAAAATCAAAGATCAACTCGTTGCGTTCGTCCTCTGCCGGCGCAGCTCGGTTTTTTGTACGCATTGTTGAAAATCCCTGGCATGGGGGGCAACCGGCAAGTAGGTCGAGCTCGCCGCGCTCAATTTGAAGTTGGTCAAGTAAATCTTTTGATTGAATATTGCGAACGTCCGAAAACAATACGCTGCCCGGATGATTTAAAAAGTAGGTCTCTCTGGCATGAGGCAAGATTTCAACACCGCCAAGAACATCAAAACCCGCGTCGTGTAATCCCCGGCTCAGGCCGCCGCAACCGCTGAATATATCGAAGGCTTTGAGTTTCATTCTTTGCGTATTCTTCGCAAAAGCTCTGAACTGTCAACTCCAACTCGGGTTTGGTGGTTCCAAACTCGTTGTATTATGCGGTTTACGAAATCTTTTCGGAGGGCGCCGAAGAGTTTACAATCGTTTAATTCATCAATACTAAGAGACTCAATAAACCTGGTATCCCATTGAATAGATTTTTCATTACTTTCATATTGGGTTATTGTGGGGGCAGGACCTATTTGAGTATTTTCTGTGCCGCGTATGAAAATTAATTTCTTATTTTCAGGTCGATAACAGTCACATGCAGGTGAAAGGCACAATAAATAGTCGTATGATACCTCAATGTTATCTTTTTTGCCTTCAATAATTTTTTCTATTTTTATAGTAAAATTTGTTCCCCTATAGATAAAACCGGTCCGAATTGTATTATTGGAATTCTTAACGTTGAAAATAAGTGACTCTCTGAGCATAGCCCAGGATCGATGGTTTTCAATGTCCATAAATCCATTTATTTGTGAGTTTATCTGTTGTATATCTTCAAGCTTTTTGCCATTTTTTATATTATCAGAGATCTTTATAAGTTTCTTTCTTAGATTTGGTTTGTCGAGCAAAATGTCTTGAGTGATAATTTTAGTATCCAATAATTTTTCTTTTATAAACTCATCAAAAAAACCTCGTTGCAGTGCTTGTATGGGATTCATACTGAATTGCATTTTCAGCTCATCTAAAATAACCTCAACGATTTGATCAGAAATTTCACTTTCACCATCTTGAAAAATACTCTGGTATAATATAGGTCCGTTTGTACCTTCGGGCAAAGAAGCAAGTAATTGGGGCATTAAATCTCGAATCCTGACGGACAGTTCAAGCCCAGCCCAATGAAGATAATCACTGTATGTTGAACTCAATAAATCATAAATAATTATGATTAGTTTTTTTCCGTCTAGAACCGGGTCATCGGGTTTTTTATGATGAATACCGATAAAGAGTTTGCCATTTCCTAAATAAATGGGATCATTCCCATTTATTTGTTTCAGATCACCACTTGGTCCTGTGATGATTGTCGGTTTTTCGTCTTCTTGCTTATCTGTTGTATGAGGTTTCTTTTCAAGAGAAATATTATTTTCTGAAATACTTATCAAGTCTGAAAATGTTTTTTGAATGTCGTCGCATACTTTAGGGATTGTTTGGTCGGTATAAATTAAAATAAAACGTATAGATTGGCCGACGGTTTCATTTCTTATAATATCTTCTATGATTGCAATGGCTGTTTCCTGTTTTAAAATAGGCGATAGATACCAGTCTAGTATCAGTACATCTGCCCTTGAAGCAAGTTTTTTTGCATTTTCAAGTGCATCGTCCGAATCTCTATAATGATAAAAATGACAAGCTATTCCCTCTTCATTGCAACTTTCATAAAATGCCTGGTAAGCGTCATTGTATGGTTGTTTTGGTTTATCATCACTATCATAAAATATTTTATCATCAATAACTACAATATTGCGACAATACTCTTTTGCAATTTTTCTAGTTTGTTCTTCAAACGTCGTTGCCATTATCTTCCTCAGGGAGGTCGGGTTTTTTTACTATAAAGTTTGCTCCGGGTAAAGCGCCGGTTTCGGGTTCTTCGGCCAAAAATATATTCATATCGGCCGACTCCAGAGTCGTTTTTACAATATATAAGCCAAGGCCCCGGCCTTGTTCTTTTCTACTGAAAAATGGCTCAAATATATTTGTTCGGTCACGCTCAGAAACACCCGACCCGGTATCTGAAATGACAAATCCATGGGGGTAATAACTCAATCGTATCTCCGGTTTTTCCGATGTTTTTTGAATCCAATAAAGAGCGTTATTCACAATGTTAAATATTGCCGCATATACTACCGGAATTTTTACTTTCGGCAATACTGTATTGAGAAATTTTTTAGTATAAGAGATTGTGATATTGCCGCGAAACTCCTCATCGAAACTATTTTCAATAAAGTTTCGTATTTCCATACCGTTTATATTTCCAATACCACCTCTTTTTCTACGATATAGAGGTTCGAGAAAACGAAGTCTTTCATCAATACTGTGAAAGATCTTCTCCAAGTGATATAATTCAGTGTTGAATTGTTCTGGCAAATGTTCGGCGCTTTTGTGGATTTTTTGAAATATTTTTGCGGCATTGTTAAACATAGAGTGATACTCATGACTTACCGTTTCTACCACTAAACCTAACTGTGCCAACTCGGAAAGAGTGGTGTCTTTTTCGCGCAACTTTTCCATCTCTCGATTCATGGCGCCTAAGGCAAACTCAGTGCTGGTGGCATCTACTAGGTATTTTAATTGATTTGTGGCTGTGTTCCAAAACGGTAGATACTCTTCACGCAACAGTTTTCGCTGCATAGAAAAGGCCTCTTCCATCAAGGCCGCTTTTTCGCCAGTTTTATCGCCGGCAATTTCTTGCGCCGAGGTAGTCCCGACTCTTTTTTGAAATATTCCCAGAAGTTTTTTTTCTTGGTTTTGTCTCCATTTATCAGAGTTGTCGATCACGGTTTGGGCTTGGTCTATCAAATTCTTTTTACGAGAGTACCTTTAAAATAAATGCTTTAG
>JBEQLE010000065.1:0-24458 GCA_040326155.1 Leptospirales bacterium | reverse complement strand
CTTGTATTTTTCCATATTGGTTTGGTTTAATGCTGTACATATGAAATTTTTTCGCGCCGGGCAGCATCGACCCCAAAATTAAGGGAATCATAATTTTTCCAATATCCATTATACTGCCAATCACTTTGTCATTTTGAAACATGGAGAAAAAACCAAATCCGACCAATGTTCCTTTTGGTTTTAATACCGACTTAGATTGTATCCAATGGTTACCACCGATCGGGTCAAGAATAAAGTCTACTCCATCGGGCTCTAATTTTCTCATTTGCTGCGCAAAATCTACCGTTTTATAATCAATAGCGATCCCCCCATTTTGTTCTACAATTTTGGTTTTACCGGTAGAGCATGTTCCATACGTTTTTAGACCCATAGTGCGGGCAATCTGCAACGCTGCGGTACCAACACCACCGGCGGCGGAGTGAATTAGAACAGTGTTGCCCGAAGTAAGTTTTTTGTATTTTGTGAGCATTTGATAAGCGGAAATATAATTTAAAACCAGGACTACAGCTTCAGATGTTGTAATGAGTTCCGGAACTTTAATGGCGCGACCATGATGAACTGTAGCATATTGCGCATAACCGCCAAACTGCGTTAGCGCAATAATTTTATCACCTACATTAAAATCTGACACATTGTCGCCTGTTTCTACGACTGTTCCGCAAATGTCGTAACCGGGGGTGAATGGCAATTTGGGGGCAGAAGGGTATTTACCGTGGCGCATCATTACATCGGCAAAGGCAACACCGGCATGGTCGACCTTGACTAAAAGCTCATCTTTTAATGGCTTAGGTATTGTTGTCTCTTGTAATTCCAGCGATTCAGGACCGCCAATTTTTGTCAATACTGCATGTTTCATTTTCTACTCCTTTTTTTTGTAGCATATTCTTCAAGTGTCTTAATGGAACTTTTTGCCCATTTTATTTGCATATCTAAGTTCATAATTCCATATTCCAAAGTTATCATAGAAAATGTGCTATTTTCAATGGAACCTGAGTCTATAACACAATTGCTTTTAACTATGGACTTAATCTCCAGGAATATCGACTTCATTTTTATACTCTCTTTTAAGTGGTTTTCCAACATTTGAACGGTAATTTGAATATCTGTATTGGGACCAAAAAATGTTCTCAGCAGAAGTTCATTGCGTTCTGGCGATACCTGCATAGGGGACGAAAGCCATAATTCGAGATGTGTTTTCCCGGAAGCAGTAATGGAGTACATATTTTTATCGGGCTTATTGTTTTGCTTTAATGTTTTTTTAGTTACATAATTATTTTGATGTAGTTTTTTCAGTACGGGGTATATTTGCCCGTAACTTTCCTGCCAAAAATAGCCTATAGATTTTTCAATAATTTTCTTTAGATCATAACCGGACTTCGAACCGTCGACGAGAAGGCCGAGCATTACAAAAGGTGTTTTACTTTCTTTTGACATATCTACAAGATATACATCTGTAAGATATATCGTCAATTATTTTTTCTATTTCATGGTTCATAAAGCGAAATATTTTATCAGTTCCAGGCAGTAGCATTCATCGGAAAAAATCTGGAAATGTAGGGCATTTTAAATTATTATATACTATGAGAATAAATATGAAATATTATTTAACAACTGTATTTTTACTATTTGGGTTTTTATCGGTGGCGTGTAAAAACAATGGTTCCTGTCCGGACGGCAAATCTGCATCGGCGAATTATTCAAAAAATGTTTCGGCGGTAACGGGCGGTGGTTGGTATAAGCCTGCAAAAACGGTTACATGGCAGTGGCAACTTTCGGGGACTGTAAACACTGCTTACGCCGTCGAAATTTACGACATCGATTTGTTTGACACAACATCAGGTGAAATTGCCGCCTTGCAGGGAGCCGGCAAAAAAGTCATCTGTTATTTTTCTGCCGGCAGCTATGAAAACTGGAGATCTGATAAAAGCGACTTTGACAAAACTGACCTTGGAAACCCTTTAGATGGATGGGACGGAGAAAAGTGGCTGGACATTCGCTCGAAAAATGTATTTAACATAATGAAAGCGCGGCTTGATTTGGCCGTGCAAAAAGGTTGCGACGGGGTTGAACCCGATAACGTCGATGTACACACGCAGGATAGTTGTTTCAATATTTCTGCATCGGAGATGATCGCATATAACAGAAATCTTGCAAATGCGGCGCATAACCGAAACCTGGCCGTCGCCTTAAAAAATGACCCCGATCAAATGAGCTCTCTGGTAGATTATTACGATTTTTCCATTTCTGAACAATGCAATGAATACTCGGAATGCGCTTCCTACCAACCGATGCTCGATGCCAATAAACCCGTTTTAAATGCAGAGTACCGTTCTTTGTATAAAACAAATGGTGCCGCCCGAACCAGCATGTGTAATGACTCAAACGCTCAGGGAATTCGCACTCTCATTCTTGACATCGATCTGGACGACAGTTACAGGTTCAGCTGTTTTTAAAATGGAAAAGCCCGGCTGATCTTTACTTCTCTTTTTCAAGAATCTTGATACATGCTGAGACAACCTCGGGATCAAACTGGGAGCCTGAGCATTGTTTTAATTCCTTCATAATAAATTTTATATCTTTTCCGTGTTTATAAGGTCGATCTGATTTCATCGCGTCGTATGAATCGGCAACGGCGATAATACGGGAAAGAAAAGGAATATTAGTGCCTTTCAGTCCGTCCGGATACCCGTCACCGTCAAACCGTTCGTGGTGGTGTCGTATAATTTTGGTGATTCCCTTGAGTTGTTTTATCGGTATGAGCAATTCAAAACCTGCGACGGAGTGATTTTTTACCATTTCAAACTCTTTGGCGGTCAATTTACCCGGTTTATCAAGAACATACTCAAAAGTGCCAATTTTACCGATATCGTGCAGCAGGCAGGCAAGTTCCAGGTTTTTAATCTGCCCGTTTTCGAGGTTAAGTTCACTGGCTAATTTAAGGGCAAATTGCGTGACTCTATCGGAATGCCCCGAAGTCCATTTTGACTTCATATCAATTGTATTCGATAACACACGAATCGTGGATATAAATAAATCGTTTAAGCCCTCGACCAGTTTTACGTTTTCCAGAGCTACGGCGGCTTGACCGGCTAGAATAGTCATAAAGTCGGCGTCCCCCTCTGTGAATGCAGGGGAGTTACCTTTTAATTTTGTTACGTTTATAACACCTTTGATATCATGGTCAATTTGTATTGGAATTATAATTGCCGAGGAGATGTTATCACGCTTCATCGAAACATTTAAATTTTCATCCTTGTCTGCATCGTTTAATAGCAGGGGTTTTCCATTTTGAGCGACCATGCCTGCAAACCCTTCCCCGATTTTGAAAGTTTTACCTTTATAGTGTTCACCTATTCCCCTGACGGCGCTTATTTCAAGAGACTTTTCATCTTTTTTCAGCATTATTGATACTGAGTCTGAACCTGTTTCATCCCCGGCTACACTTACAAGATAGTCTAATAGTTCATCGGTTTTTAGTTTAGTTACAAGTTTTTTACTGACTTCAAAGAGCGGCACAATCGATTTTAGCCTGATGTTTTCACGCAACAGTCTGACTCGGTCAAGGGCCGAATTCACCGTGTTGATTAACTCGTCCGTGGTAAAAGGCTTCATGAGAAAACCGTCGCTTCCTTTGTTAATTGCATCAAGCGCCATATCGAGGTTCCCGTGACCCGAAAAAATTACCGCAGCAGCGCCCGGTGAATGCTGCTTGAATTGATGTAATAACTCTATACCGTTTAAACCAGGCATCCGTACATCAGTTAAAAGCAGATTAAAATTTTTATTCTTAATGATCTCCAGAGCTTCTTCGGCATTTGCAGCGGTGGAAACATCCAGGTTATGTTTTTTTAAGACTTTTTGGACGAGCCGAAGTGTCAATACTTCGTCATCAACTACCAGTATTTGTTCTTTTCGCACCATGTCCCCTTACTCAAACTCACTGCGTATTCGAGAGATCCCTTATTGGGATAGAATTATATACTACCAGTATATTACTTATAAGGCAGCTTAACGACAAATTCACTTCCTTTTCCCACCGTACTTGTGACGCTTATTTCACCTTTGTGATTTTCTATAATTGCATAACTAATCGATAAACCCAGCCCTGTTCCTTTTTTATCTTTTGTTGTGAAAAATGGATCGAAAATATTTGGTATATCTGCACTGGCTATTCCAACTCCAGTATCTTTAAACGATATAAGAATAAAATCTTTTTGAGTACCTGTATTAATTTGCAACGTACCGCCGCCATCCATTGCCTGGCAGGCATTATATACCAGGTTTATAAAAACCTGTTTAATCTGGTTCACGTCAAACTTTACCTGCGGCAAATTTTCGCTCAGTCTTGTTACTATTTTAATTTGTGAAAGTTCCGCCATATGTTTTATCAGATGGAGTGATTCGGAAAGTGTCTCGTTTATATCCGAAACTGCTTTAGTCAACTTTTTCGGTTTTGCAAAATCAAGTAGATTACGTACAATTTCCCTTACTCGCAGGGATTCTCCCTCCACCGCCTTCAAGTCTTCATAATAAGGTGACTCTTTTCCAATTTCTCCGGTAACGTAAGAGACAAACCCGAGTATCGCGGTCATAGGATTATTGATTTCATGCGCTACATTGGCAGCCAACTCCCCAAGGGAGGCCAGTTTGGCCGATTGTACAAGCATCTCTTGCGTATTTTTTAACTCCGTAACATCTTCGAGAATATGTAGGTAAGATGGGTCTTTTTTCTCCGGTTCTTCTATTGGATAATATCGAACCCGGAACACGCTGCCCGATGAATCATCTTTTATCTCTTCCTCATCGCTTTGGTCTGTATTAACGACATGTTGGCAACCGATGGAAGGACCATCCAAAATCGGAAATACTTCCCAGTATTTTTTACCAACAATTTGTTTAAATGATAGTCCCGCGACATCACGGTAAGCCCGATTTGCCTTGACAATTTCAAACTGCTTGTTATGAATAAAAAGCGGATCGGATATTGTATCGAATGTTTCGATCCAGAACTCATTACTTCTGGAGAGCGCTTTCAAATTGTGGATAATTTTATCTTCCAGCTGTTTTTTATGTGTAATGTCTCTTTGCACGGTAATCCAGATGGTCCCGTATTTATCATGTTTGAAAGGAGTGACGCTCGCTTCAGACCAGAAAAGTTCACCATCTTTTGTTATATTCTTGACCTCACCTTTCCAGCCCCCCTTTTCCTGTAAAGACCGGACGACATCATTTACAGTTTCTATTGTTTCTTCTGATGTTTTTTCACTCAGTGCATTGAGCACGGTAATGTTTTTTCCGACTAATTCTCCGGTTTTGTAACCAAACATTTTTTCAAACTTTTTATTCGCATAGGTAATAACCAGATCTTCCTGGTGCGCCAACATGACTCCTTCTGACATATTATCTGTAATCTCGCTCAGGTAGCGTACCTCTTGCTCCGCATTTTTTCGTTTTGTAATATCACTCCATGAACCGACAATTTCCGTCGCGTTACCCGCTTCATCACGTAGAATGTTTAGCTTATCATGTATCCAGAGAAAAGTATCATCACTTTTACGAAAACGGTATTCATGCTCATAGAAGTCTCCTTCTTTCATCCCTGTTTCCAATTGCTGTAAAACTCTTTCTCGGTCTCCAGTATGAATTTGGCCAGACCACCAATCTGGATTACCGATCACATCTTCAGGTTGGAATCCCAGGATGTTAATTATGTTACTGTTAATAAAAGTTGGAATAAAGAACTCTTTTTCGATTTTGCAACTATACACCACTACGGGAACAAACACCATAAGGTGTTCGAGTTGGGCGCGTACCGATACAATATCGGCCTCATTTTTTTTTTGTTCCGTGATATCGAAAATCATTCCGTCCAGGCACATGGGTTTTTTGTCCGGTCCATAAGCGGGCCTGCCACGTTCAGAAACGTATTTTATACTACCATTTGCATGTCGAATTCGATATTCAAGCTCATAAGGTCTGTTTGTTTGAATGGCTTTTTCCATTTTCGTTTTCGCCGTAGCAAAATCTTCTTTGAAAATCAATGGCTCAATGTTAAATATATTATCTTTATGAAGCATTTCTTCGTCATAACCCGTTATCTCTTTAAGCATATCGTTAAAAAATATCATTTTGTTATTTTCTCGCAGCATTACTCTATAAACAATGCCGGGCAGGTTTTGCGCAAGCGTCCGATGAGAGGTCTCACTTTGCTTGACTTTTTGCTCCATTTGGTGTTTTGAGAAAGCAATCTCGACAGATGAATAAAGCTCCCTTTCCACAAAGGGTTTAATAAGATACCCATAAGCGGCGGTTTGTTTTGCTCGAATTAGTGTTTTTTCATCCGTATAAGCACTCAGGTATATAATGGGTATATCCAGGCTCTCCCTGATTTTTGTCGCCGCTTCAATACCATCCATTTCTCCTATAAGTCTTATATCCATTAAAATAAGATCGGGATGGGTTTCTAAAGCTGTTTCTACTGCTTCTTCCCCGGTAGATGCGACATGGTGAACCAGATACCCTTGTGCTTCTAAATTTTTCCGAATATGAAGCGCTACAATTTGCTCATCTTCAACGACCATTATAACTTTTTTCGAATTGTTTGGCTCACCCATCTTTGTTTTCCTCTTTTTTGAACTTAATTTCAAAGGAAGATCCTTTTTCTTTTTTCACTTGAATTGTACCGCCAATTTGTTTTACCAGACTATCAATAATTTGCAAACCAAGAGAATCACTTTTGTCAAGTTTGACTTTCGAAGGCAAGCCAATTCCATTATCTTTAAACGTAAGCAAATGAAGCCCATGTTCCTGGCGTACCAGCATAATGGTAATTTCGCCGTTGCGATCTCCGGGAAAGGCATGTTTAAAAGCATTTGAAATTAATTCATTTAAAATCAGACCACAGGGTATGGCGAAAGCAATATCAAGGGCGACATCAGCGATATCAATTTTTACCGTTATTTTTTCCGTACTTATCTGGTACGCCGACATAAGATATTCAGTGAGGCTGCGTACATAGTCACCGAAATTGATTTTAGCAAGATCACTCGATTTGTATAGCTTTTCATGGATAAAAGCCATGGCACGAATTCGGTTTTGACTTTCATCAAGTACTTCAGCGGGAGATTTGTTTTCAATTTGACTCGACTGAAGGCTAATGAGGCTGGATATTACTTGCAGGTTATTTTTAACTCGGTGATGTATCTCTTTTAAAAGTAATTCTTTTTCTTCCAGAGAATTTCGAATATTTGACTCCATTTGTTTGCGTTCGGTGATGTCCCTGATAATCCCTGCGGCTTTCCATATGCCATTTACCCGCATAGCTGATATTGATATTTCAGCGTCAAATTCGGTGCCATTTCGTCGTAACGCTTTTATTTCAACGACTTTTCCAAGAAGATGGCCTTTACCAGTTCGAAAAAATTGTTCCATTCCTTTAGCGGCTTTTTCTCTGTACCGTTCGGGAACAATAAGCGGGTGAAGCTGTTTTCCTATTGCCTCTTTCATTGTATAACCAAAAAGCTGCTCCGCTTTTTTATTCCATTCATATATAATATCACCTTCCTGGAGGCAGATAATGGCATCGCCTGCGGTTTCCATTAATGTGCGCGATTGTTCCATACTCTCTTTTCGCGCTTCTTTATTATCCGCATATTTTTGAAGAAGTAACTGCATTGGTCGAAAAAGTATAAAATAAAAAACGGGAAACAAGAAAGTCACCAGCAAAATAGAGTCTATAAAGACATACATGACAGAGGACAACGGTGGTAGCAATAAAAGTATACCCATAATAAAGGATTCTACCAGAAATATTGATATTATAATAGCCAATAGTAGATGGACAGTTGTAAACCTGTCTTTTTGGGTTACAAATATAAATAACTCTTTTGGAAAAGTTAACTTTTTTGTTTTATTCTCACTCTGTTTCAATTGGTTCCACTTTTATTTCGAGTATTTGCTGATAATATTCAAATTGGAAAATACAGGGTTGTAATCGTGAATATAAAATCGGTAGTTGAGATTACAAGCTAAATTTAAGAGAAAAATCGAGCAAACCTACAAGATGTACAAATATAAATTTCTTGACCACGGATAAAAAAATCATAACTTGACAGTATGAATTTCTTCCATCAACACAAAAAAAATCTGATCGGGATAACCGTATCATTATCTATCTTTATTGCCGGGGCTTGGGGACAACTACAGAGTAAACCAGGACATATTACCGAAGCCGGCTTACGTGAACTATACAATACCGTACTGCATTATGTTGAAAATGACTATGTTGAAGAAATTCCCAGTCGTGAACTCTGGTTTGGGGCCATTAAGGGAATATTAAAAGCTACGGGCGACCCTCATACCCGCTTTATGACTCCAGAAGAATTTGACGACCTGCGCAACGATACAAGAGGCAATTTTGGCGGCCTCGGTATAGAAATTGCGCTGCGAGACGGAATCTTAACCGTGATCTCCCCCATTGAAGATACTCCCGCTATGCGAGCCGGGCTAGAACCCGGTGATAAAATTGTTGAAATTGAGAAAGAGACGACACAGGGAATAACCTTAATCGAAGCAGTAAAAAAACTGCGCGGTAAACCCGGTTCATCCGTAAATATTACGGTTGTACGTGAAGGTGAGGCCGAATCACTCAGTTTCGATATTATTCGTGAAATTATTAAAATTAAAGTTGTAACCGGTGGAATGATTGAAGGCACCAAAATCGGGTATATTAAGTTAAAACAATTTTCAGAACCCTCTACCAGAGACATTGCAAACATGGTTAAGCAACTGAAAGAAAATGGGGCCGAGAGTCTTATACTTGACCTGCGCTGGAATCCCGGTGGGCTGCTGGACGCTGCCTATAAAATCAGTAATATTTTTATTAACGAAGGCGTCATTGTTTCGACCAGAGGACGAAGAAAAGCAGAGGACCAGATATTTCAAGCAAACCCTAGAAACGCTATTGCAGCCGATATGAAACTCGTCGTTCTTGTAAACGAAGGTTCGGCTTCAGCCAGTGAAATTGTCACCGGAGCAGTAAAAGACCACAAAAGGGGGATTGTTGTAGGAACAAAAACCTTTGGAAAAGGGTCCGTACAGCGTGTGTTGCAACTGCCCTATAATACCGGAATCGCACTTACAATTCAAAAGTACTACACTCCATCGGGAGAATCGATTCATCATAAAGGCATTATGCCTGACCATGAAGTCAAACCGCTTGACTTTACTAAAGAAGATAAACAAAATTTTCGAGTTATAAGAGAGAAGAAACTGGTTGATAAATTTATCGTAGACCACAAAGAGTATAATAAAGCCAATATAGCGCTTTTTAAAAAGTACTTAGAAGATAAGAAGCTTCCTTTGAGTGATTTTGCATTGCAATTTACTTTAAAACAAGCTACCTTCAGCGGACCTCGACCGATATACGATTTAGAGTTTGATGTTCAGTTAAAAAAAGCAATTAAATTGTTGAACTAAGGCCACCTCTAAAAACTTCGTTTTTACGGTGCCCTTAACAGAATTGTTCAATATTATCGACAATATGGCGATTAATCTTGTGACTTGAAAATTCTTTTGTAATTCGCAAGGCGTTTTTTACGGACCAGGCATTGCTTGAGCCGTGACCGATCATTACAATTCCGTTCACCCCGAGAAGTGGTGCCCCTCCATAACTGGAGTGGTCCATTTGTCTTTTCACCGCCTGCAATGTTGGCTTTAGAAGCAGAGCCCCGGTTTTAGCCAGAGGTGATTCTTTAATGTTATTTTTCAGAATATTGAAAATGGCTTTTGCCGCGCCCTCGATGGTTTTAATAACAATATTGCCGGTAAAACCGTCGGTAACGATAACATCTACCAACTTACCATCGCCAAACATATCTCGACCTTCGACGTTTCCGACGAAATTAATGGGCAGTTTCTTTAAAGCCTTATATACCTTCTGAGTTAACTCCGTGCCTTTACTCTCTTCTTCTCCATTGGATAGTATTCCGATGCTCGGGTGTATAACTTTAAGAATTTCACGAGAGTATATTTCACCCATTATGGCGGACTGTAGAAGAACATCAGGATTAGAATCAACATTGGCTCCCGCATCGACAAGAACACTCGGCGCTTGACCTTGCCTGGGAATAGGCGTAACAATTACAGGTCTTTTTACCTTCGGCAGACGTCCTAACTGCTTAAAGGCCGAAGCCATACTTGCGCCGGTATTACCGGGTGAAAAAAAGCCAATGGCCTCCCCGTCTTTTACCAGCCGCGTTGCAATCATAATCGATGAATCTTTTTTATCGCGTATAGCCTTGCCCGGCGACTCGTCCATATCGATTGTTTGCGGCGCATGTTCAATTCTAATGTTAGATGCAAATTGGCTATGCTTCGACACCAGGCCTTCAAGCACAGAACCATTACCCACGAGTATTACATTTAGATTGTACTCTTGTATAGCCATTATCGCGCCACTGACAATTGGCTCTGGCCCAAGATCGGCCCCCGCTGCATCTATTGCAATCCACATGTAGCATATTAATAATTGATAATCCGGCAGCAAGTACAAAACGGTATTTCAGACTCCCCTCTTTTGGTTGTATAAATTATAAAAATTAAATATAATTGTTGATTCATCAACCCATGATGATATAGTGACAAATATACAGAAATAATGGTCGTTTTATAATGACAAGGAATTCAAATGGCAACCCAGACAAAAAAAAAGAAAGTAATCGGAAAAAATATTATAATTTGCTCGGACGGAACAGGCAATAGCGCAGCAAAATCAAATAAAACAAATGTTTTTAAAATCTTTGAAAGTGTGAATGTCGGCGGTTTTTATGATAAAGAAGCAAAGGGACTCAGAAAACAAGTCGCCTTTTATGACGACGGAGTCGGTAATGATGACTGGAAACCTTTGAAAATACTGGGAGGAATGTTTGGCTACGGGGTAAGTAAAAATATTTGCCAGCTATATGAGGCGATTGCAAGAGTATATAAACCCGGAGATAAACTGTTTTTTTTCGGATTTTCTCGCGGCGCTTATACAGTCAGGGCCTTGGCTGGTTTAATTGCAACATGCGGTATCGTCGACATCAGAAAAAGTAACCTGAACCTGGGTGAGGCGACTAAAGATGCGTACAAAGTTTACAGAAGAAAATACCATACCCTCATAGGTTCCCTGGGTCATATGATCATGCGGACCCCGAAACTGGAAAATTTTCGCGAAAAATTTGCAGTACACCGAACTAAAGATGACGATGGAATTCCAGCCATTGAGTTTATCGGAGTCTGGGACTCTACTTCAGCTGTGGGCATTCCCGTTGAAATTATAAAACATGCAATTAACAAATATGTATATAAATTTGAATTTACCAATAACATTTTAGGACAAAATGTTAAAAAAGCCTACCACGCCATTTCCATTGACGATGAGCGAAAGACGTTACGCCCCAATATCTGGAAAGAACAGAACAACAGAAATAAAGACCAGGTCATAGAACAAGTCTGGTTTTCCGGGGTTCACTCCAACGTTGGCGGGGGCTACCCCAAGTCGGGAATGTCACATGTAAGTCTCGACTGGATGATGAATAGAGCCGAAGCAGCGGGAGTACAATTTTCCAAATCGGCCAGAGAAGATATAAAAGCTTTGCGCAATATTAATGACAAATGTTACAACCCTCGTTCGGGTCTCAATGTATATTACCGGTATTTACCGCGCGACATTGCCCGATTATCCGAAAAAGCGGGAACAGATACTCCCAAAGTTCACTACACAACCTTTGAAAAAATAGTCCAGTGTCCAGAAGGGTACGGTCCCACAAACCTGCCAACAAAACTTGAAGTTGTAAAAGACAAAGAGACAATCAATGTAGGTAATATACAAAACCAATGGATTGCCATTTCATCCCCTCTCGGTGGTGTAACGTCACTGTTAGACAAAGTCAAAACCTGGATAACATTTCGACGTATAGCTCATTTCCTCTTAATGACAGTAACTTTTTCACTCGGATTCTTTTATGTTGTAACCGAAGGCGTAGTCAGCTTGTTTAGTATGGATATTTCCATCGAACTCGTCACAAACCTCTGGAAGGCATTAATTGACATTCCATGGTTAATAGGCTACCTTGTCATTATTATCGCCCTGGTATTGGGTTTCGGCTTATTCGGGCGCGCCAAAATGGGAAAAATAATAAACAGGTTCTGGAAGAAAAATCGAGACTCCCTGCAAGAAGGTTTCGACCTTTAATGTTAAAATGAAGTTAAAATAAAGTGAAACCAGATTACTTTTTATTTGTTAAATACACCGAAGCGGAAATCAACAATATTGCTATGGCAAGATAAAGTAGATCTAGTATGGTGGTATAATTCAGTTTTATCGCGTATTTAAAAAAGTAAACAACCAACACCACATGAATCACTTTTAAAAGCTTTTCTTTTAGCTGGTCTAGATTGTGAATTTTTAAAATACCACTCGATTTTTTGTCATCTTCTACATGGTCAATTCGACTGATAAAAAGTTCATACAAACCAATTCCAAAAATCAGCAAAACCGTTGCAATCAAATAAAGGTCCATGGCAGACACAACCGAACCCAGCAACTTCACATAAATTTCATAGAATGCTTCTTTATCGCTAAAAGCATCCATAATATCTTTCATTGAATAATAGATATCGAGCGTGCCAAAAATAGTTAAAACGATGGCCGAAATTATACTGGTAATGACCGCCAGCAAAACAATAATTCTGCTCTCCCATAAAATCCATTCAAACCATTTTTCGATAAAACCTAATACTTTTTTCATAATACGCTATCCATTTATTGTGCTACGGTTTCATTTTACTTTAGACTTATGCTATCAATCGATTTATTCTATTTTATTATTAATATTGCTAATGACGACTCCATCCGAAACTGATAAGTGACTAAACTGTAATCCCATATGGGCATCCTTTGGAAATGGTTTGCACTTCTTCTATCGGAAGTTTTTATGGGGTTCTTTTATCTTATTTTGATTGCATTAGCGTTTTGAATTTGCCCTGAATTTTTGCCTTAATTTTTGAATGACACTCTCTTGCGCGCTTAAAGTCTGGATTATGCTAATAGAAGGTGATAAAGTTCCGAAAGGACTCGATGTAATTCTGGTTGATCCTGAAGATGCCGATCATTACGAGACCGGTAAAAAAGTCAAGCTTGATACATTGTGGAAAGAAGGAGCCGTTGTTTTGTATTTTTACCCAAGAGATAACACTCCGGGGTGTACAACAGAGGCAAAAGATTTTCAAGAGGCTCTGGCGAAAATCTCGAAATCGGGAACCAGAGTAATTGGATGTTCACGAGATAATGTAAAGTCTCACTGTAAATTTATCGGGAAGCTAGATTTGAAATTTCCACTTTTGAGCGACGAAGAGGGGAAAGTTACAGAAGCATTCGGGGTCTGGGTAGAAAAAAAGTTGTATGGCAAAGTTTTTATGGGAATTCAACGAAGCACTTTTGTAATAGAGAAAGGTAAAATAATAAAATCATACCCGAAAGTTAAAGTAAAAGAGCATGTGGGTGAAATACTGGAGTATTTAAAATCAAAATGAATTCAATACAAGTAGATAAAAAAACAAGGAATGAAATTTTCGCACAGGCGAAGGCGGAATATCCGGGAGAAGCCTGTGGGTGGATTATAAAAAATGCCGATGGCGCTTTAACATATTTTCCCGCAGCGAACCTGCAAGATAAATATCATAAGCTCGACTCTGAGAGTTACCCGCGTACTTCAAAAGATGCCTTTTTAATGGACTCTTTAAAACTCAATAATGCAATAGAGGAAGCGACTTCAGTTGGTGGAGAACTTTTCAGCATTGTTCACTCTCACATTGATTGCGGCGCATATTTTTCCGATGAAGATAAACACCAAATGACTCTGCCTGACGGGTCGGGCCCGGTATTTCCAGCTTCTTGTTACCTGGTAGTTTCGGTAGATAAAGGTGAAGAAGGTGAAACGGCAGCATTTGTATTTAATAAAGATACAAAAGACTACGATCTGGTAAAGGTTGAGTTGGTATAACTTTACGTGGCTCGAAAATCAGATATTATTGCCGAAGTAGATCACGAATATTTTCCCGCCCGATTATATAATAACCGTCTCGAAATACCGGAAAAGAAAATAACAATTCATCGCGAAGATATTACCCAATTCAAAGTCAAGCCGGGTAGAAAAGTTATTTTGTCTTTGAACGATTCGACACTGATCAGCCTTAAAAAAGCCGGCAGAGTAATTTCATGGCTGGACCCACTCTATGTCGCCAAATGGGTTTCAATATTTTTGATTTTTTTTGTATCGTTACTTGCGGGTATTCTAAAATTTTCAATACATAATATTCTGCCTGTCAGCCTTTATGCATTTTTTGGGGCCTTTGCGGCGTACTATTTATTTAGAACAATAAACCGGCAGATTAGCGTTATTACAAGACGAATTTTTTATATTTCGTTAATCGTTTGCACTCCCCCTTTATATTTTTTCCCGTTCTCTGCTCCCATTTTTGGATTCTTTGTGTTACTTATTCTTATTTTTATATTTGCTGATTTATTAAGCAAAAGCAAAAGATATCACCGGTTCTATTTATCGATTGCCTGGATAATGCTGGTTACTTTTTTTTATTACTGGATGGCATGGGGTATAAAAAACTCCAATGATATAAATTTGCGCGGTCCTGACTTGGTTCACGCCGTTCAAATTGCCGAAAATACTCTCCAGGTGGACTCCGTGATGTGGAAATCCCCATACGGTTGGAAACTGGAGCCGTCGAGTTTTGCAAAGACCCTTTCTCTACAGCAAAATCTGGTGCATCAGATTGCCCCGATTAAAATACAATATACATTTAGTCTGCCGATCGGCGCAAATGCGGGATGGGTCGGTATTGCCCATACAACATGGGGAAAATTCTATTCCGATCTTGACAACTACCTGAAAATTCAAAAAGATTATCTATGGGGGGAATTAAAAGAAACAAGTGTTGTCGCATATGAAGAATGGAAAAACGGCTTCACCGGTTATTTAAGAATTTATGGATTTTACAATCTGTTTACCAGAAATGTTGATATTATATATTTTTTATGTGTGCCTGTTACCAAAGAAGACGCCGAATATAGTTGGGTTTTTGCCTTTACGGTACCGCCTGACGTCCCCCCGGGTTATTACATCGATTACATTATGCAGAGCTTTACTCGTTAATAAACAATTTCGCAATCATCCCCTTACGGACATATAAAAACGTACTAAGTGGCAAAGATATTCCAAGAAATACAAATGCCAAACCACCAAGAAAAAAACCAGCCAAGGTAAAGGAATATATTACATAAAAAAGTATAAACACTGCCATGTAATCGCCAGTAACATTGTTTTTGGCAGATCTGAACATAGCGGTATGGTGCCATAAGAAATATCGTAAATGACTTGGAGCAATTTCACTTGAAGGTTAATCACTCTTTAGGAGAATATGCAAGAGACGGGATTCACGTTAATAATGTTGAGAACTTTTTGTCTCTTTTGAAATGCGGGATTATGGGTAGTTTTCACCATGTATCGGAAAAGCGGCTTCAGAGAAATGTTGACGAGTTTTGCTGGAGGTTTAACAATCGTCATAATAAGGATATATTTAGTGATCTGTTGGGGAGGGTTGTTTGTTAAAATATATAACCGGGGGACAAAAATTTAAGTATATTTTTAATCTAAACCAATACTGATGGGATATATTGCGAATATTTTTTAAAAGTGTAAAGTTTATGTCTCACTATATATTGACAATATAGTACTACTTACTATATTGTCATCGACAATATGTTTTAATATGAAATTTTGACACGATTTCTGGAGGATTGATAGGTGGAAAATAAGAGTCAATATTATGTACCTAGCAAAAGAGCAACACGGGTCGGCAAGAGACTAATTGGACTAATTAAGAGCGGTAAAATTAAAAAAGAAGTATTACCAAATACGTCTAATGCATTCAATGCAGACAAAGTTGCCAAAAGTATAGACGGATTATCAACCAACCCTGACCTGTTATCAATAGCTAATCAATAAACATACGATACTCTAATTTTAAATGGATTCTACCGGCTATAAAGACTACAACTATCTTGTTGATGAATATGGCGAGGAATATATACTAGAAAGGTTTGAATTGTTGTTAGATAAGTCGGAATCATCATTAAGTGCCTACTGCAATTCTTTATCAAAAGACCTATTGCAATATTTCTGCATAAATGAACATACATTGTTAGATGTTGTTATTAATTATTTTGCAGATATAACCAGATTAAAAAAATTCCATGGGATAAAAAAAGTTAATTCGGTAAAGATTGCAGCTTACACTGGATACTGGTTAGCAAAAATAAAACCAATACAAATAAAGGACAATGTTCCTGACGACATTTCTGATGAATATAGATTGCTTTTTACAAAAATAAATGAAAAAGTCGCACTAAATATCTCTTTTGGCATGGCGTTTGATAATTCAAAACCAACTAACGGTGGTAGCAATTTAACTGAATTGTACAAATCAATAGTTTATTCTTTAGCTTACCGGATAAGTACACCACAGGCATTAGAGTTAATGATTCAAGCGCATATCAGCACTCCATTAAACCCTGTACTCGATATGCTTGATTAAAAATTATTCACTTTAAATTATACCCATTAATTATGTCCGTAAGGGGATAATTGCGATATTTTTTAAGGTAGCATCATCCACATGAAGGTTAAAGATAAAATGCGCAAAAAAAACAAAAAATCAGTTAATCTGGTTATTGAAAAAGTATTACTTTATAATTCTTTTCTCCCTGTATATTTCAAAAATATTTTTTTGAGTCAGCTCAAGAGCTTCTTGCATCAGTTTTTTCGAGCGAGCGGACTTATCGCGAGTCAGCCAGTTTCTGTATAATTGAGCGTAAAAGTAGTCTGGTTCTACAACAATCCAAACAGTAAAAAAGCGGGCGTTGGACTCTCGTTTTTTATCGTATTCGATTGTAGATGTTTTCCCGGGCGCAATGCGGGTGTCGAAAAGTTCGTTTTGTATGCTCATGTCTGTTTTGCGTCCGATTATATATTCAAAACGGGTATTTTCAATTTCATTGTTATTTTCATCGAACTGAGCGGCGTATACAAAAACCATCGGTACTACGTAGGTGGGAAAATAGTGGCCGGTCCCGGAATTTGTTATCTTGAGCGTAGCGGAAATTGTATCTAACGAAGTAGAATAATCGAGTTTAATGTCGACACCACTTTTTGTCATTTCCGGGTCATGAATTCCTTTCCAGAGGTGGGCTCGCTCAGGCATGTGGCAACTCTGACAATGAATTCCTTTTTCAGGATACGACGAATCTTTCCATTCATTATATGTATTCTCTATAAGCTTCCCGTTGAGTTTTCGCCAGTTTTCGGGAAACTGGTGGCAGGAGGCGCAAAAATACGAATCAGAGAAAGCGGGATTTTCGGTAAAACCTCCATGGATACGTTTTTGTGCAAGTTCCGGGTCGGGTTTATCGCCCGGTTCTGGAGCGGTGGAGTTTCGTGAAGTGGGACCATACCATTTCCAGTCGCGGACATGGCAACCGAGGCAGTGTAGTCCCTTTACCGAATCGGTATCGGTTGAGTTTTTTACAGCGGCAATAATCGTCTCCTGTTGTTCGGCAAGTGGAGTGTGGCATTTCAGACAAGCGTCGAAATTACCCGGTTTTTCCGGATCCAGATCGACAAGCTGGCCCATTAGACCGGGACCGAGCGCATGGGAATGTTTACTGGTTTGCCATGCCTCAAATTGCTCAGAGTGGCATCCCGCACAGCTGGAAGGGTCCATCGAGATACTTTCAGGATTAAGACCTTCCGGTTTTTTACCCATGGCAGGCAAAGGATGTTTCCAATGATTTTCAACAAACTCTTTAATATGCGGCTTCGGCCCTTTATAACCACATCCTGAAAGTCCTAGATGGAAAGCGAAAATGATAATTATTATGAAGAAGTAATTTCGAATCATGTTTACTGGAATGGCAGTTCGCATCGATATTTACAACTGTTTTTTAGAGTGCTTACGCTTTTGCAGAGTTCTTTTTATACTGGGTGGGTGTAAGGTTCGTGTATTTATGAAAAGCCGTATTAAAAGCCGAGACAGAGTTAAAACCAACATCATACGCGACTGTAATAATCCGTTTGGAAGGATCTTCCTGAATAAGTTCTTTTGCTTCTTTAATTCGATACGCATTTATAAAACCGTTAAAGTTTTTATTCTCAATTTCGTTTAAGAGTTGGGATAGCTGGTGAGAGCTTACTCTAAGCATGGAGGCCGTTTCTTTCAAGTTCAAAGTGTCGTTTCGGTAGATCTTCTCATCTGTCATCAGTATGTGGAGATTTTCGCTGAGGCTTCCTGTATTGACACTATGTAATAAAGAGCGATCGTATTTCTTTTTCCGCAAAGCTCGTCCGAAATTATAAAGCAGGTCAGGATATCGCTGAGAAAGCAAAAACAGATAAATAATGGAAATTGTCGTAAAGACCCCCGTGAATGGAAGGTATTTTGTATTACCCGCAAAAACACTCACCGTGCTGATTGCTGAAGCCATAACCCAAAACAGTAAAAGCCCGCCAATCATCCAGCTCTGGTGATTTTTCATATTAATAAACGGATTATTTTCATATGAGATTAAAACAAGGTACGCGAAGATCAGTAGAAGACCGGGCCCCAGAGAATAAGCGGTATACTCGGCGCCTTCTCCTTTGTAGATCAGCATAAAAATTTCAATTTTTTCTTCACCGGTTAAAATCCAATATTTCAAACCCACTATAATGGAAACCAGAAGGGGAAGAAAGTGGAAAACGTATTTTTTTTTCCACGTAAAATTTACAGAGGTAACAATGGAAAGGTATAAATATGCCAAAGGTCCGATGGTGTAAATGAATGGTAAAATGGTGTGTAGCATATGGGGGTAGTCTAATACTGATCTGTCCACAACAAACACTAAATAACAGTTGATATAAGACAGACAAAATAAGAGCGCAGACAATATTATATTGTGTTTATGCCATGGTCGTATAAGCTGGGCGATACCTAAAAGGAGAGCAAAAGCAGCCCCGAAATAACTGAAAGAAACCATCTTTACCTTACTTTACCAAGGGTTCGTAATTTCAAATAGATTTTAAAAAGTAAACCTGATTTATAAATCAGGTTGCAATAAAAATAAATACAATTATAATGATGAAGTCAAACTGAGAGTAGAAAGTAGACCTGGGTGGAATTTAAATGAACAAATATATATTACTTCTTATCGAAAAAATAATCGAATATCCAAAGCGTACATTGCTATTATGTGGGCTTGTCACTGTGGCATTTTTATTTGGTTTGCCAAAAGTAAAATTCGACAGTTCCATTGAGTTTTTAATGCCAAGGCAAGACCCTTCGTATAAACTGGGGGAACGAGCCAATATGGCCTTTTTAAACGGTAAAACGTTTATGATTACATCTATCGAACCCGCAGAAGGTGAAAAGTTATTTTCAGCGAATGTATTTCAGCATATAAATGAAATGGTAGAAGAGATAGAAGAGTATAAAAGTTTTGACCGAAACCTGGAAGATGAAAGGCTGCAAAACCTGATCGACCTGGGTTCTGCCACTATAAAAAAGATTGCCGTAGAAACAGAACCTGTTGAATCTGGTGACCAGAGCAATTTGGACGATCTTGAGTCACAGCTTGATGACCTTTTACTTTCTGACGAAGATGGTGCATCGGGCCAGGCAGTGGAAGAGTTGCTCGATACGGTAAAACCCGATACAACAGATATCTGGGATTTAAATACTCCGTTACCTGAAGAGCGCTATGTAAAACCAACTCGCCCGAAAAGAACATATGAATATAAAAATTATACACCTGTAAGTTTAAAACAAATTCGCGGAAGCCTCGACCGTATTGGACAAAAACAGCTCGATACGCTTCTTTTAGTAACAGAGATATCTCCAGATTCAGAAGAGGCGATGCTGGCGAAACACCAGTATGAATTACTGCTCGAAGCATGGGAAGATGTCTATCTGTATAAGTCCATGGAAATTGTACAGACTTTTATGAATCCCATTACCGGTGAAGATATTTCGGGAGAAGATGAGGAGTTAAAACCTATTGACTTTATCGGGACGGATGAATCGGGAAATCGGTTATTACCCAAAAGTCCGGCCGATTTTAAAGAGTACGAAGAAAAAATCAGATTAAGCCCTTTAAACGATAAATTACTTTTTTCCGAAGCAGAAAATGGAGAAATTCGGGCTCTCTCGATGGGTGTTGTTTTAAGGTCTCAAGAACACTATATTTTGTTTATGGATATTTTCTGGCCTATTCTTGATAAGTATGATCACGAACCGGTCGTTTTATACAGCCTTGGCAATCTCGTTGTAGAAAAATTCATGAGTGATTTTATGAAAAACGACCTGGTTATTTATATACCACTGGTTTTACTCATTGTTATTATTACTTTCTTTATAAACTTTCGCTCTATTCGAGGAGTGTTATTGCCAACGATTACAGTGGTTATTGGAGCAATTTGGACCATGGGTCTTATGGGCCACCTTGGTTTTAAAATGTCAATGCTGGTGTCCATATTGCCGCCGCTTTTAATTGCTATTGGAAGCTCCTATTCTATTCATATGTTCAACCAGTATCTACTGGAAGTTGAAACCATTCGGGATTCAACTCGTAGGCAGGAGCTACTTACGAAATGTATGACTCATATTTCTGTCACGGTCCTGTTGGCTGCGGTTACAACGTTTATCAGTTTTATGACACTCTCGGTAAGTCAGGTAACCTCCTTACGAGATTTTGGCATGTTTGCGGCTGTCGGGGCACTGTTTTCAATGAGTGCGGCGATGGTTATTATTCCATCTGTTTTAGTATTATTGAAAGATTTAAAAGTAAAAAAGATACAGTCATCCAGGGCAATTTCACATCGAGCCGTATTGGGTTTTTTACGTATATTGTCCTACTTCAGTATTCAGCATACCAAGTGGGTCCTGGGATTGTTTGCCATTGTATTTATTGCGGGAGTGGTTGGTTTATCGCAAGTGAAACTGGAAACATCTCCCATGTTGAACTTTAAAGAAGATTCCTATATTCGTATTGCAGATAATCGGTTGGGTGAGTTGTTCAACGGAACTTCATCCTTGAATTTAATTATTGATTCAGGTGAAAAAGGCGGAGCAAAAGACCCGGAATTTTTATCTTTTGTTGAAAACATTCGTACATGGTTAAAAAAACCGGAGCAAAAAGAGAAACACAATATTCTATCGGAATCTTCTTTTTCAGATTTTATAAAACGGATGAATATGGCGTTTCATGATGACGATCCGAAATATTTTTCAATTCCTGAAAAAAAATCTACCATTGTAGATTACCTTGAAGTTTTTGCCGGCGAAGACAACGACTCTGACGGGCGGGCTGACTCTTTTGAACAGTTTACCGATGGTGAGTACCGAAGAGTGAATTTAATTATACGAACGGGCACCTATAAAGATCGGGTATTTACAACGGCGCTGGTAGAAGAAATTAGAAGTCACGTTCTGAATTATATTGATACATTAGATAACCCGAAAAATTACACCTGGGTTATGGCAGGCAACAGTATTAACATGGTAGTGCTTGCAGATTATATTTTGCGGGGGCAATTAACGAGCGTTCTTCTGAGTTTGGTTATTATCGCTATTTTAATTTTTGTATTATTCCGAAAGGGTGTGGCTTCGCTTGTTTCGATAATACCAATTTCTATGGGGATATCGGTAGTTTACGGAATGATGGGGTATTTGAATATTCCACTGGATATTCCAAAAGTGATATTATCTTCCATAGCAATCGGTATCGGTATTGACGATACAATTCACTTCATGAAAACTCTTGCTCACCATATGGGCAATGGAAAAGACCTGAATACGGCTTTGCAGGAAACCTATAATGAAGCGGGAGTTGCCATTACGTTCACATCCATTGCCCTTGTGTTTGGATTCTCGATATTGACTCTATCGAACTTTAAGCCAATCTATTATCTGGGAATTTTGGTGGCTAGTGTGATGACTGCGACTACCTTCGGAGCATTACTTTTTTTACCGGCATTTATGAAAATATTTAATATAAAAATGCGTAACATTGAAATTGCAGAAAAAAAGGACTAATTTAGTTAATATGGCGAGTGAGTGTGGCTACCATATAGAAAAGTATACAACAAGGAGAATACCATGACCAGAAAGATAAAAATAATTACAGTAATCGGGGCAGCGACCATCGCTTGCATGAGTTTATTTGCAGGGGGGCCTTCGGGGCTGTCTATAATGCAAAAGAATGACGCTCTACGTGAACCTGAAACAACTGTGAGTGAGTCGGTTATGGTAATCTTAAAAGGCAAGTCTCAAGAAAAAAAAGAATTTCGTATGGTGATGAAAAAGTATGGCGATAAAACCAGATCACGTTCTACTTTTACATCGCCGACTCGAATCGAATTTCTCAACTGGTCGCAGCCTGGAAAAGATGCCTTGCAGTGGATTAAACTTTCGGGTGGGACTGTTCGAAAAATTGCCTCATCAGAAAAGGGCGGTGCTTTTGTAGGATCTCATTTCTATTATGAAGATATTGGAGTTCGAGACATCTCAGATTATAACTATAAATACCTGGGAGAAAAAGAGGAAGCGGGTGAGAATTGCTATCTGGTGGAAGGCGTGAAAAAAACCGGAACAAAGGTGTATGAGAAGTCCATTATTTATGTTCGTAAATCTGACTATTATATTATTAGAATTGATTTGTATGAAAAGAAAGGCCATACAAAAATATTCTGGGCGCAGAAAATAGAGAAAATCAGCGGTATTATTACAGCAAGAAAGGTTGTCATGGAACGAACAGATGGAAAGGGAAAGTCCTTAATCTACCTGAAAAAGATTCAGTATAATACCAATGTTTCAAATAGCCTGTTGACTCGTGAAGGCCTGGATTGATCTAATCAAATGCTATCTCGAATAAAACCGATCATAATCGTCTTGTTTTTTATAGCCCTGTTTACTCCTGTTGCAGGGCAACAGTCAGAGGAGGAGATGGATGACATGTTTTTAAACGACGATTCATCATCTTCTGATTCAGTTTCAGACTCTCGTCTGGAAGTCTATGGGTATCTGGAGAACGAAAATATTTATGCTCCTGTTTTAAAGCAGGTAGCCAAACTGGAAGCGCGTAATCGCACGACCATACATGCAGGGTCTCCGTTTTTTTTCGCTCATGCAACAGCAGACGCTTTTTTCTATCCCGGTTTTGAGGGTGTAACCGACCCCGCAACTTCCGGATCGATCTCTTTGTATGAACTCTACCTGGCCATGGGGGAAAAAGTTCAGTTTCGTGTTGGGCAGATGGTTTATAACTGGGGCGTTGCCGACGCTTTTCGAGTTGTAAATTATCTTGATAAAAGAGATCTTTCGGAACTTTTTTTTAAGGAAGAGGACGAAAGGTACGGAGGTACTTTTGGAGCCGCATTCAAAGTTCTATTCGGAGATTTCATGGTCGAAGCGATCTTTGTTCCTGTTTTGAATCCCTTTGCATTTCCAGATTCTGACAGTTACTGGGGATTGCAACCCGCTACAGTTTCAGGACAGGTTTCACAATACGATTTAACAAATCTTCCAGATAATCGTCCCGAGAATTTTTCTTACGCTTTAAGAGGTGGAGGAACTTTTGGTCCTGTCGATGTTCACCTCTCTTATTTTCATGGAGTCAGCAACTCGGTTATGTTTCGTCCGGAACTCAAATACGATTTAACAGGCAATTTACAGTCGGTAACAGCGTCACCTTTGTATCATGTATCCGATAAAGTGGGGTTAGATGTTGCGTTTACAACTGGCAAGCTTGCAGCGCGTGGTGAGGTCGTATACTCACCAAACCATGTTGCCCTGGTGAAAAAGAAATTTGTTCAAAAGTCTGTTTCAGGAACAACATTAATAATGGAACAAAAAACCGCCGAATCTGGTTATTTTTCTTTTTCAACTGGAGTGGATTATAACCTGTGGGGTAATTACGGTACGGTATTAATCGAATATACAAAATCTTTTTTAATTACCACTTCTAACCTTGAGAACGAATTTTTCAGCGGTTTTTTAATGGTTGCGTTGAAAGATAAATGGTTTAATGAAAAACTCGAAGTAAACGGAGCATTCTTAATTCGACCCGTAGACGAAGACTCTGGTTATATACCTTCCGTCTCTTTTACCTGGGAATTTCAGGATGGATTAAAACTTACGGCGGGCTATATGGCATTTATCGGTAATAAAGACGAACTGATTTCAATGTATGATGAAAAAGATATCTTTTATCTAAGAGCTCGAATTAATTACTAATGCTGTGACTGGATAGATGTTACATTAGCTTATTTTAATATAATCTATCTAGTCACAGCTTAAGTCATAGACTCTGA
>JBEQLE010000064.1:0-24896 GCA_040326155.1 Leptospirales bacterium | reverse complement strand
GCGCCGAGCGTGCATCACCCCTCTCTGGGTGATGGCGCTCGGGTTAGCTCGCCCCTAGCACCAACCGTCTGCGGCGGTTTGCGCTACCCCCGCGTATTCTACTGAACTTGTAAACTTCGTTTTCGTATTTTCATTATACAATATCTATATTATGTGCCCGGCTGGCTCGTAAGATTCTGCGTAGGTATTCCTGGTGAGGGATTGGATATATCGAGCATCTTGGTATTGGTTTTCTAATAAGAGAATTCTGGCTTCGCGTTTTGGCCGCCTCTGGTGAGCAAATCTTAATTGACTATTTGCAAGCTTCTTTTATAATTATCCAATGAAGCGAACATTAATAATACTGTTTTTTACTGTTTTAATTTTTCCTACATACATAAACGGACAGCGAGCTGATCTAGACAATTTGATAAATGCACTTAAAGAAGACGACCCTGATGATTACAAAGAAGTGATGGTCTCCTTTGTCGAATATGCACGAAATGATGATGTTGAAAGCATGGTCTCCATAACAAGTACATATACAATTAAAAAGGCAGGTTTGCAAGAGTTGAAAAAAGTTTATGAGAATGACACCATCCCTTTTTTTAAGGACTGTAAAGATCTGTCAGATGGCGGTGATTATGTTCATGTTACAAAAGAAGAAACCGGAACGGGTCCTGGCTGGCTATTTCGAAAATCTTGTACTTATAAAGTTGATACACTGGTAAATATCGAATTTTTAGTGTTAAAAGAATATGATAAGATTGTTATGGCTCACTTTGGTCTTTCTTCGAAACAGTAGATTATTTATATTATGTGCCCGGCTGGCTCGCAAGATTTTGCGTGGGTATTCCTGGTGGGGGGACCACTTTACTATTAAATTCCAGATTTGTTTAACCTGTCAATTATGTTGTGTTGTATGGATGAATTAAACAAATACGGTGAAAAATCAATAATAATTTTTTCTGTGAATGGAAGATATTTTGTATGGTTACTCTTTCAAGTTATACTTATGGAAAGGAAAATGACGAAGATAGTGGCAATTGAATTTGCATCTACTGAATCTGTTTTATTTCTGGAAACTAATTTGGAATCGGTGATGGATTAGTTACCTCAAGCCCTGGTTATAAAGTTACCTTCTTTGTCCGTAAATTTGTCCATGATTATCATGATAAAATCAATAAATGCCCATATCCCTAAACCGCCAAGGGTAAATAATTGAAGAATTCCAGTTCCGGCTTTACCTACATAAAAACGATGAACACCAAATATTCCAGCAAAAAAACATAATAACATAGTAATCACCCAATCGGGTTTTCCCGAATTTTTATTTGTAGACTTGCTTTCTATCGCATATCCACATTTTATACATACAGCCGCATTTTCATCAACCTCATTTCCACAATTTTTACAAAACATAATTACTCCCTTATTGTTCACATTCAATATATTTGCACCAATTTTGTCAATAGTATTTTACCTGTCGAAATATCGCTACAGACATCATATAATATATTACTTTTTTAAAAGTAATGATTTTCAGTGTTACTATGTCGTGAATTGGCCATGCTTATTGCAGATAAGGTTTTGGGATCCCTTGCGCCGCCCAAATTTAATGTTCTACAATAAGAAATCTATTCTTTCCTATTCAACCTTAATGGAAATAATCACCCCTGATATATGGAGGTTGCCAACTATTTTGCGATATGTTTTGCCACACCAGCCAAGTTTTAGTCACTGTAACTGACCAAGCCACTTATCCTTGTAGGGTTGGGAAAAGATAGAAGTTGTTATTCAAAATAATAATTATTATTCTTATTTCAATCTTTACTGTATAGACATAATATTTATTTTTAAGTAATTTCTATCTTATTTTTGTGCACATTCGATAATCCCAAGTGGGGTGGAAGCTTTTAATCTCCTCCCTTATATTTTTATTTGCAGTGTATTTCTATAGCTGCATTGTCACATCTGGTTTCCTTAGTCCATTCCATGTTCATGCCCTGACATCTAGCTTTAAATTGACTATTCATATAGCCTTTTAATAAATTCTTATCTGGTTTGCCATTTTTGCAAAACATCCGCCCGAATCCAGGAAGAGTAATCCATTTGCCACCGCCACATGAAACTATTAACATAATAAATGTCATACCGATTACAAGTTTTAAACTTTTCATTTTTTACCACCACCTCTTTACCAACCATCGAAGACTGATATCTTTAAGGACATTTTAATGGAATGAATATCTTTGTCAATTACTTTGCCAGTAACTGTTGCATGGTACGGTATAATCATATATTGAATATGGCGTATGACGCTTTAATTTCATCTGACGTATTGGGTTTACTCGACAATGCTGTATAGTCAGTTGTAAATTATTTAGTTTCAATGATCTCATAAGTAGTATTATCATTGATGTTTTTGAATATTAGCTGTTGATTATTAGCAAAAAAGAAAATAACCTGGGAACCGCCTGGTATCGCGCAACCTGTACAGTCTTTTATCACTTGGCCTTTTAGTTGTAATTTTGATGTAATTTCACGTAGAGGATAATTATACATATCATCAGGATTAAACTCATAATTATTAGGACGATCATTATATTTGCGCCAAAATATTATTCCAAAATCAAAATATAGACGGTGCCAAACATTTTGAATGTTTAACCAAATAGAATTGACTTGTTCTGTTAACTTCCCTTTATACCAATATTCTTGAATAATTAATTCATCTAATTTCTTATTTAATAATTCAGGCCATTCACCGTTGATGTCTAATTCTTCCATTCTTTTTTTCTTATAGTGAAATACAATAATAATAGAGAGTATTCGCCTCGTCCAGATATTTTACTATAAATTCAAAAAGTATTTTGTTATATGAAGTTGACAAATGACGGCCGTTTTTATACAGTAAGTGGCTATTAATACTTGACAAGAGGCATAATAGTAATATATTTATATCAGGAAATCGAAAATGATAAAAGCTAATCAGAAAGTTGCTACTAAAAGTCGAAAACAAAGTTATGATGATAATTCATCGTATATCAGCCGAATCAAAAGCTATACTAAAATCGAATCAGAATCAAAAAAGTCTGCACAAGGTTTTCTAAAGTCTATTGGAATTTTAGACAAAACTGGAACCCTCAATAAAAACTACAAATAATCAGTATGTATAGTACTGTCCCAAATTTAATATTTGGTTTTCATGGCTGTGATCAAAGTATAGCTGATACAGTTATAGCAAAGCAGACCAAGTTAACCCAGAGTGAAAATGATTATGATTGGTTGGGACATGGAGTATATTTTTGGGAAAATGATCCTGATAGAGCCTTGGAATATGCCAAATACATTAAGAATAGTAATCGTAAGGTTAATAGTAAAATTGAAAAACCTGCTGTAGTAGGGGCCATTATTGATCCAGGCCATTGTTTGAACTTATTAGAGTATAAAAACTTAAAAATTGTGGAAGCTGCATATCATTCATTTCTTGAATTATACGAAAAAGCACACGGCAACTTAGATGATTTACCTAAAAACTATAATCCGATAAAAGATGAGGGAGATTTATTATTACGTCATTTAGATTTAGCTGTAATTGAAACTTTGCATGGTTTAAATGAAAAGCATGATGATAAAAGACAGTATGATTCAGTGAGAGCTGTATTTTTGGAAGGAAAAGAATTGTACGCGAATTCGGGATTCAGAGCAAAGAACCACATCCAGGTTTGTATCCGAAATCCGAATTGTATTAAAGGATATTTTCATCCAAGAGATTTTGACAAGAAATTCCCTAGTCCATAACTCTACATATGACCGTTCGCCAATAGAATAAATACATTTGCCAATTTCATATAACTATATAGAGTTGATGCGAAGCATTCAAACCCAAACCACCACACCCTATCATTCACTCGCAACCTGCCTATAGTAGACGCACTCTTTGACGACAGAATTATAAAACTCAGTGTCAGAATATTCACTTTCCATCTTTTCCCATAATACTTTTTCTTCGGCTGAAATTTTTCGTTTACCATATAATGATACATCATGTAGTTTTTGTTCTGCAAGCGCGGCAAGAAACAGGGCTTTTGCGCCGAGTTAGATATTCCGGAAACATGTTGCCACTGATTCCGGAAACACCCTGCCACCCATTCCGGGTTTAACCTGCCACTGATTCCGGAAACATGTTGCCACTTTTCCGGGTTGTAGAAGCCATTTCCAATTTCAAAGTAAAGTTCAGCTTTTTTCTGCGGATCTTTTTCTAATGCAAGTTGTTTTTCTAACGAATACATATGTAAGGCAAAAGATTTTTTTTCCCATTTATCAGGTTTTGAGTCGGAGTATACCTATGTTAGTATTTCTTTGCAACAGAGATTGTACTTTTTAGTAATATTCCTTCGGCATAATAATTTGCCGAAGGTGAATCAGGAAGAATATCATATGTATATTCATACTCATAGAAAATCAGCTGCGCGCTGACCACATGCATTGTGCCTACCTTGTCACCGGGTTTTAATTGTCCCATAAATCTACCATCGGCCAGCGGGTGAGTGGGAGATATTTGCACGACGCTGCCATTGTCAAAATGTACCAGGCTGACATGGTGATTCGTCGCCTTTACCTTTGAGATTTTTAACACCGGGACGAATTGATTTGTTTCGGTCATGACCATGTCGCCAACTTTAAGATCGACTATGGCTATATAACCGATCGACGTTAAAATTTTTGTCTGCGGAGAATTACACTTTTGGTATCGTTTTGGGTCTTCGAGCTCTCTGCCCGGACGCAAGGGAGGGTTTGTGTACGGCTGCCAGATAACCCATTTTCCGTCGAGTTGCCCGCGAACACCCCAGTAGACATAGCCACCTTCGGGCGGTCTTGGGCCACTGAAGCTGACTAAAATAACAATTTCGGCATTTTTCATATTGTACTTTTTGGCAATGGCGCGCGCGGCTCTTTCTTGTAAAGGGCGCGACTCTTTGATCTGTCTTCCGCTGATTTTTTCAATAGAGTCCAGAAACTGTTCATCTGTAATCGTCATCGGATCCACTTTTATAACTTTTCCCGAAACAACGATCCATGGTATGGCGAAAAAGAGTAGAACGCATACACTTAGCGTTGTTATTTTATTGGCCAGAATATATTTACCGATTTTCATTATGTTAATTTGCTATATCTTTACTTACTTTCCTTTGCCAGTTCTTTGATATCTTCAACCTCTAGAATATTTTTTACATACCCTTTTGTGACGGTGTGAATCATGGCAAGGCCGACCTCTCTTAAAGTACATATGTATTTCGGAAATAAAAGTTTCAGCAAAGGAATAAGCGGTGCAAGAATTTTATAAAATAAATAAGTATTCTTCATCCCTTTGGTAGGTTGAATAAGCGCGGGACGAAACATATAAGCCGCTTTAAACAGTTTTAACAAATCGTTTTCGGTTTTGCCTTTAACGCGTGCCCACATCATACGCCCTTTTTCACTGCTGTCGGTACTTTCGCCCGAAACATAACAAAACGTCATTTTAGAATTTAATTTAGAGAGTTCATTGCCTGCGGCAAGGGTAATGTCATATGTAATTCGAGTGTATACATCTTCTTTTTTACCCACAGAAGAAATGCCCATGCAAAAAAAACAGGCATTATAGCCTTTCATCTCTTTTTTCAAACCAGAAAAATCAAAAAAATTATCGTGAATTATTTCTGTAATTTTTTCATGCTTAATATTACTAGCTCGCCTGTTGATAATTAAAACCGAACTTACCTCCGGGTGCTGCAAACATTCGTGCAATACTCCTTCGCCTACCATACCAGTTGTTCCAAATATAATTGCCTTTACTTTCATAAAGTATAGAATAAGATCGCTGTATTTGTGCAAGCACATTTTCAATACAGACTACAGATCGTTTTTTTGAGCGATTCTTTGGGAGATACTGTTGCTGTTTTATTTCTTAACAAGAATCTTATTTTATACCGGCAACGCGCCGCGCCTCTTCCATCATCTGAACCATTTTCGGAGTTTCTAATTCATGGATATAACTTTCAATACTTTTTGAAAAGCTGTAAAACCCTTTATACTCGCCCACGGTTTCGTAAATAGACATTGTTACATTACAGGAATGACCGTTATATGTTACATCACCGGTCTTTTCATAATTGAATACATTTTTATTCGACTCATCATTTACTTCAGCGCCTTTACAAAATATTTTTTCAAACTTATCGTGAACTCGAATGAAAGTTTCCAGAACCTCTTTTTGCTTCATGGTTGCTTTATATATTCTTGGATGTCTCTCTTTCGCATATTGCAGGTATTTTAATATATACAAAGTAAACTCAGCAAAAGAGGTAAATTCGTCACTGATTTCTTTATGGATGCCGGCCTCGTGCATACTTCGGGACACTCTATATCCATGGTAGTAGGCGTGGTATTCATCCAGCAAACCGTAAATCCCGAATTGTCTTGAAGCCATATGCTGGGAACCGAGAATATACGTTTCTAACCTGGTTGTCTTGAATTTTTTTACAGGCATAATTTTAGTAATTTTAATAGAGTCAAAAAGCAGTCCATGTTTTAAATGATGCGTTCCCCACTCTTCGAGATAGAAACTTGAATACCAACCAGCGGGAACTTGAAACCAGATACTGTTGTCTCTTTTCCCCTGGAATTTACCCAGCATGTCATAATAAGCCGTCCCGGTAAATGAATGAGTCTCTTCATGAACGGCGCTCGATAAACCTAGATCATCATCTTCCATATCAATCCATACAAAAATTGGCTGGATGTCCTTTTTACAATATTTTGTAGAAACATTTGATACTGTAGATACCGTAAAACCTTCGCCTTCAGCATGTTCTTTCAAAAGTTTATTTATCAGTTGCTCATCTTTTTTTGTGTGAGTTCTTTGTGTGAGTACACCGTTAATTGTGATCTCAGTTTTGGCGTCGCAGATTATATTTCGCGTT
This sequence comes from Leptospirales bacterium, assembly GCA_040326155.1. GTDB lineage: Bacteria > Spirochaetota > Leptospiria > Turneriellales > JAOUFE01 > JBEQLE01. The sequence goes on along the minus strand of JBEQLE010000064.1, from coordinate 17,949 downwards.
TGAAATTGACCTCTTTGAGCGACCAGATAGTTAGAGCTAAGCAGTATAGAGCACAGTATTGAAATAGAAAGAAGAAAGAATCGTTTTTTTGATAACATGCACCAGTTGACACCGGGTAGATATTTAAACAAGTATAAATTAATATTAGAAACTCCGGCTGGTGAATTTAAAGGGTGCAAGCCTGCCCCCTCGGCCAAGCCACGGTCTTGGCCTACCCCCGACGGATAATACTGAATTTGTAAAATTCGTTTTCAAACTTTCGTTAATCTTGAAACCAGTATTCAGGTTGAAGTTGAAAACGTGGGGGGTAGTGTAGGATCTTTTTGTTGGTGTCGCATATATGCGACACCAACAAAAAAGCCGAAACGAGGGGGGCGACTGCCACCCATTCACATATTTTAGGTTCAAAAAAATGGGTTATGGTCGATAATTGAGATATGAAATTATTTCGGTTTTTTCTTTCTATATGTGTATTAATCGGGGCGCTGTTTTCTTTTCACGCCGGCTATGGCATTGATTTGTCTAACGGACAAAATCGGTTCGATATTTATTGGCGAAATTACAAGTATATGATTTCTTCGGAGATCTCTTTGCCGCGATCTCTTGCGGTTAACGAGCGCTACTATGTTCGTTCTAAAGTGCGGGAGATTATATTGCATAAGGTTTCGATGGATATTGAAAGTATGTTTGTCGATAATTCCAGGAGAATTCGCGATCTACTTGATACGAGTTCGGTTTTTCGGCGGGAATATCCCCTTTTTCTGGATTCTTTGACGATCGATAGCCTTATTTTTCGTAATAATCGGGTGGAGTCTTCGGCTTCTCTTGCGTTGCGGGGGGATAATGGTCTTTTGCGGCGTTTGCCGTTGCCATGGCATATTCTCGAATATTCCACTCTGACAAAACCGGAGTATGTTGGGGAAGCCTATGAGGACGATACGGTGAAATATGAGTACCGGGCTGGGGTTGTACCCATTGCTTATACCGGGATAGTCATTGATTTGCGGGGAATGAAAATTAACAAGGCACTTGCTCCGAGAATTTTTTCGCAAAATGGTCGTTTGTTGTATGGTCCCGAGTTTATTTTAAAGAAAATAGGGGCACAAAGGGGTTTGGTGGGCTATGTTCATAAAATGGATGATGCTGAAATTGCACTTCGAGCCGGTATTCGGCCCTATTTTACAGTCGCTTTAACGACTAGAGGCCAATATAAGACAGATGTGGTACTTTCTCGGGAAGATACTGCAAAAGCTATGGGACACCCCGAAACTTTAACGAATATCCTGAAATGTCGCGTTATTTTCATCATAGACGGCTAATTTGTATAAAAAAAAGTAATGTTAACCTGAAAGAAGCCGACATTAAAAAAAACATCTCAAATCGTATTTAATTATAATTCGGGTCTATTGCACCCATATCTTTATCTAACTTAATGTAACCTGGTATATCTTGACGTAACCTCAGCTGTAGGGTGTTACGTTTGACCTATAGATCTTCCGAAAAATAATCATAGGAAAAGGTTTATCGATCGAAACGATCGGCGGGCCAGCCAATACCTGACAAGAGGTTGGGTACACTGGACTGACTTTTTCAAATGGTTCAAGGAGGAATCAAATGATTATTAATCACAATATGTCCGCGATCAATTCACAACGCGTACTAAAATTTCAACATTGGGAAACCAACAAATCTCTGGAAAAACTTTCCAGCGGAATGAGAATCAATAAATCTGGTGACGACGCTTCCGGACTTGCAGTTTCTGAGAAAATGAGAACGCAAATTCGGGGTATTCGTCAGGCTGAAAGAAATACTGAAGATGGTATGAGCCTTGTTCAAACCGCTGAAGGTTTTCTTTCTACAGCTTCTGATATTCTGCAAAGAGTTCGGGAACTGGCTGTTCAGAGTTCCAACGGAATATATACTCCCGAGGATCGTCAATTGATTCAAGTTGAAGTTTCTCAATTAGTAGACGAAATTGACAGGGTTGCTTCGCAAGCTGAATTCAATACTATGACTCTTCTACAAGGAGACTTTGCTAGAGGGTCTAGACAAGCGTCTATGTGGTTGCACATGGGAGCCAATATGCACCAGAGAGAGCGCATATACATTGGTACCATGACTGCCGAAGCATTGCAGGTAAAAAGTACAGACGGAACTATCTTAAAGCTTTCTACTGCGGGTCTTGCTAATGACGCGATTGGTATCATTGACAGTGCCTTGCACCGAATTGGTAAGCAAAGAGCTGACCTTGGAGCTTACTACAACCGTTTAGAAATGGCTTCTAAAGGGCTTATGAACGCATATGAGAACCTTCAAGCAAGTGAATCTCGTATTCGTGATGTAGACATGGCTGAAGAGATGTCTGAATTAACTAAAAGACAAATCTTGACGCAGAGCGGTACGGCTATGTTGGCTCAAGCAAACCAACAACCACAACATGTATTGAGACTTCTAGGTTAATAGAAATCTCATTTTTTAGCCTGGGTTTCTTCGGGAGACCCGGGCTGTTTGACGTTATTATACTACTATTAGTTTATTCGAAGGCGTCCGCTTTATAAGTGGCCGCTAACGGGTAAATTAAAGTTTGACTAAACTCATGCTGTGACATTCCCCCTGGAGGTTCAAAATCGGACCTCCAGGAAGCGCGCGTAATATTTTTTTACGCGTAGCTGCCTGGACGTCCGATCTGAATCAACTTAGCGAACGTTCAAATTCAGGACAAGGAGTGTCTTATGATTATTAATCATAACCTGAGTGCTATCAGCGCCCATAAAACGTTGAAATTCCAGCACTGGGAATTTGATAAAAGTCTGGCGCGGCTATCTTCGGGCGAACGGATTGTCACTGCGGGTGACGACGCTTCGGGCTTAGCCGTTTCAGAAAAAATGCGAACCCAGGTAAAAGGATTAAGGCAGGCAGAAAGAAATACAGAAGATGGTATGAGTTTTGTTCAAACTGCCGACGGTTACCTGGATCAACTGTCAAATATTCTTCAGCGTGTGCGTGAACTGTCTATACAGGCGGCTAACGGTATATACACTGAAGATGACCGGCAATTGATGCAGGTGGAAGTTTCGCAATTGGTGGATGAGGTGAATCGTGTTTCTTCTCAAGCAGAGTTTAATACGATGAAACTACTCCAGGGCGATTTCGCCAGGGGTAGCACCGAGGCATCTATGTGGTTTCACATGGGGCCGAACATGCACCAGAGAGAACGCGTATACATCGACGCAATGAACGCCGAAACTTTGCAAGTAGCGAATGAAGATGGAACAGCTGTTTCAATTTCTTCGCCACAAAAAGCAAACGATACGATTGGCCGTATTGATGAAGGCCTCAAAGTGTTGATGAAGCAGCGAGCTGACTTGGGAGCTTATTACAACAGGCTAGAGTATGCTGCAAAAGGTTTGATGAATGCGTATGAGAATGTAACTGCCAGTGAATCTAGAATACGAGATGTTGATATGGCCGAAGAAATGGTCAAATTAACAACAAAACAAATTCTTATTCAGAGTGGTACGGCGATGCTGGCTCAGGCGAATGCAAAACCTCAAGCCATGCTTCAACTTTTACAGTAATATTCCACCCTGTTTTCAATTAGTGGAAACCGTTAGCTGAACATTCGAGGCCGGAGTAATATCCGGCCTTTTTTTTTATATAAGGGGCAAGTCTGCCCCTTATATAAAAAAAAGGCTTCATTTAATCCACAAAAAAATCCTGCGGTTTTTTTATGCTCCTACGTTCGATTTTTGTTTGAAGTCTTTTGCAAAAAAAACGTGGTTTTTTTTTGCCTGCTTCGTGGTATTTTATTAGTCATATAAGGGGTATTCTCAAAAAAGGTAAAAATACATATTTTATCAGATTCCCGAGAATAGGCACCACTCTGTTTTAAAAGGTATGAATCGCGCACAATGGATAAACAGAAAATCATTCAAACTATTGAACGCGCTTTTGATGGCGTGGAACAGCCCACAAGGTTTAGATTCAGATCATGCATTGTATGAAACATACTGGTCAAAATATAATATAAACTAAATATGTTCTTGGGCATCATTAACATTTACGAACTATTCTACTTGACCGGGAATATTCTTTATATTACGTCTTAACGAAGTGATCGGTAATAATATAAAGTGGAACAAAGTTGACTTGGTATATGTGGGAGCCATCGCAGCTTTGATGCTATTGAAGCTCGTTTCCTCGACATTGGAAACTTCCTCTTTAATCTGGTTGTTGTGGCCGGTTGCTTTGTTTATATTGTTTTTTACGTCTTCACCATATGTTTTTATTGCAGACCAGGGTTATTATTTTCCTGATTTAAACGTCCTTATCGACTCCTCTTGTTCCGGGTTGAACTATTTTATATTAATAAGTATTTATATATTGTCTTTTTCGTTATTCATTCAGAGACCCGGAAATATAAGAAATATTTTTTATATGGTGGGCTTTGGTTATGCAGCAACAATTGCTGCAAATGGTCTGCGAATTCATGGTTTGATTATTCTGGAAAAATATGAATATTTTGGAATGCCAACGGACTGGATTAACCTTCATGAGGCTTTCGGGGTATTCATTTTTTTCACTGTACTTCTTACCATAAGTATGTATTTGAATTCACTTCGAAAAACCGGGAATATCAGTCTACAGGAGAAAAAATGAATACTAATCGACTCTCTTTTGCCATAAACAGGCCTGTCTGGATTTTACTCACCTCGAGTATTCCACTGGGATTTTTATGGTTATTTTTTTACGATGTTTACGATACCATTGCGCCTTTGTTAAAGCCCGAAACCATTTTTCTGTGGAAAAAGTTTAGCATAGCGTATCTCTTTATTTTCTTACCGCCTTTGTTATATGCAATTTGGGTTTGGAAAAAAAAGAAAAATATCTCAACCCTTTATTCTGTGCTGTTATTGCCGGCGTACATCGCTTTCATGTATATTTACTTTCATTTTTTTGATCTCCTGTTTCCCTGGGAAATACCGCGCTGGGTTTTTGATCGCGATTTATTTACTGTCTACCCGATTATGATATTTTCTCCGGGAATTATTTTTTCCATTTCTTTTATTGTAGATAAATTATTAAGAAGAAGTAAACCATTCAAGGCGCTGGTTCCCGTTCTGGGGATGGTTTTGATTCCGTCATTGTGGTATCTGTTTTTCAATATCATTTTACCCTTACGTAAGTATCGCGTGGATGTGAGTGGGCATCTAATTTCCATTCTCATTATTGTCAGTCTGGTTTTATTTTTTGTGTTGCTGGTATATTTGACCAGAGGCCTGGTTCAAAAAAGAAAAGGAAAAATCTCAGAGGCTGTTTATCTGATTTTGTTGTTTTTGGTGGCCATCCTTTTTCCCCTTCTTGGTCTTGCTTTGAATGAGGGATTGTTTCCTGTAGACTTTCCGATCCCTTTTTCCCCTTTTGGTGATTTCTCTCTTCCAGCTTTTTATATACTGGCAATTTTAAATGGTATTTTCCTTTTTATTCCGGAGGCATTTTCTCGGTTTTCGGCAATGCAAAAATTTAAAAGTAAATTTGGTTTTTATTTGCGGCTGATAACCTACCCATTTACGGTTTATTTTTTCCTGGTGTTTTTGCCCTTTTTTCCTTTATCCTTTCCGGCGATTATTATTTTTGGCGCCGGGTTTCTAATGTTAACGCCTCTCGTTTTGATGGTATTGCATAGCCAGATTTTGAAAAAAGATTATGTCCTGAATTTACAGAACGATAAAGAGCCTGACATGGTTCATCTCCCCTTCGGGCTGCCTCGGGTGAAGTTTCGAAATAAGACGATGGTAATTGGCTTTTTAATTTTTTCTATTATTCCGTCGTATATTACTCTGTCTATGTATAAAGACCGGTGGGAACTTCATGCCGCCATGGATTATGTTTTTAAACCTGATTTTGAAGAAAATGATATTTCTGTATCTACTCACAGGTTGCGGTCGATTCTGGATCTGAAAACACAAAAAAATGTTCCCTTTTTATCTTATTTGCATAAATCCATTGTTTTTGACAATATGTTACTTCCCGATTCCAAACGGACTTTTCTAGTAAAGGGATTTTCAGGGGAAACAGAATCTTTGCGGGAAAATAATGGCCGAGCCAATCGTAGAAACCGTGGGGCTGTGGTTATAGATAAAATAACGGCAGAAACAAAATACATAAAAGAAAAAAATATTATCTATCAAATGTACATGTTGATTTGAAAAACAGACTCAATAGTCCTCAGGAGTTTTTTGGCAATTTACATATACCGGATGGAGTATACATCTCCGATTATTATTTGAAAATAGGCGAGCGAAAAGAACAAGGTATTCTGGCAGAAAAAAAATCGGCCCTCTGGACATATCGACAAATTACCCAGGCGAAAAAAGATCCTGGAATTTTGTATTATACTTCAAAGAATAAACTGAATTTACGAATTTTTCCATTCGAGAAGCGGCAATTGAGAACAACGGGCATAGAGGTGATTCATGCTGAACCTGTAACGTTGTATTTAAATAACCAGAAAATTGCTTTGTTCCCCAATGAAAAAACATTAAAAAAAATACCAAAAATACAATCAAACAAAAACGATCTATGCCGTTATGTGAGCTCCCGGCAAAAAAATATATTACCGGCTGTCTCCAGAAAACCTTATTTTCATTTTATTGTGGACTACTCTGGCCAAAGTAAAATGGATGTGAAATCAGTTCAGACAATAATTCAGAATATACAAAAGAAAAACCTGATCGGGAATTTCGGCTACAAAATATCTTTTGTAAATTATAAAGTCGGAACCACCCGTTCTTTTGGTTTTATGAAAAACGGGAAGATAAACAAAGACTTGGAATTTGAACAGATACCCCTGCCAAAAGAGGGAGGGTTTATGCTCAACCGCGCCATACGATATTTGAGTTATCAATTTTATAAAGAAAATAACCTTCGGAAGTTTCCGGTGTTTGTTATTTTAACCGATGAGTTTGAAAATTCTTTATGGGAAGAAAATCTTTCACCGTTAAAGTTTTTATTTCCCGAGGTGGACGATTTTTTTCTGTATCAAAAAGGAGGGTTGTACTCCCACCCCTTGTCCTCCGGGGCTCTTGTAAAACCAGCCCTGCTGAATAAACTGTTTTTTCATAAAACCGTGAACTTAGGCAATGACCAGGCTATTCATCTGGCGCGACGAAATGAAAAACCAGATATTTATTGTCAACCCGGTATTATGGAAATCGAGCCAACCGCAAAGAATTTTACAAAACTGGAAAAGGGATTTTATCTGGATGGAATGAATACGTTTAAGTTTTTAAACCCCGGTAAATGGCCCCGAGCGTGGCATAGCATGCTGGCTCTAAGTTTTGAATCGGGAATTTTAAGTCAGGTTACTTCGTATATTGCGCTGGAGAATGAGACCCAGAAGATCGCTCTACAGAAAAAGCAAGAAGAAGTGCTGAAATCAAAAGAGTATTTTTCCCTTGAGGTTGATACCGTTTCTACAATGTCGTCGCCGACATTTGGTATTTTAGCGTTACTAGCGATGCTGATGGGTTTGCTATTTTTCAGAAAAACCCAGAGAAAGAAAACATGAACCGGTGTCCGATTTAGCACAATAAGTTGAATTTAATACTTTACATAATAAGTTAGCTGCCATGGACAACTGGTCAAAAAAATGTCCATATACATTTTTCAGGTGAGCCTCATATGCTTTGCGTTTTTATTTTTGGAACCGAATTGCCAAGATTGAGCCAGTTTCGAGGTTTATTACCAATAATCGCTGGGTTTGTAGTGGGTGAACTCAAAGAGCTGGTGTCTTGCGGCCTTGGTGTGGAATCTCACACCAAGGTAGATCTTGATACCCAGACACCGCCAGGCCGCACTGTTAAACCTGCCACGGTAATCCCTGGAACGCCCGAAAGACGGAAACTTTCTCACTAAATCATCCAAATATAACGCAAGCGCCAAACGTACCAAATGAGTCATACTACAGCCCATTTTTGCAGCGGCAATTCGAATAAACAATTCGTCCTGTCCATAAAGACACAACCTGTGCCTGTGTTTTTTCTTGCTATCCATTCTTTCCTCTCGCACTTGCTCGTTTAACTTCGCAATCTTTTTAGATCGAGCTCCCGCAATTTCAACACCCCGATGTAACGGTCCATGTCGCTTAATCATTCTAAAAATAGTGTAGCGGACCACCCACGAGCAACTTCGATTTTTCCCGACTGCCACCCACTTTATCTTTTTCCAGGTTAAATATGGCAAGCGAATTTCTAAAACATTATCAATCGGTATCTTCAGCTTTCTATACGTACTTTTGTTCTTCATAGTAAGTGTAATAGGCAAAAGTTCGATTTTTTTTCATTTTTAGTGTACAAAAAAATCCTGCGGTTTTTTTGTGCTGCTACGTTCGATTTCCGCTTAAAGTTATTTTCGAAAAAAAATGTCATTTATTTTCGATCGCTACATGGTATTTTAGTTTAAAAAAATCCAGGTTCGGGGAACCTTCGTCACTACGTTCGATTTCTGTTTAAAGTTCACTTCCACTTCACGAAAGCTCCATTTCGGCGACGCTGAAATTTAATTACCAGTGGGTTGGCGAAGAACCGGGGCCTTTGCGCCGGGTCGTAGACAACCAGTGGGTTGGCGGAGGCTCTTTCGGCGCAATTAAATGCATCGATTGCCAAAGGCAATTGGCGCTCAAAAACAGCCGAAAAGCCGGAACCAAGGGGGTTTGTTATTTTTGTTGAGCGCGTAGCAACCAACAATAATAACAAACCAAGGGGGTCTGTATTGGTTTTTATTTTTTTGAAAATAAAAAGAAGGACAACGATACCTGCGCCCCCTTTTTAAATATGAAATATCAATTTATACCAACCCGAATTAAGGCAGTTGATTCGCCCCGATATGGGTTCCGTCGCTGGCCGCATTTTTTAAAGTGGAACCGCCCCCGAGGGTGCCATCGTTTACATTTACAAGAAAATTTCCGGTGTTGGTACCTAAAAGTTCGCTCGCGTCATTTACGTCGTAGGTATTTGGAGTTTCAAAAGCGTTGTTATCTATAATGGTAGAAGTTGCCTGGTGTTTTTTAATATGCTTATCTGCGCTGCCCACAAAAACATTGTCTTTTATTTCATGAGCGCCAGTCTCTTCGTTTAAGAAAATACCGAATTTTTCAGCATCGATAAATGTATTGTGCGAAATAATAAACGGAGTTGTAATGTTGGAACAGTCGTTACAACCGGGCATCAGAATAAACGAATCGGCCCAGGGGTCGGGCGTGCTGACTTTTACCCTTACAAAAACATTGTGATGAATATAATGCCCGTCATAATAGTCCACATCATTTAACGCCGAAGAAAACGAGATTGCAAAAGAACCGTCCTCATTGTCAGCATGACCTGAATCGATAATTGTATTGTAGGCAAGCTCCACAAAACGACCGTCCAGACGAATTGCCGAACCTGTTTGCCCGAAATTATCAATCGTGTTATTTTTAATTAGAGCGGAACACACAGTGGGTTTAATGTCAATGGCCTCTTCACCGCACCGAGCTAAACCTCCGCAGGCCGCAGGCACAGTATCGTTGTTATTCGTAAAAGTGTTATTTTTAACGACTATATTATAAGCCAGATACCCAAGCTTGCTGGCCGTAGCCGTGCCAAGGTAGAGGCCTTCGCCGTCATTATCATCAAACGTATTATTTTCAATTAAAATATTGCGATGGGTTCCCGCCCCCGCAAAAATAATTCCCGGGTTTGGCTCTGTGGGCGCCTCAATACCGATATCGTGTATAATATTATTTCGTATAATTATGTTTGTTGAGTCCAACTCGTAAAAGGCAATACCGGCCCCATCGTTTGCCTGCCCGTCCGCCAGATCTTCGGTACAATCAAACCCGTCTATAATAACATAAGAGATACTACCGCTCGCCGTATCGCCGTCAAAACAGTAGGGGGTATCTGACTTTGCCGAAACAACAGGGGAGTGAGCTGCCATAGCTCGAATGGTAAGGTAGTTCGCCGCGTCGGTACCGGTACGCCGAATGTCGACACCCGCGTAAGTTCCATTTTTAACACAAACCGTTTTACCGTCTACACCGCTAGAACTGTTCCAGCCAACGGCCCGATCGAGAGTTTTCCAGGCAAGCAGTTCGGTGGTTCCGTCATCGTTGTCATCGCCCGTAGCATCGTCCACATAATAGTCGCAAACCGCAGGGGTAGCTGCAAAGACACCCTCATCAACATTGTTATCATCGCAGACCGACGAAACGTTATTGCCGCCTCCACCGCCACCGCCGTTATTTCCACAACTGGCTAAAATTACCGATATAAAAAAGAACTGAATTAGAAGTTTAATAATTTTCATTTTTGAATTCTCTCGTTTGATGTGTAATACGTTTAAACTTTGCTGGTGGGCTTACCTTTGACAGAGACGATAAACGTGCGACAATTACAACAATTTAAGAAGTTAGAGGGGGAAAGTTTTCCCCCACGTTCCGAATTTTTTTGTCAAGTTCCACCAACCGCCGGTAGCGGGATTTTAACAAACAAAAAAGATTCTTCACTACCCCCTACATATTGGTCGCAGCACCCCATCCTGTAAATCATGTCTAACCCTCTTCTACCGATTCGAATTCGCCCATAACATTATTAAAGAAAAAAACACGAAAATACTCGTAAAATTATGTACCAAATATATAAATTTCGAAAAAACATTGACCGCAAATGGGGGTATTGCCTTGGTGGTTCAAAATGATGTACCGGGAGACAAAATTATGACAATCAAGACGTTATTCGAGCCTTTAAACAATGGGTTTATAAAGATATTATTTATTTCTATATTGGCAATAGCTTCAGGCTTTTGTACAACTGCTGTTAATCAGCAAAAAGAAGCTGGTGTTTTTACCAAAAATGCCTTTGGTCCGGACGGCAACAAAGGAGCGGTGACCCTTTTACTGACCGATTTTCCGATTCAAAATAAAGACGTTACCTCTGTTATGGTGAATTTCCGTTCTATTGAAGTTAACTCGGCGACTGAGGGATGGATGACCGTGGTTGATTTTGGCGACGCCGGTAAAACCTTCGATCTTTTGCAACTGCAAAACGGGGTTACAGCCGCTTTAGGTTCATTCAGTCTCGACCCCGGTACCTACGACCAGATGCGATTTGTTTTAAACGACGCGAACTATTTGAATGTAAATACCAAAGGTGTAATAACACAAGAACCCCTGAAAACACCATCAGGCGGACAAACCGGAATAAAACTTATTCACTCTTTTACGGTAGACTCACAGGGTTATACTGTATTGACCATCGACTTTGACGCGCAAAAATCGATTCATTATAACAAAGGGCAGGGCTTTATGCTCAAACCTGTTATTAAAGTCATCGACGCACAAACAACGCCTGGCGCGGGAACAACCATTAACGCGGCCACCGGAGGTTCCACTGGAATTCTAAACGAGATTATGCTCGATATTCCAGCAGGAGTTCTAAACGCAGATACCAATATTGAAATCTTACCCTTAAAAGGGACGCCTTACGGTTCACCATTTTCGGGCATGACACTGCTTTCAAATCGTTATGAGCTTCTGCCTGACGGAACACTTTTTAATGGCGATATTACAATTACCATGAATTACGACCCCGCAGAAGTAACAACTCTCGGGCTCGATGCAAGCACCCTCGAAATGCTTTATTACGACGATATTCAGCAAGACTGGGTCAGCATCGGCGGCACGGTAAATCTTGCCTCGAACACAGTCACAGCGACAGTAAACCACTTTACTCCGTTTGCTCTTGGTGGAAATTCCGGCTCCGTAGTATCGGCGGACATTATCAATGCGGGAGTAACCATTACCCAGGTACCCGAAAGCGTAACCGCGACCATTACTCCAAAACAGACAACCACCACCGTAAATACAGTGACTCTGGCTTATCTGATTAACGGTATTTCCCAGCCACAGCAACCAATGGTTTTGAACGTGGCGACAGGGCTATATGAAGCTTCGCTTCCAGCAGCTCCGTTTTACCCGGATGTAATTAACCCGGCAAATGTACAAATGTGTATTCACACAACAGAAACAACAAAGACCGGAAAACTTACATATTCTTTCGCCCCGGCTGGTTGTGACCCACTTGTTCCCGGGGCGAGCGATTTTGTTTATTCGTATAATCCCGATGCGGAAATTCCCCCCGACCTGATGAACGACCGCTGGGAGTTCGATAACGGACTGAACCCGGCAGTAAACGATGGTGCAGGAGATCTTGACGGTGACCTGCTTACCAACGTAATCGAATACCAAAATGGAACAAACCCGAACGGTTTTGACGCCACGGTTGGCGGTACCGTAACCGGGTTGGCCTTGTCTGATGTTTTGGTCATCGACAACAATGGAGAGAATTTAAGTGTTACCGGCGGCGGAACGGGCAGCGATGTTTATGAATTTCTGGGCCGCGTATTGGATACGGCAGCATACAATGTAACGGTTATTACGCAACCAACTGGGAAAACCTGTACCATAACCGGTGGCACCGGGAATGTGGCGGGCAGCCATGTTAGTGTGGCGGTGGATTGTGTCTCAAATAGACCAAAAATTCAGCCGGGTATATTTGCAGACAACAGTCCGGATCATAATTATAGCACCTATACTATAGCCATGGGTGACGTCGACGGAGATGGCGACATAGATCGAGTGGAAGGTAATTGGAGACAGCCCAATAAGGTTTATCTAAATGATGGGACAGGAATATTTATAGATAGCGGTCAAAATCTGGGGACAGATTTGACAACCAATATTTTCCTGGGAGATCTGGATAACGATGGCGATCTTGATTTAGTTACTGGAAATAGTAGTAATAGTAAAGTCTATATAAACGATGGAACCGGAACGTTTGTATCGAGCAGGCAAATTGCATCCTACTGGACGGTCGTCGCTTTGGCAGATTTGGATAATGATGGTGATCTTGATTTGTTTGCGACAACATGGTATGGCGCAATGAGTTTTTTTATGAACAATGGTTCGGGAGTATTCAGCCAGGGGCAAACAATTCGAGACATAGGAACCAATATATCCGTAGCGCTCGGTGATATTGACAATGACGGTGACCTTGATATTATTGAGGTAAAGAGTGTCTATGTTTGGCCCAATAAAATATACCTAAACGATGGGACCGGTAATTTCGTTGATAGTGGTCAGACAATTATTTTAAGCGGCAAAATATTATTGGAAGATGTTGATGGTGACGGCGCACTTGATATTATCGAGATGGTTGGAGGCGGCCGGGTCACAATTTATATTAATGATGGAACCGGAAATTTTGTTCATAACGGGGCCATCTCTCCTTATACATATGGAGGAATTATGGCCACCGGTGATGTTGATGGAGATGGCGATCTTGATATAGTAATCGGCGCCTCTTATCCTGGAAGTAAAGTTTTATTAAACGACGGAACGGGAGTATATATCGACAGCGGTCAAATTCTTGATACTGGCAATATCAGGTTAATTCTTTTGGCAGATGTAAACGGCGATGGAAACCTTGATATTGCCACCGCGAACATCGGACACGACAATAAAATATCCCTGAATGATGGTATGGGGAATTTTACCGATACAGGGCAAACACGTGTACTGACACAAACGATGAGTGTCTCTTTTGGAGATATTAATAATGATGGTTATCTTGACCTGGTCGAAGGAGGTTACTACTGGAATTCTTCTAAAATTTGCATGAATGACGGTTTGACCATTCTTATTGATAATTGCCCGGATTTTTTTGCAGAAAACAGAACCTCAACCATAGCCTTAGCAGACTTCGACAATGACGGTGACCTCGACATTGTCGAAGCAATAAATGGGATGGGAATGGGCTACAATAAAATCTATTTTAATGACGGTCTGGGTAACTATACTGACAGCGGCCAGAATTTATACCCAGTTAGTAGTTTGTCGAATAAAATCAGTATTCTTACAGGAGATCTCGATGGAGATAATGATGTCGATTTTATTATTTCATCTGGCTCTTACAGCAAAGTACATTTGAATGATGGTACAGGGGGCTTTAATAACAACGGCCAGATAATATATGCTGGTTACTACGGTGTTTCAATTGCGTTGGGCGATATTGATGGCGATGGAGATCCAGACCTTGTACAAGGAAATGGCACTATCCATGGCAGTGGGCAGGGAATAGCCAACAGTACTTTTTTAAATGATGGATCGGGTATGTTTACAAAAAGCGCCCAGAGTATCGGACTATCCAATACAGTGAGTGTTGCGTTTGGCGATGTTGATGGAGACGGTGATCTTGATCTTGTGGAAGGAAATAAGTACATTTCTGATTTCAGCTGGGGGCCTATTGATCCAAACAATGGAAAAAGTAAAATTTACTTGAACAATGGTTCCGGTGTTTTCACTGACAGTGGTCAATATCTTGGTAAATATTATCAATGGATGGTAAACTTGATTATTTTAGGCGATGTGGATGATGATGGCGATCTTGATATTGTTGAGAGTAATAATGGCGCCGCGAACAAGATTTACTTTAATGATGGTCTCGGAGTATTCACAGACAGTGGTCAAGCATTAGGAATTTATAATCAAACAACTTCTTTAGACTTAGGCGATATTGATAATGATGGCGACCTTGACCTAATAGAAGGTAACTCAGGGCAACCAAACAACATCTACTACAACCTGACCTACTAACGCATTTTTCGGACGGTCGTTTGCAAGCGACCGTCCGAACGTTTTGTCCCATCCACATCATCTGTCTTCTTGTCCGCTTTCTCTTTATTTTGTTTTTCCGCTTCTGTAGTTAAACAACAATTCAATTTCAAAAGCTCGCTTGAGTTTGAGGGTTAAAATATATGGCTCGCCTTTACCCGTTTTAATCCACTCTACCTTCAACACGCACATAAAGTATAAAACTTATTTATTTTGGCTAATCTTTTAAAATTGAAAGTTCGTAGCAGATCTATAATTTCTGCAAAGTGTTGTTGCACTGTAGCTAAAAACCGTTCGCTTTTTTTGTGAAATAAGGAAAAAGTTGGAACCTTTTTGCAAAAACAGGGTCTAACAAACAAATGAAGATGAGAATCATGCACGAAAACAAAAACTCTAAGTTCTCTCTTCCTCCATTGAAAACTTTCCCAAAAAAATGTTATGTAGAGTTTGTTTGCCTTCGCATACGACTCTGAAATTAAGATGCATGATTCTTTTCCAGTGGTGAACGCTGTGGTGGACTTACCCGCCATAGCGAAAACCCCGACTGAATCTAACCAGAATCTAACCAGAACCTAGCCTGAAGTTTTATTCTATTATTTGTCTTGACGCATTATGTTGTTTCATATTTAATCGAACAAGAAAATAAATAACTACTAATAAAGAGTTTTAAGTCACCTTTCGTTTGTTTTGAGTTGGTGGCTCCAGTGCTGAAGGGGAAAAAATAATGGTTCATTCTTTAAGAAAAGTCGCTTTGACAGGTCTATCTCTATTATATTTGTTGGCATTTGTAGGATGTACGGGATGCTCGCCCACTTTCAACTCTGATGCTAAAAATCAGGCATCCAAAATATTTGTCTGGCATGAGCCAATTCATCCGGCCCCCGGCCAGGATATAACGATTAAAGCTTTGTCTGAAACGGGTCAAGCCGTACCCTCTACAATCAAGATAACCTTTCAAAGAGAGGGTGACCCATCGCCAGAAATAAAAATTTGTAACAATACAAATGAATGTACTTTGAATGTTGTGAACCTTTCGAGTAGCCCCAAATTTGCCACCTATTCAGCATATATAGAGAATAATGCCGGCGAAAAAACCTACTCAATGGCTTCCTATTATTTTGATATAGGTAATCCACCGGGAAAAAATCTGATTACGTTGAGGGCACCTGTCAGTATAAAAGGACATGCATTCAAAATCTCTTTTGTAAGAGATATTCCCAGCTACCACGATAATCATCTGCTCTTTTATGAGGATGCTGAAAAATTTTTGTATCAACAAATTTTGAAAGATCCCGCTTATCGATGGCGAGACAACCAACTTGGGTTTTATTATTCCTTAACGGGTGGAAAAACGACGGATGTAAATAGCGGCCTGTCCACTCGGTGTGGTAATGATCCATGGCCGGGAGAGTTCACACCGGATTTTTTATCCACAAGCGATGTCATTGGTGTTATCCACCGTCATAGTAATTTCAGAGATTGTTCGGGAGTTGGAAACACCGAAACGGGTCCCATCTTTTTCTCAGGTAAAGGAGACGCACCTCTGGTAGTTCAACATGAACTTGGTCATGCGCTATTTTCTCTTGGCGATGAATATAATGATCCTGCCACCTCTGAACATCCCGGCGGTCCGGCTAATCCGAATGAACTTTCGGTATGCGTATGTTGTACTCCATGTACACCAACCTTGCCAACAGATTCAGGTAGTAACCAGGGGCCTGTTCTCCAGGTACCTGATCTCCCGGTAGAAGGTGAAACTCCTTGTTCTTATGATTGTAAATTGGGACAACCTTCGTGTATTGGTTTTGCTCCCCCAAAAGTTTGTTCTGAGGTACTTCCCTTTTGTTCGGGGCCAGGCGGGTGTAATACATTCCTAACGGAGCAAGAATGTCTCGCTTCGGTGTCGAAGCTCAATAATCATCCCGGGGTCACTCAACCGGTGGTGGCCGGAGATTGTCGAGCACTCTGTGGGACGGCAGATACAGGCCCCTGTTCTTGCTCAATTTCAGAGGTTTGGATTATCGACAAACAAAATCCCTCATCTGGAAATAACATGAGTGACTTAATTGATGGCGATATTATGAAAACGACGTCAGATATTCTCTTTAAAAGAAATGGGGCCGCTTGTGAAAGTTGTATGGAAAAAGGACTTTGTTTGGCCTGGGAACGTTCAAGAGGAGAGAGCGAAGCGAACGCTAATGCAAAATGTGTTACCCCTTATAATTAGTCTCTTGCTAGTTGGCTGTTCTAAGAAAGGTCTGGTAAGAGTTTTAAATAAAGTAGAAAGTTCGTAACAGACCTGACATCTCAGAAAGTGTTGTTACACTGTAGCTAAAAGCCCCAATACCTGTAGAATGAAATGTATTTGAATTGATCATTCATTATCAAAGAATATCCGAGTGTCGACACGAAGGCAATATGGGGCCTTGAAAAGTCCATACTTAAAAATGCAAAAGCAAACTCAGCGGCTTAAAGCGGTGCAAAGGGGGCTTAGCGCGCCCCTCGCTCCGGCCGCTCAGCGGCCTAAGCTACCCCACGCGTTATCACCGCCCTCATCAATCGACCAACATTGTCCCTGATGAAATAAAATTTTAGTAAATGTCCCATAAAATACCGAAATAATATTGACAATTTGCAGCACTGACACATAACGCCCTAAACTACTGCGGCAACTATGCCGTTATGCGGCTCTTTATGTTAACGCATTTGCTATTTTTCATGGGCAATGCATTGGTATTGCAGCGTTGTATGCGTCTTGGCGTATAACATTATGCCTTAGTGATTATTCTGGAGACATTATGAAATTGTTATATTCGAAAGATATTATAAGTTATAAAAAAAACTGGATAGGTTTTATAGTCAAAGCTATTCTGGGCATGTGTTTATCGGTTTTTCTTTTTACCAATTGTATGGGGAAAGCGGACGTTAAAGCGACTTCCATCAAAAGTAATTCATCAGAAGCAAAAGCAAGACAATACCGAAGCGATAAAAAAGCAGAGACCAAAGCGCGATTGTTGTATTAAGAGCAGGGCGTTAGACAATGGATCAGAAAATGTATAATCAGAATGCTCAGGCAAATTCGATCGATTTTTCAGGAACGTCTGAAATCGATCGAACTCGTCCGGTTCAACGCTCAAAAGCGCTATGCGCAATGTTTATTGCTCTGTTGTTTTCGCCCGCCTGTTTTGTCGGGGACGTTAACGTCGACGTTGTCTTAACCGACCCAAACCTGGCGGCAG
>JBEQLE010000063.1:0-25834 GCA_040326155.1 Leptospirales bacterium | reverse complement strand
GCTGGGCTACAGAAGTCCATTTCAATATGCTGTAAAATTAATTGCGTAGGTGTGTCCGTTTTTTCGGGGTCATATCAAGATATTAATTTTTTTTTAGCAAATATTTTGAAATCGTATTTACTTTTTATAAAAGTTAGTGAATATTCGTGTAACCCTGGTAGAATTTCCAACTTGTTTTTTTTGTTTTCAAAATGTACACCTAATACACCAAAAAGAAAATAAACGAATAAATTCAAATAAAGAAGAATAATGGGTATCTGGAAATTAAAATAACTTAATAAAAGAAGTATGAAAAAACATACAAGGTGATTGATAGAAAAATAGTAATTATATGTAAACAAAAAGTGATTCTTAGATGGGGGCTTAATAAGTAATGGCTGATATTTTTTTTTTGAAATAAATAGATAAGCAGTATAGATATAAGAAAAAATAAATATAGAATGTAAAAAAACAAATACTAATAACAAGTAATTAACAATAAATTCATTTGTAAGTAACCGATAAATGCCATTATGGAATATATAATAAAGTAAAACAACAATTATCCAGGTTGAAAGTCCTCTTGATTGGGCAGCTGAATATAAAACATTCTTTCGAGAATTTATCTGTTCTAACATTTCTGTAATATTCATAATGGTCTCTTGTTACGACATACGTAATTATCACGCCTTAAGGCAGTGAGTAATAATTTTAATTTATTTGTATCACCGTAACCAGCTCTTGATTCGGTGTAAAGACAAAAGTACTATTATTAAGAGCACATTGTGTACTACTGGCGCATCTTGAATGAAAACAAAAGCGGCCGCTTTTTTACTGAGGCTCGAAAATTTGCCGGACAAAAATTGCCCGAGAAGAACTGGGAGAATCCACTTTTTTCAGCGCTCGTGGGGGCTGTTGAGACAACGGCGATGCAGAGAGGTGTGGAGCGGTGGGGTTGGTAGTGTGGCAGACTGCTTCATTTCTTCTAGGAGAATTGGAATTGACGGCGGGTTAGAATTATTTCACTTGTAGCACATTCGATGGCTGAAAATAACGAACACTTTACTTACCTGTTAGGGGCAGGGGCTAGTTGCAATGCTTTGCCACTGGTTTCTAATATGGGTGAAAAATTACGGTTTTTTATTGCATGGTTTAAAGATTTATACGCTGTACAGCAACCACTTTCTGGAAAGCCAGGAATTAGTAGACAACTGAATGACATTGAAAAAGAATTCATTACCAGCTTGAAATGGCTTGAGAAAGAATGCGGAAATAATACATCTATTGATACATATGCTAAAAAGCTTTACCATCAAGGTGATTTTGATAGATACAATAGACTAAAGGCAACTCTATCTTGTTACTTCATGATTGAACAGGCACGTTTACGTGTTGACCAAAGATATGACAATTTCTTTGCAAGTATTCTTGAAAATGAAAGCGGGTCAGCAAAGCTTCCACCAGATATTAACATAATTTCATGGAATTACGACAGCCAGTTAGAGCGTTCCTACAGTAGTTTTTTAAAGGACGCCGCAGAAAATATACTAGGTGAGCAAATTTCTGTATCCATGCAGCTGATCCCTCGCAAAGATGAAAAAATGGAAATTGATCGAGACAAATTTTCAATTGTAAAAATCAACGGAAGCGCAGAAGCCCATTCCATCAATAATTCCGATTTTCATGATTATGATAAGTTCCCTTATTTTAAAGAAGTAAATCAGGAAGTAATCGATAAAGTCATGGAGTGGTATAATCAATATATCAATAGAAAAGATAAGCCGATATCAACCCTAATTCACTTTGCGTGGGAAACTGATGATCCGTACCCAAGGAAAATGAAAGATCAACTTTTAAAGGTTACAGGAAAAACAACAACACTCATTGTCATTGGGTATTCATTTCCATTTTTTAACAGGGGTATTGATAAATTATATCTTGAAAACATGAAAAACCTAAGGCGTGTTTATATACAGGTTCCTGAAGCTGATGGTCCGGCTCATAGGGAACGTTTTGAAGCCTTAATTTCTGAGCGAAAAACAATTATTACTTCAGGAGGATTTATAGCAAATCCACCGCCAGAAATTTATTTAAAACATGACACAGACCAGTTTTTTCTACCTTACGAATTCTAATTATGCTTATTTACAATGTATCTTGCTTATATTACTTTTACATAGTTTACTAAAGGAAAACTAATGTTTGAACAGACCTTCAAAAATATAGACGATATTTTACATAAAGATGCCGGCTGTGGAAGTGAATTAGATTATGTAGAGCAAACCTCCTGGGTATTGTTTCTAAAATATCTCGATGACCTCGAAAAAGATAAAGCTACAGCAGCTGAACTTTCCGGTAAAACTTATACCAATATTATTTCACCGGAGTTTCAATGGAATGTTTGGGCAACACCAAAAGATAAAGATGGTAAATTAGATCACCATAAAGCACGAGGCGGTGATGATCTGGCTGACTTCGTAAATATTCAACTATTCCCTTATCTTAAAAAGTTTAAGACATCAGCTGAAAGTGCTGATACCATAGAGTATAAAATTGGTGAGATCTTCAGTGAGTTGAAAAATAGAATGCAAAGCGGTTACAACTTACGTGACGTAATAAACCGTATTGATGAGCTGCGTTTTAGAACGCACGCCGAAAAACACGAGATGAGTCACCTTTACGAAGACAAGATTAAAAACATGGGCAATGCCGGTCGAAATGGTGGAGAATATTATACACCCAGGTCATTAATTAAAACTATTGTAAAAGTTGTAGCTCCGGAAATGGGTAATAAAATATATGATGGTGCGGTGGGCAGTGCAGGTTTTTTATGTGAAGCCTTTGAGTATCTAAAACAGAGTAAAAAACTATCGACTAGCGATGTCACCACCTTACAAAAGAAAACCTTTTACGGAAAAGAAAAGAAATCATTGGCTTATATTATTGGCACCATGAATATGATTCTTCATGGAGTAGAAGCGCCAAATATTATACATACCAATACACTTGCCGAGAACATTTCAGATATACAAGAAAAAGATCGTTACGATGTAGTACTGGCGAACCCTCCCTTTGGTGGAAAGGAACGTGCGGAAGTTCAGCAAAACTTCCCTATAAAAACAGGTGAAACCGCCTCCTTGTTTTTACAACATTTTATTAAAATACTAAAAGCCGGTGGCAAGGCCGGTGTAATTATTAAAAATACATTTTTAAGTAATACCGATAATGCTTCTATTGCCATACGTAAACAACTTCTAGAAAATTGTAACTTGCATACAGTGTTAGATTTACCCGGCGGAACATTTACCGGGGCAGGTGTTAAAACCGTAGTACTGTTTTTTAAAAAGGGAAGCTCTACTAAAAAAGTCTGGTTTTATCAATTAAACTTAGCTCGGAATCTTGGAAAAACAAATGCACTTAATGAAAAAGATCTGGCAGAATTTATAGAACTACAAAAGAAGAAGACAGAAAGTGAAAACTCTTGGAGTATCCATATAAAAGATATTGACCAAACTACTTTTGATCTAAGCGCTAAGAATCCTAACCAGAAAGAAGAAGCTCCACTACGTAAACCGAAAGATATTTTAAAGGCAATGCAGAAACTCGACAAAGATAGTGAAAAGATATTATCGAGCATTCGGGAGTTGGTGTGAGAAATAATCAGCTCATGAAAACTTCTGAACTTCATCAGAGAATATTTAGTATTCGAGATGCTCAAGTGATGATAGATGCTGATTTGGCTGATCTCTATCAGGTTGACACAAAGGTGTTGAATCAAGCTGTAAAAAGAAACATTGGTCGTTTTCCAGAACATTTCAGGTTTCAGTTAACAGAAGAAGAAAAGGATGAACTGGTCACAAATTGTGACCGGTTGGCCTTCTCAAAAATGGAAATCGGAACATTCGAACTTCTAAAAAAGATTAAGGGTCTGGTTTGACATGTCGCTACTAGGGTTTAGCCGAAGGAAATGATGAAATGCATGAAAGAGGTTGGAAAAATAAAAAAGCGATTATCCCTTATGGTGGAACCGTCTAGTGACGATTCACTGACAACCGCTACGATAAATTAGATAATATCTAGCTCAATGTCAAGTAAAAAAGAAACCAACAATGAAAATAACAGAAAACACACAATATGCAAAAACTCTATATGACAATCCGAGTGCAGACTCTATTTTGGATTTGATATGAAAATGGATGCACGGAGCCTACCGAAAGGGTGGGCAAGTAAGAAGTTGGGGGATGTAGCGAGTAAAATTGGAAGTGGTGCTACGCCGCGAGGCGGTAATGCAAGCTATAAAACAGAGGGAATTTCATTAGTACGAAGCATGAATGTTCATGACTTCGAATTTAGGGAAAGAAACCTTGCGTTCATAGACGATCAACAAGCAAAAGCTTTAGATAATGTTGCGCTTCAAGAAAATGACGTATTGTTGAACATTACAGGTGCTTCTGTGGCAAGATGCTGTATTATACCAACAGATTATTTACCTGCAAGAGTAAATCAGCATGTTTCAATCATCAGGACAAACAAAGAGTTAGTCGACCCTACATTTTTGAACTTATTACTTACATCAAAATTTTATAAAGATAAATTATTATTTACGGGCGAACAAGGGGCAACAAGGCAAGCGATTACTAAAGCCCAGTTAGAAGTGTTTATAATTGCTTACCCAAAATCACTCCCCGAACAAAAACGCATCGTATCTATTCTCGACAAAGCTTTTGCAGTCATAGCCAAAGCAAAATCCAATGCTGAACAAAACCTTAAGAATGCTAAAGAACTTTTTGAGAGTTATTTGCAATCGGTGTTTGAAAACAAAGGGAATGAATGGGAAGAGAAGACGTTGGGTGAGGTTTGTGAAATATCGTCAAAATTAATAGACCCGAGAAAACCTGAATTTCAGAATTTAATTCACATTGGTGCTGGAAATATTGAATCTCAAAAGGGTACCTTATTGGAATTGAAAACGGCAAAAGAAGAAAATCTTATTTCTGGTAAATTCTTATTTGATGAATCAATGGTTCTTTACAGTAAAATACGACCTTATCTTATGAAAGTAGTAAATTGCGATTTTCAAGGGTTATGTAGCGCAGATATCTATCCTTTATCACCAAGCAAGAAGAAAATGACAAAGGATTTTTTATACCATATGTTGTTGAGTAAAGATTTTACCGAATATGCGATTCTTGGTTCGGAACGGGCAGGAATGCCCAAAGTAAATCGTAACCATTTATTCGCATATAAACTCTATCTTCCAACCCTAAAAACCCAACAAACAATCGTTGCCAAACTCGATGCCCTATCTGTTGAAACGAAAAAACTCGAAACCATCTACCAACAAAAACTCAATGATCTTGACGAACTAAAAAAATCAATATTACAAAAAGCATTTAGTGGTGAATTAAATACAACAAAAGAAGTAACCGTATGAACGAAGCAGAAACAAGAGCAGAACTCATTGACCCTAAACTAAAAGCCTGTGGCTGGGGTGTTGTAGAAGGTTCCAAAGTTTTACGTGAGTACCATATCACTGCCGGTAAAATTCAAATCGGTGGCGTAAGGGCCAAGCCTTCTATTGCAGATTATGTTTTGGTTTATAAAGGAATGAAGCTCGCTGTAATAGAAGCTAAAAGTAATGAGTTAGAAGTAGGCGAGGGTGTAGCGCAGGCAAAAACGGATGCGTTAAAACTTCATTTAGAAACGACCTATGCAACTAACGGACGAGAGATTTATGAAATATGCCTAAAAACCGGCGCTGAAAGTTTGGTTGAGAATTTTCTTACACCAGATGAACTATGGAATAAAACATTTGCCGTTCAAAACGAATGGAGAGAAAAGTTTAGCGAAGTTCCCTTTGAAGATATTAATAAAACGAAGGCTCCAAGATTTTATCAGGAATTAGCTGTAAACAATGCACTGGAATCTATTGCAAATGGTAAAGATCGAATTCTTTTAACTCTGGCAACTGGTACCGGAAAAACTACGATTGCATTTCACATTGCCTGGAAACTATTTCAAACTCGCTGGAATTTAAAACGAGATGGAAGTAGAAGACCTCGAATCTTGTTCTTGGCTGATAGAAATATTTTATCCGATCAAGCCTATGGTGAATTTTCAAGGTATTCCGCATTTGCTGATGACGCTCTGGTTCGTATTAGTCCAAAAGCGATTCGAGATATAAATGATGAAGGAAAGAAAATATCTGTCAACACATTTGTAACGAATACCGGTAGAAACAAAGTTCGTGTACCCACCAATGGTAATATCTTTTTTACCATTTTTCAAACCTTCATGACAGGAGATGAAGAGCATCCAAACTATGAAGAATATCCGAAAGACTATTTTGATTTCATAATTATAGATGAGTGCCATCGTGGCGGAGCCAATGACGAAGGTAATTGGAGAAAAATTTTAGAATATTTTTCGCCGGCTGTTCAGTTAGGTTTAACTGCTACTCCAAAGCGAAAAGATAATACAGATACTTATAAATACTTTGGTGAACCTGTTTTTGTGTATTCTTTAAAAGAAGGCATTAACGATGGTTTCCTTACACCATTTAAAGTAAAACGTATTAAAACAACCATTGATGATTATATCTACACCAGTGATGACCAAATTATTGAAGGTGAGATTGAAGAAGGCAAACTTTATACTGAGCCTGATTTTAACAAAATTATTGAGATTAAAGCAAGAGAGGCAAAACGTGTTCAGGTTTACATGGATGAAGCCAACCAAAACGAAAAAGCAATTATCTTTTGTGCTACGCAAGACCATGCTGCCGCTGTTCGGGAGTTAGTGAATCAATACAAAACGAGTACAGACCCAAATTATTGTGTTCGTGTTACGGCAAATGATGGCGAAAATGGCGAACAGTTTTTACGAGAATTTCAAGACAATGAAATGTCTATACCGACTATTTTAACAACATCGCAAAAACTTTCAACCGGAGTAGATGCCAGGAATATCCGCAACATCGTTTTAATGCGACCAGTCAATTCTATGATCGAGTTTAAACAAATTGTCGGTAGAGGAACCAGGCTTTTTGACGGTAAAGAGTTTTTTACAATTTATGATTTTGTGGATGCATATCTTCACTTTGCTGACCCTGCGTGGGATGGTGAACCGGTTTGTTCAGAATGTGAGCAAGAACCTTGTATATGTAATGAAGATGTTTGCGAGAAGTGTGGTCAATTACCGTGTGTTTGTGTAAAGCCACCTTGCGCTGTTTGCGGTCAAAGACCTTGTATTTGTATAAAAGAAACTTGCCCTAAATGTCATCAACGACCTTGTATCTGTAAGAAGAAAGTTAAAGTGAAATTGCGTGATGGAAAAGAGCGAGAAATTCAAAGCATGTTATCCACTTCATTCTGGAGTGCCGATGGTAAGCCGATGTCAGCCGAGGAATTTATGGATAATCTTTTTGGTGAAATTCCGGAACACTTTAAAGATGAAACCGAACTTAGAAAGATCTGGGCGAATCCCGTCACCCGGCAAAAACTACTGGAAGCTCTTGCTCAAAAAGGGTTTGGTCATGATGAACTAGAAGTGTTGAGAGAACTGGTGAATGCCAAAGATAGCGATCTTTTTGATGTGTTGGCTTACATTGCCTTCACCCGAGCCCTTGTAAAACGAACAGACCGAGTAGCCGAAACCAGTGCAGCCATATTTTATGGTCTGAAAGACAAAGAACGCGAGTTTATCGAATTTGTACTGGAGCGTTATATTCAAACCGGCGTGGAAGAACTTGCTGCGGAGAAATTACCTGATCTGCTAAACATGCAATACCATACCATCCAAGATGCCACTGAAAACCTCGGTGGTGTAGAAAAGATTCGCGCGCTGTTTTACCAATTTCAGAAGAAGTTGTACATGGTGGAGAGTTGAATGTTGGGGTGATGATATAATGAATAAATTTGTTTTAAAAGCACCTCAGAACCAGGTTATGTTGTTCAATAATTGTTGCCAAAGTATTGAGATTTATTTATTCTAAATTATATGACTTCAACACAATTAATAACCAACGAAATAGAAGCTTCTGAAACAGAAGCAATATCCATATCTAATGAAAAGTATTGGGTTAGGGTTTCTAACATAAACGACAGAGATTTTGATACGAAAGTACGTAAAATAATTGATACAGGCATTATAATAAAATATCCACCAATGGGTAAATCTCACTGAGCTGCTAGGCTTTTACAACGGCTCCGAAATCGAAGAAAAAGTAATCAACTTGTTTCGATATTTCTATGAGAAATATCCGTCTGTTGTGCAGAGTGTGTATGCGGGTTGAATGGGTATGCGAGTCGGTACGGGGCGGAATTGAATTATCTTCAATAGTTGAAAAATCTTTTAACGATTTTGGTGTTTTTTTTGTTTTTTTCTAAAAATTCTGTAAGCTTTCACTACCGAAGGCGCGGATGATGGAGATCGTTTGAAATACATCTCATAATTACAAAATTAATGATATGTCTTTAATTTGGCTCAATAAGCTAAAGAAGCATAGCGGGAATATCTTGTCGTAATCAGTAGAATATTGAATTTCAATTATTGTATTTAAATGATATTATTTTTCCACTATAAAACCACAATAATTTTAAAAAAGTATTGACACATCGAAACATATGTATATATTTAGTAATAAAATTAGAATTTAAGCAACTTTTACTTATCTACAATTTTTACCTATCTAGTGTTTTAATAGCTAATTTTAAGGCTAAAAATATCATTCGAGGTTTTTTATGAAAAAATGTATCTTTTTATTATTTGTAGTGTTCCTTTTAAATTGTTCTAACGCAACAGGGCAATTTGATAATGTACCTAGTGGCGTCACTGTTGTTGCAGGCAACAACCAATTTACAATATTAAGTGGTATGATAGCATTAGAAGAAGTAGAAATCGAAGAAAACGCAAACATCAATTCTAATGTATATGTTATTGGCGGTTGCTCATTACATGATGAAGATAATACCGAAGAAGAAAATGACGTACCAGAATTGCATTGCAGTAAAATCGAAATTGATGAAAATGTAAATGTTGGTACAGGCTATATCCTCAAAGCAGAAAAAATTAAGGTTAAAAAAAATGCGATTATAGATGGCAATTTAGAAGCAAATGTATTTGAAATTTCACCTGAAGCCATAATTAAGCACGGTACCAATCCCCTAGGCGACTTGCCAGGCTACCCCGATTTTTTAATCGGCACTATTGGCAGTACTGATGTTTCTGCCGCTGACAGTCCATTAGCTGAGGGTAATTATAAAAAGCTGGAAATTAGCAAAGACGATACGCTAGAATTAGACAATGGCTGGTATACTTTCGAAAGTATCGAGTTGGAAAAATCTTCTTCACTGACCTGCCTCCACACTTGTGTAGTTATGGTGAAAGGTTCTATTAAATTAAAAAAAGAGACTAAATTGATAACAGCAACAGGTAATCCGAATGATTTAACTTTTTTTGTGTCATCAGAACATAAAACAGAAAAAGATGATGAAGATGAAGATGAAGATGAAGAGGATGAAAATATTAAACATGATGATAATATCGAAATTAACATCGGTAAAGACAGTCTAGTAATTGCAAATATTTACGCAAAAAATGCCGAGCTTGAATTTGGCAAAGACAGTAATGTTCTTGGTAGTTTCATTGCTCGTAAAATTAAAGTTGGAAAAAACACTACGGTATCTGCCGGTTTCATCTTAACTAAAGATACCATCTATGCCGGTACTGTCGATGGCGAGCAGGTTGTTGTTGATATGAAAAGAAACGGCAATTATGAGATGATGACTAGTGCTGAGCCTGGAGTCACGGTGCAAGGGCATTATTATTTAACACCAGATAAAAAAATAATGCATTTTGAATGGGAGAATGCTTTATGCACCACTTGTGGTAATATTTCGATACCCGACTCTGCTTTTACAAATATACCATTTAAAGAACTTGAGATTAAGTCTTTCAGTGAAGATGAAATCATAGTATCTCCCGTAACTGACAGTATTTTGCCATCGCCATCTGTAACATTCAGTAAAACTAATTCTTTTGTTATAGATACAGCAACAGGCTATACCAAGATGAATATAACAGTTACTTACCCTGACGCAAGTCGAAATGGTAAATATGGCATATTATCATTACGCCCGCTGATATCTGACAATTTCAATAGAGGTTTCTTCTCTGTTGAAAAAATTGAAAATGCAACTGCGACTTTCACAGTTCAAATCGCCTACAAACATCTACCTGGTGGTGTACCTGGTGGTAAGAAAGATTATCGAATTTATTTATTCATTAGTAATGATCTATCAAAAATCCATATTAATGCTGATTTAAATGGTGCTATTTGCGGTAACTTAGAGCTGGGTCAAAATGAGTTTAACCTTACAGTGCCTGTTTCAGATAAAATATTATTAGCAAATGTAGATTTTGTGCCTATATCGAATTATTAAGCTTTAGAATATCGAATTATTATTTAATTTAAGGAGACTATTTATGAACCCAACTTTAATGTTAAAAAAGAATTTATTACTGGTTAGTTTATTAACTATTATTGTTAGCTCTGCTTGCGGAGGAGGGGAGGAGACAAGTACATTACCAATAGTAGGTTGTACTGCTAAACATGAATGTTTTTATGATTGCGTTGATCATGACAATGATCCATCGACACCCTGTAAAAGTGGTTATAGATGTGAGCCAAATGTAAATGCACTAGGCTGCCAAACGAGTGTAGGAATTTCATCAATACCAAAAGATTCTAAAACATCTTGCGGCGACTGCAACCCATCGGCATCAGTTGTTTCTGCTTCCGTTCAAACCTCTGGAACTTGTCAAGTTGTAACTACTACGTACTACACGATTAAGAAACCTGGTTGTTGGTGTAACGTACCTGGGGTTGGCTCTAGATGTTGCTTTTGTAGCAGTCATTGCTATTTAGACATACCCGTTTCGACAACCACTAATGTTCCAGAGCCATTATATGGTGGTTGCCCCTAATATAAATATATGAGAAGGATTAAAATATGAAAAAATATAATTATTCATTTAGGCGATTGTAATAATTTTACTTTTAGGAGGATTTTTTATTGTTTATCCTGCGAGTGGCTCAACAATAAATATAAGTTTTTCTGGTGGCAAGGCAAATGGTTTAATCTCTATTACAACAATTGACGAGACCACGAATCTAAGAGTACCGGAAATTACATTCTCCTTGAAACCTAGTCGTGAAGAAGTAGATTCATATGGCAATTATAGAAAAGCAATGGTTGGTTTAATAGCTGGTCATACATATACTATAATTATCAAAGTTGATGTTAATGGCAACAGGGTAGACGATACAACCGATGTTGGTCAAATCATAACTGGCATCGTCACAGAAAATACGATACATTTCAACAATTTGCAGGTTTTAAGTACCTTGAGTGCTGTCGTTGATTCTTCTATATTAAATAAAATGGCTGCTGGTTTAATAAGCAAATCTGCTTTTTTAGCTATTGATTTAAGTAAAATACAGAATATAGGTTTTGCTGATTCTGTTGGTGTTTTATATGATGACACAGGTAAGGCTACCATTACAGCAGAAGCATATTTACTCCCCCGGAAGTTACGGTAATATATTATGCGTTCTTGATATGAATGATGATAATATTATGAATAAAGGCGATAAATATCAGATTATTCAAGGAGCTATACCTCTGACCTATGGCGATGATAGTAAAACTTTTAAAATAAATTTATGGCAAACTCGATAAGTATTAATTCCACCTAACTACAATAAGCAATTTCCCAACCCACAAAAAACTTCAAACATGAAGCCATGTTCACTATAAACCGAAGGGGGTAGCGGCGGCTCTTTTTGTCGGTGTCGCATATATGCGACACCGACAAAAAAGCCAAAGCGAGGGGGAAGGCTTTCACCCTCCAAAACATACACTCTTTCCTGTAAACAGTGCTATTTCGCTTGACCTCTCGATATATACATTATACATAACTACGTACAGCAATATATGCTTTATACATATTGTTGGAATCGCTGGAATGGGGGAGATACACACTGTATTCGCACGACACGAAACTTTCCATCCCCGCTTCGGGTGGCTTAAAAAAGGGTTCGACCACGTGAAAAAAGACCCGGCCCTCTTTTACAATAAAAACGAGGCGCATATTCACCTAGGCGTGGGTAAGAATATGGCGAATGCCATTCGGTATTGGTTGAGTGCGTTTGGGCTTATGGAAGAGATGGAAAACAGGGCGGGGTATAAGACCACATCGTTTGCGAACCACTTGTTTGGCAAAACTGGTTGGGACCCCTATTTAGAGGACCCGGCTTCGTTGTGGTTGTTGCATTATAAATTGGCCACAAACGGGGAGCAAGCTACGGCCTGGTTTTATCTTTTTAATGAGTTTAATTTTCGCGATTTCACGAGCGAAGAAGCTGTGACTGCTTTAGATCTTTACGTGAAGCAGCAAGGCCCGGCAAAACCCATTGCAACATCATCCATAGAAAAAGATATAAACTGTTTACTGAGAATGTATTTGGCCGACCCGGTGGGTGATAAATTCATAGAAGATAGCCTCGATTCACCTTTTGTAATACTCGATCTAATACATAAGTACCCTGAAAATTATGAGAAGAAGAAATATGTATTTCATACCGGCGAAAAGAGCAATCTGCCTGCTGAAATTATTGTATCTCTGTGTCTGGATTATGTCAGCTCAACCGCAGAAGTGGCTCAAACTATATCACTAACGAAACTTACGTATGAAACATCGAGCCCAGGTCTGGTTTGTAAAATTACCGAATCTGAAATTGAAGTGGCGATTGAACAGGTGAGCGCCAAGCATAAAAACTTGAAAGTCGCTAACCAAGCTGGCGTTGCCCATATGGTTTTTGAAGGTTCCGCCATGCATCTTTATCATGAAATTTTACAAGGCTATTATGGCAGTAGTGATCGCCACAGTTATAGTGAATTAATAGAAGAAGAGCCAATTCGAATAGCGGTAAATAACTGATGTTATTATCAAAACAGATACACATACGGCGCAGGTACTCTCGCTCGGTAAATCTGGAGCGCGACTTGCAAATGGCGGATAGCGTTCTTGGTTATGTGGTGACCCACAAAGGTGAAGAAATTTTAGAGAGGGTTGTCGCGGCTGCAAAAGATAGACGCTCTGTTTCTGCCTATACGTTGACCGGAGTGTATGGAACCGGGAAGTCGGCTTTTGCCCATTTTTTCAGCTCGCTTGTGGCCGGTAAAACGGAGCCAGTTTATAAAAATGCTATTTCTATTTTAAGAAATGTTTCGAAGCCACTGGCCTCTTATTTTGAAAAGCAAATACCAGATAACGGATTTTTACGGGCGGTTGTAACAGCTTCTCGGGAGCCTGTGATGGTCTCGGTTTTAAGAGCTCTTGAAAGTGGAGTTCGGAACTACTTTGCTGGCAAACGGGGGGCGAAACCTTCTTTGCTAAAAGATCTCGAAACTGTTTTACAAAAAGATATTTCTGCCATGGAGGCAGGCGAGGTTTTAACGCTTATTCAAAAAACATCCCAAAGTGCTGGCGGCCTGCTTCTTATTGTCGATGAACTCGGAAAGACGCTGGAGTACGCTGCTTCAGATTCGGCTTCTGGCGATCTCTATTTTTTACAGCAGTTGGCTGAGATGTCGGTGGACTCCGGTGAAAAGACGAATAATAAAATTTACTTTTTTGGACTTTTGCACCAGGCTTTTGATGAATATGCGGGAAACATGACTCCGGCTCACCGCAATGAGTGGGCGAAAGTCCAGGGCCGATTTGAGGACATCCCTTTTTATGAAAGTCCTGAAGAGACCCTTTCGATTATGACCCACGCCATGGAACATACTGGTGAATTGGCTAAACCTGCACTGCAAAAACAATTGGCCGCTCACACTCTGGGTTGGCAAAAAGTGCTACAGAATAATTCTGCGTTTAAAGGGGTTCCTTTAGAGGTCTATACAAAACTTTACCCTTTGCATCCGATTTCGGCTCGTCTGTTGCCTTTGTTGTGTCAAAAATTTGCACAGAATGATCGCTCTTTATTTACTTTTTTAGCTGGTTTGGAACCTCACTCCATGGGAATGTTTTTAAATGAATACGATTTACATACTTCTGACTGGCCCTCGTTGAAGCTCCATAGACTTTATGACTATTTTATTGAATCGTCCGGTATCGGGTTTCGTCCCGGTTTTCAACGGTGGGTTGAAATTCAGGAGAAAGTCGAAGAGGCTCGTTACTCTGGTTTAGACCACCAGAATGTTATTAAAACAATCGGACTTTTGAATCTGCTCTCTACAGGTGGTGCACTCAAGTCAGAAAAGAGTCTCACGATTTTGGCTCTTTTGGATAGTCCGGCAAGTACACAAGGTGACCAAACGAACCTTAAAAATGATCGTGCCTATTGGCTTGGTATTTTATCTGAACTTGAAGACAAAGGTCTTATTGTATATCGTAAAGGCCTGGATGAGTATAGAATCTGGCAGGGGTCTGATTTTAATATTGAGAAGGCGGTGAGTGAGGCGAAGCAAAACAACAAAGCTCCGCTTGCCAAATTGTTAAATGAAAATTTTTACATGAGACCGTTGATTGCTCAAAAGTATAGTTATGAAACAGGTAGACTTCGCTATTTTGAACGGTTATTTATCGACTCGACGATAGACAGTGAAAGTCTATTCGACGAACCCATAA
Organism: Leptospirales bacterium; assembly: GCA_040326155.1. Taxonomy (GTDB): domain Bacteria; phylum Spirochaetota; class Leptospiria; order Turneriellales; family JAOUFE01; genus JBEQLE01. The sequence continues at coordinate 11,158 of JBEQLE010000063.1, read as the reverse complement.
AATCAGATGGACTGTTATTGTACTATGTAGACCAGATTAAATTTACCCCTCTTTTAGATCTCAATAGTCAAAAAAAACCGGTTCTTTGTTTGGTTCCCAAAACGGTAAGCTCCTTGCGTTCGATTGTTTTAGAGTATGACGCTTTAAAAAGGGTTCGCGCTGAGAATAAGCAACTTACTTTAGACCGGGTCGCTGCTAAAGAGGTCGACCAACGTATTTTTATAACCGAAAAGTTGTTGAAGAAGACACTTGATTCCACCTTTCAAACTGCCAATATTTTAGCTGCCCGAACCCTGCTTTACCACGGTAAAAAGAGATACCAGACTCCGTCCCCATCGGCTTTGAATACACTTCTTTCCGATCTTTTAAAACGGACGTATACAAAAGGTGTTGTTTTACACAATGAGTTGATTCACCGAAGCCAGTTAACAACGCAAGGGGCGAAAGCTCAAAAGTTACTGATGGAAGCGATGTTCAGCTCACATGGTTTAGAGAGGCTTGGTCTGGCCGGTTATGGTCCTGAGACTTCTATCTTTGAATCTCTTTTTATACAAAATGAAATATATATTTACCAAGACCAAAAGTGGGTGTTTCAACATCCAACGTCGAAAAGCGGGTTGTACAAAACCTTGAAGGAAGTGGAAGCGTATTGCCTGAAACAGAATAAGAAAAAGATTAGAACTCTTCGAGATTTATACGACCATATGGCTCTGCCCCCTTATGGGGTTAGTGAGTCTTTGATGCCCCTTCTATTTTTGCTGGTATTAATTCAAAATACCGACTCTTTGAGTTTGTACCACAATGGCAGTTTTGTTCCGTTTATTGGTAAAGCATCGATAGAACTACTTCTGAAAAGACCCGAAAACTTTTCGGTAAAACATTTTGATATTGGCGGTCTAAAAGGAAGTTATTTTAAAGAACTTGAAACCGTTTTTACAGGTGTTAGTAATAAAACGGATATGCAAAATGCATCATTGCTGCAAGTGGTAAAACCGTTTATTAAATTTGTGAAGGCTTTGCCAAAGTATACTCGGCAAACCAGAAATATCGCGAATGAAAGTCGTGCTCTGATGTTAGTCATTGACAATGCACGCGAACCTGATTACCTCTTATTTACTGAGATTCCATATGCTTTAGGATTTATTAACGAGGACGAAGATATTTCGAATCGCTTAGATGAGAAAACGATTCAAGAGATTAAAACAAAACTGATAAAATCTTTGTCTGAAATTCAAAATGCATATGGCGATCTTCTCTCTAAATGCCTTAATTTTATTTTTCACTATTTTAGTATCAGCAGCGAAAAAGAGAAACTACGCGAAGAGCTTCGAGTACGTGCGCGCCGTCTTGAAAAAGGGGCTATGGAACCTTTGTTAAAAAGGTTTATTTTAGCGGCAAAAGAGACCGGGGCAGACGATGAAAAATGGCTGGAAGCGTTGGTTATGGTGATTGCCGATAAACCCGCAGAATCTTTTAAAGATGAAGATGTTGATAGTTTTGAAATGAATATTACCCAAATTGCTCGTCGTTTTCAAAATCTTGAAACTTTGGTTACCAGGGCAGGTAACAAGGGCGAAGGTTTTGAGGCCAGAAAAATTACAATAACGAAACCCGATGGTAATGAGATGGATGAAGTGATCTGGGTGGACGAAAAAAATAAAGATAAATTAAACGAGATTTTAGATCATCTATTAGATAAAAACCATTTGTTACAAAGTGAGAAAAACAGTAAAGCTCTGTTGTCTTTGTTGGCAGATCGTGTTTTACTAAATACCCGGAAGGATGAGTTGAGTCACGTTCGGGAAACTTCGACAGACCAAGGTGAAACGGACCGGCGAAATAATATTATAAAGGGGTAGTTTATGCTTGCATCCGAAAAAATATACCAAAAAGACAGACAAAAAAAACAGCGACATGTTCTCGGTCTCTCCGGGGGGAAAGACTCGGCGGCGTTGGCAATTTATCTTCATGATAAAGTTCCCGACATGGAATATTTCTTTTGCGATACTCATAAAGAGCTCGACGAGACTTATGAATTTTTAGATAAACTCAAAGCACGACTAGGTATACATATTGAATACTTGAGCGCCGATAAAGGATTTGATCACTGGCTCGAACTCTACAACGGGTTTTTACCCTCGGCGCAACAACGCTGGTGTACTATCCAAATGAAAATTAAACCTCTTGAGGCATTTATCGGCGATGATGAGGCCATCACTTATGTCGGAATTCGCGCCGACGAAAATCGCGAAGGGTATATCTCTAAAAAATCAAACATTCGACCAAGGTATCCGTTTATGTATGACGGTATTGAAAAACCAGATGTCATTCGAATTCTCGATGAAAGTGGTATTGGCATGCCTGCTTATTACCAATGGCGCAGCCGGTCAGGATGTTATTTTTGTTTTTTCCAGAGAAAATATGAGTGGGTGATGCTGGCGAAAAATCATCCCGATCTTTTTGAAAAGGCGAAAGCTTACGAGCAAAAGCATTCCGACGGCAGAACCTACAACTGGGTTGAGGGTGAAACGTTGGATGAACTTCTACTTCGAAAAGATCGAATTATTTCTGACAACCAAAAGCGTGTCGCCCGTGAATCTAAAAACAAACCCAACAAACCCTTGCACGAAGTACTCGCCGATGTACTCGATGAAGAAGACGATGAAGTTCCTTGTTTGATGTGTACGACTTGATTTCATTTTTTTAAAAAACCTAAAAAAAGTTGGAACCTTTTTAAGAAAAATGGGTCTAATACATAATGAAGAAAAGAGTCATGCACAAAACAAACAACCTCAAGTTCTCTCTCCTCCTTTGAAAACTTTCTCAAAAAATGTATTACTAGAGTTTGTCAGCTAACATTGACAGCTTTGTAATCGAAGTGCATGATTCTCATTTGTGGTGAACGCTGTGGTGGACTTACTCTCCCGCCATGGCGAAAGCCCTCGGCGAACTAATTCCAACATCAAGCAACGCGTCAGGAAAATTTCCACTCCGTAGAAAACGTAGGGGGTAGCGGCGGACGCCTGGCGGCCAGAGCGAGGGGGAAGGCTTTCACCCTCCAAAATTTATATTATACATACTCTGTTTTCAGGCAAGTCGTTTGCGTTTAGTTTGATGATGTTTTCCATTTTCCGGATTACAGAACTCAAGGGGAGACATTGCATGACCTGAAATGTCATTTGAAAGACCTCTTTTCTGATCTGGATGACGTTTTGAAATGCCTTGTCCCGAACGCCAACTAAGGGGTCAGTGTATTTGATTATCTTTATGTATCCAGAATTCCCGAGGACTTATTATTCTGGTAGAATCTATATTATTAACTTTTTGAAATTCTTTATCACCAGTAATGATGTAATCAGCATTAACATACAGTGCTAATTGGCAAATAGGGTTATCATCTTTATCAGAGCACAGATCTGGTATTGGATTATCTGGAACGACATAATTGAGATTTTTCTGAAATGAAATGATTTTTGATGCAATTAAATTGTCAGGAACTTTCAATTTTTCCTTTAAAACTCTATGAAACTCATCCAGGATAAATTCAGAAATGTACACTTCATGTCTCTCATAACAATAACTCAGAATATCCGCCGACAGTCCACCGAACACTGAAGCCGAGATTATTACATTTGTGTCTAATATGATTTTCAAGAGATGTTTTTAAAAATATCTTCGTCCGTAACATACCCTTGTTTTTCAGCATAGGGTCGAAGCTCTGTTCTAGTAAGTTCCATCTCTTCAAGAAATAAGTACTTTCTCAATGCTTCTTTTACGATAAAACTTTTATTCAGGTGCCGGGACTGAGAAATGTTGTCCAGTCTCTCTTTAGTTTCCTCATCTAGACTTATCGAAATCACTTGTCTCATACCTACATTGTAATACAAATTACCCAAATGGTCAAGCAAATAAATATCGATGGTGTAATTTAAAGTTGATTCATCATTATTCAGGCGATTGGTTCTAGCGACGAAAATAGAACTCACAAAAAACTTCAAACATGAAGCCATGTTCACTAGAAAACGTAGGGGGTAGCGGCGGACGCCTGGCGGCCAGAGCGAGGGGGAAAGCTTTCACCCTCCAAAGCATACACTCTTCCCTATCCGAAATCGACGAGGCCATCACTTATGTCGGTATTCGGGCCGACGAAAACCGCGACGGCTATATCTCAAAAAAATCAAACATTCGACCAAGATACCCGTTCATGTAATATAATACCACGAAGACAGCCATCAAAAACCACGCTTTTTGAACGGAACAAGTTGGAACCCAACTCAGAATTCATAAAAAACTCGCACCGTTCATAGTTTGGAAAAGTTATTTAACGGTAATTTTTATTTTTTTTGAAATTACCGGCGGAGCATGCGCAGTATGATTTTTATCTCCCATTACCAATTGCAGTGTATGTTCTCCCGGAGCCAACTCAATCGATGTTTCCGTTTGACCTTTGCCAAAGTGTTTAATGTTATCATTTGCAGGCAGTGCAACTTTCATATCAGGCATTTCAGTAACATCAATAAACAAATGATGGTGTCCCGAATGAGCTATTTCGGAACCTGCCGGTGCAATTTCGATTCCTTTAACACCAAATTTTACTGTAATTGGGTTAGAAAGGGTTTCACCGTCAGATGGGGAAATAATAAAAACTTCCGCATCTTTTGAGAAAGCCGGGTTGGATTTATTTTTTTTGCAGGAAGTTGCAAATAAAAGAGTAATAAGCCCGACTATTGTGATTAATTTAAACTTCATAAATTCTCCTGTTTTGTAATATTTTCAAATCATTTTATCAATAAGTTTGAGCGGTAAAGTACTTTTTTTAGCTTTCATTCTAATCAAGGAATCTTTCCAACTATTTAAAATAAAATTTGCGAGATTTTCCGTATTTTCTCTTGATAACTCATCAATAAAGACACAATTTTTCATTGACAGGCAAGCTAAAATATCTTAATTTAAATTCTTGTCAACTGCATTGATTTTACCCCGATGCTTGCAATAGCCCCACACAGAAATACTATTTTGTAACATCGATGTTACAAAATGGGGGAGGGCTTAGTTTCGGATGTTTGAGTGACAGTCGATGAGGGTATTTTTGTGTTAAACCAAATACTAGATCGTATTGATGAAAACCAATTATTTGTACCGGCCTTTCAACGAGAATATGTCTGGAAAAAAGATGATGCAAAGTATAAAGCAAATATTTGAAAAGGTCAAACAATAAACCTAACCCCCCAAGGCAAAGATAACATTCGCACAAAAAACGTTACATATCATAATTAGATTACAAGCTGCCCGACAACATTAATTACGATTTGATAATTGAGAATTCGTAATTAATGGTTCAAAAGGTCGCTTGAATCGTAAATATTATGTTCCGGATTTTTATGGTATTATTATTAGAATGTTGAAAAAAGCAGAGATAGAAGCTAAGAAAAAAAAATCGTGATTTGGAGTTGGGGGAAGGGGAGTCTGGTTCATTTTCACTGCGGGAATCAGATTGACGGCGGGTTGTGGGGGTAGATTGTAGAACACTAGACATGCAAAACGAACAAATATATCTAAAAGATCTTGAAAAAAAACTCTGGAACGCTGCCGATAAACTGCGAGCCAATGTTGATGCCGCGGAATACAAACACGTGGTATTGGGGCTCATCTTTTTAAAATACGTCTCGGATTCTTTCGAAGAACGCCGAGTTGAACTCAAGAAGAATTTCACCGACCCTAAGCACGATTACTTTTTGGGAGAACCCGATAAAGAAACAGATGTCATGATCGCCGAAGAGCTTGAAATGCGAGATTTCTACCTCGAAAAAAACGTTTTCTGGGTACCGGCTCTTGCCCGATGGGAGAATTTGAAGAATTATGCCAAGGTGGCCCCCGGCACGGAAATTGAAATTAAAAAGGGCAAAAAGTTCAAATACAAGTTCAGTTCTATAGCCAAACTCATCGATGACGCGCTTGAACAAATAGAAAAAGAAAACGAAAAGAAGCTCAAGAATGTTTTGGATAAAAATTATGTACGGCGTCAAATTGATTCGAATATTCTGGGTTCGCTGATCGATAAAATATCTGAAATACCGTTTCAACATGAATCGCTTAAATCAAAAGATATTCTGGGTCATGTCTATGAATACTTTTTGGGCCAATTCGCTCTTGCCGAAGGCAAAAAAGGGGGGCAGTACTTCACCCCTAAATCAATTGTTGGTCTCATTGTAGAAATGCTGCAACCCTACAAAGGGCGTGTCTATGACCCAGCTATGGGTTCGGGCGGGTTCTTTGTGCAGTCTGAAAAATTCATCGAAGAGCACGGTGGCAAACTTGGCAACATCTCGGTCTATGGTCAGGAGTCCAACCCAACAACATGGCGCCTCGCCGCAATGAACATGGCAATTCGCGGGATCGACTTTAACTTCGGGGGCGAACCGGGCAATACATTTACGAGCGACAAACACCCCGACTTGCGAGCCGACTTTGTGATGGCCAACCCCCCGTTCAACATGAAAGAGTGGAACGCCGGAATTAAAGATGACGACCCCCGCTGGAAACACGGCCTGCCACCCTCAGGTAATGCAAACTTTGCGTGGTTGCAACATATGCTTTATCATCTTGCACCCAACGGAAGTCTCGGCTTGCTTCTGGCCAATGGATCGATGAGCTCGAACACTTCAGGTGAAGGCGAAATTCGTAAAAACCTGCTCGAAGCTGACATGGTCGAATGTATGGTCGCATTGCCCGGACAGCTCTTTACTAACACTCAGATACCCGCCTGCATCTGGTTTCTAACTAAAAATAAAAAACCCCGCCGTGGTCCCGACGGCAAAAATGAAAACCGCGATAGAAGTGGTGAGGTGCTCTTTATCGACGCCCGTAACCTCGGTTATATGAAAGACCGGGTACTACGCGACTTTACCGAAGATGATATTGAAAAAATAACTTCGACGTTTCATAACTGGAAAACCGAATCGAGCTATAAAGAATACAACGACATTCCAGGTTTTTGTAAAAACGCCACCCTTGACGAAATCAAACAACATGACTACGTACTCACCCCCGGCCGCTACGTAGGGGCAGAAGCCGAAGAAGAAGACACCGAACCTTTTGCCGAAAAAATGAATCGTCTGAGCGCGCAGCTTAAAACACAGTTTAAAGAGAGCGACCAACTCGAAAAAGAGATCAAAAAGAATCTATCGGGGCTGGGGTATGATATATGATCGAATACGATAAATTTCAAAAAGCTTTAAAACACCTAGAGCTGCAACAGGAAAACTATCAAAACCTTGACCCCTCTTTACCTGCTTTAATGCAAGAAGCTGTAGCCGAATCGGTAATTCAACGGTTCGAGACAACCTATGATTGCATGTGGAAGGTTTTAAAAAGGTATCTTATCGAAGAGATGGGTATACCCGATATGCCCAACAGCCCAAAACCGATATTTCGCATCGCCGCAGAAAACAAACTGCTTTCTTCTAATATAGAAGAGTGGCTCAAATACGCAGATACCCGGGTAGCCACGGCGCATGATTACAGTGGTGAAAAAGCCAAAGATTGCCTGGAAATTATGGGTGCATTTATCGATGATGCTATTGGTTTATATCAAACCATGACAAAGGAAACCTGGGAATGACCGATTCCATCGACATAACTACCCAACAACGCAAAATTATATTAGACCTCTTCAAGCAATACTTACCGGGCGTCAAAGTCTGGGCCTACGGCTCGCGTGTCAAATGGACATCCAAACCCGAATCTGATCTTGATATTGTGGTGTTCCCCTCGCCGACGCAAGCATCCCAAGTTTCCCAATTGAAAGAAGCCTTTGAAGAAAGCTCGCTTCCTTTTCGTGTGGATACTCACATCTGGGACGAGGTGCCCGAGCAGTTTCGGAAGAACATTGAAAAGGAGCATGTTGAGTTGGTGGGGGGGATTTCTAGGGGGATGGGTTGGACCACAATCGGTAGTATTGCAGAAGTTTATGATGGTCCACATGCAACGCCTAAGAAAATACAAAGCGGGCCAATATTTTTGGGAATAGGATCCCTAAATCAAGGTAGTTTAGATTTAACGCAATCCGCTCATGTAAGTGAAGAAGACTTCATTCAATGGACTCGTCGAATAACACCTAAAGTTAATGATGTGGTGTTCTCTTATGAAACACGTTTAGGTGAGGCAGCAATAATCCCACAAGGTCTAAAATGTTGTTTAGGTCGTCGTATGGGCTTACTACGACCCGATGAAAAAAAAATCGTTCCTGAATTTTTACTATATGCGTATTTAGGCCCTAGTTTCCAGAGTTTGATAAAGGCGCGAACTATTCATGGTAGTACCGTTGATCGCATTGCTTTAAAAGAATTACCAAACTTTCCAATACAGGTGCCACCAATTGAAAAACAAAAAGAAACAGTTCAAATATTAAAATCATTAGACGACAAAATCCAACTCAATCGCCAAATTAACCAAACCCTCGAAGAGATGGCGCAGGCGATCTTCAAGTCGTGGTTCGTCGACTTCGACCCGGTCAAAGCCAAGATCGATGCCAAAGCAAAAGGCGAAGACCCCGAACGCGCTGCGATGCGTGTCATCGCCGGAAAAAACGATGCCGAGATCGACAAAATGCCTGCCGCCAAACGCAAAGAACTCGCCTCTACCGCCGCGCTGTTTCCGGATGAGATGGTGGAGTCTGAGCTGGGGGAGATACCGAAGGGGTGGTCGTGGAAAACTATAGCGGAATGGGGCGATGTAATTTGTGGAAAAACACCTCCAAAAAATGACTCAACTAACTATGATGGAAATATACCTTTTATTAAAATCCCAGATATGCATGGTAATGTATTTATAACAAAAACGAATGATACCTTAAGCCAAAAAGGTACAGAAACTCAAAAGAAAAAAGAAATACCAAAAGGAAGTATATGTATTAGTTGTATTGCAACTGTTGGCTTGGTTTGTATAGCTTCGGAATATAGCCATACAAACCAACAAATTAATAGTATAGTTCCGAGTAATTTCGCGCATTCCGCATATTTATATTTTTGTTTAATTGGTATAAATTCTCTCCTACATGATCTCGCTAGTGGGGGAAGTGCAACCTTAAACCTTAACACAGGACATTTTTCAAAGATTCCATTGCTAGCACCTGAGACAAAAATACTTTTAGCTTTTTCAAAACTAACGGACTCAATATTAGAAGATATACTTGAAAATGATAAACAAAACCAAACCCTCACCCAAATCCGCGACTCGCTGTTGCCGAAATTACTGTCGGGAGAGATTGAGGTTGCCTGAAAAAGTTGCCGATAATATACTCTACAAGTAGAAATTCAAAAATGACCCAACCATATACAAAAGCCAGCTTCTGGAAATGTGCCCTTCAGGTAAATACCTTTGATTACATTACGTATCGTGGTGCGAATCACGGATTATCAGAAGAGCAGTATAATAACGAACTGCTTCGTCACGCTCTGGAAAATGACATCAAAGTGATTGGTCTTGCCAATCATGGCAATGTGGATGGGGTGGAAGCCATTCAAAAACTCATGCGAGAAAGCGACATCGTAGTTTTTCCCGGTTTTGAGATCTCCACCACTGAAAAAGTTCACTTCGTGTGCCTATTCCCTGAAAACACAACAAAAGATACATTGAATCGATACCTTGGGGCTCTGGAATTAACAAATCCTGTCAAAGATACATGGCCTTCAACATTGGGCGGAGAGAAATTATTAGAAAAAGTCGCGGAACTAGGTGGCTTTGCTTATGCGGCACATTGCATACATGATAACGGGATTATTCAAAAAAAATTGAACCATGTGTGGCAAAACCCTCTATTACTGGCGGCGCAAATTCCTTCTACGCTAGATGAATTAAACGGTGAAGATACGACCGGGCACTACCGAATTCTTTCGAATAAAGAGCCCGAATACAAAAGAGAAATACCAATTGCCATCCTCAATGCAAAAGATGTGGCTATTCCAGAAGACTTGGCGAATCCAAAAGCTTCTTGTCTTATCAAAATGACTAAACCAACCTTCGACTCGTTTAAGCTTGCCTTTCAAGACCCCCAGTCCCGTGTTCGTCTCAATAGCGAAGTATCTGAAAAATATTATTCCCGCATCGAAAACATAAAAATTACGGGCGGCTACCTGGACGGTCTAAATATCGAATTTTCAGAACACCTGAATGCCGTGATTGGCGGTCGGGGCGCCGGTAAGTCGACGTTGCTTGAATGCATCCGTTATGCATTGGAGCAAAAACCAATTGGGGTAGAAGCTCAAAGGCAACACGATGCCATTATTAACGAAAATCTGGGTAAATCAAAAGGGCGGGTTGAACTACTAATTCGATCTTCCCGAATGAATGGCAAATTGTATACGATTTCTCGTCGCCATGGTGAAAGTGCAACAATTAAAGAGGATAACAATGAGATATCCAGTTTTACGCCGCGTGACCTTTTACCCAACATCGAAATATTTGGGCAAAATGAGATATATGAGATTACCAGGAATCCAGAAAATCAACGCAAAGTTCTAAAGCGGTTTATAGATATCGCCGGTGATGACATTGAGAACCGAATTCAGGAAATAATTATAAAATTAGCTCTAAACCGGAAAAAAATAACAGACGCTCTTTCTGAAACTGCGACGATTGAGGACGCAGTGGCAAAATTGCCAAAATTGGAAGAGAGTCTTAAACAATTTAAATCAATTGAAGGAAAATTAGGTATCCTCCCCTTACTGGAAACCGAAAAAAGATTGAAAAATAGAATACTAGAAGACGAGATTCTTCAAGTCGAGCGGGCTTTTGCTTCAGTGTATGAAGGTTTGCCCGATACGGTTTTTCTCAGCGACGCGGCTATCGAAAAATTACCCCATAAAGATCTTCTACAAAAGCTGAAGGTGCGTCTAGATCAGATCAAAAAAGATGCGGAAACCTTGCTCGAACAGTGGAATAGTAAATTCAACATTGCTAAAACTGAGATCGAAGCCCTCACTACCGAACTGGATGTAAACATTCAAAAAGAAGAAGCAAACCTGGAAAAAAAGTTCAAAGAGCTGCCTTCCCTGGAAGGTAAAAAAGGAATGGAAGTTGGCATTGAGTATCAAAACTTGTTGAAAGAAATTGAATTGATTAGACCACAAAAAACAGCCATAGATAATAAAAGAAACAT
>JBEQLE010000062.1:0-26201 GCA_040326155.1 Leptospirales bacterium | reverse complement strand
AATATCTTTGCAAATCTACACATACTATTATTTTAAAACCATGTTAAACATGACCTTTAATATAAACCAGCTTCTTCCCCCAATCCTGTAAATCATGTCAATCCTGTCGATTCTAATCTTTTCCCTTCTTGCCCCGTGTATTTTACACCATTTTTTTACGTAGTTTTTCCCAGGCCTTTTGAAGTCTATTGTCCAGTGTGAACAGTTCTACTCGGCTTATAAGCGCTGAGACTAAAAGCGCTATATCGACATAACCCAGTCCTTTCCCGTAAAGACGGTTGTTCTCTATGAAGGTAAAAATTTCAGATTGGGCCGCTTCTTCTGCTACAGGCAGTTGGCCCAGTAAGGTTAATAATTCATCTCGATTTTGCAAATTACCGCAGGCAATTTCACCAAGAACCATTGGATGAATCAACACTTCAAAATTTTGGAGCAGCTCCACAAGTTTTGCATTCGTATTTCTGAAATGGTCAATCCAGACTGACGTATCAACCAGAGTCAAGCGGGGCGCCTGATTACATCTTTTAAATTTTTTTCGGTGCCACCAAGCAGGGCAAGGCGCTGGCTGCTTTCTCTTATAATTAACGCTTTTAACCCTTCATGTATTAAGGCAGTTTTACTTTTAATATGGGTAAGCTTACTTGCTTTTTCCATGAGATCATCGTCTATAACCAAAGTCGTTCTCATACATACAAGTATGCATAGATTATGCAGACTTGTCAACTATTTTTATAAGGAAAGCAAGAAAGAGTTAGCTACAAGGAAGGCAGGAAATACAGGAAATACAGGAAAAGAGGAACCGGAGAAAAAGAAATTTTGACAGGATTTACAGGATTGACATGTAAGAAATGAAGAGGAGACTGAATTTCGAATAATTACTTATAATACATAATATCTTTGCAAATCTACACATACTATTATTTTAAAACCATGTTAAACATGACCTTTAATATAAACCAGCTTCTTCTCCCAATCCTGTAAATCATGTCAATCCTGTCTATACTCTTCTTCTTTTGTCACTTTTCAGCCAATACTTTTAACTTCATTAGTCCCTTATCGAAGGCGTAGCCGATTTGTTCGTTAGCACTTGAGGCGATCAAGCGACCCATGAGATTCCAGCCAAGGTCTCCGTAGTCGCGCCAGGTAACCCTGGTCCCTTTTTCAACTGTTTCAAGTACTAACTCTCCGCGCGCTGAAAATTTATTATCGAGATAAATCATATACTCTACTTTTTCATTTAAGACACTTTTCGTTATGACTCGTTTTCCCGGTTTGGTGTTTGCCCCATTCCATATAACGGCAGAGTTTTTGCCGGTTTCCGGTCCTTCAAAAGAATACACGATTGTTATATCCGAATTCCTATCCCAGGGAGTCCATTTGGCATGGTTTCTTGGACTGTTTATTAAGGGGAATACTTTTTCTTTAGACGCTTCAACGACGATCTCTCTTTTAATTTCCCATTGTGACTCTAAGAATAAAGAGACGAACATAAAGAGTGCCATGGTACCAAGTATGGCAATGAGTAGTTTTTTAATTAATGGCATGTGTTTCTTCCTTAAAAATATTATTCGTTGGTCATAATCATATTATCGCGGTGAACAACGTAAACGCCGCGTCGTTTCTCATTTACTTCAAGCATCTCATGTATTTCGTCACTGGAGTATGCGGCGATCCCGCGAGCCAACTCATTTTTGTTCGCTTCAACAATTTCAATTACCGAACCGGCTGAAAAATTCCCTTCGACACTTAACACCCCAACTAGAAGCAAAGAGGCCGAGCCGTCTTTTAGAGCTTCTCTGGCACCAGAATCAATTGTAATTTTACCCATGACATGACGATGGTGTACCAGCCACCTTTTTCGAAAACTAAGCGACGATGATATCAAAGGATAAAACCAGGTGCCTACGTTTTGCGCTTGAATAATTTCTTCAATTACTGCAGGATGTTCGCCCGAAGCAATATTCATGGCCTGCCCAGACAACAAAATCTTTTTAGCAGCGTGAAGCTTTGTTTTCATTCCCCCGATGCCACCTGCTGTAGCGCCTCCGGCTGCGGCAAAATGAGTTTCATCTAAACGGGTGACTAAGTCTACTTTTTTGTCGTCGAGATAAAATCCATCCACTGTCGTTAGAATAATTAACAAGCTCTGGGGGTACATGCCTGCTATAAAAGCGGACAATGTATCGTTATCTCCAAATTTCAGACCTTCGACTGTAATTGCGTCATTTTCATTGATGACAGGAATAGCTCCCCACTCCATCAGCTGGTCAAGCGTACGTTTTAAATTTTTATAATGATTTCGACTTAAAAAATCAGAGAGCGACACCAGAATCTGACCGGTCTCAAGGTTGGCCGTTTGAAAATTTTCTCGATATGTATCAATTAAGAGCCCCTGCCCCATGGACGCAAAAGCCTGTTTTTCTGCGATAGTTTCCTTTTTTTTTAGTTCACCAGTTTTAATATCTTTAATTTTTTTCCCAAAACCAACCGCTCCAGAACTAACAACCAGTACTTTTTTTCCGTTTTCAACAAGTTTTTTAATTTGCAGGGCCAAACCCTTAAAATAACTCATATCGGAAGATTCAATATGGGGAGTTAAAATATTAGTTCCCAGTTTAATGACAACGTGGGTACACTCCGCTAAATAATTTCGTATAGCTTCGTTATTTTCTTTAAAATCCATTTTATTTTATACTTTCACGGAGCAAACGTCGAGCCCAGAGATCAGCCTCAAATAGTCCATTCAAATCACTTGAAAAAGTAACTGGCACCGATTTCTCTAATATACGATCTATATATGTTGAGATCTCGTGAAAAGAAATTCTTTTGTCAAGAAAAGCCTCAACAGCTGCCTCATTGGCTGCGTTAAAAATAGCAGGATATGCCCCCCCTAATTTTCCCGCCTCTAAACCAATATAATAAGCCGGGTATTTTTTTGCGTCAATAGGTAAAAAATGAATATCGGGAAGATCATCTCTTTCTGAGGTTTTTTCAATTAAAGGAGATTTATCAGGATAAAATAGACAATGAGCAATGGAGTAAACCATATCAGGTCGGTAAGCATGAAAAAACCAGGTTCCATCTTTCTCTTGTAACATAGCATGAATAAAACTTTCGGGGTGTATAACCGCGCCAAGGTTTTCATACTCAATTCCAAAAAGATGATGAGCTTCCATAATTTCAAGAGCTTTGTTTACCATAGACGCAGAATCTACCGTAATTTTGGCGCCCATACTCCAGGTGGGATGTTTTAGAACATCCACAATGGTCGCTTTTTTAATCTGTTCTGTATTAAAATCGCGCAGGGCTCCCCCGCTGGCAGTTATTTTAATTTTACGATATTCGGCGCCAGAATGCATTAAACGGTAAATACTATTATGTTCAGAATCGACGGGTAATAATTTTGCCCCATATTGTTTTGCATCTGAAATTAATATGGAACCGGCCATTACCAGACTCTCTTTATTTGCCAATAATATTTCTTTTCCCCGTAATATAGCCGCATGACAAGGTTTTACACCTACTGCGCCTACAACGGCAATTAAAATCTTGTCATAATCAACTTGAGCAAGTTCTTCGGTGTCATGCAAAAGTTCACAATTTAACCCGGTCCAGTGAAGTTTCTCCTGTTCAGAAGGCTCAGCAGTGCAAACAATATATTTTACATGAAACTCTTTTTGAATTTTTACAGCCAGTTCAAAATTGGAATGATACGTAAAACCAGAAAGTTCAAATCGCTCAGGAAAATTCCTGAAAACTCGAAGGGCGGTTTCTCCAATAGAACCGGTTGCGCCTAGTATTACAACTCTGTTTTTTTTCATACTGCTTTACATGGAAGAATATCGAAGCAAAAAATAGAAAAAAGGCGCTGCAAATATAATCGAATCGACTCGATCTAAAAAACCGCCATGACCTGGCAAAAAAGTACCGGAATCTTTTACCCCGGCTGCTCTTTTTAATCGCGACTCGCTTAAATCTCCCAACACCGAAACAAAGTAAATCGTTCCGGCAATAAATATAAGTTGTACATAACCGAGCGTCGGAACATCACCCAGCAAAGATGCAACGTAGTGAAACAATATCACCATTAGACTTTGTCCGAAAAAACCACCTATATAACCTTCCCAGGTTTTATTCGGGCTTAATGTCCATTTTACCTTATGTTTTCCGAAAAGTTTACCGAAAACAAAACCCATCGTATCAGACATGGCTACCGCAAAACTGAGAAACCAGAGTAGAAAAACCCCTTGCTCCATAGCCCGAAGAAGTAACACAGTTGATAATGGTATTGCAATATAAAAAAATGATACAAAAGTTAAGCCCAGGTTTAATTGAATTTTAGATTCTTCACTGAAAATAACAAAATAAGCTATGGCAAACATAGCGAGTATGGGTAGCATCGAAGCAATGTCAACAACATCTAAAGTAGAAAGACCCGAAACAACAGGAAGTAGCCCTGTTGGAATAGAATCGATATTATAATAAATAGAAAGGGACAATGCGTATATAAGAGTTAACCAGCTAAATGATAAAACAAAAGCAGGCAACATGACTTTAAAAGTTACATCTTTCTGGTACATACGAAAAAGTTCAAATATACATATACTGATGACGGCCAATATGAAGATATAAAACCTTACATACCCATAACCTTCAAAATGAAATGAAAAAAGATATACAGAAGCTACGACTATACCAACTAAAATTTTTATTAAAATGTCTTTCATACGGTTTTTACCTTTTCCGAATTTTCAAGTCCTCCAAATTTTCGGACCCGGCTTTGGTACCATTGCAGAATCTCTAATAATTCTTTCTCGTTGAATTCAGGCCAGAGAGTTTCTGTAAAGTAAATTTCAGCGTAAGCCGACTGAAGCAGTAAAAAGTTAGAAAGTCTTTTTTCACCGCCAGTGCGAATAAGTAAGTCTACTCCTGGCATACCGCTTGTGTAAAGAAAACTGTCAATATCTTCCCAGGTCAAGTTTGCCGACTTCTTTACTTTATGGGAAGAACGTTCGGCAATTAAAGATTCTACAGCGTGTACAATCTCATCACGACTGCCATAATTAATGCAAAAGTTGGCTACAAGATTTGTACCATTTCGTGTTCTTTCGAGAGCGCCGTTTACTAAATTTCTACTTATAAAAGGGAGGCCTTGTATATCGCCGGAGACCCTCATGCAAATTCCTTTTTCCACCATTTTATTAAGGCGATCTTTTAAATAACGATTCAACAATTCAAACAGCGCAGTCACTTCAGTTTTGGGACGTTTCCAGTTTTCCGTAGAAAAAGCATACAATGAAACATAAGGAATTTTTAATTCGAGTATCGTATCTAAAAGACGATCCAGAATATCCGCTCCATGCTTATGTCCATCTAAGCGCGACAAGCCTCTATCTTGCGCCCAACGGCCATTCCCGTCCATAATAATTGCCAAATGTTTGGGAATACATGCTTCATTTAAAGGCATATCCGGGGAGTTGTTTGTATTGTCGACAGGTTCCACAAATTAGACTGTCATTATCTCTTTTTCTTTTGCGCTACAGAGATCGTCCATTTTACGAATTCTTCCATCCGTAAGCGATTGTACTTTGTCCTGGTTCGTGCGCATTTCATCTTCAGAGATACCTTCATTTTTCAATCGTTTGAGTGAATCATTAGCGTCTCTACGAATATTACGAATAGCAACTTTAAAATCTTCGGCTTTTTGCTTTGCAAGCTTAGCCAGATCTTTACGCCGATCTTCGGTTAAGTCAGGCAAATTTATACGAATAAAACCGCCATCATTCTGGGGGTTTAAATTTCTACCAGACTTTTGAATGGCCTTTTCAACATCCTGGGAAATAGCCTTATCCCAGACATCAATGGTAATAGTTCTGGCTTCGGGAATAGAAATAGCCCCAACCTGGTTTAACGGCAAGACATCGCCATACGCTTCCACACGTATATCATCAACAAGACCGGTAGTAGCTCTTCCTGAACGAATTAAACCCAACGCATTAATGAGTTCGTTATTCGTTTTTTCCATACGCTCTTCAGCGTCAGATAAAATTAGTTCAACTTCTTCATGAACTTCCATAAAACTCTGCTCCTTCTCTCGAATCAACTAAAGTACCGACAGACTCTCCAAGCACAGCTTGCATAAGACTATTCTCATTTTCAATATCAAAAACAAGTATCGGCATTTTATTATCCATACAAAGAGAAAAGGCGGTGGAGTCCATTATTTTTAATCGTTGCTGAAGAGCATTCATAAAGGAGATTCTGCTATAACGACGAGCTGAAGGGTTTTCCATAGGATCGTCTTCATAGACCCCATCGACTTTTGTTCCTTTAAATATAATGTCGGTTTTAAGTTCTACAGCGCGAAGAGCTGCAGTTGTATCCGTGGTAAAATAGGGGTTTCCAGTTCCACCGGCTAAAATAACGACTCTCTTTTTTTCAAGATGACGAAGAAGTCTTCTGCGAATGAAGGGCTCGGCGACCGATTTTATCTCAATAGCAGACTGTAATCGGGTAACAATTCCTTTTTTTTCAAGAAAATCGAGCAATGCCAGTCCATTAATGATGGTAGCCATCATGCCCATATAGTCGGCAGTGGCGCGGTCCATTCCTTTGGAGGCTCCACTGACACCACGAAAAATATTCCCGCCGCCAATAACAATAGCTATTTCAACACCGAGGTTATGTACTGCGATTATTTGGTCAGCCAGTTTTTCAACGACAGAGGCGTTAATACCATACTGGTCTTTACCGGCTAAGACTTCACCGGAGAGTTTTAATAAAATTCTTTTGAATCCTTTCTCCGGTAATTCAGACATAATTTCCTAAATAGAGTACCTGGTGAATTTACCAATAGAGATATTCTCACCAAGTTTTGAAATCCCTTCTTTAAGTAAGTCTTCAATGGAAGATTTCGGGTCTTTCACGTAAGCTTGTTTCAATAAAGAAATTTCATTTACATACTTAGCCATTTTCCCTTCCAGAATTTTTTCAATTACATTCTCAGGTTTACCCTCTTTAAGTAAGGTCTCTTTCTGAATATCTCTTTCTTTGTTAACAATATCTTCAGGTACTTCATCAGGGCTTATATAAACAGGGTTACTTGCAGCGATATGCATAGC
Source organism: Leptospirales bacterium (assembly GCA_040326155.1). GTDB lineage: Bacteria > Spirochaetota > Leptospiria > Turneriellales > JAOUFE01 > JBEQLE01. The sequence continues at coordinate 19,080 of JBEQLE010000062.1, read as the reverse complement.
GATATTCTTACCTAGTTCTTTAAACATATCGTTTTTCGCAACAAAGTCAGTTTCACAATTCAGCTGTAATAACACACCAAGCTTACCGTTGTGATGAATATAGGAGAATATGCCGCCTTCGGTGGCTTCGCGATCCATTTTTTTTACAGCTTTTACTATACCTTTTTTACGAAGGTATTCAGCCGATTTTTCAAGATCGTTATCGTTTTCTTCCAGGGCCTTTTTGCAATCAAGTATTCCAGCCGAAGTCATACTTCTCAGCTCTTTCAGCTTTTGGGTATCTACCGCCATATTAATATTCCTTAATCTTCAGTTTCGACAGTGTCGTACTTTGTTTCAAGCTCTTCAATTGCATCAAGCTTAGTGGTCTCTTTGCCTTCAGGGGCGGCCTCTGCTTGGTCCATGTTTTCATCATCTTGTTCAATTTCAACTTGAGAGAACTCACCGCCTTGTTTTCCTTCTTCAATGGCGCCAACCATAATTTGAAGGAACAAAGCAACCGCACGAATAGCATCGTCGTTAGCAGGAATTGCATAATCAACGAGATTAGGGTCGCAGTTGGTATCAGCAAGAGCGAATATAGGAATGTTATTTCGGCGAGCTTCTTTAATTGCAATATGCTCACGAACAGGGTCAATAACAAAAAGAGCGTCAGGCAAAGCCGTCATATCTTTAATACCGTTTAAGTATCTTCTTAATCGGTTCAACTCTCGTTGAAGCAAAAGAGTCTCTTTTTTGGTTTTAACCAATTGAGAAACAGTATCCTTTTCAAAAGCGTCTTCAAGCTTACGAAGACGTTGAATAGACTTTTTCACTGTATTAAAATTTGTTAAAATACCACCCAACCATCGGTTGTTAATATAATACATACCGCACTCTTCAGCGGCTCTTTTAATTTCGGACTGGGCCTGTTTTTTAGTTCCAACAAATAGAATTTTGCCGCCCTGTGAGGCAATTTCGCGCATAGCTTCGTATGCGGTTTTCGCAAGACCTATTGTTTTTTGCAGGTTAATGATATGAATGCCGTTTCTTGCCGTAAAAATATATTTCTTCATTTTGGGATTCCAACGCCTGGTCTGGTGACCAAAGTGTACTCCCGCTTCTAATAAACTTTTCATCGATATTGTAGCCACATTTATCTCCTTGAACCATACCAAGTTTCAAACCGAAAACGTTTTGTAAATGATTAAAAATAACAGAACAAGAAAAGATGTGACATAAGGGGCAAGCCTGCCCCTCGTTCCGAACGTTTCACGTTCTACACTACCCGCTGGGTTGCGATAGCCACCCCTTACGTATTATTGAACATGGATAAATAGAATAAAGAGAAAAGGGCCACGAAGGCGCAAAGCGAGAGTTAGCTATAAAGAAGGCAGGAATTACAGGAATAGAAAAAATACCACGAAGCTGGTTTTCAAAAACCACGCTTTTTGAAAACAAATTACTTTAAAATATAATCGAACGAAGCGACACAAAAAAACCGCAGGATTTTTTTGTGAAAACTAAGAAAAGAAAATTTGACAGGATTTACAGGATTATGCATGATTAAAGATCCAGAATTTGTACTTACGTTTAGAAGACTCTCGGGTCAGCCCCGTCTATTCCTCTTCTCTTAATCATGTCAATCCTGTAAATCCTGTCTATACTTCTTCTCCATTCCTGGCTTCCTGCTTTCTTTATAACTGTTTCTTATAAATGATATTAACCATGAGCAATTTCGAGTTTTAAACCTTCCAGGTTTTCATCTAGTTTTATCTGGCAAGCCAGTCTACTATTGTGTTGGGGGTTATATGCATAATCTATCATCTCTTGTTCTTCAACGGTAGGCTCGGGTAGACGTGACAGGTCTGCCGGGTCAACCAACACATGACAGGTGGAACAAGAGCACTCGCCGCCACATGAAGCTTCCATTTTTAACTTCGCCTTGACAATCGCCTCCATTGCCGATTTTTCTGGCAATATAGGAACTGCCTTTACGGCTCCGTTAATGTCCTTTACTTCAATTAACTTTTTTTTATTAAAAAACCCGGCCATATACAAAGTTAGAAGTATTTTTATTCAAAATTAAAACAAAGCAAAGCAAGAATTACAGGAAAAGAGACGTAAGAAACATAAAAGAATATTTGACAGGATTAACAGGATTATGCATGATTAAAGATCCAGACTTTGTAATTTCGTTTAGAAGACACTCGAGTCATCATAGTCCAATCCGGCCACATCTCCCAATCATGTAAATCCTGTCTCCTTAGTCCATAAAAAAATCCATTGGTTTTTTTATGCCGCTTCGTTCGACAATAATTTGAAGTATTTAGCCATTAAAAAACGTGGTTTTTGATGGCCGTTCCATAGTATTATTCTTTCCCTTCCTGACTTCCTGCTTTCCTTATAAATTTTTCTCAATAAAGCTGAAACAACGGCATATCCATCGTGACCGCAATGATCAGGCGATTCTCATAGTGGTTTTTTACATCGGTGCCGGTTACCGGCCGTCTGTTTAAACCCAGTTGTATGGCAAGAGGAATATCTTTTAAACCCCATTGCAGGTAAACACCTGGGGAAATAATATCAGTGTAGGTAAATGTTTTATTGTCATCAAATATCACGGTGTTAACCGGGTTACCAAAGTCAAAAGGGCTAAGTAATATTCCCAGCGATGAGCCACGGCCACATTTTCCGGCAAGACCCCATACCAATTCTATACCGACGGGGGCGAATAAAAACCCGGAATTTGTACGTTTCGATGCATCGGTTATATTTAAGGGACCATAACCATAGGCAACGCCGAGATATCCTGAAATGAAAATATGAAAACCGGGAGCGCGCGCTGAGGCAAAACTAACATCGGGCATGGTAATCGCCTTTAGAGCCTGTTTTACTTCTTCTCTTGTTGTTGCGTCTGCCATTTGGGCAAATAGAAGTAGATATTTTTTATAATTGTCCAACTCTACCATAATTTTATTTGCCAGATCGCGATTTTTTTGTTTACTGTCTTTGGGTTTAAATACTTGAAGATCAAACTTAATAGCTTTTTCCAGTACTAACAGAGCATATTGCATTCTTTCGGTATAGGTATCTGCGCTTTTTATTTCATTTATTAAATCATAAATATCTACAAGCCCAAAAAACTTATTCAGTACATTTGTACCTTCTTTTAAAAGTTTACTCATCTGTTTAGACTCGAGTGAACTTTCATCTTTTATAACACGAAATTGTATGTCCATTAATTCACTTTTCAGAGCTTGCTTACCTACACTGATATTGATATTTTTCAAAACCGCACCCATGTTATTTACATCTTGTTTTAATAATCCTGAAATTTCATGCAAGAATTCTCTTATTGTTTTTAAATTCTTTAAGTCGACTGTTTGATTATGTAAACCTATTTGTTTTCTTATATTAAAATCCACCAGCTGAGCTAAGGGAGCATACAATATATTGTGCACTGCTGCGTAGGCCGGTTGATTCATAAATTCATCAGGCGGGTCATCCAGGCCTAAAGACCACCACTTTTTACCGTCAATCGATATTTCGAGCTTCGAATAAATATCCCTTTGTATAAAATTTGTAATTTCTTCAATAGCAGGATTGATTATCTTTGTATCAATACTTTTTGAAATCTTATCGCCTAAAAACTCAATATCCTTTTCGATCGTATCTTTCCATACTTTTTCCGGAATTAAAAACAGATGAGTCAAACCGGAAAATGTTAACTGTCGATAAATATTTGGAAAAAACTCTTGTAATATTATCGATTTTTTCAGTTTGCTTTCCACAATATACATATAGTTTGCATTTGCACGCTCAACTAAAAAGTCGGCCACCCCCATAATTCTGGCATTTTCTACGCCTTCTGCCATTACTTTGCTGGAAGAAAAAGAAAAAAGTATTAATAAAACAACAGTGGTTATAAATCTAAATTTCAACATGCTTAATGTAATAATGAAACATGTACGAGGTCAATAAAAAATTTCGAAATTTTACTATATTTTGCATAAATAGACCTCCAACCTGCATTACTGGTCTGAAATTCAAGACTTTGGAAATGGTTTTTACTTAGTGCAGGAAAAGAGGAATTAAATCGGTCAACCTTGGCTGTTCATCTTTTCTTAAATCATGTCAATCCTGTAAATCCTGTCTAAACTTCTTCTCCCTTCCTGCCTTCCTTCCCCTTCCTGTATTCCTTAGTAAATTTCTTCCAGTGGAAATATGAAATTCCAGTGCAACTACTGAATTTGCTTGTCGGGCCGTGTCAAAGCTGTAGGCAGACGGTAATGCTTTCGAAGGAAGATAAAGAAGAGATTGAAAAGCGCATTGAGAATTTAAAACAGAATGAAGAGCGATTCAAAAAGAGTGTGTCGCTAGATTCAAAGAACGATAAAGAGTCTTCTATGCGCCACGCCGGGGCCGGTTTTGAATTTATTATTACGTTTGGAGTTTTTCTCGGGGGGGGAATGTATTTGGACCACCAATTCACTGCATCGCCCTGGTTTCTTCTTGGCGGTGTTATTCTCGGTTTTTCAGCGGGGCTTATGAATCTTATACGCAGCATTGATACAACAGACGACAAAAAGTGACCTTCACCAGATGGAACGAACCTATGCGACGCCCGCAAAAATAAATTTCGGCCTGAAAATTCCCTTTCAGTATCAAAACGGCTACCACCACATTGTCAGCCTTTTGCTGCCCACCGACCTTTACGACACCCTGCATGTTATTTTCGATCGAAACAACACCCGGTTCTCCTTTTCCTGGGAAGATCATTTGCCGCCTGCTTTTTCCGGTTCTGAACAGATGGATATGGCTTTTAACAAAGCGCCGGAGCAAAATCTGGTGTATAAAGCTTACAAATGGTTTTGCGAAGCCTCTTTTTTACCTAAGGAACCAGAGTTCAACGACGTAAAACAAAAAATCGATCTGATTCCACCGCCTCAAATAAAGCTAATGAAGCGAATACCCTCGCCTTCGGGACTCGGTGGCGGCAGTTCGAACGCCGCTGGTATGTTAATCGGTTTACTCGATTACCTCAAAACCCTTATTAAAGAGGAAACTCACACTAAATTATTACAAATAGTTCGAAACGCATCAGTTAAACTCGGAGCAGACATCCCGTTTTTTCTTTCAAACGGCCCTGCTCTGGTCAGCGGAATTGGCCAAGTGGAAACTACCTATAAAGACATGGCCCCCCTTGCCGGAATTATCGGGGTACCCCCTTTCGGGTTTTCGACAAAGACAATGTTTCAAAACCTCGACTTACCTGTCGTTCCATCGAGCGATCCGTTTGGCAAATCAAAAAAGAGTTTACAAGGTGACGAATCAAGTATTCTTATCCTATCGGATTTAAAATTTGGATTCGATCGGTTAGTCTCCCAGGTAGACCTGAGCTTTCAAAAGTTCCGAAACATTGTCGGGACCGAAAAAGATTTCAGGAGTGTTCTTTCTCCCCTTGAAGAAGGGAAGATTACCATAAAGAACGATTTTACACGGGTGGCGCGGGATGTATATCTCGAAAAATATTCCGAGATGGAGCAGCTCAATCGTGATCTGGAAGAAAACCTGGCGAGGCAGTTACAAGCTATAGACCTCGATAAACCAGTTTTTTCATCCATGAGCGGTTCAGGGTCTGCCTTTTTTTCCGTTCTGAGCCTCGGGCAAGATGCGGGAAATCGTTTAATGAGTAAAACAACGGAAACGATTGAAAAGGTAAACAAGATGCTGCAAAAAAAACATCCGGGAGTATTTTGGACAACGTTTAAATCAAACTTTGGGCTGTCGCCAAGTGGTAAGGCACCAGTTTTTGGTACTGGCATTCGGAGGTTCGATCCCTCCCAGCCCAGATATTCTAATATCTATGACCTATCCTGAAAAAAAGTTAACTCAAGCTGTCATTCTCGCCGCAGGTAAAGGCACACGAATGAACAGCGATTTACCGAAGGTCCTTCACAAGATCGCCGGGAAACCGATGATCTTGTATTTATTAGAAACTCTGGAAAAAACCTCGCTTGAAAAAATTGTCGTTGTGGTTGGTTACGGAAAAGAACAGGTCATGGAGACCGTTACCGACTGGGCAAAAAGTGTAACAGGCATTCAAATTGTGTTCTCAGAACAGATAGAACAATTTGGAACCGGACACGCTGTATTATCGGCCAAAAAACATCTCGTAGAAGACGAACAATACCTTCTTGTACTGCTGGGTGATGTCCCTTTTATTAAGCCCGACACTATTTCTGAGGCATTTGAAACCTTAACAAAATCCGGAGTATCCTCAGTTGTGTTAAGCACAAAACTGAATGACCCCACCGGATATGGAAGAATTATTCGCAATGGCAATGGAAACATTCAAAGTATTATAGAAGAAAAAGATGCAACTGACGTTGATAAAAAAGTGGATGAAGTAAACACTGGAATCTTTATTTTTAATAACACCGATCTTTGGAATTGCATCGACGAGCTTGCTGCTGAAAATTCCCAGAAAGAGTATTACCTAACAGATATGGTGAAAATACTCAACAAGAATACTAAAACTGTGGGAACTTATTTCTCGAAAGACGCAAACCAGTTTCGCGGAATAAATTCCAAAGAACAATTACTAGAAGTTGAAGAAGAAATTCAGGTGAGTTCATGAATAATAAAATATTAAAAATATTTTCCGGCACTTCTAACAATCCTTTAGCCGATAAAATTGCAGAGTCTATTGGTATTGATACCGGAAAAATCGACATTAAACGATTTTCGGACGGAGAAGTAAGCGTTAAAATTACTGAAAACGTTCGAGGCGCGGATATTTTTATAATCCAATCTACTGGTTACCCCGCTAATGAAAACATAATGGAATTATTACTTATGATGGACGCTTTTCGACGAGCATCAGCCCGCCGAATAACTGTCGTTATTCCATATTATGGTTACGGAAGACAAGATCGTAAAGTCGAACCACGGGTTCCCATTTCAGCTAAAGTTGTAGCGAAAGCTCTCGAAGCTATTGGTGCAGACCGGATATTGGCTATGGATCTTCACGCCGACCAGATACAAGGTTTTTTTGATATTCCGGTTGATCACCTTTTTTCTGCCCCCATATTGGTTGATTACTTTAAACAAGCGGGAATTAACGACGCCGTTATCGTCTCTCCCGATTCAGGTGGAGCTGAAAGAGCTCGTTTTTTTGCAAAACACCTGAACAGCAGCCTTGCTATTATCGATAAAAGACGAGAAAGAGCCAATGAATCTGAAGTTATGCACATTATTGGTGAAGTCAAAGGTAAAACCTGTATTATGATCGACGATATGATCGATACAGCGGGAACCATAGCCAAGGGCGCCCAGGCATTAAAAGAACACGGAGCCACAAAAATTATAGCTGGCACCACTCACGCCGTTTTATCGGGTCCAGCCATTGAAAGGCTTGAAAAATCTCCTATTGAAGAACTTATAGTAACAGACACCTTACTTATTTCACCTGAAAAACAGATGAAAAAAATGACCGTATTGAGTGTGGCCTCTTTATTTGGAGAAGCCATTTTAAGAATTCACGACGAACGGTCCGTCAGCACATTGTTTTTGTAATATTTAAATGCTATATAAATAGAGGTAACAAATGGAAAAAATTGTATTAAAAGCTGAACCAAGAAAGGCCGGACAAAGAGCGGCCCTATGTAGAAAAGAAGGAAATATTCCCGCTGTAATGTACAATCACGGGAAAACCGACTTGCTGAAAATTAACGCGAAAGATGTACAAAAACTTATAGCAGCCGGTATTTCAGAATCTCAACTTTATTCGGTCGAAATAGGCGATAAAAGTGAAGAAGCATTCATTAAAGACTACCAGGTTCACCCTGTGTCTCAAGAAGTTCTACACATGGATTTTTTCCGTATTACATATGGAGAAAAAGTCCGTACCCATATTCCCATCCATCTCGTAGGTAGTTCTATCGGGGTTAAAGAGGGCGGAGTACTTGAAGTGTTTGCTCACGACATTGAAATTGAAATTTTGCCTAAAAACTTGACTGCTGCCATCAGCATCGATATCTCTGAACTTCAGCTTGGTGATGCCATGCATGCCGAAGACCTGACTTTACCGGAAGGGGCTAAAGTTCTTGCAGAAGGTAATCCTATTATCTGTCACATAACTACACCGACTCGTGGAAAAATCGATGATGAAGAAGCCGTAACGGAAGAAGAAACACCAGAGGGTACTGAACCAAAAGACGAAACTTCCGGCGAATAATTTCTCGTTTGTCAGGAGAAAAATTTGAGTTCGAATATGAAATTAATTATCGGTCTCGGGAATCCCGGAGACCGATATATGAACAACAGAGCCAATATTGGTTTTAAAATTGTTGATGTATTAGCGAATAATACCAATATTCAAATTAAAACCAAAAAGAAGAAATCTCTTTTAGGCACCGGTGAGTTTGAAAAACACGAAATTGTTTTACTAAAACCGCAGACCTTTATGGATTTGAGTGGTGAGGCGGTTCTTTACATAGCTTCTTTTCTACGCATCCCTGTCGCTAATATTATTGTTATTCATGATGACTACTCTATCGGGTATGGTGACGTCCAAGTTGCCTGCGAAAAAAGTTATATAGATCATATCGGGCTTGGTTCTATTGCTAAAGCTTTGAAATCTGAAAAATTTATTCGAATACGAGTAGGTATAGCCCCATTAAGCGGTTTTCAATTTGATATTAAAGATAAAGGGAAAACTCGAAAATATCTCGATTCGGACTTTAACCTTGATGAAAACATGCAAATTATTGAAGTAATCAATGACGCCGAGGCGGCGTTACGTTCTATTTTAACACAGGATATTGATGATGTCCTCTCACGATACAAACTTGGTACTGTCGCAAAACCTTCTTCAGCTGAATAATTCAGACCTGGGGAACCTTGAGAACCAAAACTGGATTCTCGGATTTTCCGGTGGCGGTGATTCCGTATTGTGTCTACAACTCTTGCTGGAGTTTCAAAGACTATCCAATAAAAAAAGGAAACTCTGCATCTACTATCTGGACCATGGGCAAAAACATGGTCTTAAAATTACAGCTCAACGCACATCCGTTTTTAACCACTGGGTAAAAGCCGCCGAAAAAATAAGCGGGTTAGAAGTCCGGTTTACTAAAAAGAAACGCGATATTGCAAAACTTTCGAAAAGGTTAAAATGTTCTTTTGAATTCACTGGCGCCATGGTGCGCAAAAAACACCTGGCCCAAATCGCCCGTAACAGTGAAAATTCTATTATAGTCCTGGGTCATAATTTAACCGACTGGTATGAAACTTTAATTATGCGTATCAACCGAGGAAGCTCGCCTGAAACAGTCTACCCCTTCGACTTCTGGGAACAAGAATCTGGGCATGGAGTTTTTCGTCCTCTCGTTTTAGCTGAAAGAGAGTCTATTCGGGAGTATTGCATAGAAAAAGAGCTGCCCTTCTGGCAAGATCCTGAAAATACAAACCAGAGTAATATGAGAAGTCGTATTCGTGAAAGCGGGCTACCCGTAAATGCGAAAGGGTTGCAAAAAACCGCTATTGAGTTCTTAACTCAAAAAAAAGAGACCCGTAAAGAGGTCGAAACTCTGGTAAACTTACTGGAGCCTGTAAAACCGGGCCGGGAGTATAAAATTGCAGCCAGCATTGTGAATGAAATTTCTTTAAGAGGAAAACGTGAAATACTACGCTGGGGTTTAAAAAAAGTTGGTTTCGGTCCTTTTTCACGCTCGATTAGAAAACAACTTGAAACTATTCCATTTGCATATAAAAATTTTTCTATTGATTATGAGAACTGGCATGGTCAAATTCATGTTGTATTTCGCCGGGGTAGAAACAATCTTTACCTGCAAAGAAATGAAAAAGGTCTATCGGACTTTATAAAGCTTCGCAACAATGAAATTTCTAAAAAACATTTTATTCAGCTGGCCTTTGGTAAAAAGTCTATTACAAAAATTTTCAGCGAAAAAAAGCTCTCCAAAAGGCAGAGGTCGAATGTAATTTTATATTGTAACCCGGAAAACGAAGAAGAGGTATTTTTTATACCACTGTCTATTTTCGGGCTTAAAGATTACAAATCGATAAATGTGTTGTAACGATTAGAACTATAATAACTATTTTATAATGACCCGGTGCAAATCGTTGAAGTATTGTTTCACCCTCAATTCATTAAAAAAAGATAAATTCCCCACTACTGCCTCGCAGGTTTTCGTTTTAAATATCAACTGGAGTTGACTGAAGTTTTGTTCTGATGTTTCTACTCGGTACATCCCTTCTGATTCTTGCACCGTTACAACATGAAACTTATTTGCATAACCCATATGAATTTCACCAGTTTCACCAATTTCAAAATGCTTCTTATTTTTTTTTATAAAAGCGGTCAATTTAGAAACATCATATAAACCCGAAAACGAAAAGAGTCTTACGTTAAAACCAGGACCGTAAAAGGAAGGTTCCAAAGGAATATTCTGCGTAAAATAATCATACTTTCCTGCTCTTTTTTCAATAGCCGGTAAAAGTTCAATGAGTTCTTCTTCGTTGTGAAATATGACTGCTATAAACAGGCGAACATTTTTCACTTTTCAAACCTCTGGGCCAGCATCTTGCGCAGCATTTGCTTTATTTGTTTGCGCAAATACGCATTGCTATGCTCTTCAGAAAGGTCGAATAAAACCGGTATCACTGAACTATCATCAATACTCACTAAAGCATATAACGCTGCGACTTGTACGGAATACTTCTCTTTTTCGTCGCTTAATCTTTTAATCAAATGCGATATCGAGTGGCGGCTTTTAATATAAGCCAGAGCATGTGCCGACTCGACCCTCACACGTTCATCATCATGAGTTAAATTTTTTATAATCGCATCAAGCCCTTTGTGGTCTTTTAACCGTCCCGTTACATAGATGGCCCAGATTACAATTTCCCGGTTTTTCTCTTTCCTCATTATTTTATTTAACCCTTCCATTTTTCCACTGGAGTTGAGTCTTAACAAGGCTTGAATTTGTAACAATTTTAATTTATCTTTTTTTTCTTTTTCAAGCTGCTCTGAGATATAATAGGCTGAAGAACGATTGCCATAGGCAATTAATGCATTTAACGCCGCTTCTCGTACCTGTGAACTATCATCGAAAACTGCCTGGTTTAACGCACTAAAACCTGACCTGGGCTTTACTTTCTCAAGCATTTGTATAGCCCTGACCCGGACCTCAGGATTTACATCAGACCTGACAATTCGAATAATATAAGGTACTGCCGCTGCTGCTTCCATATTTTCCAGAGTTCGAATTACGTAATACCGAACGGTCTTATTTCGATCGTTAATTAAATTCAATAAAACAGGTATTATTCGATCATCTTTTATATAGTAAAAGGCGTCTACAGCATATGTTCTTTCCACCGGACTTTTTGAATCTGCTAACTGTAAAAGCAGAGGAAACATACGATCATCGTTGAACTTTGCCAATGCTTTATACGATAATTTTCGTATATCGATTAATGGATAGGCAATAAATGCCGCCGTGGGGTAAAAAAGTTCTCCGAGCTCTAACTTTTCAACAATAGCCAATGTTGAACGAATCGAAACTAGTTCTTCGTCACTATGATGGTCCCGATCAAGTAAATAGATAAATTCATCATTCACCACATTAACAAATTTCTTTCTATTGTCCTGGTCATTGGTATCAAAAGGATATTGCTTTAAAAACCTTGAAATTAGATATGTTCTTACACCCCTGTGCCCTGTATCATGAACAAGAACTAATATCTTTTTCCAATATTCCTTTGGTAAGTCGATCTTTTGTTCCAGCAAGATCACCAGCTGCTCCATATGACGCTCATCGGTTGCATACTTAATGCTTAACATCAACTCGGCCTGCCGGGTCACACTTTCTATGGATTTTTCAACCGATTCTTCGGACTGGGAATAAACCGGATGAAAGCTAATGCACATTAATAATAAAATAACGTAATATCGAAACATCGAATTCAATAATGGTTGTACGAAAACCGGTGTAAAGTGTTTTCATACTTATGGTTCATATTGTCGATCTGGATTTTAGTTTTTAGACAAGTTGAAAACCGTCAAACCTTAGATTCAACAATTCGTCTTCCATACAAAAAAATGCGGGCATACTCGGTTTATTAGATAATTATTTCAGATCTGGTTTCTTTGATTCAGAGTTAATTTCAACAATAATTGCATTCTCGATTTTTTTCAAATGCCAGTGTTCGCCAGTTTGTATTTTCAAACAGGTATAACCGGTGTGGAAGCTGCCCTTCGATCAAAGCATGGACCGTTAAATAAGCCATCATCGAACCGATAATACCGGGAAGCGGGGATAAAATGCCCTCTGTCGAGCAAGTTGGTACCTCTTCGGGGTTTTCCGGTGGTTTTTCGAACAAGCAGCGATAACAGGCTCCGCCTTTGGAAACCGGGAGTATATGACCCTGTTTCGGACCAATGCCTGCAATAATTGCGCTTATATTATTCTTAACAGCCAGATCACTTGTCAGGAATTTAATTTCAATGTCGTCAGAACCTTCCAGAACAAAATCAATTCCCGATAAATATTTCTCAGATGTACTTTTTGAAAATTTGTCCGCCGACCATTCGACGTTTACATATGGATTTAAACTGTTCAGGAAATTTACAGCGTGCGGACCTTTTAAACCAGAAACATTTTCCGGTTTATATAAAATCTGCCGACCTAAATTACTCTGTTCCACCGTGTCATGTTCGGCCAGTCGAATATAACCGACGCCGGAAGAGGCTAGATAAGGCAAAATAGCGCTACCTAAACCTCCGGCACCAATAACAAGCACACGAGCTTCTTTTAACTTTTTCTGGCCGTTGCGACCGATTAGTAATATTTGTCTGGCGTATCGTTCCAGTTCATCTTTTTCAAACATTCAACCGGAAACAAATAAAAGTAAAAAACGTCTATTTTTTTATTGCTTCACGCAATTTTTTTACGACATCAGCAATATATGGATCATCGCTTTTGTTTTGCTCGCAATAATCAATCGCCTCTTCAGCAGATGGATTTCCAAAATCACCCAGATTTAAAATTGCCAGCAAAGCGGCGTATACTACAGCATTATCGTCGTCATTACGTATTACATAATTAAGAGCATTTGTGGGTTCTTCTTTAGTACCCATTCGACCAAGTGTATCAGCAACACGAATACGTACTTGCGGATTGTCATGTGTTTTAATCACTACGATTAAATCATCCATGGCATCCTTGGCTTTTTTCAAACCCAGGGCAGTAGCCGCGTCCATTACAACTTGATCGTCATCTGATGATAAATCAGCGCGATACTCATCAACTGTTTTGCTATCGGCACCTAAAATGGCCGATGAAATCATTAATAAAGATAAAACTAGTGCAGAAACTTTTTTCATTGAAATCCTCCGAAAGGCAATGGATTCACTTCTGAATACAAAGGCAAGCGTTTTTTATTGTTCATGTTCTTTAATCACATGTTTTTCTAAAACCGCCGCTCCGACAGAGTCCCCCCAGACATTCACCGTCGTACGAAATCTGTCTAAAAACCAGTCAATGGAAAGCAACATGGCTGTCCCTTCGAGCGGTAAACCGACCGCATTTAACACAATTACCATCGTGACAAGGCCAGCCTCTGGTATTCCCGCCGCCCCTATGGCCGCAAGCGTAGCAGTTAAAAATATAATAATCTGATCTGAGAAAGTTAATTCGACATTAAATACCTGGGCAATGAAAATTGCCGCTACTGCTTCGTATAGCGCTGTTCCATCCATATTGACCGTTGCGCCCAGAGGTAAAACAAAACCAGCCGATTTAGGCGATATATTGTTGTTTTTTTCGGCACACTCAATGGTAACGGGCAAAGTTCCTGTGCTGGAAGCCGAAGAAAAAGCCGTTAAAAGAGCTGGTAAGGCGTTTTTTGCGTAAACCAGAGGATTCCTTTTCGTAAAAATATAAAAAATGACAGGCAGAACAATAACTCCATGAATAAACAACCCTCCGACCACAGTCCAGAAATACATAAAAAGCTTGGACAATTCTGACATCAGGTTTTCTGCCCCAACCTGCGCAACTTTCGCGCCAATAAGACCGAAAACTCCAATCGGTGTAAACCACAAGATTAGCTGAACTACCTTTAAAACGTACTCATTTAAATTATCGATAATTTTCAGAAACGGCTTCGCTTTTTCAATTGTGCTTAACACCGCTCCGGTGACCAGAGATAATATAATGATGGCTAATAAATCTCCCCGAACCAGAGAGTAAAAAAGATTTACCGGGGAAAAACCTTTAATGATATCCATAAAGGTAAATGCCTCTTTGGCTTTTACAATATCTGGCACTTCCAGGTCGGGAGCGACCGAGGAACCACCCGGCTCTATAATATTTACAAGAATTAGTCCGATAGTAACGGCAATTGCGGTTGTCACCATATAATACAGGATCGTTTTACCGCCAAACGTCCCTACTTTTCTTATGTTCCCCAAGGAGTTAATGCCCGAAATCATCGATAACACCACAAGTGGTACGGCAATTATTTTCAACGTGCTTAAGAAGATTTTACCCAGAAAAGAGAGCTGCTTCATCGTATCGGCAAAATATATACCACCTATAACCCCGGCGGCAACGCCGACCATTATACCTATTAATAGTATCTGGTTCGATTTTTTATTCATATGGGAAAATATTTGAATTTTGTTTGTCGTCAAGTATATTATTCTCATTCTTGTGCAAGATGATAAAAAAACTACTCGGATATATTCTTTTTATTCTTATTGTAATCGGCGGTTGCGCTTCGGGGCAAAAAGATGGAAAATCGGTTATCGATGGCGGTGAAATTATCCCTCGAAACTATAAAACGATCTATATTCATAATTTTGAGAACAAAACATATGAAGGCGGTCTTTCCAGCCTTTTGAAAGATTACCTTATTCTGGAATTTAGCACCGATGGACGTTTTTTAATAGAAACAGAAAAAGAGAGTGCTGAGCTAATCGTCTATGGTGTAATTGATCTGTTTTCGTTGCAACCTCGAAACATTGATCAATTTGGCGAAGCCCAGAGTTTTAATATGACGATTATTTCTACCGTACGGGCAAGAGTGCAAAACGCTGAAGAAGAAAACTACGCCCTGCCCGATTTAAAAATAGTTCGTTATGACACCACATTTTCACCTAGAATTGCCCCGTTTGAAAGTCGACAAGTGGCTACCGACAGGCTTCTTTCAGGGCTGGCCCGTAGAATTCATATCGCGATCGTAAAAGGATGGTACAGCGAATTAAAAACACCAGAAGAACTTGGTCGCGATTAAAATATTTATTTTGCTTGTCAACTTTATACCTTTCTATACTTTAAACCATGAAGAAATATTTACTCTACCCGGTCGTTTTTCTTTTAACAATGACCATCGCCCCTTCTTGTCTTTCAAACTTGAAAAAGAAACCCAAAGTGACCGTCGAAAGCTTTGAAATTACTGAAATGAGTTTCAAATCTATTCTTTTCGAGTTCGATGTGGTTATAGATAATCCGTTCTCCATTGGAATAAAATTGGGTGGTGTCGATATTTCGGTTTTTGTAGAAAAAGCACGTATATTGAAAACCACAACAAAAGATGGCTTTACGATAGGCGCAAAAGCAAAACGTAAAAATAGGTTTGTTGCCCGTGTCGAATTTGCAAAAATTTATCAGACCGTACAAAATTATCGTAAAAAAGATTATCTTGATGGGGAATTTCATATCGATATCTCTATTCCTTTATCAAAAGATGGTAAAAATCCGCTTGTTATTCCAATTCGACTGCAAAAAGAGATTCCGGTTATACGTCCGAAGTTTCGAATTGCAAACTTTAAAATTCACCCGCCGACTTTTAAAGAGTTTATGAAGATTGTAGTCAAAAATCTGAAAAATCCTCCTAATGCAATTAAACTTAAAAAAGAGTATGATCTTGTCTTTAAAAAAGGAAAATGGTCAAAATCGAAAATCATCAGAAAACTCAATTTACGATTAAAGACTTCATTTGATCTATTAGTTATTAATGAGACACCAAATAAAATGAAAATCTCTGAACTTAATTATAATTTCAAACTTGCCGGTAGCCCTTTCTTAAAAGGGAAATCGGGAAAACCGCACGACGATGGAGAAGCGATTGTTCTGCCAATTGAAAGTATGTTAAAGATCAATGATTTAACAACAGCCCAGTTAAAAGCTATTGAAAACAGAAAAGGTGATTATGAAATTCAGGCTACCGGGAAAATTATGCTTCCAGCCTCGATATCCAAAAAGCCGGTAAAACTAAATATTAAAGAAAAAGGCTCTTTTAAACTTTAAGGCATTTAAATTTTGAAACTGTTAAAACAAAAGAGTTTTGCTTTACTTGTTTTTACAGCAGTTCTTTTTACAGTATTGTACGGTTATCAAAAAAACGGTAACCGTACAAACGTAATCAATAATATTATTAAAGAAGGGGATATTATATTCCTCGCTTCGAACTCTGCAAGGGCAAAAGCCATCCAAATTGCCAGCAAGTCACCCTACTCGCATGTTGGTGTAGTCATTCGTACGGGAAAAAGTTTAATGGTTTTCGAGGCTGTTCAGCCAGTACGATTTACCTCTTTAAACAAGTTCATGGCACGCGGAAACCTGGTCCTGGTTAAACGTCTGAAAAATGACAACGTAATGACGGACAATAAAACAAAAAAGTTTAGAGCGCTTGCCTCAAACTGGGCGGGCAAGAATTACGATGGCACCTATCGCTGGAGCGACTCCAGAATGTACTGTTCTGAACTTGTCTGGAAATTGTACGACAGAGCCTTTGGCATTAAGCTGGCTTCTCTTCGTCGGTTAAGCGATTACTCACTGGACCACCCTGTTGTTCGCGCCGCTCTGAAAAGAGTGTATGGGAAATCAATTCCCTATAAACAAACGGTTATTGCTCCGGGCGATTTGGCAAACTCGGAACTCCTTCGTGTGGTTGACCTGTAGTTTACTTGGGTTTTTCTCAATTATAAATGTGGAATATCGGCAAGTTACCAGTAATCGTGTTCGTTGAGACGGTCCAGGCGGAAGTCTTTGTTTATTAGGTCCATGGTGGGGAAAACAACACCATGGTATAATTTAATACCCAGCCAGTAAAACGCCAGATCGTGAAACAAAGAAGACCTCCCGTTGGACAACCGCTCCAGTTCATCCAGGTTCCATTCTAGAGCCAGGCGAACCAGATGTGACATTGTACAGTGCATTAAACCTGCCGTCATTCGAATGAAAAACTCGTCCTCTTCGTACAAACACAATTTATGGCGATGCAAATTGTCGTCCCCGATGTGTTCGCGCGCTGCAGCATCCATTTTTTCGAATTTTACGCTATTGTTTTTTACGATACAGTTCCCGACATAACGCCTCGGGTCTTTTCGTTTTATCATCCTGAAAACACAATATCGTACTACCCATGAATAACTGCAATCTTTCCGGTCCGCAATTTGAACCACTCTGGCCCAGATCTCTGGTTTCAACCGAATTTCTAAAATATGATCAGGGTGAACTGGTATTTTCCAGTAGCGTTCATTTCTATTATACATATATATGTAATAGCCAAAAAGATCATTTTTTTTCACTTTTACGAATATTTTTGAAAAATGTAGCAACTTATTTTGGAAATGTGAATGGTAATTATATGCAAGGAGCGCTATCGGAAATAAATGCGGATTATACAAAAACTCGCACCTCCGTGTGCTCGCAAAAAATAAAAACAATTTGACGTAATGAAATTAATCTATAGATTTCCGTATATAATGACAATTCATGATAATATGTTCTGCGGCAAAATCGAATAGGCACTTAGATGTTTTCACTAAATCATGCAATAGATCTTTTGGAAAAATGCCAACGTGATCAGGTTGCACTTGCAAATTGCGAAACGCATCCTGAATACGATTATGTAATGTTCGATGCTGTGTTGAGTTTAAGCCACTTATTTGAATGGTATTTAAAAGATGATTCGATACCGAAAGCAAAACGACTTTCATGTATTGAAATATTCAATCCATTTCAATCAATTGATAAAGTATCTGCTGATCTTAAAAAATATTATAATAAAATCCAGAATTTTCCAAATCCAAACAGCAGTCAAGAAAGTATCAGATTGCTTTGCAACAAGGGTAAACATTTTAAGAAGACTACAATAGAAATTCAAGACAGGCATTTACTTTCTACATGTAATAACATGTATGCTGGTAATGTTACAGCAGGAGCTGGTTTTTTCAAACGTTATAAATATTCAGTAGAGATTGACGGTCAAGCTGTTGATCTTCATAACGTAATTAATGACCTTTTGAATCAATGGATAACCTTTGCTCTATAACCCGATAACATTTGTTTCAACTCGATTTTTTCCCTAATGCACTTTGAAAAAATGAATTAAACAGACTTTAGATTGATATTTTGGGCAGAGAAAGTTAACAACTATTTTGAATAGGATATGCTAATTATGAATTGTGGAAGTTGTAAATTTCTTATAGACCTTAGATTTTTTAATATGAATATTCGTTGTATGAATAAAAGGAACAGTCCTCGGCCAGGCGATTTTTTGATCCTACAAAATCTTGATGATTCCTGTGAGCACTACCTAGAATACAAAAAAGAAAATCAGTTTGAGTGGGATAAAAATAAAAACCAAAAAAATATTGAAAAGCACAATATCGCTTTTGATCGCATACATGATCTTTTCAATGACGATAAAATGAGGCAAATGGTCGAAAAAAAAGAGAAGTGGGAAGACCTAAGCAACTTGGCTCCTTCTATTGACAGAAATGAAGGGAACGTTGATCCAATTAGAGGCAAACTGATTGGAAATGTTGACGGAAAGTTATATACCGCGATTTATACATTTAGAGATGAAATAGGTAAAATGCGATATCGAATCATCTCATTTCGAAGAGCAAATAAGAACGAAAGCGAATGCTATAACCGACCAAATAGCAGTAATTAAAACTGACAATGCAAATTCAAGCGACACAGGTGATTTGCGGCGTTAAAAATATGAAATAACAGCTTAATTGCTTATTAATAAATTCTTCGACATCCCTGCCTCACC
>JBEQLE010000061.1:0-27429 GCA_040326155.1 Leptospirales bacterium | reverse complement strand
ACCCTGACCCCATTGCATAACAAGATTGCGCTTTTAATAATATTTTCTGAGTCAATCAGTGGGTTTTGCTCACCATCTTTTTTAAATTCAAAATTGGAACTCACCCATGAAAATTCGGAACTTTCAATGCGGTTTTGCAGCATAGGTACATCTTTCATCCGACTTTTATCGAATTCATGGTTACCAAAGGCGGCAAACAGTAGATCGTCGTTTGAATCTTCTTTTCCATCCAGAAGATTCATAATATCAATCATTTGTTCACCCTTGAATTGTTGGCTTAATAAAGACGGAAAAAGAAAATCACCTGCATGAAGAAAAAGCAAATCTGGATGTTGTTGTTCGAGTTCGGCTCGCAGTGTGCGAATTCTCGCGAGTCCGCCAACGGTGCCATCATATAGACCGTTAATACGGTAGACATCGTTAATGGATAATATCATAAAATATCTTTTATTGGCTTTGCATGAAATTCCAGTAAAGATTATAGATAAAGATAAAAAAGAAATCAATATTCTTGTCATTTTATTCATAGTATGGTTTAGCTCCCTTTTAGCATGGTGAAATTCTAAATATTATTATTAGAGGTTTTGTCAATCGGAAAATTGCGGGGGCAACAGCAAGTATTCGGTTCGGGCTCTTTTTGTTCACATTATGGGCATTTCAATATTTTGAATAATATAGATAATTGATATGATCAAAGTATATAAATAAATTTAATTGTTTAAACTTTTATATAAAGATAATTTATGTATAAAAACATTTATAAAATCTGTTTTACGCATCCATCGCAGAATAAACTTTAAATCAATCGGCATATTTCGTATGAAGATCGGTCGCTTCTATTAATGTGTTTGTAGAAATGTCGGGTGATTCTACTATGCTCCTACTTTTAGGACAATCTTAAATCGCGCTGAAAGTAATTAAGACCGGCAAAAAAAATATAAGAAAGCGATGAACGGTTATTGAAATGATATTTTCTCTGTGGAATAAAGAAAACCTTGGTTTAACGATTATTTTAATCGCACTAAGTGCGGGTCTTTTTACGATCGATATTTTTGTGCCTTTAGGCGTAGCTGGTGGCGTTCCTTACATTGCCGTTATTTTACTTTCTTTGCGTTATAGTAATGGGCGAGGGACCATTTACATGGGTCTTGCTTGCATTGTTTTGACCATTGCCGGATACTTTATATCCCCACTTGGTAGTATACTTTGGATGGTTGTAATAAACCGGGCTCTGGCTATTGCAGCAATCGCGATTACTGTATATCTGGGTATTAAACTGAAAGATAACCAGGAACGGGTGAAAAAAATAGCAAATTTACCGGAAGAAAATCCGAACCCGATTATGCGAATTTCACTTGACTATATTATAAAATATGCCAATCAATCGGCTTCAAAAATTTTCCAGTACAAGAAGAATGAGCAAATATCCGAATCGATGAGTAAGGGCTGGATAGACGCGATACGCAATGCTAACCAGACTAGAAAATTGGTAGAAATTGAATATACCCAGAATAAAATAACATTTAGTTTGAAGTTTACACCGGTTCCAGATATGGAATATATCAATGTGTATGGTATAGATATTAGCGACCGTAAAAAACAAGAGTTGCAACTTCAAAAATTAACCAAATTGGATGAATTAACCGGTATTTCAAATCGCAGGCACTTTAATACTGTGGTTGGTATGGAATGGAAACGTGCTAAGCGGTTTCAAAACTCCATATCTCTGGTTATGGTTGATATTGACTACTTTAAGAAATACAATGATGCTTATGGGCACCAGGCAGGGGACACAGCGTTAGTTAAAGTTGCAAAGGTCACCGAGAAAATGAGCAACCGACCGGCGGACCTTGCTTCACGTTACGGCGGAGAAGAATTTGTCGTATTATTGCCGCTTACAGATCATGAAGGGGCGTGGCATTTTGCCGAAAGTCTCCGGAAAGCCATAGAAGATTTAAAAATAAAACATGAAAAATCGGCAACATCTCGGTTCGTTACGATTTCGGCTGGCGTCGCTTCTGTGGTTCCTTCTAAAGATGTAACCTACCAAGATCTCATATACACCGCAGATAAGGCACTTTACCGGGCTAAAAAGAATGGTCGCAATACGGTAGAGTTCCAGAAAATAATAAAACGCCTTCCACGTCACTGATTTATTGTTTTGGTTGACATATTGTTTAAACGTTAACTCTTGTCCCCTGCACCAAGAGGTGTTAAATGCTGTCATGGCTCAATTGGTAGAGCAGCTCACTTGTAATGAGCAGGTTGGGGGTTCAACTCCCTCTGACAGCTAAATTGAATAGGGCAGGTTCCCGAGCGGTCAAAGGGGCCAGACTGTAAATCTGTTGGCTACGCCTTCGGAGGTTCGAATCCTCCCCTGCCCAAATTCTTAATTGCACAAACAATGGATTCTCAAACTGAAGAGATTCGCGACTCCCTATTCGGGGGAAATTTTCAAACAGCTTTTGATATTTCAAAACAGTGGTTAGATAACCTGGCTCTGGACCAGCGCAATACTCCAGAGTATTTACGCGCCCAGGAAGCTTTTATATATTCTCGGTATTTTTTGCATCGCCAAGAAAGAATTCTACGGGTTCCTTCCGGGGAGGCTCGCGCTCGCCTTTTTCTTGAGTTTTTATACGGCCTCGGAGAAATTCGCAAAGAGAACAAGTACGACAAACATGGCGATCCGCTTTTCTGGGAAACTATATCGTCTTTTATTCACGCTCAGGTTGCAGAGGGGTTTGCGAAAGCTTTTGCAGGCCAAAAATCATATAATCTTGACGATAAAGAGGTTATACAGCTTTCCGTATCTCTTTTAAAAGTAGGTAAATGGCGGCAGTCACTTGAGGCGCTTACTTTTATGCATCGCTATAATCCATATAATCCCGAAGTGCATCTGCTTATGTCCTTTGCTCAATACAACTTAAAAGATGAAACGCTCTTTCTTTTCCATTTTAGAGAAGCTCTTTTTTTAAAACCCGAACTCCTGGGCGATTATCAAGAATTTGTACCTGTCGAGATCTTTCGCAAGCTAGAGAATATTAATACAGGTGAAGATGACGATATATACAAATATCGCAATTATGCTTTATTGCTGGAGATCAACGGATTTTACAAAGCCCCGCGTCCGATTATTGATAAAGAACTAACTCGAATTGAAGCTGATTTTTTACCTGAATATGAGCAATTTAATAAAAACCGGGAATTTTTTCATAATTTACTGCCACGTCTTTTGCTTTCGCTTTGCTGGTTAATACACGCTTATAAACAACGAGATGATTATGATAAAACCGAGTTTTTTCGAAATATTATGCAAGAAATAAGTCCCGATACCTGGGATACTTTTTTTGAAAAAGGGCTTTAATTTTTATATTTAGTTGCCCGTGCATTGTAACAATTCAGTACTGACGTCTTATGCGTTTTCTTGAGCGTCTCGGTGACTCCATAATTGACCTGTTTGCAACAATAGGTTCTTTTAGTATTTTTGCGGGTCGTACCATCCGCTGGATATTTGCTCGACCTTTCGACAGGTCAACGCTGCTTTTCCAGATGCAAGAGATCGGGGTAAAATCGGTTCCCGTAGGTGTTATCTCATCTTTTTTTATAGGTATGGTTATGGCCCTTCAACTCGGGGGAGCTCTGGAAAAATACATGCAGGGTATTTCCACATTTTTAGGAGGTGGTATTTCCGTATCGATGGTGCGGGAGCTGGCTCCGGTAATTACTTCTATTTTATTGGCAGGAAGAGTTGGTTCTTCCATTGCAGCCGAAATCGGTACAATGCGGGTTACAGAACAAATTGACGCATTGGTGACTCTGGCGACTGACCCGATTCATTATTTAAGCGTACCGCGATTTTTAGCCGCTATAATTACAATTCCAATGGTTTCTACTCTGGCTATTTTAATCGGTAGTTTTGGGGGGGCTGTGGTTTCCAGTTTTATGTACGATATTCCCTATGCCATGTACCTGGAAAATGCAAGGATGTTTGTCGATTATAAAGATCTGGGTTCCGGGGTTACAAAAACGTTTTTTTTCGGTGCTGAAATAGCACTTGTCTCTTGTTTTACCGGGTTTCGCGCTCAGGGTGGGGCAAAAGGGGTGGGCCAGGCTACTATTTCTGCGGTTGTTATATCTTTAATGATGATTATTGTTTCAGATTATTTTATTACTTATATTTTTCAACTTTTCGGGTGGTAAAATGACAAAAATTTCCATTCAGAATCTTCAAAAAAGCTTTGGTGATAACCATGTATTGAAAGGGGTTAACCTCGATATTAAACAAGGCGAAATAATGTTTGTCGTCGGAAAATCGGGTACGGGTAAATCCGTTTTATTAAAGAACATTGCAGGCCTGTTAAATCCCGACAAAGGTCAAATTCTAATAGATGGAAAAAACATACTTCATTTTGATGAAAAAGAAATTGTTGAACTTCGAAAAAAAGTCGGTGTATTATTTCAAATGGCCGGTCTATTTGACTCCTTGACCGTTTTTGAAAATGTCGCTTTTACGTTAAATCGTTTCACCAATTATTCCAAAGCAGAAATAAAAGAGATGGTTTTTGAAAAACTGGGTCTGGTGGGTATGCAAGGGTATGAATACGCTAACCCTGCCTCGCTTTCACTGGGGATGCAAAAAAGGGTGGGGCTGGCCAGAGCAATCGCCATGAAACCTGAAATAATATTATGTGATGAACCTACTACCGGGGTAGACCCTTTATTGGGAGCAGCGGTTGACGATCTGATTTCCAAATTGAATGAAGAGTTAGGAGTAACCGTATTGGTAATTTCTCACGATATGGAGTCTGTGTTTCGTTTAGCAACGCGCGTTGCGATGCTGTATCAGGGTAATTTTATATTTACAGGAACAACGGAAGAATTTAAAAGTTGCGAGGATGCCAGAGTGCGTCAATTTGTCGAGGGTTCGGCACATGGTCCTATTGCGATATAATAAGGTATTATGAGGTAAACATGGAAGAGGGTAAAAAACAGTCAGTTCGAGTCGGTATATTAGTCATTGCAGCAGTTGGAGTTTTCGTTACCATGCTGATGTATGTATCGAGATGGCAGGTAGAAAAGGCCGGCTTTGAAGTTCATGTTAAATTCAAATTTTTAAATAACTTGAATTTAAACGCCCCCGTGAAGATTTCAGGCGGCATTACAATGGGGTATGTAAAAAAAATATACCAGAAAAACCTCGAAACTTTTGTGATATTGTATCTTGATAAAGAACTCGAAGGCAAAATACCGAAAAAACCTGAAACAGTGATTACCATTTTTAGTTCCAGTTTAATGGGGCAAAAGTATATAAACCTTGAAATTCCCGCCTCCGATGAAGATGACGAGTTTTTAAAGTCCGGAGATACCTGGACTGGAATTGATCCGCCTTCTATTGACCAGATGATGCTTGCTTTTTCGTCCTGGTTTGATGGGAAATCGGGTGGACAGGTTTTAGCGGAAATTATGCAAGAGACTAATCTTTTTATTAGTAATTTAAACGCGATAGCGTCAGAAAACCGGCAAGATATTCGAATAAGTGTAAAACAAGCCCGGGAATCTTTTACAACGCTTGCAACACAACTAGATGTACTAATGTCACAACTTACAATTTTATCTACTAATTTTACAGATATTTCGACAAAGAATAAAGAAGACATACAAATTATGCTTCAAAACATGGCGCAAATTACTCGCGATATGAATTTAATTACCCAGAGGGTAAATGCAGGTAAAGGTTCGATGGGTAAATTCCTGTCTGATGACGATCTTTATACAAATACGAACGAGATGATTATTACAGCAAAAGAGTTTTTTGAAGTTATGAAAAAGAAACCCTGGAAAATATTCTATAAAGATTAACAACTTTGTCTATCACAGTCAAGTCATAGCCAGGGAATAGATATTTTATATAAAAGGTCGAGTTATTCATCATCGTATAGTTTATTGTAAAGTTCGTCAGTTTCAGAGCTAATTTTTTGCTTTTCTGTCTTTTCGGAAACGGTTACTTCACGAAAACGAGATTTTATGAACATTAAAGCTGAACCTAGGAGTATTAAAGCAATAATTGCCAGTACAATTTCGTAATGGTACACGTCAGTTATAGCCCGGACCATTGGCCCATATCCTTTTTTAAAGTCGGCATTTAAAAACTCATATCTTCCGCCGGGTTGTACCAGTTTAAAGGCGGTGTGTGTATCGACCATGTCTCCGAAGCCGTAAACAAACCCTTCGATTATAAATTTGTTGTTTTTTCCGTCGAGTAAAAGACCGTCAATTGCCCCACGAATAGCCCAACCTTCGCATGGGTCCATGTTACAAGTATGCAAAACCAGATTACATCCACATATGCATGTAAGTGAAGTAGATATCTTCTGAAATCTTTTTAACAGTAGGGAGTCATCTAAATTTGACTGGTAATTTCGCGCCCCCGCATAGGTGATGGAAAAAACCGAGGCAAGAAAAAACAGAGCAACAATACGGATAAATCTAGCTTGTAACAACTTCATATGGGGAACCTGCATGGCTAAAACAACCTGTAAAGTTATTTATGTAGCATGCAAATGGTAACAAATTAGGAGGACAACTATAAAGAATGCAGGAAAAGTAAAGATTAATAGACAGGATTTACATGATTAACATGATTTTAAGATAAGATTGTGTGCCAATTTAATATTCCACCTTTCTTAACCTGTTAATCATGTTAATCCTGTCAAAATTTCTTCCTCTTTTCCTGCCTTCTTACTTTCCTTATAAAACCTGTTATTTGTTATTGGAAATCGTATTGACACTATCGCAA
This sequence comes from Leptospirales bacterium, assembly GCA_040326155.1. Taxonomy (GTDB): domain Bacteria; phylum Spirochaetota; class Leptospiria; order Turneriellales; family JAOUFE01; genus JBEQLE01. The sequence goes on along the minus strand of JBEQLE010000061.1, from coordinate 20,630 downwards.
GGTGGAGAATAGTAAACTATTACATGAAGAAATTTCGTAAAATAATAGAAGGTCAGATATTGCAGACTGCATTAACAGTTTTTATTGCTGCCTTGCTGTTCAAACATCCACTCTTTGCTGACATACCCGTTTGGTTACTTTTGAGCGCGGTTTTCTCATCTCTGGTTCATCAACTATGGGTCTCTTTTTTCTGGAGAACTAAACTTTATGGTGGGTTCTTTTCCACGCATCCAAACAGGTGGTTTTTGGTGTATAGAATCGGTTTTGCCATTTTTGCCGCGCTGCGCATAGCCTCTTTTTTTGTTATTGCCTTCTATGACACCGGCACACTACATGTGACAGATTCGGTTCGAATTGTCGTATCGATTATACTGCTGGTTCTGTCCGGATACGCAATGTATAGCGTAATTGCCTATTTTGGCGTTGAGCGAGCCCTGGGCAGTGATCATTTTTTTCCCGAGAATGCCGCCAATGGCTTTGTTAAACAAGGAATTTTCAGGATTACCTCGAATGGAATGTACACTTACGCAGTGTTATTTATACATATTGTTGCTCTTTACGCGGACTCACCGGCGGCGCTTATTATTTCACTTTTTCATCATATTCATTTATGGATACATTATTTTGTAACCGAAAAACCGGATATAGTAAAAATTTACGGTAGTACGGAATAAATGTGCTTTAATGTTGTAACATAGAATTCGGACTTACAAGGAGATAAAATGCGTGGTATCGATATTTTGAAACAGAATCGAAATTATATGTCTGTTCTGGTTTCAGGGCTTGACGAAAAATCGTTGTTATTTATTCCCAAAGGTTTTAAGACCAATATATTATGGAATCTGGGCCATATACTGGTCACGCAGCAGATGTTGCATTATTCTCTGGCGGGAAAAAGAATCAACATGCCGCCTCCTCTTAGAAAATTATTCCAAAAAGAGTCTTCACCGGCCAGATGGGTTAAAACACCTGATGTAGAACAGGTAAAATCATTGTTTCTCGAACTTCCAGGGAAATTACAAGAAGACTACGAAGCTGGTATTTTCACTGAATACCAGGAGTTTATTACCATGACCGGTTATCGACTAAGCTGCATTGAAGATGCAATTGAGTTTAATAACTTTCACGAAGGTTATCACGCTGGAATAATTCACTCTTTTACAAAGATACAATAAAGTCTGTTAAAAACTGTATTGTACCATGGCACCATTGTATTTGTGGGCGCCGTGAGCAACAAAAATATTGAATTGCAGCGACGCTCTGGATGAATTATTATATATTTTAGCAGCCTGCTTGAGATTGCGGTTGGCTAAAGCATCAATGATTAGGCCCGTAATAGCAATACCAAGTCCCGCAGAGAGTAAAATTGTCTCTGTTGAGGTCCAGACGTTTGAGCCTAAATATGTGCCGAGAGGCCATCCTATTAATAAACCTCCGGCTATGGCAAACCCCATCGAGAGTGGTTTTATACGTTTAAATTTATTATAGTGTTGTAAACTTTCCGAGTTTGTAGAGAAAGCTTTTTTTAGTTTTGTGTTACCGTAACCTACATTATGAAACGTATCTCCATTATCGGTTGAGAACATCATACCGAGAAACACGTCTTCTTTAATTATAATCTCTTGAGATTGCAATGGCGCGAGAGTAAAACATAGCAGTATAAACAGAACGGAGGCAAGTTTTATTTTTTTCATTTTTAAATCCTTTTTCACCAATGTTTTAATAAGCAAGTTGTAGGTCAATCTAAATTATAGAAATTATTGGTGTAATGTTTATTTAGTTATTAGTAAGTGTTAAACCGACTTCTGGGTCGAGCAGTGAGCCATCCAATTTCCTGAACTGGAATGGCAGGGTAGTAAACCCGCCTTTGCCATTGGCTTTTGTTACGTCGAAATGGAGGTGAGGTCCGGTGGAGTATCCGGTGTTTCCCGAATATCCTATATTTTGTCCTTCTTTAATTTTATCTCCTACTTTCACAAGAATTCCCCATTGCCGAAAATGAGCATAATTTCCGTAGGTTCCATCCGAATGTAAAATAGAAACATAATTTCCGTCGTCGTTAAATTTAGGAGAGGGGCCGCCTTTGTTGCCGTCATTTTTCATGCGGACGACAACTCCTTCGCGTGCGGCGCAAATCATGGATCCTTTTGGCATGTTAAAGTCTACCGCGTATTTTCCTTTATGAGAAAGGTTTCCCATAAAGGCATTTGAAAGATAATATTCCTTGCCTTTTTCAAAGGGGGGAGCGTAAGTTCCATTATGGACGGCATTCGGGTTTCCTGCCATCATTTCAGCTTTTGCGCCAAATCGGTGAGACTTGTAGGGGTCGATGGCTTTAGCCGTAACCAGGTAAATATCTTTAGCTAAAGGAGGTATAATAACATGTACTTTTGCTGAGGGGTCTGCTTTCATTTGCTCCAGAGAGAGCGTTAATGTAAAGCTCAGGTAGTCGTATCCTTCGTTTGTAAAATAATAGCTATGTTCTAAGGTTTTTTTATTATAATATCGGGTAAGTGTATAGAGTCCCTTTTGGCGATCTTTACTTGCTACTTGTCCCCTGTTTTTTCTTCGCAGCTCGTCAGCATCTTCCTCCTCTATCTCTTTTTCTTCTTCCTTCTCCTTTACCTTTTCATCATCTTTTACCTTCTCTTTTACTTCTTCTTTTTTTTCACCTTTTCTTTTGGTATCGGTTATTGCGTCCCAACTATTATCAAAGGAAAATAGTGGAAAATGTACAAAAGATAAAATTAAAGCAAGTATAGTAAATATAAGAGATTTAGACCTTGGTTTTGGGAAATATAGTTTATTGTTTTTCATTTTGACTCCATTTGTTATATATTTTGGCGTCTCTTCTTTGTCAATAAGGAAAGCAGGAATAGAAAAGAAATTACAATAGTATTTAGAACCGTAATTTGCAGATAGTTTTTAAAAACCACTTATTATAGCCTGGTTGAGCCCGGGATTTATTTATATAATCTGAGAATTTCAACGAAAGCCGGTTTATTCAGTTCTATCGCATGTGAAAAAAGGGTTTTTCCATAAATATCTATGTGAAAATCTGCTCCGTTTTCCAGTAATAGTAGAAAGGCTTTTTCGTCATTTTCCATCAAGGCATAAAACAGGGCCGACCAACCATTATGATCGACCCGGTTTACATTTGCACCAAACTCAAAGAAGAGTTGAATAATTTCGTAATGCAAAGTGAGAGGTTTGTTTATAGCGCCGTTTACGATAGAGTGCATTAACGCTGTTTTTCCACTTCTATCCGTAAAGTTTACATTTTCCGGGTTTTCCAGTAATTCTTGAATTGCGTCTATATTCCCATTTTCAATGTAAAGAAAAAAGTTTTCGACGGAATATTTTTTCATGCACGACATTCCTATAACAAGGATGCACATGGAAATTATATAAAGAATTCGTTTTTCAGACATACGACTGTTTCACCAGCGAACTCTACCTTTTCAAGAAAAAATCTATTTTTCTATTGGCTTACCAATATTATTGATTTTCTACAGTTTCGGAAAATTTTTCTAAGAGTTTACCCAGGCTTTTCTTATCTGTCGCAGAAAGAGGATTTAGTATTTTTGAAATATGTCCTGCAAAGTCAGGAAAGCTACTTTCAATTAAACGACTACCTGTTTTAGTCAACTCGATGTTAAATTTTCTTCTATCTTCTTTACTTTTTACCCGTTTTACCCACTTTTTATATTCCATTTTATCGATAATTTGTGTGATATTACCGTTCGTGGTCAGGTGCTTGTTGGCTAGATCTTTTTGACACAATGGTCCGACGTGGAAAAGGGTTTCCAATACACCGAACTGCGCATAGCTCAGCCCATACTCGCGAACAATTTTTGCTGCTTTATCACTGATGATGTCAGTCGATCTCATCAGTCTTAGAAACAGTTCTAGAGATTCCTTTTCTTTTTTGTTAATATTACTTTTTACTTCCATTGTATTCCTCAATATAACTATAATTCACCCGGTATTTCGTGTTAGGGAGCAAAAATGTACCGATAGGCTACGAATTGCGTGACCATTTCTTTTTTTTGTTAACAACGTTACCAAGGCTTTGGTACGAAAACATACAGCATTGTGGTGTCAAAGTCTTTTACATTTTAAGAGGGTAAAAGTACAAAAAAAATATAAAAGAATATGATGATAAAATTAATGTATAAGGTATTTGAATTAAACGTGAATTTTGGCGATACCGAACCGGTTTGGGACATAAAATTAATCAAATATTTCACAATAAGTGGTCATGGTCGAATGAATGGAGTAAAAGTTCTGAAATATATTTATTAAATTTTTTCTCAAATATAGTCTTATTGCGGGCTTTCCAGTCAATATCTTAACTTTCAAATAATAATATACCATTTTTATCTAAACAAGATGGTACCGGGTTAAAAATTTTCTTGATAACCCAGCTATTTCTCTGTTTTTGGCTAGAAGATAGTCCAATTGAGTGGACCTTCAAAAAGGCCGGTGAATGTAATTTATTTACTTATTCACTAAAAAGGCTTCCTTTTTACATAATCGATATACAGACTGAGTTACATCACATCGGAGATTTTTATGATTGATCAAAATATAATATTAAACGATTTTGAAGCGGCAAAAATGCAACTTCAACGCAAAGGGGTAACGACCGAAGAGCTTGAAAAAGCGCGCGATGCTTTCATTCAAAAACGTGAAATTCAACAAGAGATTGAAAAAATAAGAGCGGAGAGAAATAGCGCTTCGAAGAAAATAGGAGAATTGCTGGCCGCAGGTAAAAAAGATGAGGCTGAAGCTTTAAAGACAGAAGTCTCTGGATATAAAGAAAAACTTGAAAAGTTTGAAACCGATTATCGCGATTCATCGCTGGTAGCGAACGATTTACTGCTAAGGTTGCCGAATTTTCCAGAAGAGGAAGCTCCGGAAGGTTTAGATGAAACGAGCAATATTATTATTCATACGGAAGGTTATAATAGTGAAGATTACAAAGATAAAACCTATCTTCCACATTGGGACCTGGCTACTAATATGGGAATTTATGACCAGGAGCGTGGTTCAAAAATAACGGGTTCTATGTTTTCTGTGTTAAAAGGGGACGGGGCCAGACTTTTACGTTCGTTAGTCCAATTCGCACTTACCTTGAACGAGCATACCTATATGGAGCATGTGGTTCCAACTTTTGTGAATTCCGACACCTTTACAGCAACAGGCCATTTACCTAAATTTTCAGATGACGCTTACCATCTGGAAAAAGACGGTTATTGGGCTATTCCCACCGGGGAAGTTCCTCTGACGGGAATGCACCGGGATGAAATACTTGATGAGAATACTTTGCCAAGGCGTTATATGGCGTATACCAGCTGTTTTCGACGAGAGGCTGGTTCGGCGGGCAAAGAAACCCGAGGTATGCAGCGTTTACATGAGTTTCACAAGGTTGAACTGGTGAAAATATGTAAACCAGAACAAGTCGAAGAAGAATTTAACGCCATGCTGGAAGATGTGCAAAAACCATTACAACTATTGAACTTGCCCTATCGAATTGTTGATCTATGCGCGGGAGACCTTACTTTTTCTTCTTCAAGAATATACGACATCGAAGTTTATAGTCCCGGGGTGGATAAATGGCTTGAGGTATCGTCTGTGGGAAAATTTTCAAATTTTCAAGCTCGTAGAGGGAATATACGTTATAAACACGAGAATAAAGGTAAAAGTGAATTCGTTCATTTTTTAAATGGATCGGCAATGGCAACTCCGCGAGTCTGGGCCGCCATTCTGGAACACTACCAGTTGCCTGATGGTTCCGTACAAGTACCGGAAGCTCTTCGTCAATATTTAGGCAAAGATAAGCTGGAGCCGGTTCTTATATAATACAAGAATCACATTTGCAATTTTAGCTTTTCAAAATACAACTATTTTGTACATTGGTTTGTCTTTTGGTGTCTAATCATGTCAAACTCTGAAACAACTAAAATTACAGTCGTAATCGGTACGGTTCGACCGGGAAACTACACTCAAAAAGCGGCGGCAGTGGTTGTCGATACTTTAACTGAGCTTGAAGACGTAACATTACAAGTTCTCAACTTAGCAAATTTCACATTGAATATGCCCGGTGGGAGCGATGCTAAAGGTACAGAGGATGCAAAAAAAATAAAGTCCATGTTGCAAGCATCTGATGGAGTTATGATCTGCACGCCGGAGTATAATGGATCTTTTCCGGCAGCGTTAAAACTTATGATTGAGAATCTGGGTTTTCCTTCTGCGCTTTCACAAAAATCGGTAGCCATGGTCGGGGTCGCCGCAGGCAAGATTGGGGCGATAAAATCGCTGGAGCATTTGCGTAGCGTTCTTTGCCACACTGGGGCGATTACATTATCGCGCGTAGTGTCGATACCTGAGATCGATAAAGTTTTTACAAAAGAAGGCAAATGTTTAGACGAATCCATGAAAAATCGTATTGGTCAACTTACGATAGATCTGTATAAGCATGCAAAGTGTTCCTGCCCTTGTTCAGCACATGATGAAGAAGAACAGGCTCGACGATAACCTAACTCGCTTTTTTCAAATAGGCCTGTTTCACCGAATCTATAAACAGTTTTTCCGCTTGAGAATAATCGTCGTCCAATTTGGCGGCTTTTTCCATTAAAGCAATAATTTTTCGACGGGGTTTTTCCTCATCTGGCATCCGAAGTGAAAGTTGGCCAGTTTGGGACATTTTTATAAAGCCCTCAATTTTTTTACCTGAGTAACCCCAACGTTTGGCAAGAGAACGCGCAAAGGTAAGTTCGGACTCTTCTATTTTTCCATCGGCGGCGATGACCATCATAACATTATTAAAAGCATAGTCGCGAACTTTTACATTTTTATCAAAATCTTCGATGTTATTAGCCTCGGCAAATTCACTTTTGTGAGCTACATAATAAGCCTGGTAGGCCTGGGTGTCCATTATGTCGGTTATAACCCAGTCAAAAACTCCCGCGTTTAGTTCCACCGCGCAATAACCGCATTTGATATCCAAACTATCTTCAATTGGGGCTGCACAGGAGGGGCAGACATGAGCGTAAAGCGAACCCTTTTGCGTTTCGGACTGTTTTGCGAGTTCTAGAAATACAACTTCACTTTTGGTTGTCATTGCCGGGTCTAACATCTCGATGTTTTTATCACCAACAGTAATTCGCTGGTAAGTCGATTTTATTCTAACCATTACAACATGACTGGTTTCTTTTTCTTGAGTGCCGACCAGAGTAACATCGTTTAAGAATATTCTGTTATAGGCAATGGTTTTTTCACCAATACTTTGGGATAATCTTAGGTACAACTCATTCGAGGTAAACCTTTTCATCCTGGCAGGCTCACGGTGCGCGATCGCGGTAAGTATTTGCAGATACCCATTGGAGACTTTATCTTCAATGCTTTGCACCGAGAAGTCGGGAAGTTTGGAGTATAAAGTTTCGACTTTTCGCTCCAGCGCTTCTCGTTTTTTTCCACTGCTTCGGTTGAAAGTATAATCGAGAGATTGAGTTATTTCGGCCAGAACCCAGTCATACTCTCCCGAGTTGGTTAATGCTCCACAATATTCACATTTGCTGAGTTCTCCCATATCATCAGGTAGACCTGCAGCGCAACTGGGGCAGCGGTTAGATTTATACATATCTATATATTCGTCGTTATCCGTTTTTTCTGAGTTTTTCGATTCTCCTCGTTTGCGAATATAAGACCAGTATTCAATAAATTCTTCTTTGCCTCCGGAATTGAGACTAGAATCAAGTTCTGATGTGAATTTATCTTTTATCGAAGCTTGAATTGCGACGTGTATAGTGTCATATTCTCCGGAATGTTCAAACTGGTCAACTGTGGCGTTTATAATTTTAATATCATCTAGTTCATTTTTTTGTTTCAGCAGTTTCATCATCTGCATCTGGGTATAAAAGCGTTGGTATACCCCGTCCGAGATATAGCGACGAACCGGTGAAATGTCTCCGGCAGACCACGCGGTTTGAACGTTTATAAAAGAAGATTTAACCTTTTCTAGAAATTCATTTTGATTAAAATCGGGGTTGGCTTCTATAAACTTTTTGAACCCGTTAGATTTGGATGTGTCTGTGGTTGGCAGGTTTTCAGGAACCTTGTTGTATACCGACTTTGTCTTTTGCATTTTTATATAAAAAAAGATGATAATTCCAGCAACAATAAAATTGAAAGGAAAAGGTATCAACATAAAAATTACATAAATAATCTGAAATATGGCTCCTGCGTCTCCACCTCCGCCACCGCCGCCGCCACCTCCAGAGGAACCCCCGGCGCCACCAGCACGCGCCAAAAGATCACCTGCTGCTAAAACCAACAAAAGTGGCCAGAGTAGACGAAACATGGTTCGCAATAGTTTTAGAGATGATGCTGAGAATTGGGAAGCGCGCAGGGTTATGTTCATAGGTGTGTTTAAAGTTTTCCTTTGAGAAATCAAGTAAGATTTTTTTTGCTTCGATTCTTGTTGTTGTGTACAGGAACAATGACCGACCGAGCCAACATCTAGCGGCAGCGCAGTCTGACCTGAACAGATAAAATTAGTCAGGCGAAGGAAAGAGCGCTTCTTTGGCACTGCTTACAAGACTGAACCTTCTTTGTTGCTGCAAGTAGGTAATTCAAATTAATTTATTGACACCCTATTCAGTAGGGTCACAATTTTATTGTGACAGAGTTTTTATAGAACTTCCTGAATTTCAAAAGAAATGGAGTGCTTTAGGTTTAAATGATGATGACTTGAATGAGTTGGAAATATTTTTGACAACCAACCCTGATTTCGGAGATGCGATTGCAGGTACTAATGGTTTGAGAAAACTCAGATGGGCAGCCAAAGGAAAAGGTAAAAGAAGTGGTGCTCGAATTTTATATTTGGATATTTTAGTGGTAAAGAAAATATACTTCATTACGGCATATTCTAAAAATGAAAAAATAGATCTTAGCCCATCAGAGAAAAAATAAATGAAAGAATTAATTACAATTATTAAACGACAAGCGAAACCGAAGGAGTAGAATAATGGCAACAAAAAGTAAAGTAGCAGAGAGTCTCATAAAAGGTCTAAATGAAGCCATTGAGTTCGAAAAAGGCAATAAAGCAATTAAGGCAAAATCTAAGCAAGTAACCATAAGCCCTCTCTCTCACTTTAAAGGGAAAGAGGTAAAAAAAATCAGAAACACACAAAATTTATCGCAACGATCTTTTGCAATGCTGATGGGAGTTTCCATAAAGACCGTAGAGGCTTGGGAATCCGGCCGGAATGAACCAAATGGTACAGCCCAAAGAATGTTGTCATTGCTTGAAAAAGATAAAACTTTACCGGAAAAATATAATCTTTTGCAATTTAGCCATGTCAATTAATTACTTATAGTATGTATTGAAGTAAGTTGCATATGAGGCAAATACGTAGTCTGTTAATTGAGAAATTATGGATACAAACATAAACGTTAGCCCTTCAGAAAATACTCCTGGTGAAATATAATAGGGTGAGTGTTTTTAAATAATAAAGGACGATCTTTCCACGATCTTAGCGCTCTTTCTTTTGTCTGACGTTTTTGGATGCCTTGCGACGCACGGCAAGAAGCCTTCGTAGAGGGCCCGAGCAGGTAAATGTCTGTTCTCTGAAGTTGAGGTTTGGATGGGTAAGAATTAATTGGATATATCACTCTGGTCACTATCAACACTTTTGTATTGCACATATCCACCAAAGCGTACACCTAGACCAACAGTTGTTATATGTTCATCCTTAGTAGAATTGTAATTATATGTAAATTCCGGTAGCACTCCAAAGCTTTTACCTATATCCAAAGTTAATACGATTCCATAAATGTAACTTTTTCTGGAATATGGATTTAAACCATACTGGTCTTGCGTAGATTTTTCACCCAGTATAATAAATCTTGGAGCAAGGGTCATACTGAAAACTGGAGTAATGTCTATCGTATTCAGTAAACTTAAATTAAACTCGTAGAAAGAAGAACTACCAGAGAAAGTACTCGAGCCAGAAAACACACCACCAAAATCAACTGCCATACTATGCCGACCCTTTAATAGTTGACCTCTGAAACTCACCCCAAAAAAGGAAGGTGAACCTATTATTGTAAGATCTAGTCGATTTGGTGCAAGCGGAATTGTAAGCATAAATACGGGATTTATATCGAAGCCATCAGTACCTGAGTCATCAACTAATTCTGTACCAGCAATAAATTGTACTTGCGGCTTACCTGAACTATTTAGCCCTAAGACTTTTGCTGTCTTGTATGAGCTATAAGAGTGGCAATTGAATAAAAATACTAATAAAGATAGACATGTAAAGAATTTATAATTTTTCATATTCATTTTTCTAAGCATATCCTCTTGCTAGATACTATGTCAACAAATATAATAATTATGTCCATTGAATCTGTGATTGCAAGGTAATTAATCAATTCTTAATTGCGTATAACATCTATCAAACGAAGCAACGAAATTTCCCCATAGCGAGCTTTTAAAACCACAGGATTTTTTCGTAAACGAAGGGGGTAGCGTAAAACGCGAAGCGTTTGCAGCGAGGGGGAGCAGCTATTTGCATAAGGTGTTGAAAAACCGATTTCCCCCTTTTGAGCCTACTATAAGCATGAAATTATAGTAAACTCGATTGACTTTATGTCACATACTGTCGTTATGTAGCTTGTGTTGCGAAAAAAAGTAGCTACGTCTGCCATGGAAAAACATGTTGAGCTTGAGAATATCGGTTTGCTTAAAATCGTTAAGCACCATCGGTCGAAAAATTTTCGTGTTACCATTCGACCGTTTGAAGGATTGCGTTTGTCGATTCCTAAACGTGTTTCGTTTAAAGACGCGCTCAGCTTTATTGATGAGCGTCGCGACTGGCTTGAAAAGTGGGTCGCACGTCACAGGACGACGATGGACGCCGTTGAGAAATCTTCTTCGCCGCACTATACAGATGGCGAAAAAGTTTGCAGGAACCATCGCTTGCGACTTAAATCCTGGAAAAAATCGAGTATAAATGTTGTGGTTCGGAATAATTTTATACATGTGAATTATTCTGAGGTTTCGGGGCTGGACTCTCCTGAGGTGATTGAAGCCATTCAAAAAGGTATTATTCGCGCACTTAAAATTGAAGCCCATCTTTTTTTGCCCGAGCGCCTGGCTAAGCTCGCTGACATGCATGGCTTTTCGTATAACCGCCTGGCTCTTAAGAATGTGAGAAGTCGATGGGGTAGTTGCTCTTCTCAAAATAATATCAACCTGAATATTCATCTTATGCGGCTTGAAAACAAGTTGGTCGATTATGTTCTAATACATGAACTTTGCCATACGATAGAAAAGAATCACTCCAAACGGTTTTGGGACCTACTCGAAAAAACCCTTCCCGGCGCCCGCGCTCTCGATAAAATGCTAAACAGAGCTCCCCGTTTTTATTTTTAAAGTAAATGCAATAAATATTATGCGGGGAAAACAGGAATGCTGAAAGAACCGGTTGAACCCTTTTCCCCCCGCTGCGAACCTGTGGTTCTACGCTTCCCCTTTTATATGAACGAGCGGATTTATTGAATTTTCGTAGAAAGCAGAAGCAGGAAATTTAATTTCGTTATACACTTGTCATATGATATTCGTTTACAGAGCATACCTTGACATAGATTTATTGTTGAAATATTATCCATAATAGGACAACGCTATATGTACAAATAAGGAGAAATTAGATGAAAAAAATTATATTTTTAATTGCCGCTGTTTTTGTTTTCACAACACTTTCGGCGCAGAACCCAGCCGATATCGCTCAGGTAAAAAGCATAAACGCTACCCTGGCTAAACTAAAAGTGAAGTTTGATAACAATTCGTCCTCTTTGCCTGAGGCTAAATCCACAGAAAAGCTTATACAAGGAATTGCTGAAACCATCAATAGTATTACTAAGCAAATCCCGAAAGGATATTCTTTGAATGTAATTGGACACGCTTCAAAATCTGGTACGGACGAGTACAATAAAAAACTCGGAAAGCGACGAGCGCGCGAAGTACAAAGTCGGCTAAATACAGCCGGTGTTGCTAACAATACTCTTAAAATTCGCAGTGAAGGCGAAAAGGCAAATAAACGAGCCGTGACATTTAAAGTTCTTAAAGACTAATTTTTCTCTTTCCTTACTTTTTTGCTTTTCTTATACAAATGAAGGATTTTGTATGAGGAAGGCAGGAAGGGGAGGAAAAGAAAAAGACAGGATTTACAGGATTAACCGGTTCAAAAAATGTGTGCAAATTAAATAATTCATCTTTCTTCACCTGTAAACCGGTCAATCTTGTCTAAGCTTCTTATTCCTCTTTTCCTGTATTTCCTGCCCTCCTTGTGGTACTCTTTTCTTAACCTGTAGACCGATTAACCCTGTCTAAAATTTAGGTTTTTTTTGTTGACAAATGCATACATTGTATATACAATAGATATAAGAGATATAGAAGAGATGATTACATTTTCATGGGATGATCAGAAAGGTGAAACCAACCTGAAAAAACATGGAGTCACTTTTAACGAAGCTAAAAGTGTTTTTTATGATGATAATGCAAGGTTAAAGGAAGATGATGAGCACTCTGAATCTGAAAATAGGTTTGTATTAATGGGAATGAGTGAAAAGGCGAGGATATTAATTGTAGTGCATTGTCATAGAGAGACAGAAAAATTACTGAGTATAATATCGGCACGAAAAGCAACAAAAAATGAAAGCAAGGCATACCGGGGGTTTATAAAATGAAACAAGAGTATAATTTTAGTGAATCAAAGAAAAATCCATATAGCAAAAAATTAAAAAAGGCAATAAGCATCAGGCTAGAGGAAAATACAATAGAATACTTTAAGAGCATGGCAGGCGAAACAGGAATACCGTACCAAAACTTAATAAATCTATACTTAAGAGACTGTGCAGAAAGTCATAAAAAGTTGAAAATCAAATGGGCAACTTAAGGTAGACGTGGCGCGCAGTGTTCGAATTGGTTGACTAGCAGAATGAAGAATACATTATAGTACTATTTACTCTATGTAAGTTTTGAGAATCGAGGAATGTAATGACACCGAACCCATTTATTTTTGCTGCTTTATTTTTAATATCCTTGAGCGCCGGGGCGTATTTTATTATACGAAATTGGAAACTCGCCAGAACCGGACAGCCCTGGACAACTACCGCATCTTTGGGTTATCGTATAAAATCCATTCTTGTAAATGTATTGTTACAAAAAAAATTGATGAAGCGTCCCATTCGCGGGATGTTTCATATGTTTATCTTTTTCGGTTTTTTTGTATATGTTATTCATACCTCCAGTCAAATTATAGGAGGATTATCCGGGACTTATTTTTTTTACATACCTTCTTTTTTTGGTCATACATTTTTGGGTCTGTATGAAACTTTTCTCGATCTGTTTACACTGCTTGTAATTTTCGGTTGCCTTTATTTCTGGATACGCCGTTATGTTTTTAGAGCTCCCGAGCTCGACCGTCCCTCGATTCAGTCTATTATCGTTATAGGTTTAATTTTACTATTAATGATTTTTACGCTGCTTGAATCTCCGTCTCGAACTATTATTCTTGCAGAAGGTTCCACATTTTCTCTGCGTTCCATTCTTGTAAATTTCGTTTATTTACTCGGAGTTGACAAAGTTCAAACTTTTTTTCTAATCGGCTGGTGGGGACATATTTTAACGATTTTTGCGTTTATGATTGTCGTGCCTCGTTCCAAACATGCTCATTTGGTCTGGGCGCCTTTAAACTACTGGTTTTCATCGAATTCACCTAAAGGTAAAATGGCTTCTTTAGATGTGGAAAATGCAAGTTATTGGGGCGCTTCTCATGTACACGAATTTACCTGGAAAAGCTACCTGGATACTCTCTCTTGTATAGAATGTGGACGTTGCCAATTGCGTTGTCCTGCTGCGCGAACGGGCAAACCGCTTTCGCCTAAAGATATTATTGTAGATTTAAAAAGCGCCTTAATGCAAAAAATGCCGCTTGCGAAAGAACGTCTTGCTAAAGGAGAAGAGGGCGCAACTCTTACCCAGTCCGGAGAATTTAAGGTAATTGATAATTATATTTCTCGCGATGCGATCTGGGCTTGTACCAGTTGCTACGCCTGCGCCGAAGCCTGTCCGGTGGGGAATAACCCATTAGACCCTATTATGGAACTTAGACGTTCGTCTGTGTTAAATGAAGGGGCTATGCCTGCGCAACTGCAAGGGGCATTGCAAAATATTGAAAATCAGTCTAACCCCTGGGGTATTTCCAGCGATAAACGCGAAGAGTGGGCTGAGGGGCTTCAAGTTAAAACCATGAAAGAGTGGTCAGAGTCAGGTGAAACTCCAGAAATTTTATACTGGGTGGGTTGCGCCGGCGCTTTTGACGAACGAAATAAAAAGATTGCCCGCAGTCTGGTTTCTATTTTAAATAAAGCTAAAATGACATTTGGTATTCTGGGAACAGAAGAAAGTTGTACTGGCGATTCTGCCAGGCGGGCCGGTAACGAGTATTTATTTCAAACTCTGGCTCAGTCGAATATTGAAACGTTGAATAATTATGGCGTAAAGAAAATTGTTACACCATGTCCTCACTGTTTTAATACCTTGAAAAATGAATATCCAGAATTTAATGGAAACTATGAAGTATTGCACCACTCTGAACTTATTGACTCGTTTATTAAATCGGGTAAGCTTGAAGTCAATAGTTCTGAACCCTTGAATTTAACCTATCATGATTCTTGTTACCTGGGAAGGTACAATGACGTTTATAATGAACCGCGAAATTCTATTACGAAAGGAAATTCTGCCCTGCATGAACCGGAAGAACATCGAGAAAAATCGACTTGCTGTGGGGCAGGCGGGGCTCAAATGTGGATGGAAGAGACCGGAGAGAGGGTAAATATTCAACGAACCCGCGATCTATTAAAAACAGGCGCAACTACCGTTGCAACGGCTTGCCCTTTTTGCCTTACCATGATTACAGACGGTGTAAAGGCAGAAGGAAAGACCGAAACGGTAGCTGTTCTGGATGTTTCTGAAATTGTTGAAGAAGATATGAAATAGACAAAGATAAAAGGTACAAACATGGCTAATATACACCCAACTGCTTTAGTTGATTCAAAAGCTCAATTAGACGATTCAGTTACTGTCGAACCGTTTTCTATTATTGGACCTGATGTCAGCATCGGGGCTGGAACCAAAATAGGCCCTTATGTTCAGTTGAAAGGTAAGCTTGACATTGGTAAAAATAACCAGATATTTCACGCCGCTTGTATTGGTGAAAATGGTCAAGACCTTACCTTTGATAACTCCGAGGCCGCCATTAAAATCGGCGATAATAACGTATTACGAGAATATGTTTCCATTCACCAACCATCTAAACCGGGAAACCTTACTCAAATTGGTAATAATAATTACTTAATGTGTAATGTTCATTTAGGACACGACGTTCAAATGAAAAACAACAATGTATTGACTCCGGCGGTTGCCGTAGGTGGTCATGTCCAGCTCGACGATAACGTGTATATCGGGGGCCTATCGGCGATACATCAGTTTGTTAAAATTGGAAAGTTTTCTATTGTTGGCGGGGTAACGGCAGTTTTGCGAGATATTCCACCATACTCCATGTTCTCAGGAGAACCCGGCGGTATTACCGGGCTCAATATGATCGGGTTGCGTCGCGCTGAATTTCCTTCAGACCGAATAAGTTTAATTAAAAACATATACAAAACGGTCTATATGAGAGGAAATATTCCGAAAAAAGCCGCATCTATACTGGAAGAAGAATTTTTGAATCAGACCGAACAGGGTTCGGAAGAACGAAAAATTCTTCAAGAGTATATCGATTTTATACGATCAAGCGACAGGGGTATTTCGGCCAGATTGGCCCATTAATTTAATCGTCTTCTAATAGGTCATTTAACGATGAGAGTAAAGCATCAAGTGGAATACCATAACCGTTACAAACTTGTCCTAAGGTTTCAATGGTGTTGACACCGCAATGAGAACATCCACCTAAATGGTATCCGGCTAAAACGAGCGCCGCCTCAGGATGCATTTGTAAAGCATCTTGTATCGTCATCTCTGCTATAAATTCTTGTTTTTCAGTTACTTCAGACAATTATTTCTCCTTAAAACTATAAATGTTTTCGTCAGTTCTTATATATAATAGATAATTTTCAGCATTTGACCAAAAAATTTGATCTTATTTTGCTCGTGGCGTTAAAACATTTCATATAATACCTGTATCGAACCAGAGGGTTATCTAGTTTTTCTCCAAAAGAGCGGTTTTCATCGGTATAAATTCTAGCAATACCAATTTCTGTAAAACTTTCTGCCATTTTTCGGTTGTTGTTTTTTACCCAATGCAGGTAAAAACCCCAGACGGTAAGCGGAAATCCGTAGCCGGTATATTCACTGGAATGTTTTATACTGTCAAAATAACTTATAAATTCACATAAAAACCGATTCGAGTATTTTTTCATGCCGCAAAAGGCGTCGGTTAAAACCCATTTTTCGCCTAGAGTTGATTCGGCTTCAACCTTCAGTGTTTCTATAAATTTTCTATTAATTTTTGCGCGATCTTCAGGAGCTTTTTTCCCGATTTCTTTGGAGTCCAAATAGCGAGACGCGCTGGTTATATCGGCTTCGGTGGTTGTTTTAAATTTTATAATATCTTGAGGTTGGTGTTGTCCATCGCAATCGATTGTTAATGTATATTCGTATTTTGAATTTTCGAGGACTTTTCTAAAACCACTTAAAAGAGCCTCTCCATAGCCCCGGTTTTCACTGTGACGCACTACATATGAGTTATGGCTTTCTAAAAACCCACTTGTTTCAAATTCATTAATGACATGCTGGGTTCCATCGCAGCTACCGTCATCTACCATAATAAACAGATCTTCTTCACTTTTGTTGCGTAAAACTTCCTGGACCACATTTCGAATGTTGTCGAATTCATTATAAACGGGCATTACAATCGCGATCGGTATATTCATTTTACTCATATTGACATTGATCAAATTCGTGATATCATGTAATTCCAAAAACTATCTCCCCCATAATGGGTATCTAACGAATAGATATCTGAGATAGTCTCTGCAATATCACAAAGAGTTCGCCGAACACCGAGGTTCCCACGATTTCTAACATTCAAGATACGAGAATAAATTAAAATCGGCAAATATTCTCTTGTATTTCCAATTTTATCGTAAGTAGGATCTTTAGCATGACTTGAGGTTATAATGAGAAGATCGGACGTATTCATTGACCGATATATATTAGGAAGCTGGGAATCGAGGTATTCCAGATTAGCGCCGTAGTCAGAAAGAGTAGCTTCTTCTTCTTGCAAACTATCAATAGGCCCTTTCAGCGAAGCATAAACAAAATATTCCATATCTTCGGATATACCCTCAGTCAGCAAATTGTTGAGTGAAGTTAACGTTTCTTCATCGTTTTGTGTATCGATTCTATTACTGATGGCCTCATTATCGATATAATTTTCAACATTACCGATGGTATACACCGGAATACCCGAAGAATTTAAACTGTGTAATAAGGAGTGCTTCATGGGTGGTGTAATATATTCTATAATATCTTCTTTTGTATATGACTTTCCCGATAAATTAGGTGAAAGAACGCCATTTAACCGAATGACTCCATAATAATCACAAATTTCCCGGGCATCTTCGCACAAAGTGATAAATTCTTCTTCTTCCATAACATCAGGGTGTACAACAATGTACAAAGCATAATTATCATCATAGTAGATAATTGGTGTTTTATTCTCTTTATGCTCGTGCAGCGTTAGCGCGGCTATTGGCAATGTTTTGAAACTATCATCTGCAATAAAATTATAACTTGTTTTTTTTGTAAGCTTCGTAATAATTTCAGGAAAAAAACCTTTCGCATCTGTGTAAAATAAGCTTTCACTTTTATTACCGCAAATTTCCCAGTGGCCTAAAATAGGGTCAATTCCGTCGGATTGTTGTCTTAACTTTCCGAAAAAACCAAGCGTATCAAAGGTTCTTTCTGCGTGTTTAGAATACGTTAAATTGCCCAGACCCAGCTGGCTCAAATTGGGAATTTTCAGTTTATTTATTTGCTCTGAAGTGTGGCCCAGGGTGTTGCAACCATGACTATTGTATTGTTCTGCATCGGGCATTTCTCCAACGCCCAGTGATTCAACAACAATCATGATAGTTCGTTGAATTAAGTGCATTAAAATCTATATTTTCGGTATATGCCGACCAGTTTACCAATAATTGCCGGGTTCTCTTTCGCGCTTAGAGAAATTACCGAGTAATTCTCATTTTCAGGATGAAGTTCAATCTTGGTTCCTTTTTTACGAAATGTCTTTAATGTCGCTTCCCCGTCAATTAAAGCTGCTACAATGTCTCCGGTTTTAGTTTCACTTCGAAAATCGGTGACCTGTTTGATTACAGCGATATCATCTTCGAAGATTCCCGCATTTTCCATACTGTCGCCTTTTATTTTCAGCGCAAACATTTCACCTGTCTGTGGCAAAAATGACTTCGGAAGCGCTAATCGAGTATCCACATTCTCTTCGGCCAGCATCGGGGTTCCCGCAGCAATAGAACCAAGCAGGGGGACCATATGTAAATCTTGTAGAATGGATGAAATCGGTAGTAAAGGGTTTTCGGGGGCAGAATCGTTACCTTTTCGTATAATTTCAATTCCACGAGCCGAACCGGTAAAGAGGTTTATATACCCTTTTTTAGCTATGGCTCGCAAGTGGTCGTGCGCAGCTTTGCCAGAAACCCCGAAATAAGAGGCAATTTCACGAACAGTTGGCGGGAAATTTAATTTTTCAATATGTTCTGTGACAAAATTGAGAACGCGATTTTGCTTTTCTGTCAGGGAAAGCTTACCTAATTCTTTATTTACTCGGGGACTTTTTTGACGTGATTCGCCCAGATGGCCTTCACCTGGTTTAAAAGGGTAGTCGGGAGATTTTCTTTCCTGGTTCATAAAATACCTCTACCCTTTATAAAGTATAGCTATCTTTTGTAAAGTAAAAAAATGATACGTGTTTCGTCTTTTATTCGGTATAGTCGACAGAACCGTTCTCGGGTTTTACCTCTTCAACTACCGTTTCGTCTTCAGACTCATCCTTTTTAGAAGTATCATCCGATAGCCAGTATTTTAAGGCAAAAATAAAAGATTCCGAGAGTTTATTCAACATAGGTTCATGTTTAGCTTTTCGATAATACCCATAAGCGAGTAAAGGTTGCTTTTTTTCATAGTAGTAGTGGTCTCCGACTCGAATTAAGCCGTCCTGGTATTCTGTCGTTTTAAAAATTTCAGCCGCTAAAGCAATATTACCGGAGTTAAAAGCTTCGTTTCCTTTTCGAATTAACAAGATTCGTTGTTTATCTTCCATTACATACTCGTTTACATACTTAACGGTAGCCGGTGCGTAGTACCCGACACATTTAATAGATCGCCACCTTGTTTATATCTTTTAAGCAAAAAATTTGTTCTTGTATGCTCTACACCATCGATTGTTGCTAGTTTATCGGCTACAAAAAAAGCTACGGCTTTCAGCGAAGGCCCTTCCACTTCCACTAAAAGGTCAAACGATCCAGATACAAGCAGGCAGGTTCGCACCTCTTCAAAACTGGATATGGCATGGGCGACCTCGTCATACCCTTCGCCTTTGCGCGGCGACGCTGTAACCTGGATTACGGCGGCAACACCAGGACTCTCAATTTTTTCCCAGTTGATAATAGCCTTATATTTTAAAATAATTTCTTGTTCGGTTAAATTTTTAATAATTTCACGAACTTTTGCTTCGTCTATTTTTATTAATAATGCTAGTTCAGCATTTGGAATGTTCCCTTTCTCTTCCAGGGTTGTTAGAATACGAATTTCTTCATCTGTTAATGTTTTCAACATAATTTACTCCTGATTATGCAAGCCAAGTCTCTCAAAGAATTCAGCTTGAATTATTTTTGCTTCGGCGGCAAGTTCTTTTTTCATTGTTTCCATATTTTCCAGCGTGGCTTTTTCACGGTGCTTGAGGTTCAAATAAATTTTAATTTTGGGTTCTGTACCGGATGGTCGGATGGTTAAAAAACCTTCCGGTTCCAGTTTAAATTGCAGAACGTTTGCAGAGGGTAGTGTCTTCTTTAAATTTTTATAATAAGTGCTGAGCGGTTCTAGGCCCTCTTTTTGCAAGTTAAGAACATCGACTATATTTCGTTTGCCTATTTGGGAATTACCGTTTGCATTATTCCCTAATTGTGCAGGCAATTTTAACTTTTCGTTAATGCGGGCCAACACAGGGGAGTCAGGCGTGAGTTTAATGGAGTAAAGAAAGTCATTATATACCCCATGTTTCAAATAGAGGTTATTTAGATTTTCAAGCAAATCGGTTTCTTCAGCCAACTCGGCTAAAGCAGCCCCCGATGAAAGCGAGTCTTTATCTCGCACCCATTCAATGGGAAGATATCCAAACGACTCTTCTCCGCCAAAAATATAGTTTTTTGGGTCTTTACCTACTTCATCTGCAATAAATTTAAAACCTGTTAAAGTCTCCCGTACTTCCACCCCATAGCTTTTTGCAATCTTATTTTGCAAAGGTGAAGTTACAATTGTTTTG
>JBEQLE010000060.1:0-27741 GCA_040326155.1 Leptospirales bacterium | reverse complement strand
TTGTATTTTGGAGATTTGTACCGGGGCCAGGCTTATAGTACCGAATACTTTACCACAGGTTGGGTTGTTGACGACAGGGTCGAATCGCTTGGACACAGAAGGTGGATTCTCGATCCGTTTTTAAAATATATTTCGTATGGAAGAGTTGACGGAAACGGAGTTTCAGCGGCTGCCTTAAAAGTAATTCATGATGAGTCTCAAGATATAACAAAAACTAATTTAAATTTTGTCGCTTATCCTTATGGGGATTACCCTGATCGCCTTTTTGCAAAATCCTGGTATTTATCATTCAACGCTATTGTTGATCGAACCTCCGGTTGGGGCAATGGCCAAAAAAATATCAATTACAAAAAAGCCAAAATTGAAGTTCGTGACCCTAAAGGTAGAAAATTAGGAGTATCTTCTATTAAAACCAACTATGAAGGGTATGGAATTCCAAATATCATCCAATGGAAAACCCGAGGGCTTGCAAATAATGTGGAATATACTGTTACAATTAAAAATGTTACTGTAAATGGAAAACCAAAGGACTATACTTATAAGTTCCGCCTGCTGGGACGACAGAAAGTTCAAGAGCGAAAAAGCCAAAAAGAAGACCCGAAAGAAAACTCAAAAAATAAAAAGAAAAATAAAGGTAAAAATAAGAAGAAAAAAGGACTTAAATTCTTTGGTGTAGAAATTGACTAATAATTTTATTTCTTCCATAGGAAACATGAAATAGAGATTTATTAAAACTTCGTTTGTTTTTTTATTTTTGTATACAAATTACAGGTTTGCATTATTCTAAAAGTTTTTTATCGTCAGGCGGTCTCTATTATATAATCTGTCAATATGGGTTTACAATGTGGTTTGGTCGGTTTACCTAATGTAGGCAAATCGACGATCTTTAATGCTTTAACAAAAAGTCATGGCGCTGCTGCTGAAAATTTTCCGTTTTGTACGATTGATCCGAACGTGGGAATTGTGGAAATACCTGACCCCAGGTTCAAAAATTTATGTAAAATGATTGGTCCAAAAAGCGAAGTTCCGGCCGCCGTTGAATTTGTCGATATAGCCGGACTCGTCGCTGGCGCATCCAAAGGTGATGGTCTCGGAAATGCTTTTTTAGCGCATATTCGACAGGTGAATGCCATATTGCATATTGTCCGTTGCTTTGATGATGAAAATGTTACCCATGTTTCTGGTAAAGTATCCCCCGCAGATGACATTGAAGTTATAGAACTCGAACTTATTTTAGCAGATATTGAACAAGTCGAAAAAAAGATACAAACATTAGTACGGCTGGTTAAAGGCGGAGATAAAGAAGCGGAATTTCAGGACCAGGTTTTGCAAAAAGTTCTTCCTGTATTAAAAGATTCAAAACCGGCCATAAGCGTAGACTTAAATGAAGATGAAATATTTGCCATTAAAGAGCTAGCATTATTGACTTTAAAACCCGTACTTTTTGTAGGTAACGTCGACGAAGATTTCATCGATAAACCACAAACATCTCCTCATTATATAGCCCTTGAGCAAGCGGCAAAAGAAAGAGGAACTTACGTCGTGCCTATTTGTGGAAAAATCGAAGCTGAACTTACCCAGCTTGAACCTGAAGAAGAACAAACTTTTCTCGAAGAGTTTGGTTTAACCGAACCGGGACTCAATCGTGTTATTAGAGAAGCATACACACTACTTGGCTATATTACTTTTTTTACCGCTGGCGAAAAAGAAGTTCGAGCATGGAATATTGTTCGAGGCGCTCTGGCTCCACAAGCAGCTGGAGAAATCCATACCGACCTTGAACGAGGTTTTATTCGAGCTGAAATAGTTTCTTACGATGACATTGTTTCCAATGACGGAATGAAGGCAGCTAAAGATGCCGGAAAGCTGCGCGTTGAGGGTAAAGATTATACTGTTGCTGACGGAGATGTTATTTATTTCAGATTTAACGTTTAATTTACGTTAATACCTGCGATTATTGCGCTTCTTCCGTTGTCTGCGCCTGTACGTCATCATTATCGACGCCATATACATTTAACCCTTTCAATAGTTCAGGGAACTCTTCTTCAAAAGCTTTAATCACCTCTTGTGTCAGGTAAATTCTGGCTTCTTGCGTGATGGGGAAAAAAACATCGATATAATCTCCCCGTCTGGTTTTGTTCGATGGCATACCAACAAAAACACCTTTTCGGCCTTTTACAATACGAAGATTTTTAACTACATATGTATCACCTAAAGTAATATGTGCATAACCAAGAGTATTTTGACCATCGTCTCTTGCATAAACCTGAACTTTAGTAATTGGAACGTTCATTAAAATCCTCCGCAATTCATCCTACGATAAGGTTACAGAACAAAGGGGATAGGTCAATACTTTTTCATTACAAATTAATCATATTTGTTGGGAATAATCAACTAAATCGTTTTTATTTTTTGCTTGTCAGGCCGAAACTCTAATACAAACCTCTAACATCGGACTTGAATAATGAAAATGCAATTTAAAAAAAACATGAACACTCAACCTCAAACAGATATAAAAAGAAAAAATAGCAAGATATTCAAAACTATTTCAGCATCCCTGTTAATTATAACTTGTTTATTTGTTTCACTACCCACGCAGGGGCAATCGCAACCCTCGCGTATCGGTATTGAACAACCGGGTTACATACTCGATATGGCGTTTTACTACTACTTCGCAGATGATTATGTTCGGGCGATTGAGTATTTTAAGAAATATATTGAAATTAAAGGGGACCAAGAGGTTCCTTTGAGATTTCTTGGAAAAATGGCTCTGGAACGCGACTATCTTGATGATGCGATTGAGTATCTGGAGAGAGCCGCAAAGGTAGCTCCAAAAAGCGAAGAGACTCTGTACTATCTTGGAAGGGCCTATCTTTCGGATGATCAAACACAAAAAGGGGTCCAGACTCTAGAGCAACTGCATGAACTTTCACCGGGAGATATCAGTACTTTATATATACTGGTGCAAGTGTATAACCAGTTGAATGATACTAGAAAAGAGATGATATACTATCGCAAACTTTCCGGCGCTTTAAAAGGCCGCGGAGGGTTTAATCCTCTTTTATATAAATCTTTTATCCGACTGGCGATATATCATAACCAACGAAAAGAGTATGCAGATGCTCTTCATTATTATAAGGAAATTCACCAGATGAACCCGCGTGATTTTAAGGCGGCTTTTATTCTGGGTCAACTCTATAAAGCAAATGGACGTTATGCTGAGGCTGCGGAAATTCATGAACCTTTGGTTAAAATTCAGCCGAATAACATTCAGCTTCTACACTCTCTGGTAGATACCTTATTTATTTTAAATAGTGTTAAAACCAACTATTATTTTTCGCTATATAAAAATTCTACAAATCGAATGGATACTTTATATCGAGCTATTGGTGAACAGGCTAAAGGCAATAACGAAAAAGCGTTAGCTCTATTTAAACGGGCTACGCGTAAGAATAAAAACAAGCTCAGTTTGCAAGTTGGGCTGTTACGATCTACTCCGATGACAAACCTGAAAGAAAAAAAACAAGCCGCTTTTATGTCATTGTATTTTGCTCAGCAAATTCAGGCCTACCCATTGGCGATCAAATTCGCCTCAACCTTGAATAAACTTTTAGACCATGAATCGAGTCAAACGAACTTTAAACAAAAGTTTTTTTATGCGACCGTAAATGAAGAAAATTATTCTAAAGAAGCAAATGATCTGGCATACCATTACATTGAATTTTATACCTACCACGGTTCCACAAACGAAATGGTACGGCGACCAAAGGCGGCGCTGTCTTACTATTTACAAGCGCTTAAGTATATTGGTAAACTGGAATCGTGGCTAGAAGCAGCGAAAAACACAGATAAAATTGATGAGCCTTCGTATCTAAAAAAAATAGACGATCTAAAATATAGAAAAAGCGCCCTGTTGATTGCCTGTGGGTGGTTAACGGTATATGACTATAAAGAGAGTCAATTTGATTCTGAAAAACTCTTACTTAAAGCCAAAGAGATTGACCCGGAAGATGCGCGCGCTTACTATTTTCTAGGAATACTTTACCATAACGAAGCGGATAAAAACAACAATAACAAAGCCGGTTATGAAAAATCGGAACAATATCTGCTGGAAGCTCAAAAGGCTTTTATCGTAGCGTCTAAAAATAATACGGCTCCGTCTGTTATCTATTTTCATTTAGGAGTGGTATCGGAGAAACTGGGAAAATTTGAAGAAACCGAAAAATATCTTTTAAAAGCCATCGAGATGGACCCGTTCAACCCCGGATATTTGAATTTTCTGGGTTATACCTATTCTCAGCACAATGTAAAACTCGATCAGGCATATAAATATGTTAAAACAGCTCTGGAGGAAGATCCGGTCAATGAAGCTTTTTTAGATACCCTGGGGTGGATTCTATTCCAAATGAAAAAATACGAAGAAGCACTTGGACACCTGTTGTTCGCCAAATCATTAGCCGATGATCGAGATTTTGACGACTCCGTAATTAGCTTCCATATAGCTGAAACTTATTATATGCTTGAAAACTATCCTATGGCGAAAATCTATTATCAACAAACACTCGATACCATAGATGCTTCTTCAGAGCCATTGGACGAAGTTTACCTTAAAGAAAGAATTAACAAAATTAAATCGATGTATAATAAAAAGGGCAACTAATTGATGTATAAAACGTTTCTATTGCTTTTTGTATGTATTTCAGTTCAATTTTGCGCCGCAACTCAAACAACCGATACCAACACTCCCAAAGTTGTCAAATCGACAGATGAAACGGAGCTTATAGAAAATTTGCGCTTGACTTACCCTTCTCATCAGGCCCTTACAGCTTCCTTTAAATTGCGCGCTTTTCAAAAAGGCAAAAAAGTCTATTTAATTGGAAAGCTGAAAACCGGGTTTGATAATGAAGATCGCATTATTTCTATAAAGCTTTATGACGCAGTATTTTCCTCTTTAATTTACTCGCTTGATATTAATGGTGCGGAAGTTAAAACTTTTAACCACATGAAAAGACGCTCTGAAACCGTTCCCCTGGAAGATTTTTACCTTGTCGAACTTTTTGGTGCGTATTTTCCCTTTAAGTTTTTAGTACCGTTTATGTATGGTTCGATTCCAGAAGTTATTTATCTGAAAAATACCGCCATTGACACAGAAAAAGGATTCATCGATTATGTTGGAGATACCTACCATTTAAGGACTCATATAACGCAAAATGCGGTAGACAAATTGGAGTATAAAGATTTCTACACCGGGGCTATTACCTATATTACGTTTACAGGTAAATTAAAAAACCCAAAAGCATACCATTTTCCTAAATCCATAAAAGTTACAAATTCCAAATCTGAAGAATATGTGTCGATTGATTTTACACAGGTTAAGTTCTTAGAAGAATAATGGATTTCAATAAAACTGAAAAACTCAAAACGCTATGCGAAAAAATTTCAGATTGCCAAAATTGCCTTCTTGGCAATACACGAAATCAATTTGTTTTCGGGGAAGGAAACCCGGAAAGTTCC
Organism: Leptospirales bacterium; assembly: GCA_040326155.1. GTDB lineage: Bacteria > Spirochaetota > Leptospiria > Turneriellales > JAOUFE01 > JBEQLE01. The sequence continues at coordinate 22,227 of JBEQLE010000060.1, read as the reverse complement.
ATTTTATTTATTGGGGAAGGACCTGGTAAAGAAGAAGATAAACAAGGAAAACCCTTTATAGGTCGCTCTGGAAAACTTTTAACAATTGCAATTGAAAAAGTCTTTCAAAAACCACGTGAGAACGCCGCATATATTACAAATATCGTAAAATGCCGACCAACGGTAGATTATAAAATGGAGAAAGACCGTCCTCCCGAACCTGAAGAAGTAACCCAGTGCCGTCCTATCTTGGTTCAACAAATGGAAATTATTAAACCAGCCTTGATTATTACTTTGGGGGCTAGTTCCACAAAAACTCTGCTTGAAAAACGAATTGCCATTACTAAAGTACGAGGCGAAATACTTCCTTTTATGGAAACCTCGCTTATGCCTGTTTTCCATCCAAGTTATGTATTGCGAAACGGCGGGCAAAGTGGAAAGCTCTGGACTGTTTTTTTAGGGGATATTGAAAAAGCCTTTCGATTTGCCCATGATCAAGCTAACTGATTTGACGCTGCATCTCAAAAACTCGTATTGGATGTATGGATACAAAGCCCGGTTTAGTACGTACTCGATTTGCCCCCTCACCTACGGGATACCTTCATGTTGGAGGAGCGCGCACTGCCCTGTTTAATTACCTTTATGCTCGGGCCAAAGGCGGCCAATTTATATTAAGAATAGAAGATACCGACCAGGCGCGTTCTACTGAAGAGAGTTATCACCAGATGCTCGAAAGCATGCGTTGGTTGGGACTTACCTGGGACGAAGGTCCGGAAATGGGTGGTCCTTACGGAAGTTACCGCCAATCTGAACGACTTGACATCTATCGAGAAAAATCAGAAGAACTGGTTCAAAAGAAGAAAGCATATTACTGTTTTTGCAGCAGTGAAGAGCTCGAAAATAAAAAGAAAAAACGCGAAGCCATCGGGTTACCGCCGGTCTATGATGGTAAATGCGCCAACCTCAATGAAAAAGAGCTTCAAGAAAAAATGGATGAGAAAATTCCATATGTTGTCCGTTTTCGAACTCCCAATAAAGAGATTCTGGTTAAAGATATGGTCCAGGGCGACGTTCGGTTTGACGCCTCTTTAATTGGCGATTTTATTATTGTTAAATCGGATAAATTTCCTTCTTATAACTTTGCCGTGGTTGTAGATGACTACCTCATGAAAATTAATCATATTATTCGCGGAGTCGGCCACCTTTCGAATACCCCTCGCCAGATTGTTATATACCAGGCCCTGGAATGGGAAGAACCCAACTGGGCCCACGTTAGCGAAATTGTTGGAAGTGACCATAAAAAACTGTCAAAAAGACATGGCGCCACTGCAATTACAGCCTTTAGAGATCTTGGCTACCCTTCACATGCATTTGTAAATTATATGGCCCTTCTAGGGTGGTCTGCTCCAGATGGTAATGAATTTATGCCAGTTTCAAAAATTATTGAACAATTCGATGTGGCAAGATGCAGTAAAAGCCCGGCCATGTTCGATGTTTTCGATCTAAAAAAAGCTGTGGACGTAGAGTTAAACGACGTTCCTGTAAATGAGTTAGAACAGTACCTTTTTCCAAAGTCAAAACTAAACTGGCTAGGGAATCTACATATTCGTGACATGAGCCCGGAAGATTACATTGAAGCTATATTACCAAGAATTAAGCAGGTTAAAAAAATTCCCGAAAGTGAAATAAATAGCGATAATGAAAATTTAAAATCTATTTTACTCTCACTTCGTGTTTATCTGGACTATTTTAACCAGATTCGTCATCATATTGGAGATTTCTATGATGACCAACTTGACATTCAAGCTGCTGCTGAAGAATGGCTTAGTAAAGAAGAAACTCCAAAACTAATTGAAATATTTCATAAGAATTTAGAGAACCTGGAAGAATTAAGCGAAGATAGTGTAAAAAATTGTATTAATGAATCGGGTAAAGCCGTAAACGTGAAAGGCAAACAACTGTTTATGACTTTACGCTCGGCAATTACTGGAAAAACAGCTGGCCTGGAACTACCTGTATATATTCTGCTTTTAGGCAAAAAGCGGGTAATTAATCGTCTGGATACAATAAATAGGAATTGACTCAGTGTGAGTTCGCACTAGAACGCTAAAGCGCGTTTTATGAAAAAGGAATTTATCGATTTTACACAAAAAAATGGCAAAGCTTCATGTCATTATATTGCAGTAATGCGCCCTGACCTGGACTTATTGCCTATTGTCATTGATCATGTGGAACAATGTATGTTGAAAGAAAACGTGTCTGAAGACGACCGCGTTCAAGTACAAATACTTTGTGAAGAAATTTTATCAAACGCTCTATTTGCTACAGCCGAGAGAAACTCGAAAGGACAGGTTATTTTTCATTCTTTAATCGAAAAAAGCAAAGCGACTATTATAGTATTAGACTGTGGATGCGGAATGGACAAGGAAAAAATTAAAGAATACGCTGCCATAAACGACAGTATTAAAGACCCGCATGACCAGTTAAGAAGAGTACAAAGAACCACCCATATTAAAAAATCAGGAAAACTTCACCGTCATTTTCGCTTCGGCAAAGGCCTTAAAATGATCCATAAAATATCAGATATTCTCGAAATTTTATATTATAGCCACGATGGATTTATTACCCCCCATCTTCCAGCTGCCCCGAAAGGGACTCTTGTTATTTCAACCTACATTTACAAATATAAATTATAGTATGAGCTTAGTTTTCGATCGACCCCAACTTTTCGATAAACTTACCGGAATACTTGAAAAACAAAGTGAAATATCGAATGATCTTTTTAAAAACAAGATAATCCCGTTTGATACTTCTAAATTTCCCCTTGCTTTAAACGAATATTATAATAATTATAAAGAATTTTCACTCGAAATTGGTAGCGGCTGGGGAGAATTCACCTTGGCGAATGCGCAAAAAAACTCTGAGGTTTTAACGATTGCTCTGGAAAAGAAAAAGCCGAGAATTTTACGATCGGTTAAAAACCAGATCAAAAAAGAAATTGAGAACGTCCGATGGATGATTATCGATATCAGCTGGTACTTCGAAGGAATTTTTTCTGCCGAGCAATTTGACAGCATCATAATCAATTTTCCCGACCCGTGGCCCAAAGCCAAACACCACAAACATCGTTTTCTAAAACCGGATATGGTTGCAGAGCTTTCAAAAATATCAAAACCAGGCGCCCTGCTCCAGTATGGAACTGACTATTGGCCCTACATGGAATCGGGTTTGACTTTGCTCGAAAATTCCGGTTATTGGGAAAATACATTTTCACCGCTTACCGTTCGCCGCTCCATACCCGACAGGCCCGTCTCTTTCTTCCAGCGCATAAAAAAGGAAGAAGGAGAAAACGTCTATTTTGCCTGTTTAAAAAGAAGCAATAAGAAACATATGGCAGACGACGTCCCGGCGACTCCCCTGTCGTAAAGGAATTTAACTCCATTTGTACGTAGTTCGGAATGCTACCGTAATACAGACTTGTTTTCCTTTTAAGTTTTACTTACTAAAGAAGAAAGAGAAAAGTTTTATAAGAAAATGAGGAAGGTAGTGGCATTGTTCCGACAACTGACCTCGATCCCTGCAAAGTATTGCACATAACCTTACAAAAATTATATATTCATTGACAAAATGAAGACAATATTATATTGTCCGTTAGGAGAAATATATGAAATTACGAACTTGTCTTATTTTGGTTTTTAGCATACTGATTGCATACAACTGTGGTGGCGAAGATGAAACTACAATTGAAAGCATTACGGAACAAATGTTACTGGAAGAATACCCCGACAACGGAGTTCTAAGCGTGCGACTACAAGGACCGCTGTTCACAGAAGATGGAAATGCGGCATGTAACCCCACAGAGAATGAATACATACAAGTGCTCTGCGACGCTGAAGCTGCTTGCTCAACTGTAGAAGGGGCTGTTAAATTATCTTGTATTTACGATGCCATGAATAAACCCATGCACGAACTGGAGCGTTCGTTAAAATCAGGTAAAGAAGAGGATAAGGTCGATCATGTCAATAAAATTAGTACAGTAAGCAATCACCATGATGCTGATACTTTTAGAACATGGCACGATATTCGCGAGTTACATATAGAAATAAAACAATTTGCAAACGAATATCGCGAAGAATCTGGGGACGATGATCATGATGAATTAATAGAAGATATCCAGGAAATTTATAATAAAATTCAAGCGTTTAAAGAAAAATATGGCCCCAGGGGCGACGTACAAGTTCTTGTAAACATTAAATCTGTAGAAGCGCGGCACCCTCAAAATGGATGGATAAAAATAACCACACAAGAAACTGAGGTTGATTTAGGAGTGTTAGATTTAAACCGTATTATAGGCATATACGCATTAGAACCGGCTCTTTACGACGCTATTCGAATAAACTTTGGCGACACAGGAAAAATTCTATTTAAACCGCCAACAGGTGTAACATTAGAAACTGTACAACAAATGAATTCAGGAGCAACAGCTTACGGCGATCTTGTTTCCATTCCTCTTCTTTTTCAGTCCGGTGACTCAAAATCAAGAATCATAGTTCAAGAACTTCCAATTGTACAATCCAAAGTCATGGACTTTGCTCTTCGACCGAACTTAAACAAATCTATTCTCGATAGAAACGGTCAGTTCTACTTCGATCCTGTTTTCGCGATTAACAGAATCAGTGGTGATGAGTATAATGAACCGGATAAACCCGTTAACTTGAATTTAGACAACGGCAATTTAATTGTAAACGCTGATGAAAACGCATTTGATAAACCGGTTCGTATAGAAGCCAACCCTATCGTTGAAGCGAATCTACCAAAGCCTCTGTCTGGAGAAAATAGCGTATTACTGGGCGCGTATGAGATGAAGCCCGATATGGTTTTTAAAAAAGCCATAAGCTTAACATTAAAGTACGACCCGAATTTACTGGCAGCGAAAGGTTTTACTGCCGAAAATATACGAGCCAGGTATTATCATAAAGATAGAGAGCAGTGGGTTTATATTCCTTCCGTTGATATAGATGAGGGCGCGAATACTGTAACCGTCCATACGAATCACTTTACGATTATTACTGTAAGCGGTGAAAGTGGATTTACACTTTCTTATCCAAACGCAGTCGCCGCGAAGATTCAATACAGCGCACTGAATTACATTGTCGAAAAAGCTCACGCTGTTAACCCTGTAATAATACCGGCACAAAAAGGTAGCATTGACATGAAAGGCATCGGTTTTACGGCCAGCGGTGATCTAAAGTTATATGAAATTGATTCTCGCAAATTTAAATTTACAGTAGCCGGTTCACCCGACACACCTGACATTCTAAGTGTGAGAGCCCGGTTGACAGATTTCACCGCCGGACATGTTGATTTAAAGGTGGTGAAAGGAATATTAGGATCCGCTGGTTTGTGTATTTTAATGCATGAATCAATAAATGATGATTGTGCGAAATGGTTTCCACTATTCCAGCCTGTTTGTTACACTCTTGCTTTAGCTGCACGTATTATCTGTGAAACTACTGTAATATGGGCTCAAGATTCTGCTGATATTAATATAAGGGATTTTGACTTAACATTGAATTATAAAGTAAAAAGAGACGCTAAAACCGGGGTAATGTCTATAGAGTATGTGGACCAGCAAGCCGGGAACTTTAATGTAAGTGTAGACCATACGCATTTTAATGTCGATATGCTTGGTATTCTTAGTCCGATATTTTATATTTTTAAAGAACAGATTCATGCTTTAATAAAAAAAGAGATAAATAAAGAGATCAAAATAAGTGAGCAAATTGCCGAGGCAATTGGTGATGGAGAGGAAGACAGTTTAAGCAAAGAAATTGAAAAAGCCATCAACACATCGCTTGCCGACACCCGGGTCGAAGCCAATGTTAAGCTTGATTCTCTAGGCATAGAATACTCAGCAGATATTAACGCTTACATTCCTGCGCCTCAAATTGCCGCAGGCAACTGCAATGTAGATCTGGGAACTATTCCCGATTCACCGATACAAAACTTCCCCTTACCGTCAGATTCTGATCTTGGCATGGGTTTTTCGTTAACCGCAATGAATCAAGTCTTTTTGGAACTGTCTAAGCGGGGTTATTTTTGCTATAATTATGAAGTGAACGCCGATACGAACACTGTTCTGACTATAGAACCGGCATCTGTTCCTGAGATTAAATATTTAGGAAACTATTTATTCCGAATGCGATTATCCGCACAATCTCACCTGGCGAGTTTTGGTATACCTTTGAATGTTGAAACGGGTTCTCTCGATATTTACTATCGGGTGTCCGTTAACATGGGGGGCAACGAATTAAGGGTGAACGCAGTAAAAATTATTCCTCAATTCTCCCTTCAAAATGTTCACGATGCGGCAACAACATTGTTTAATGATGTCAATGCCGACATGTTAGAACGGCCTACTCTATATGGCTATTCACTTATTCTATCGAATCCAATGAGCTATGCGAACGTTCAAAAATCAATGTTTAGAATAAATACAATCTCAGAAATAAACGGGATGTTAGTGTTTGGAATTGATTTAAGCGGGTTGAAAATAGATTATGATAACCCTGCTGGCGGCTCCGAGTGGATATGGACAAAAAACTGGCGTAAATCATCCAGTCAAAAATGTAAACCTAAAATTACCGGAACAGTTAGAATAGCTCCACCGGGTTCAGCCACGCAATTTGAGATGGTATTGGACAATGGCGATACAATGCCATTAGACGATTCACCAATGTTAAATATACATCTGAATGCCAGGGTGACTCTTGGCGGTTACTGCCTTATTGACCCGGTTTCACAATCCAAAAAATATTTTGCAAACAATATCGTGAATGACCAGTTTTATGTGGGTGTGAACGGTTATCCGCTACCAAAGAAAAATTATGCCGCGCAGGTGATTAATGAGTTTGCGACAACGGTAGGTTTATTCCCTATTAACATAAAAGGAGATGCTACTCCTGAAATTTTACAGGTTCAATTGTTGGCAGACGGTAAATTCCAGCTGGACTGGTTGCTTAGCAATACGTTGACCGGACCGAATACTGTAACAAGAGATACAATGTCTCTACCCTCAGCAGAATTTGACCCGCCAATACCAACGGTGCCCGGTGTAACTCCGCCAAAACCGGAAGGTTTGTATCGGGTAGAGGTTATACAGTCTGCCTCGGGAAATGATCAGGTAGTACTCAACTGTTATGTTTACAATATAACTGTGGACTCAACTGATCAAGTTCACCTTAACCTGGTGAATAGAATATGTCAAGATCCATATGCCGGTATGCTGGTCGATGATGCAAGTTCACTGATGTGGACTAAATGTAACCTGGGTCAACATATGTACGACCCGGACTGTGCTGGAACTCCGAGGGCTTATTCTAACTTAACCGACACCAAAAACGATTGCGCTAATCTCAGCTTGTCCGGATTTATTGACTGGCGTTTGCCAACGAAACCGGAATTCGAAACTGTACAACCACAAGACAGTGCCGAACCATTCTTTTCAGATCCTTTAGGGGATTATTGGTATGATTATGGTAGCTTAGATAAGAGAACTGTTGCCGTCGGTATACGATGGCACAAAGCGCGTGGCTGCGGTTCAAAATATTCTTTTTGCTGGGGCTGGTATCGGTGGGGTTACGTTGACTATGGTCATTTATTGAATTTTCAAGAATCAAGCACAGAGCCATTAATTACTGACCATATAATTTCCGGTATTCTAGGGTATAATCGGATATGGGGTGTAAGTCCGGATTTCGATAAAGACGACCACCGCCTTACCGGGGGTCACTCCAGAAACAAACCATCATGGTATAATAACCCACCGTCACCGCCACTGCCCCCTAATTCTTTGAAATATTGGTTCTCGTATGACGGTGTTAGTAATTCAGTCGTTGTTGGTGACATTCATAGCAGAATGCTGGGCGTTGCTGACACAAAAGTGCGTTGTGTGAGAGATATCCAGTAAAAATTCTCTTTGATAATGAGAATTGAATAGAACTGACTTTAACAATTCGAATATAATTTACCGGGATTTTCGAACATCCCGGTAAACACCTTGTTGACAGCTTTGAATTTTTTAATAAGCTACTCTACCCTTTCGCTTCCGCTATCGACCTCGCCCAAATTATGGAGTTTAACTGTGCGTTCGCATAGCGGGTCGAGGAATGAAAGAACGTCATATAAATTACCACATTAAAATATAATATTCGAAACTTCCAGCCATACCTCTTCGGGCGTTTTCGCTCCGTCAATTTTCCGGATGGGGAATTCATAATCGGTGGAAGTAAACAAGCTGTTGTAATTTTTATGGACTTTTTTCAAGAATTCTAGTTTTTCAAATACTTCAGTATGACCTGCTCGCGCATTCAAACGATCGAGCGCTGTCTCTTCAGCAATGTCAATATAAAGAACCACATCGGGCATTAGAATTTCGGGAAGCGTCAGATATTCAGCGGCAATTCCCCTGGCCTCGGTTTCGTCTTTACCCTGGTAAGCAGCCGTTGAAAAAAAATACCGGTCGAGGATTACTTTTTTACTCCTTTGAATTGCGGGTTCCAGGTTATTTTTTATATTCCAGACTCGATCTTCGAGAAAAAGCCGACGCAAAACTGAGTTTTTTTCATCATCGACTTCCCCTTCGTCCCCCGCCAAAATAGCCCGAATTCGAGTTCGGTGAGGACTGTTTTCAGTCGGTTCACAAAACAGTGCCGCAGCCCCTTTCAGTTCATCGAAAATCTTTTTAGCAATAGTCGATTTGCCACTGCCGTCAATCCCCTCGACAACCAGAAATTGCCAATTCTTTAATTTATTCATAATTCGTGCGTTTACATTTGTTTTCACGAATTACGATGTCGACTCTTTTCCGTTATCGAATAACGCAAGAGTAAGAATTGTAAGGAAAGCAGGAAGGAGGACAGGAATGGCAGGAAAAGAAAGAGAGGAAAGAACTTCATTGCGTTTCGAGCCACTATTGAGTTTTATTTGCCTGGTGAATGTAAATATAATCTCTTACTTTAAAACCGGTTAATCCTGTAAATCCTGTCCTCCCATCTTTTCCTTTTCCTTCTCTACTATAACTAAAAAGTAAATACAAGTCTCTACTTCGGTAGCATTCCGAACTATTATTAATTGGAATATTATACCTTTACAACCCGAGAAAACCGGGCTGGTAGCCTGCCATCTTCTTTCCTGCCGAAATGGAGATGCAAAAATCCTTTACCCCCCCTCTTTGAAGACGAATGTACCCTCATGAATAACCTCTGGAATGATAAAGAAGCTTCTGAATATAAAACTGATCTGGCCCTGCGCGTCTATACCAGCCGACTGCTCGGACGCAACCCTTCGCTTGTTTTGCATGGCGGGGGAAACACCTCTGTTAAGATTACCGAGAAAAATATTCTTGGCGAAGACGAAGAGATATTATACATAAAAGGCAGTGGATGGGATTTAGCAACCATTGAAGAGCCCGGTTTTAGTCCCGTGAAGCTAAACGATATGGTGAAACTCTCTGCGCTGGAGAAACTTTCGGACCCCCAGATGGTGAATGAACTAAAAACCAGCATGACGAACTACTCCTCCCCGTCACCTTCGGTGGAGACTATTTTGCATGCCATTATACCGTTTAAATATGTGGACCATACTCACGCCGACGCTCTTGTTACGGTGACAAATACTCCAAATGGTTTTGACTTTATTAAAGAAATTTATGGCGATAGTGTTATTTATATTCCTTATGTGATGCCCGGTTTTGACCTTGCCCGCTTATGCGGTGTTGAGTTTGCCAAACAGAAAAACGAGAATACGATTGGTATGGCTTTAATGAACCATGGGATGTTCAGTTTTGGCGATAATGCGAAAGAGTCTTACGATCGAATGATCGACCTTATTGAACGTTCTGAAAAATTTATCGAGTCAAAATCGTCCTGGAGTCTCGAATGGAGTGAAAAAGCTGCGACGGTGCCAGACGAGAAAATTGCTTCGTTGTCTGCCTTAAGAAAATCGATTAGCGATAGCGCTGGTTTTCCCCTTATTATAAGCGCCGAAACAACGGATAAAACCCGAACTTTTGCGGCTAACAAAGATCTGGCAACTATTTCACAACAGGGGCCTGCTACACCTGATCATATTATTCGCACAAAACGCCTGCCGGCTCTATTTGACTCTGTGGGTAACTACGCTGGTGAGTATGCAAAATACTTTGAGACTTACGAGAAAAACTCTACGGACGAGTTGACTATGCTGGACCCTGCCCCGCGTGTGATACTCGATAAAGATTTTGGTCTTTTGGCTGCCGGTAAAAGCGCGAAAGATGCTAATATTATTAAAGATATTTATAACCACACCATAGAAATTATTTTGCGCAGTGAAAAGCTGGGAGGTTACCGGGCTCTGGAAGCGAAAGATCTATTTCAAATGGAGTACTGGGATCTCGAACAAGCCAAACTACGTAAAGGTGGTAAAGCTGCTCGTTTTCAGGGTGAGGTTGTTTTGGTTACGGGGGCCGCTTCGGGTATTGGACGCGCCTGCGTAGAAAAGTTTCTAGCCGATGGGGCCTGTGTTGTCGGACTCGACATTAACACAGAGATTGAAACGATGTTTGATCGCGCCGATTATGCCGGTTTTGTCTGTGACATTACAGATGAAAATTCCATTGATACTGCCATATCGAACTCTCTGCTGAAATTTGGTGGAATCGACATGATTGTTTTAAATGCAGGTATTTTTCCGAAGTCGTCGAAAATTGAAGATATGAATTTAGAGACATGGAAAAAAGTTATGGATATTAACCTGGATTCCAACGTCAGGCTTCTTTCTAAAACATTTCCTCATCTGAAAAATGCACCTAAAAGCGGTCGGGTGGTTATTATTGGTTCTAAAAATGTGAAAGCTCCCGGGCCAGGTGCATCGGCCTACTCTGCTTCGAAAGCTGCGTTAAACCAACTGGCTCGAATTGCCGCTCTCGAATGGGGAGAACATGGAATACGTATAAACTCGATTCATCCCAACGCGGTTTTTGACACCGGCATCTGGACCGAAGAGGTTCTCGCCGCTCGCGCCAAAAGTTACGGTTTAACCGTCGAAGAGTACAAAACCAACAACGTACTGAAAATCGGTGTCTTTAGTCGAGACGTTGCCAACATGGCAGCCGAAATGTGTTCAGACACGTTTGCCAAAACAACCGGTGATGGTGTTGCCGTTGACGGTGGCAACGAGAGAGTAATTTAGAAAAAAATCCGATGGGTGGGAATTTACCTATAAGGCAGGAAGGGCAGGTAAAGATAAAGATTAATAGACAGGATTTACATGATTAACATGATTTAAGAAAAGATTGTCTACAAATTCACTCCACATTTCTTAACCTGTCAATCCTGTTAATCCTGTCAAAATTTCTTACTCTTGCCATTCCTGTCTTCCTGCTTTCCTTATATTTTTTTCTTAATTTCTTTATTTTGGGTATAAACAATTTAAATAGTTATTTTTTACGTAGCGAGGGAAAGCATGAAAAAATTTGGTGAGTCAAATTACGCATTTGTGCGTGTGTTTGCATACACAATAGCAATTTTTTTATTTCTGGGAGGCCTGACCTATTATACAGGCAATCAACTATTCGAACCTAATGTTATGGATAATTCGTCTTCGGGTGTTTTAACGCAATACGAAGATATTGAAAATATGAACTACCTAAACATTGCGCAAGCCGAGGAATGGGAGTGTACCGAGTCGGAATATCCAAAAAACTGCAATAATGGTACATGTTGCGAAAGCACGGCTTTTTGTTGCTCCTCTCATTGTTGTCCATCCGGTGCTTTGTGCTGTCCAACGGGGTGTTGTCCCACCGGTTACTCCTGGTATTGCCCCGAAAATAATCGCTGCTATGAAACAAGCGAGCAAGCCAGTGTTCAATGCCCCAGCATTATACAACAATGCAACTAAGCAACTAGGTGGAGAAAAACCGAAAATTGCTGATTCCGACCTACACATTGTTTATCGTTTGACAAGATATCTCAAATTCACATTGTGGGTAAACATATCGCGCGGTAGAGCAGTTGGTAGCTCGTTGGGCTCATAACCCAAAGGTCGCAGGTTCAAGTCCTGCCCGCGCTAATTAGTTGGCGACGTAGCTCAGTAGGTTAGAGCAGTGGAATCATAATCCGCGTGTCCGGGGTTCGAATCCCTGCGTCGCTAAATTCACTGACAATGTCACTCTTTACTCGCTTTACTCTCTTAGCACATCCATAAAAGCCGAAACACTAAAGACAGCCTTACCCACCCCGGCAGGCCCATACCCCGGAGGCGCCGGCAGTTTATACTTTTCCATAAGTCGTTTATAATTGCGAAGTAATTTCATATAATACTCCAAAGGTGGAGCTTTTTCGTTTCCGAGAACAGTATAAGGTTCCGGGCACCACGTCGTAAAACGGGGCGTAACGCCATTTGACATAAAATATTCCAACCCTTCGCTTGTACTTTCAACCGCTTTGTCGACGTCTTTAATACCATGCGGACCGGCCATCTCGACTCCACCCACAAAATTCGGTATTACATTTCGAGCGCCAAAAACAGAAGTTGCATCGATAATCCGTTTCATCCATTCGTCTCTGCCAACGTAACGCGCCTTACCAGGGCAATAAATATCGAACAGTTTAGAATCCCAGACCTCGTAATTTGGATGATAAATATCAACGCCGTAATCTTTCAGTTTTTTTACGTTATCAAGTTCAAAAGCCTGGGTAACGACTTTGGAAATCCACCTGCCGGGGAATTTCTCTTGAATCGCTTTTGCATATTGACCGTAAAATTCAGTTTCGTCTTTGCCCTGCAAGTTCGTGACCACCGAACCACCGGTAAGTGTATAGGCTTTAGCAACCGTATCAAACTCATTTATACCGCTTAGAGCTTCGAGCACATACTCAATGGGCTTTATACCCGTATAAGGACGACCCGATTTTTTCTGTTGTTTCCAATTGTGGTTAATGTCACAAAACTGACACTCTTCGTCTTTGCCAAAATACTGGCAATTACGAAACACTGTCAAATAAATTAGATACCCCCACTCAATTACAGGGGCAATTTCTCCAATGGGTTTGTCCATTGAGTATTTTTTCTTATAATATTCTGGGATAGGCGGATATTCTACATCGCAAAGATATTCGTTCTTATAAAGCAGCCTCATGACCCCTTCCAAAACGGAAACCTGGTATGGTGACTCTGGATGAATACGTACCGAAACTACGGTTTGTTGCACAGATTGCGGACCACCCGACAGACGAATCTCTTCCGGGGCTTTCCAGTTCTCCCCTTCTTTCATGGAGTTTAGCGGAACAAGGTCAAAAGAGAAAATAAAATAATCTTTGGTTTTATATTGACCGGCAACCTGCGGATCAATCGCCTCTTTCTGAAACCCCAACCCACAACGCAACACATCTTGCTTTATAAAAGCTTCAAAAGGCAGATCAGAGTATTGCTCTTGCCACTCCTTAATCAGCGATTCCACTGAATCCATTAGATAAGGAAACTTTCAATTATGAGCAGTCAAGATGAATATAGAATAAGGTAATAAACCTTCTTTTCCTCAATTATGCGAACCTCATGCATACTATTTATACAATAAAACAGTTTCTTACTCTCATTTATTGGCAAAATGCTTGCAGTTGTTTATATTCTAAACAATATGCAGACTTATTCTAACCCTTTGCTAAATCTTCATGAAATTACACTTGGCTTATTAAACGAAGATAACCCTGATAATTTACTCGATACCATACTCGACCAAACCATTGAATTTACCAAAGCCGATTCGGGCAGCATTGCCCTTTTGGACGACACACGTAAATACCTGGACATTAAGGCTTTTCGCGGTTTGTCTACCGACGTACCTGAAAAAGTAAAACTGAAGTTGGGTGAAGGGGTTACGGGAAGGTGTATTTTAACCGGAAAAACACGAAATGTCGGTAATACATCTGAAGATCCTTATTATGTTTCTGTTCGATCAGATATACAATCAGAGCTAGCGGTTCCTTTGAAAGCAGGTTCCAAAAGTTTCGGAGTTATCTCTGTTGATTCCTCGCGCAAAAATGCATTTAACGATACACACGAAGAGTACTTAAGTCTGTTGGCCAGTTACGCTGCTCAAATTCTAACGAAACAAGAAACTATTCGTCACCTCAACCATAGAACCAATATCCAGAACATTCTAATTGAAATTTCAGGATACCTTGGAAAATATCCTGTCTTTTCCAAGGTATTCCAGGAGATTATTTTGCATCTGCAAAAAACAATCGGACTCGAAAGGGCCGCCGTATTTATTACCGAACCCGTCAGCGGAAGACTGGGCATCGTAAACTCACTGAACTACACAGAAGAAGAAAAAGAGAAAAGTAATTACCGCCCCAACGAAGGTATTACCGGAACTGTTTTTTCAAAAAGTGAACCTGTCTACCTTCAAGATATCGACCAGGATAAGACTTTTTTAAATAAATCGGGTGCAGAGCGCCCCAAAAAGAAAATGAGTTTTTTCTCCTCACCCATTCTGGTCAATGATGAACCACGCGGTGTTTTTAATATGGAAATTCCCTATACCAGTTTAGCCCGATTTGAAGATTACTCTTTTCTGGTTCAAATATTATCCACTCTTTTTTCTCAGGCAATCAGTATTCAAAATTTTATTGAAGAGAGTAAAAATGATATTGAAGAAGAAAATATATTATTAAAACGGCAATTTGACAGCAACTACTCTTTTGAAAACATCGTCGGACGCTCCAAATCGATGCAAGATCTATTTCAAGTCATGCAAATGTCGGCAGATTCCAACACCTCCATCTTACTCACCGGAGAATCTGGAACCGGTAAAGAGCTTTTTGCAACGGCTATACACAGAAATTCAATGCGAAAAACAAAAAAGCTTGTAAAAATCAATTGCGCGGCAATTCCTTCCGATTTGCTTGAAAGTGAACTTTTCGGCTATGATAAAGGCGCTTTTACGGGCGCCGATCGCGATCACAAAGGAAAATTCTTAATTGCTCATGAAGGAACTCTCTTATTAGATGAAGTAGGCGAAATGGATTACAAACTACAATCCAAGTTGCTCCGATTTTTACAAGATAAAGAGTTCTCCCCGCTTGGCAGCAATAAAGTATACAAAGTGGATGTGCGTATTATAGCAGCAACAAACGCCAATCTGGAAACCAACATTCGTGATAAAAAGTTTCGCGAAGACCTCTATTATCGGCTCAATGTAATTCGCATTGAAATACCTCCCTTACGAGATCGTATGGAAGATTTACCATTTATTTCAGACCACCTTTTACGTCAGATTGCAAAAAGAAATGGCAAACCTCAAAAAACTTTATCCGATGCAGGCTTTGCCCGGCTTGAAAATTACTCATTTCCCGGAAATATCAGGGAACTTGAAAATATATTAGAACGAGCCTATGTATTATCGAGCGATAAACTTATAAAACCTGCTGAAATTGTTATACCCGAAACCCAGACCAGAATACAACAAACTGAAAAAACCGTAAAAGAGACAGAAGTAGAGCAGCCCGGAATTGACCAATGGGTTGATGACATCATTCAAAATGGAAAAGAAGGGGAATACTATAAGAATGTAATTCAGCAGGTTGAGGAGATTTTAATAGTTAATATATTAAAGAATACGTTTTACAATAAGAGTAAAACTGCCCGTATGCTCGGCGTGAACCGATTAACACTGGATAAAAAAATTAAAGAGTTGGGATTACAATAAATAATATGTATTATTATTGCCTTTTGATTACAAAAAATAAAAGAAAACAGAACAATTTAGGCTATCACTTCTTTATATACAATTACATCCATACTAAATCCAGAAAGGACTCCTTCGTCGTACCTTGGTAGTAAATCATCGATATTTCTTACCTTTTTGACCGATTCGAACACGTTTTTTAGTTGCATCATTGTCTTTTAATTATTATACAGTTGAAATAACCTGTAATATCCTTGGGAGGACACAGATGAAAAAATTAAAACTCTTCCTACCAATACTAGCTTCATTGCTTATATTGGTACATTGCAAAGAAGAAAAACCTACCGCTGAATCGCTACACGGAACAATTACTTTTGTTCGAGGAAGCGTTGAAGTGAATAACGCTAAGGCGACTATCGGAAATCAAGTAAAGGCTAACGATACTATTAACGTTAAAGACAAATCCACTGCTGTTATTCAGTTTTCTAACAGCGCCATGGTAACAGTAGAAGCGAACACTACTCTTTCTATTAATAAACTATTGATGGGTAAAGACGGTAAACCAAATATCGAATTAACCCAGGAAAGAGGGTCTACTTTCAACAAAATTATGCCAGGTGAAGCAGAGTATAACATTCACACACCAACCATTACGGCGGGTGTGCGTGGAACTTCGTTTTCCGTTGACGTAAAAGACGATAAAACAGCTTCTATTAAACTTTTTCGCGGTAAAGTGGCCGTTAAAAAAGCTCCAAAACTTGTAAACACTCAATCTGATGGCAGTGAAGCCATTCCAGACAGTGACGCAACTCAAGATGAAGAGATTATTTTAACAGCCGGTAATAAGATTGAAGTTTCTGAAGATACTGAGTCTATTGCCGATGTAAAAATTGAAGAAATGAAAATTGCTGAAATTGAGTCTTTAGAAAAACTTGATGAAATCGCTTTTGTTGCTGATGATAACCTCGAACAGATCGAAACTGCTAAGCCAAGTGAATTAGAAGCAATTCTGGAAGAAATTCCTGAAATTGTTCCTGATGAAATTGAGCAAGTCATGATCCAGGTTGAAGAGCAAAAAGCTGAAGAAATTAAAGCTGAAACTAAACAAATTACTTTAGATGACCTGAGAAGAACTCATGGCCAACTAAGCAAAGTAATTACTAAAAGCGGTAAAGTCTATATTGGAGCGTTTAGCCAAAAAAGTGGTAATATGGAAATTATTACGACACAAGGTAAACGTATTATTCCATCTAGCACCGTCGCTAAAGTAGAACCGTATTAAATTAATACAGTTTTCCTTTCTAAAAACCCCGGTTCGCCGGGGTTTTTTTTTGCTTTCCCATCACTTGCCACGACTCAAAATCTAAAATATGATGGTCACATTATCAAGAAAATTTATTTAGGACTAAGTTTCGAGCGGTTTATTTTAAACTATCTCGTATAGAAAGGAGTTATCTATGAGTAAAATTACATATGTAGTGAAGGATGATTGCACCAGTTGTGCATTGTGTACCGATGGACTACCGAAAATATTTAAAATGGACGACGATGATTTAGCTTACGCATATACGGAAGGTTCTGATGTAGAAGAAGCGACTGTTGCCGATGCAAATATTGACGAAGTTCAAGAAATGATCGATGATTGTCCTGGTGAATGTATCCACTGGAAAGAGTAATTCATTTAAATAATGTTAAAATAAGAGAATACCCGGGGAGATAACGTAAGATATACGATACCCTGGGTATCCTTTTTAACATGAATCAATCCTCGGCTTTTTAAATCGAATAAAGCTCGTTTACCATCATCTTCCCCGATATGATGATCTGTGCTTAAAAAATTCATAAACCCCTGATATTGCATTAAAATATTCTGACCCGTAGCGTCTTTTTTTCCAGCTATTTTCCAGTAATTCATAAGAAATTGTAACATGCGAGTTTGCTCGCCTATGCCCATTAGCTCGCTGAGTTGATCATCGACCTTTTTAAGGCGATCACATAATTTTTCAATCATACGAACGGCAAAAGGTACGTTTTTTTGCACCATGTAATCAAAAGAACTTTTATCAATTTTCAGTAAAACGGACTCTATCGTAACTTTGGCAGTTGCTACTCTATTAGGGTTCGTAAAAAGAGTCATTTCCCCAAAAAAATCTCCGGTTTTAAGTACGGCAAGAACAAAGTCCGAGTTTTGCCCTTTCTTTGAAATAGAGACCTCGCCTTCTTGAATAATATACATGCAGTCTCCAACGTCACCTTCACGAAAAATAACCGTATTTTCAGAATAATTGGAACCGAACCGATCTAATAAATCATTACTCATATGATTCTCCTTTTAACCTGGCGGCCACCCAAGCTTTCGCTTTCCCAGAATATGGAAGTGCAGGTGGAAAACACTTTGGCCCCCATTTACTCCCTTGTTCGTTAAAACTCGATACCCATCTTCGAGGCCTAAATGTTGCACTATTTCACAAATACCCTGAAATAGTTTCCCGAACACTTCCGGCACATCGACATCTTCAATATCGGAGTAATGGCTCTTAGGTATTAGCAATACATGAACAGGAGCTTGTGGGTTCAAATCACGAAAACAAAGCCAATCGTCGGTTTCTTTTACTATATCAGGTTGAATTTCTTTATCTACCATTTTACAAAAAAGACAATCACTCATTAGTTACTCCTTCGGTATTAGCTGGCGACTTTGCGGTGGGGTTATCCACAGCTTCGGAGCTACCATTTACCTGGTCTTCCAGATCTATGAGTTTCTTAACCAATCGGTCATTTTTAAAAACAATCGACTTTACGGACATATAAAACAGTATCCCTGTCAAAGAAGAGATAAACATAATATGAAACATAGGTATCTTCCACTCATACATAAAGAATGTAAATTGCACACTCTGGGTATTAGATAGCAAGATTATAAAATAACCCAGAAGAACAAGAGAGAGAATTGATATGCGTAAAGACATATTACTTTAGATCTGTGTTGTATTTGCAGTGCCACACATGGGACAATACTGAACTTCGTCCGCATCTTCATCACTTTCAAATGCAGACTCCCATCTGTAATCGCAATCTTCGCAAGCAAAACTTACGTTGACCTCTTCAAAAACAACATCATCGTCGTCTTCTTTATTTTCCTTACTCTCACTACTCTTGTCTTCTTCACCGATTTCTTGTTCTACTTCTTCGTTGTTTGATTGTGCAAAAAATGACATTGTTGTACTCCTATTTATCTATTTCTATAATAATCTTTACTGACTATGTACACTATCTATTTAATTAATTCAAGCATAATTTTAGAAAATGCATAAGATTTTTACTGTACACGTATAAAATGTTTATTTATTATACCAAATAAAGTATGGATTGTTGGCATAGTAATTGCACAATAGTTAGTATAATAACAAACAAGATTTGTTAAATATTTAATAAGGAAGTAAAATGATAAAAAAAATGTTCGGTAAAATAATGGCTATAGCATTAGTAGCCGGGGTATTAAGCCCTTTAAGCGCACAAGATACACCTGGCGTAGAAGCAGGAATAGATTTCTCCTCGACTTATATCTGGAGAGGATCAGACGCGTTAGTAGTTAAACAAGACGCAGCCGGTGATGCCAGAGAGTTTTTCAACTTTGCACCTGTGGTTATGCCATCGTTTACAGTCAATACACCTATAGAAGGACTCTCCTTTAATATATGGGCTTCTTATGCATTGATGGCTCGCGCTAATGCAGATGGCGCACTTAGAGCGGCTGATGAAATTGACTTTTCCGGTACGTATGAGTTCGATACAACTATGGGTGGGTTTGGTTTTACATATGTATTGTATGCATTTCCGACAACCATGGGGTCGTATTACAGTTATGGAGAAGTAATAGGCACGTATACTATCCCGGTACTATTAAACCCTACTTTTAGTATAGCAGCTTCTGACGGGTCTGGTGGTAGCTACGAGTACTTAACTGCCGGTATTTCTCATGCCATAGAGTTTGGAAGTATGTCATTAGAGCCCTCCCTGACGTTTGGTTGGTGGTATTACAATACCGCAACCAATGCAAACTGGGGACACATTGATGTGGCCCTTCCCTTTTCAATTTCAGTCGGTGACAACCTGAGTTTTCACATCACTCCGTTACTAGTTTATCGGATTTTTGCAGATGGTGATACCCAATATCTTGACCCAACTGGTTCGCTTGCAGACCGTCCTTCGGCAATCGGGGCCGTTACTATTGGCGCATCCTTGTCTTTCTAAGACGATTTAATCTTTTCTAAATTCGTCTTTTTCAAGCCCCTTCGGGGGCTTTTTTTGTTTTTCTTTTGTTTCTAATTAAAATACATGGCTGGCGACGACCCGAGACATCCCGTAAAGTAAAGGGCCTTAACTCCCTCTGTACGTAGTTCGGAATGCAACCGTAATCGGAACAATGAATTTTACTTCAAAGATTATAATCAAAAACTCAAGACAAAATCAATAGTCTCGCTTGAGCAAGGTTTGCTGCACAAAATTTCTCTGGTGTGGAATTTCCGACCAAAAAGATAAAGAAAACTAGACAACACTCTTATATTTTCCTGAATTCCTGTCTACATTCCTGTATTCCTTATACTCTTATAACTTCATCCCAATATTATTTTTAAATAACCAATCTGTCTAATTAATAAGCATACCTGCATATTATTAACACACTTAGCAACATTGCAATGTAAAACTACTCCATCGGCCCTGGCACAAAATTTGCACTATAGGTGTATCTATCATGACGGAGGATTATATGATGTTATTGAAAAAAAAGTTCCTGAGTGGGAACTTAATTAAAAAACCCTTTCAATGGGTTTTAGCGCTAGTCGTTTTATTGACGGCTACCGAAATTTTTGGGCAAGATGCCGACGTTGTAAAATCAAGCGTGAGTGTCGAAATGTTCACAATAAACAACACCTGGATGTTAATAGCAACCATCCTGGTATTTATTATGCACCTTGGTTTTGCCACGCTCGAAGCAGGTCTGACCAGGGCTAAAAATACAGTAAACATTTTATTCAAAAATACGTTTATTGTCTCCATAGGCATTATCACATATGCCGCAATTGGTTTCAATTTAATGTACCCTGATGTTTTTAGCATTGAAGGTATTTTTGGTTTTGACGGTTTCGGAATTGCCGAGCCGGCCGGAGAAGCCATAGACTACGCCGATGGCGCCTATACCTATTGGACCGATTTTTTATTCCAGGGTATGTTTGCTGCCACAGCCGCTACTATTATTTCAGGAGCAGTTGCTGAGCGCATAAAGCTACTCCCGTTTTTTATGGTAATAACTGTCTATGTTGCGGTAATTTACCCGATTGCAGGTAGTTGGGTCTGGGGCGGAGGGTTCTTAACCAATCCCGAAATCAATTTTCACGATTTCGCCGGTTCCACATTAGTTCACTCTGTGGGTGGCTGGGGAGCTTTAATAGGGGTACTTTTGTTAGGACCGCGTTTAGGAAAATATGGGCCCAATGGTCATATTAAACCCATTTATGGTCATAACATGCCGCTGGCCACTATTGGGGTCTTTCTTCTATGGTTTGGATGGTATGGCTTTAATGGCGGTTCCGTGCTTTCGGCTGACCCCGAAGCAGTATCAAGTGTCTTTGTAACCACTACATTGGCTGCCGCAGCCGGAGTTCTTGCCGCAGGTTTTATGGCTCTGGCCATTACCGGAAGTCTCGACTTATCTATGGCCTTAAACGGAGCGCTTGCCGGTCTAGTTGGTATCACTGCTGGAGCCGACGTTGTATCTCCTATGTCAGCCATACTAATTGGGCTTATCGCGGGTATTCTGGTCGTCGTTTCCGTACTATCACTAGACAAACTCAAACTGGACGACCCGGTAGGAGCCATCTCTGTCCATCTGGTTTGCGGAGTATGGGGAACACTCGCTGTTGGTATATTCAGCGCAGAATTTGGTTTCTTCACCCAGTTAATCGGTGTCGCCGCATATGGAGCCATCTCTCTTGTTGGCGCCGGAGTACTCTTTTACCTTGCCAAATTAATCTTTGGTATACGGGTAACACGCGAAGAAGAAATTAAAGGGCTCGATATTTCCGAGCATGGAATGGAAGCTTATAGTGGTTTCCAGATCTTTACAACAAATGACTAATTAAAAGGAAGGATAAAACATGAAACTAATAGTTGCCATGATTCAACCGCATAAACTTCCCGACGTTAAAAAAACCTTAGCGGAAGTAAATGTCTTCAAGATGACCGTTTCTAATGTAATTGGAGCCGGTGCCCAGAAAGGTTATACCGAAACCTACCGGGGCGCAAGCGAAGAAGTTCAATTGTTAAAGAAAATAAAAATTGAAATTGCGGTCAATGAAAAATATGTAAAACCCACTGTGGACGCCATTGTGAAAGGAGCCAAGTCGGGTAATATCGGAGACGGTAAAATATTCATTCTCGATATAAATGAATGCATCCGAATTCGAACCGGAGAAACCGGAGAAGACGCTGTAGGCTGATTTTCCATGTTAACAAAGGCG
>JBEQLE010000005.1:0-91040 GCA_040326155.1 Leptospirales bacterium | reverse complement strand
ATAAAAAGAGAAAAGACAACGACAGAAAAAAACGCGACTCTGGCGATAAAAAACGAAAAGACAACGAACAGCGGAACAACCGTGAACGCGGCAAAGGCAATAAATATGGTCACGACAAAGATAAAAACAAAGGCAAAAATAATCGTGAACGCGGCAGAGGCAACAAGTATGGCCACGACAAAGATAAGGACAAAAACAAGGACAATCGCAAACGTGGTAAAGGTAATGATAAACGGAAAAAAGGCAAGCGTTCTGACAATGGAAATGATGATGGTGGCAGTGCCGAAGTAGCGGCTGAAGTTATCAAATTACTTATTATATTAAACATAGATACATGGTACACCCCCTACCCCTATTACGGTAAAGGTCCAAACTTTCTAGAAAACCTGGCGTTGCAACCAGGCTCCTATCTAAGGTCAGATGTCGCCGGAGAAAAATATGGGCAGGCCGTTCCCCCGTACTATCGTAAAGTCTTCTTTAATGTCGAAGTGGGCGGGCAATACCTTTCACCAACCTATTATGGGATGAATACTGTTATACATGGACGGGTGTTAAGCATACTTGGACCCTTGTTTGAATACCAGGGAATAAAAATAGATTACTTTACCTACAATATTATGAAAGCAGGGGTTGATATAGCAGTTTTTCAGTTTGGAAATATGTCACTCAGCGCCTTCTGGCAACACACCTGGTTAAAAATTGACAGTACAGAAGTTTTTCAAGATGAAACTGTTGGCTTTATATTCATGGTGTATCCTGTGAAACCAATTTCATTTACCTTGAAATATGCTTACATGGAACATGAAAATAGAATATACCAGAGTACGAATTTCCGTTTGGGAGTTCATATTAACAGGTTCGAAATATTTACGGGGTATTACAGACACAGCTTCGGAGAAAGCCGATTTTCAGACGGCGCTGAGTCGGGAATTAAGTTATGGTTTTAATTAAAGCGAATACCTAAAGCAAACATGAATTCTCCATTTCTATAAGGTATCGGCTGCCCCCAGGGGGACGATACCTTATACGAAATATCAGCAAATAACCTCACCCCTTTTTCGGGACTTTTTTCAAATAAAACCGCATGTTCTTTTAGTATATGAGCTGATGTTATTTTAACTACAAAATCATTTTCCCAATTGTCATTCGTTATATTATACCATGGTGTTGCCATTAGATTCAAACGAATGAAGTTCATTCCAAATTTTTGCCCCAGAAAAGGCAGTCGAATTTGCAACATAACTGGTACACCAACCCATTGGATTATACCTTCCGTAGAAAAAAGCTTCGTTTGCATAGATTTATAACTTAAATCGAATTCTAAAAACCCGAGTTGTTCATAACGCTGACGTGAAAAAAGGGCAAAAATAGCCCCCATTTGTATTTGCGTAATATTTTCCGTTTTTACACGATTATCAATTTCATAGTAAATTCCAAAATGAGCGCCGGGGGTGACAAAAAAAGATTTTTCTTCCGAAGCTTTCGGCCGAATTTGTCGAAAATCAACCGCCATTAATTTATAATTTGAAATTTCAACCCCGTTGTTCGATACACTGGTAAATAACTCTTGTTTTAATAGCGTCATTTCTGAAAAATATGGAAAACCGGCTTTTCTTTTCTCACCAAAAAATTCCTCAACCAGCGCCGTCTTCCAAAGAAATCCATATTCGGTTTGTGTTGAGTTTTTAAAATAGTATGGTTGCAATGAGATCATCTGAGCACCAGAGTGCGAAAAAGAAGCATTGTACTCTTTTTGAATTTGATCGGGAGAAAATATTTCTCGTTGTAGCTCGCTAATTCTTATGCCTTCCTTTCTCATTTTCTTAATCAAATCATACCTGTACATTTGCACTTGCATTAAGTTTTTCGATATATTACTTACAAAGGAGTAATCAATATACTTTAGAATATCTTGCAGATATGGCTGGGAAAAAAGATTACGCTCAGGGTCAGTAATTAAAAGACCGCGTAAAATTTGGTCTGTGGTCATGACAGCCCCATCAAATTTTTCATAAGCCCTTAAAACGATTAGTTGTCGCAATGAAGAAATAAACAGGTTCCACTCTTCTTTCAAGCTCTCGTCCATTTCAACCAATTCAGGTTTTAGATGATTATTTAAAAAATTCTCTGTTTTTAAATAACCTTCAAAGCGGTTGTTAAATTTGTTTGAAAACACACTTTTTATAATTTTTTCAAAACGACTATCCCAATTTTCTTTATATCTGTTTCCTTTTGTCATTCTTGTTCTAGTTAATAAAGAAAGAAAGTCTGTCACTACTCTTTTTTTTCTAACGGATAACTGTTTTCGTAAATCGCGTATTCTTTCGCTGTTCAATATTTTTTCTTGTTTGAGGTTTTCTTTGGTAGAGAAATAATTTTCAATTACTGCGCTATACCAATTCAACGAATAAAAAGATACCAGAATTGAACCAGTCATATATTTGGTATATTCGTTTATTTCGCTGTAACCTTCGGCTCTTGTTTGCAGGTTTGCAGATGTCGCTTTTTGAAAGGAGACCTTGAATTTCTTTCCTGTTTTCAAGTTCTCCTTTATATTTAGATAATGAATTATTTTTTCAGCCTCTTTTTTTCTTTTACGCGAAGCCACTAGCATCTCTTCTCGCATACTTTCAAACGTGTCTGGTATATATTCAACAAAAGCAGTATCATTTACAGTAGCACTTATATATCCATCAATCGTCGCTGTGGGCATGGACAATCCGTCGTTTGCGTATAAAATGGGACTCTCTTCGGGCATAATTCCATTAATTAAATCAATTAGATAAGTACCACAGTTGTTGGAGAAAAAATAATATCGGTAATCGGAACTACGCATCATAGTCCACATTCGAACCATTAACTTACGTTTGTCCGCCTTGTTCAAATTCAGTTTCCACCTGCGCATAGAACGATCTTCCATCACGACATATTGCCGATACATTTCGGCAAAAGGGGACTCCAGCAATATTGTTCTGTAAGTTCCAATAACACCTTTAATAATGCCAAAGGGGTCGGCCTCAATGGGTCCATGGGTTTCGGCGACGAACCCGAAAGAGCGTGAACTCATCACCGGACGTACGCCATTTTCATTTGCTGAAATAACGCGTAAAAACACATGGCCGAACATGGAGCCGATAAAAACTGTAGAAGGAGCCGCTAGTATAATTTCAAATTGATCTATTTCGTCCATCCTGGCCCACTTCTCGAATTCCTGACATTGAGTGGTAGGCTGCAATGACAAGGAGCGAAATTGCGGGTTCATATCGTTTATTTTAGAATCGAAAAATTCGGACTGGGCTAAAAAGCGACACCTAAACTGCTCTTTTACGACATCTTTTTCAGGTTTATCTGGTAGAAAGTAATAGGAGCCAAAATATAGAAAATCTTTTAATGAACTTTTTCTTGCTTCAGGTTCCGTAAAACCCATAGCCGATCCATTTTTACTATTTTCAGTTAATACAATTCCATCTTTTATCGGGATTTTCCATTTATTAATAGAGAGCCACTCTCGTGAACCGGCCCAACCGGAGTGTTCGTTGTAACGCCATAAAATTGCCCTGATTAAAGCGCGTTGCAAATTTAATTTTTGCTTTGCAATTTTTAACTCTTCATTACCAGGCGAAAACCAGAAAACAAAACGATCGGTTCCGCTCTTATGAAGCGCCAGCGTCTGCCCTTTTTTTAAAACATGAGAACCGGTATATTTTACAAATAGAAGTGCTTCCGGACCCAACATCTGCTCGGGCAGCAAACGGGTTGCCTGGTTTATCCATACGGTCTGTTGCGCAGTCCAGTCGCCTTGTAATTTATATTTTTGATCTGCCTCGGCAAAAATCATCCCCGAGAAAAGAAAGGCGAGAATGAAGGCAACTACAAATAATACAGGTGTTTTTTTCATATTAGACCATAGCACGCACTGCAAAACAAGACTTTCGACATATTTCGATCATCGTTGTTATATTATCATATTATAACAACGATGGTATTGCAAATAGTATTGGAAATACCAAAGGAAGAATATTCGATTCGAGGTTTTTATGGTGCAGCAAGATGACGCGACGAAATATCAATAACACGATTCATTCCCAGGTGTTCTAACATGTACGTTCCTAAGTTCCGCACAAAACCTCTAGCTGAATTTCCGTCAATGGGGTGTGATAAAATTTCCAGCATACGTTTTTGTTGGACACTGCCTTCAAATTCGTTAGACAAAATATTCGCTTCGTTTCGGGTCATTCCACTCATTGATGCAATATCCTGAAAGAAATAACCTTCCGATTGGCTGAACTCTTTTGTCAACGTCGTATGGTTTGCTTTTAAAAAATAGACTACTTGTTGTTCTGCCAGTTCAACATTATTCATGTTCTTTACAGAAGCAACTGTTAATATAACCGCTCCAATAGCGCTAATCGCTAAAAAAACATAGCCTGTTATGGTTAAATTCGCGGCACTCCCGCCATTACTTAATGTACCCTGAGTCGTACCGGTAACCGATTGTTCAATTACTACACTACTGAAAAGGTTTGTTGTAATAAAAGTTAATGTCAAGGCCAATATAATTGCAATTTTTTTCATTAGTTATCTCCAGTGATTCGATAATCTTGAAAATACCGTAAGTGTCAAGACTTTTTCATTTAGAATTTGCCATTTTTCAAATCATAAATCCAGGGTCCTAGAGAAAAATCACTCATATTGTACTTGTCACCATATCACTCTATAAACAGGTTTCCTTTATGAAAATGAAGGTTTCCTTAGTTATTGTAGCAGCCGTAATAGCACTCGGCTTTTTTATTATGTCCAATAGTGAGGGCGAAACGCAAGCCCAATACCCGCTTGATAAGTTTTACCAGGCTTTAGAAAAGAATCCTGCCCGATTAAACAACAAGCCTTTAACTATTTTTGGTTATGTTAAAGAGGGTAGTATTGAAATAGACGGCGCAGATTCAAATTTTATTGTAAAAAGTGAAATAAATGAACTGAAAGTCCACTATCCCGGTGAAAACGGACTTTTACCAGACACGTTTGAAGATGGCTCCGAAGTTACGATCGATGGAACGTACGATCAAGCTCAACACCTCATCGTTGCTAAAAATGTTCTGGCTAAATGTGATTCGAAATATAATAAATCGAATGTAGCGACACCTGCGGAGCAATAATGATTGAAGCCGGTTCGGTACTTTTTTCCTTCTCAGTTGCAACCGCAGCCCTTTCTCTAGGTACGGGGGTCTGGGGAATGGCCACCAGAAACAGGTCCATTCTGGCCCTCAGTCGACAAAGTGTAATGTTGCACTTTTTTGTTCTGGCGCTTAGTGAACTGATTCTACTTTATTTGCTTGTAATTGGTGATTATTCCGTTGATTATGTACTCAATTACGTCAGCAACAACCTGCCTATATTTTACCGAATCTCGGCTCTCTGGGCTGGAAATGCCGGTTCACTTTTATTCTGGAACTTTTTAATTGCTCTTTTTTCCGCAATTGCTGTACGCCACGTAGAAAAAGAAGAACCCACACTGGTTCCTCCCATGATTATTATATTAATGGGAATCAGCCTGTTTTTCTCACTTGTGGGAAATTTCACTGAAAACTCCGATCCTTTCACAATGATCATAAAAAATGGGATACCATACCATGGACCCGAAGGGCGGGGTTTAAGTCCATTGCTGCAACACTGGGCTATGGTCATTCATCCGCCGACTTTATTAATCGGTTACGCTGCTTTTTCCGTACCCTTTGCTATTGCCATGGCGTCTCTCATTACCGGCAGAGTCAATTTGAATTGGACCCGATTGGTTCGTCGTTGGACTCTGTTCTCCTGGTCCTTTTTAGGCGCAGGAATGATGCTCGGAGGCAAATGGGCCTATGAAGAGCTTGGCTGGGGAGGTTACTGGTTCTGGGACCCCGTCGAGAACTCTTCTTTAATGCCATGGTTAAGCTCTACCGCATTTTTACATAGTATTCTTGTACAAGAAAAAAGGGAAATGTTTAAAACATGGAATATGGTACTTGTAACCATCTCCTTTTTCTTGTGTATTTTCGGTACATTTATTACTCGTTCCGGTTTAATAAACTCGGTTCACTCTTTTGCCAATACCGGCCTTGGACTAAACTTTGCCATATTCTTAGGAATCATTATAATATTCAGTGTTTACTGGATAACTAGACGAAGTTCAGAACTACGTTCAGACCGTCCGATGAACTCTTTTTTAAGCCGCGAAGCAGGCTTTTTATTCAACAATATGCTCCTTATATTCATGGTGATCGTAATACTTCTTGGAACGATGTGGGCCAATGTATCGGAATTGCTTACGGGTGAAGCGGACCAGAAAACCCAGACATGGTTTGACAATAGAATGGCTCCGCTTGGCCTGATACTCCTGTTTTTAACCGGGGCGGGTCCCCTGCTCTCCTGGAGAAAAACGTCAGGTAAAACGTTATGGAAAAACTTTCGATTTCCCATGGCTGTTTTTTTCATTGCTCTAATTGCAGGCTTTGCATATACACATTATACAATCTCCCCTGTTGAGTTAGCACAATACAAACCTCTTGCCCTTACTTGTTTTGCTCTGTGCGGTTTTGTATTCACCGGAGTTATTGAAGAGTTTGTTAGAACAACTCTGGCAAGAACTCGTGTAACTCATGAGAATTTTTTACTGGGGCTTTTACTTATTTTATTCCAGAATAAACGCAGGTTTATGGGATACTCCATTCACCTCGGCATTGCTTTTATGTTCATCGGTTTTACCGGACTCGCCTATGCTAAAGAGTACCAGTTTAAACTGCATCCAAAAGGAATTGAGTACTTTGATGGATATACAATAGAAGTAGCCGACTATAAAGTATACCCGACATTTGATGTCTCCTTTGCAAACCTTCCCAAAGACGGCCCGGGGTATAAATACGAAGCGGTAAGTATAAACATCTATAAAAATAATAGATTAGTAGGGTCCACGGTAACTGAAAAACGCTACTATCCCATGTACAGCCCTGTCACAGAGAGTTATGGCGACCCACAGCCAACATCAGAGCCCGGTATAATATCCAACGGTTTTGGTGATATTAAAATACAATATGCTCGTCCCGACGCCACCGACGACAACAGGTTAATTATTCAGGTAAAAACAGATCCGTTAATTAACTTTCTCTGGTTCGGTATGATCTTTTACCACGTATTTATTTTATTCTTACTCTTACCCATCGGTGAAAATAAAGCAATTAACCTTTTCGGTAAAAAATACTCACTGAGTCCTGTTGCTCATAAACCTGAATAAGGAAACGAAGAGGTGCTGCAAGGAAGGCAGGAAGGGTAGGAATTCAGGAAAAAATAAAAAAGATTTAGTCAGAATTGGCCGATTTACAGTTCTTAAGAAATGAATCGTGTAATGAATTCAGAAAAATTATGGAAGCACAATAGTTTTTCTGAATTTGATTATAGTTATCCTCTTAAATCATGTTAATCCTGTAAATCCTGTCCTCTTATCTTTTCCTTCCTTCCTTATTAAACATAGGTGATTGTTAAGCCGAAACTGTCTATGGTAGGAAATATTTCAGTGGCTCCTGCGTTGGTTATTAGAAATGGGTCACGTAAACCAAGGTTTTCTATATCGGCGTCAAGTTCCCAGAAACCAATTAAAGTTGTGCCGGCTCCTGAAAGGTACGCTCCGAGCGCTCCCATTTTCTTCCAGGCGGTTAACGTCTCTTTCATTCCAGGTATTAATGCCGAACGGGGGTCCTGGTGTATTTTATCATCCAGGGCTATAGTGAAAAGTTTTTTGTCTTGCTCGTCCCAGGTTTGTTTTGCCAGAAGATGAGTTAGAGCAGCGGTTCTTGAACTTTGAAAACTGACAACAGACAAAGGTTGCGTTTGTTGAATGACCAACCTGGCCTCCGATGTCGCCAGGCTGGTATGAGGAACGATACCACCGAGTTTTACCGGAGCGTTTACAGGAATACGGAGCGCATGATATTGTGTAACGTCAGCTTTGGTCTTGGGGTCAGCCTTTTGCTCAGCATCTGTACTGTTAATAGTACGAATAGCATTAGAGTCGACCGACCTTTCTGCCATGCTTAAAACAAGACCACCATACAAAGCCGGGGCAATGTTATCTGGATGCCCTTCCATTTTGCACGCCATATTAAAAATATCATAGTTCGAAAATGGATTTTCGTAAAGTTTGCGAAGAGCTTCGTTAGCAAGTGTCATCCCGGCCAGTATCGCCGTAGAAGAAGAGCCGAGGCCTCTCGAGAGTGGAATTCCAATTTTAGCTTGTATTCTTACTGGTAACGGCTCTATGCCCTTTTGTTTAAAAACTTCTTTGTAACTTTTTAAAACAAGGTTGTCGGGACTCTGGAGCAGTGAGGTTCGCATTTTTGCCGACACCGTTTTATCGACAAGTTCCGTAAAACTTACCGTCCAATCATCCTCAGCTATGGTGCTATTGACCTCACACAAAAATTCGTTATTATATTGCAAGGCCAGACCTAGCACGTCAAAGCCTGGTCCAATATTTGCCGTTGTGGCGGGTACACTAATTTTTACTTTCATATGGACACTGTTTATTAAAAAAACTCGTTTTCAAACAAAATACAAATTAAACGGTGGTAAACTCCATAATATGGACAATAAACGAAATAAAACATAAAAAACTGAATAAACCTGAATGAATTCCATAGAACCCTATCTAAAAAACCGAACCGAACTTAAAGCCTGGCAAATTGAGATGCAGGAAGTACATTCTGAAGAAATCTATATGGTCTCCAATAAAACCGAGGCAATTCGAAACACATCTGTAACCAGAAATACGGTTGGAGTATTTCTAGACCAAAAAGAGAACGAGAAAGATTCGATGGGGGAAAGTTCTGTCCGTTTTGACGGAATGCCGGATACATGGAAAGAGGACATCGATGGCGCCATTGAATCTGCTTCTTATATTAAGAATCCAGCCTATGAATTATCTGAAAAATGGCTTCCCGAAAAAGAAAAAACTCGTTATACTTATGACGCTTCGATTCATAAAAATGCCCAAGAGCTGATCTTCAAAATTGAAGAGACTGCTCGTCGCTTTTGCGAAAAGCATAAAAAGCGAACAAGTTTATCTTACCTCGAAACCCACTTTAAAACCCGGCATCGAAGGCTGTCCAATTCAAAAGGTCTCGACCTGCTATACCCGCAAAGTGAAGTATTATACGATTTTTCACTTTTGTCTCAAGACCGAGAACATGAAATTCAGGTCTTTATGACGCGTAATTTTTTTCAAGACTTGCCATTATACAAGTTATTAGAAGACGAGGCGGCAAAACTGGAACAAATTGTTACAGCAGTGCTTCCGCCTACAGGGAATTTTTCTGTCGTTTTAGCAGAAGAAGCTCTCGATACACTTTTCGATTTTCATATTTACCAGTTAAGCGGCGAAGCCCTGTTTCAAGATATTTCGATCTGGAAAGAAAAAGATGATATTTATGATGGCAAAAAACCGGTCGAACAGCTGAACTTATCGACATCGCCTGAGTTTCAAGGTTGTTCGGGAAGTATTTGTTGCGATTTACTCGGCTATGAAACAAAACCTGTCGATTTAATTACAGATGGTGTTGTTACAAACTTTGCCATAGACGGGAAATATTCTCATTTATTACAAAAACAGATTACATCGGGATATACAAATACAATAGTCGGGTCAGGAGAAACGGCGTACGAAGATTTTTTTACCAATGGAACAATCGAACTTTTACGTTTTTCAACTTTTTCACCCGACCCGATTTCAGGAAATTTTTCGGGTGAAATTAGACTCGGTTTTATCCATAAAAATGGGAAGAGAATACCCATTCGACAAGGTTCCGTGACGGGAAATATTAAAGATGGGTTACTTACATGTAATTATTCTAAAGAGCGGGTGCGCAGACAAAACTATATTGGACCCGCTGGTGTTCATTTTGAAAGCCTTACATTGGCAGGAGATGTATGAAAGAAAAACCAATTTTCAGCAGGTTGTTAGCATATGTATTTAAATATAAAAAACGGTTTTATACAGGCGTTCTCTTTGCATTTTTACTCTCCTTGTTTAATGCATTGAGCCTGGCTGCTTTAAAACCTGTCTTTGATGTTCTTGGGTCCGGTTTTGAAAAACCGTTTCAAATTCACTTAAGCAACCCTGAATTTCGCGGTCTGGCTACAGGCGACAAATCCGCACAACTTCAAGAGCTGATGAAGCACTCCATGTACGATGATAAACGAGAATGGCTAAATGGAAAAATAGAAAGATTGCAAGATCGGGAGCAAGGTTCTGGCCTTTCCGGATTTTATTCCAAAATAAAGTTAATAATGAACCTTTTCTTTATTGAATATGAGCCTTTTGACCTCATGGTCATGGTTGCCTTATTAATTCTACCATTATATTTCTTCAAACTACTTGCATCGTTAGCCTCCGTGTATTTTATTTCAACGACCGGTCTATTGGCCGTCCGTGATGTGAGAAAAGATCTATACGATAAAATGATTACACTTCCCATTCACCATTTCGTTCAAGAAAAAACGGGAGAGTGGATAAGCAAGGTCGTGAATGATGTAAAATTATTGTCCGATACCATAGCAAATGACCTTAGAGTTTCGATTACAAACTTTTTTATTGTCTTTACCCACCTTATTTTGCTTATTCTTATTAATTACAAGTTGCTGTTAATTTCGATTATCGGGGTTCCCCTTGTAATTTACCCTATTAATTTAATTGCACGTAAAATACGTAAGTATACAAAAAGAGAGCAAACAGGAACTGGAGATCTGAGTTCCCATTTGCACGAGATGATCAGTGGCATACGTGTCATTCGGGCTTTTGGCATGGAAGATTTTGAAAAAAGCCGTTTTTACAAAATTAACCATACACTTTATAAAAACGTAGCAAAGTTTCGTCTTTTAAAAACTGTCGGTCCCTCTTTAATCGAATTTGCCAGTTCAGGAATTATGGTGGGTTTAATTATCTACGGGGGGTATTTAATTACACAGGGAAAATTTACCTCCGGTAACTTTTTTACTTTTTTGGTAACTCTTATGGTCATA
Source organism: Leptospirales bacterium (assembly GCA_040326155.1). GTDB lineage: Bacteria > Spirochaetota > Leptospiria > Turneriellales > JAOUFE01 > JBEQLE01. The sequence goes on along the minus strand of JBEQLE010000005.1, from coordinate 79,991 downwards.
TTAAATCCAATTAAGCAACTTGCGAACTGGTATAATTTGTATAGTAGAATAACGGCTGCAGGCGAAAGAGTTTTTAACCTGGCCGACCAAATGTCGGAAATTGACGATCCTGAAGAACCCAAATATATAAAAAAGCTAAAAAAATCTGTTAAATACCAGGATGTTACATTTAACTACCCCAACACAAAAACAAAAGTGCTGAAAAAACTCTCTATTGAGATTCCACAGGGTTCTACAATTGCGCTCGTAGGCGCTTCGGGGGCTGGTAAATCTACATTTGTCGATCTGCTCTCTCGTTTTTATGATCCGACAAGCGGTTCCATTTCCATTGACGATATTGATATTCGTCAAATGCCTTTAAAGCATCTACGCGAAAAAATCGGTATCGTTACCCAAGAGATCTTCTTATTTAATACAACATTGCGAGAAAATATTGCCTATGGCAGAGATGATATTTCAGAAGAAGTTATAATCAAAAAGTCTAAAATGGCGTATGCGCATGAATTTATTCAAAAACTGCCGGAGGGGTATGACACTGTAATAGGCGAAAGAGGGATGATTCTATCGGGAGGCCAGAGGCAAAGAATTTCTATTGCCAGAGCCTTGCTCAAAAACCCGGAAATTTTGATTTTAGACGAGGCTACTTCGGCGCTTGATACCGAGTCAGAACGATTGGTTCAAAAGGCTTTAGAACGACTTATGGCAAACAGAACAACATTCGTAATTGCTCACCGTTTATCAACGATCTATAAAGCCGATTTAATACTTGTATTCGATAATGGGAAAATTATTGAACAGGGAACTCACAAGTCATTGTTGAAAAATAAAGGTACGTATAAGAAACTTTACGACTTACAATTTCAAGGATAAGGCCGGAAAACCGACCTTACCCAATTTCACACGAAACGGAAATTTATTGAATTTTCATAGTTTTCTTAGCAGAAAGCCATGTACCGAATCGGCGCTCTACTAATTTAGATGAAATATAGACATCTTCAATAAAGTTGTGTTTTTCATACATCTCTTTCGAAAATACTCTATCAGTGTTTCCGGCCTTTTTACGAAATTTATCGTAAACAGCTTTAACGTGTATTTTAATTTGATCTTGCGATAAACCGCGACTGCGACCAATTGGAATACTTAATTCTCTAAGCACATTGCTCCAAGAACCAAATCTTTTCAAAATTACAGCCAAAGAAAATCGGCCGCCCGCTTTTTCGTTGTAGTCATGGAAATCTATCATGCGGAAGGTTTTTTCTTGCCCTTTGTATTTGCCGGGTTTTTTGTTTGCGGCGGTGTATAGCTTATACACTTTTTTTACATACTGAGCAATTTCTTCCTTACTAAATTCCTTGTATTGACGAAAACCGAGAGGTATCTTGGCTTTTTGAAGAGAGTTATTCCAACCACCCAGTTTTTTCACGTATACATCAATATAGAAACGTGAATTTTCATTCAGGCGATTGTAGTGGCGAATTGTAAATCGTTTCGGGTCGCCCCCCGCATCTAAAAACATTTTATAGATACTTTTCAAATGTGTTAAAGCATCTTTTTCACTTAATTTTCTTCTTGCTGGCATAGTAATTCTCCATTATTAATTTGTATTTCTGTTCTTTATATAAGTAAATACAAATTTATTTTCTATGTCAACTTATTTATCGTTATTGCTTCGGCAAGTAAAATTCCAATTCATGTTTGTGTAAAATATCTTTATTTTACACAAGTGCAGATGACGCCATTTTATACATTATTTTGCTTTGTTTGCACATTTTGCAAGCATATAATACCATTTCTGGACATTTTCTATCCAATTTATGGATTGTATAGACGCATTTTGACTATAAAGTCTCAAATATAAACGAATTGTTGTCTGAATTCACCTTGATCAATGAAAACCATATGGTGCAACTCATTTCAAAAAGTACTAAAAAAAATATAATACGCTTCTAAAGCTGCAAAAAAAAGACGATTCATGCTCGGATTTTTATTCGTTATTCATTCCACAATTCAGGTGCGAGACTATTGTAACGTTTAATTTTATTCTCAGGAGAACCTTTTAACTGGTAATATTCTTTTTCATAAATACTCCATCGGCATAATTCAATCGGAGTTACCTCTGATGCGTTCATATTTCCAACTGCGCCGGAGGCTTCCAGGCCTGCGGCCACAAGTTCAGAACAAAAGAACTTGCTGAAATCTTCGCGGTTATGCCCTGGCCCATGAAGTCCAAAGGGAAGAGTATCAATAATATCAATAGCTGATTTAATCGCCTGCGACAGGTCGTAAGGTTTACGTAGTTTAGCCTGGTTAAATAGAAAATTGAAAAACTTTGACTGGTCAAAAGAATTCTCTCGAATCTCCTTTTTAAGGGGAAGCCACCAGATATCGCCATGAGCAGCTTCCATAGCGTCACTGAATCTCTCAATTTTTACCCCACCACCGTGGCCAGTGGCTTCAATAATCTGGTTAAAAAATCTTCCTGAATCATCATCTGGAATTTTTGTTTGAATAACAGTCGCTACATGAGACACATCCGAGAATGTGGCAAATTTTATAATTTCTGAAATATGACTATTACCTCCAAAGGCAATTACGTCCCCTGGTTGCATTCTTTTTCTCGCTTCTTGATAACTTAGTTTACTGACAGACATATATGTTTCTCCCCTCTAGAATATTTATAAATTTCGAATTACCATAACTTTTTATAGAACATAGAGAAAATGTCAATAAATTATTACAAAATGTTTTTAAATTATTCGATTTATTTCACATTGGACTTATTCATCCCAGGCCCCTTCCTCAGGATAGGTTAAATTTACCGATTTTCTGGAGGTTTTGCCGAGATTTCGGCGCCATTTTATTGAACGTTGAGTGCATACCCGAAAGTATCGATTTCGAATTGGTATTTTTTTGTAATTATATCTTTCGCCTGCTCATCGTAAAAGTCGGCAAGTTCGGTATTCGTTTTACGCCGACCGCTTTTAAACCTGGGTATTCGATCAGGTTCAAAGGGAACCGCAATTTTTTTACATACTTCTTTAATACCACTTTCCAGCTCTTCGTAGCGAATAAAAAAATCAACACAAACATCATCCTGGATGATATACATGTTTCGGTCGATAATTTTTCCGCCTTTTTTTACCCAGTCTTTAAAACGCTCGGTATCGTCGTCCCCGGTAGAAAGGTCAAAAGGGTCGCCTATATTAAATTTCTTTTTTAGCCCAATTTTAAACTTTTTATATTGCGAATACTCTTTCTCTTCTTGAAGCTTCATATAAAACATGGAAACCATTTTATCATATGGGTTTCGAATGACACAAAATTTAAAATAAGAGTTCCAGAGCTTCTCGTCGACTAGATTTTTAATTTTCACAGCCGGCATATGCGATTTCCATTTTGGTTTTGCTTTAAATTTTTTTATCCATTTAGCAGTCTGGTCAGGTCCCCGTTTTCCAATAACTCCAGATTCAGTCTCATAAACGGCGCGAGAATGGGAGGGTTTCCACTGCCCTTCAGGCATACAATATTTCTCAAAGTAAGACTCAACACTTGTTCCGGCAGTTTTAACGGTTTTCGTGTAGATAAATTTTTTTCTGTGGCTAATTAGCATTTCAGGTCTGGTACGCCGAAAAGAAAAAAATATTTAAGCTTTCGTTTCACTCATATATTTTTCAAAAGGGATTTTTTTATTCTTTTTCACCATACTTTGCGTTCGAAAATATGTTTCCAGCAGATAGTAATGATAATACTTTAAAAGATTATCAAGCATTTTCCCGGAATATTCATCTTTCTGCTTTTGTTCCACCATCGACTCATAAAGCTGACGACCAATATTACCTGTTTTTTCATCAAACTCAGTGGATAGATAATCGACAAAACTTTCTTTGTAGTCTGTTAATTTTTCAGTCGCTTTTTTCATTAAATGATCATTCACGAGGCGATTACGTATCTCACCTGTGTAAAGATCTTTAATCTCTTTAAGTTTATCATCAGGAATTTGATCGAAATGTTGTTTATTTTCACCAAGATACTTTTTAAATTTATCCTCAACGTAATTTTCAGGAAACTCAATATCGGCGTCTTTAATAATTTCATCCACCACGCGATTTATTTCCTGCGCAATATTTTTTCTGGAAAATCGACTGATCATTGATTTTTCCAGTTTTTTCTTTAACTGGTCCAGAGTTTTACAATCCGGATCATGCTTTTGAAATAGTTCTTCATTCAATTCAGGATAAACAATTTTATAAATTGCATGTACCTTGGCCAGATTGTCGATGTTCTTTTTCTTCGTTTCACCGTTTTCATCAGGCACATCGGTTTCAACAGTTTCACGAAACTCATCCCCTGGTTTAGCTGGTTTCGAAATCATTTCCAATTCCAGTTTCTCAGAAAATTGATTTTCCCCGAGTATCACCTGAACCCCTTCCTGGGGTTGCCCGAGCGGAAGGTCATCATCCCAATGCTCCAGGGACATTGTAACCATGTCACCTTTTTCGGCCCCCTCTTCGGGTTTTTTTATTTCGGTTTGCGCGTACACCTTTTGTACTTCTTTCACCTCTTTTTCGATATCGCTTTTAGAAATAACCGGAATATCTTCTTTAAGAGTATAATTCTTCATTTTCCCGAGTTCGATGGGAGGCTCAATTTCATAGGTAAGGTCAAAACTATAGTTGTCCTTTTCTGGTTTTACATTATCAATAGTGCTTATGCGATATAAGGCTACCTTATTTTCAGTAATAATCTGGTCGGCTGCAATTTCAAGTAGACTTTGTAAGGTTTTGTCGGCTATATCAGCTGCATACTTACTTTTTATAATATGCTCCGGCGCTTTACCTTTTCTAAAACCATCAAGCTTTACACCCGATCGAACTTTATCAAAGACTTGTGTTTCTGCCCCTGCAAATTCTTCGGTTGTAGGCTTTACAGTTGCCTTGAACTTGACACGGCTTATTTTATTTATAGTTATTTTTGACATGATTGTGCATAAAGCCAAATTGAGACGACCTGTCAAACCTTTGAACCCCGTTGTTGTTTCATTCAGGCTAAAACCAATTCATATATGGCCGACCATTCCCTGGAATATTCGCATGGTAAAGGTAGATATTCCACCTGTACGTAGTTCGGAATGCGACCGCACTACAGACTTGTTTATATTTTCCTGTAATTCCTGCTTTCCTTATAGTTATTCTTTGTTTTCCATAGCTTTGATGTATTCTAATAACACAATAATTCCTTGACGACCAGACAATTGTCGTATATTATTGTACTACTGTCGTTTATCGTAACAGCTTAAACTAGATAGTAATATAACTGAGGTAACAAATGAATATTCGTAAAAGTAAAACAGATACACGCAATAAGATTGCGCGTAAAAAATTAAAGAGCAGTGGTCGTATATCTAACCATGAAAATTTTGGGAGTAAGAGTTCTCTCAGTGGGATTTCGAACATACTTGGTGGCATGAAAGTGCTTCACCGAAAGATTGAAAGTCGCTTAGATTTAATTGAGATTGGTCGAAAAGGTCTTTCAAAAAATGCTTTTGAACATCTTGCAAATTATTTAAATTATTCCGCAAAGCAAATGGCTGATATTTTACCAATTACGGAACGAACAATTCAAAGATACAACAAAAACAAACACTTTAGCCCTGATGTGTCTGATCATATTTTACAAATTGCTGAAGTGAGCGCCAAAGGAGCAGAAGTATTTCATGACAAAAGCAAGTTTATTTCCTGGATGAATTATCCCTGTGTATCGTTTGCCAATAAAACTCCTTTGAGTTTACTGCAATCAAAATTTGGAGTCGATATGATACTTGATGAATTGGGTAGAATTGAACATGGTGTTTTTTCATAATGAATGTATACAGAATTGCCAAAGAAAAATATATTAATGACCTTTCTGGCAGTGGTGCAAGAATTTATGGCGGCAGGTGGAATTATAAAGGTTCAAGTGTCATTTACGCCTCCGAAACCAGGGCTTTAGCAAGCATAGAATATCTTGTGCATCTTCCTATCTCGATTATTCCGGATGACTTGTGCATAGCATCCATCGAAATTAATGATAAAATTTCACATCAAATTATGGACACAGGTACTTTACCGCGTAACTGGAGGGAATTCCCCTCGCCCAGCCAGCTTGGTGCAATAGGCTCAGATTGGATTTTACATAATCAGTCATTACTTTTACGTGTACCTTCTGTTTTAGTAGAAAATGAATACAATATCCTGATCAATCCGGCCCACCCTGATATTAGATATGTTAAAATCCATGATATTAAGAAATATTCTTTTGATAAAAGGTTACTGAATTAATGAAATACCTTATGGTTACTCTTTATTTTCTTTATAAGGAAATTTCTTTTACCAGTCTTTTAAAGTCTTCTCCGCGTTTTTCAAACGAGGCATATTGGTCCCAGGATGTTGAAGCCGGGGCTAAAAGGTAAGTAACGCTACGCTTTTTTTCTTGTGTTTGAAATAGTTGTGCTTTATGAAAGGCGTCTTCGAGTGTTTCACTCATGCTTTTCATTTCTACCGAACTGTTTTTAAAGACTTTTTGTATCTCTTTCTGGTTTTTGCCAAACAAAAACACAATTGCATTTTTATTCAATAGAGGTTTTATTAGTACGGAGTAATCTTCCCCTTTCGATTTACCGCCTAAGAATACAAACAAGGGTCCATTCACATTTTTGAGGGCCGTCATTGTAGCCTGGGTAGTCGTCGCTTTGGAATCATTGATGTAGATATTACTATCGCCCGAATCGACTTTTTCAAATCGATGCTCCAGACCGGGAAAACTCTCTATCGCCTTCCGAAATTTTTCGACTTCTACATCATCAAATAAGGCGAATAAAATTTCAGTAGCAAATAGTACATTTGCGCAGTTGTGTCTGCCCTGAATTTTCATGTGTCTCATGTCGGCAAAAACATCCGTTACATTCGGGTGGCGATACAATGTATTTTGAACCCAGGCGAAATTCTTACTTACCAGGTTATTACAATCTACAGATAAAAATTTCTCACAGGAAATAAGATATTTGCACGGGTGTTTTTCGCGCCAGATGGAAGTGTTGCCCGATAATAGATCGGTATTGACGATGCCGGTTCCGTTTTTTTTCAAGGAACGTAAACCGTTCCATTTTACTAGGCCGTAATGGCTCAGACTTTCGTACCGATCGAGGTGGTCCTCCGATAAATTCAGATACGCAGAAACTTCGCTTTGTAAATTTCTCGCTAACTCCAACTGGTAGGAGCTCAATTCAGCAAACAGAAATTCCACCTGCCCATATTGTTCAGGTTCATATGCTATTTGAGAAAAAGACAAGCCAAAATTTCCGCAGGCGATTCCCTTTTTATCGAGCTGTTTTGCGCAATGCTCCAGCAAAGCCACTGTAGTGCTTTTTCCATCTGTTCCGGTAACGGTTATCCATTTTTTATCTTTCAAAAAAGTAAAACAATATTCCAATTCTGAAAAAACAAAAAGTTCTCGTTCCTGGGCTTCTAAAAAAATCGGTTGGTCCAGAGGAACCCCCGGAGACAAAGTCACGGAATCTACCTTATCCAGAATTTTAAGATTTTCAAATTCCTCGTTCGTGACAATATAAAACCCCGAAGTTTCTGCGGAGGCTAAATCATTTTCCGTGTATTGAACAAGCGGATTGCGATCATACACATAGACTTGAATGCCTTTCTTTAATAACAAACGAGAATACCATTGCCCGGTTAAACCTCCCGCCCCCACAAGCAAGACTTTCTTTACCTGGCTAAAATCAAGTTCCAAATTGATTTTATAATTCGGTTCCATACGACTACTCTACGCCACCGGTTTTTTTAAGTAAGTTTAAAAACTCTTGTTCGGTTAACACTTCTACACCAAGCTTATTCGCTTTATCGAGTTTGCTACCAGCGCTTTCACCAGCCACTACATAATTCGTCGACTTACTGACAGAACCGGTCGCCCTTGCCCCGCTCTTTTTTGCCAACACCTGCGCTTCCTCTCGTGTCATTTGAACCAGGGTTCCCGTAAACACAATAGTTTTACCTGCGAATACTCCTTTGTCTTCCGCCTTTTTTTCCAGATATTCAATAGTAAAACCGGCATTAAATAGTTTATGAATTAATTCTTTATTATTTTTAAAATAAAGTACAACAGAGTGAGCAATGGAGGGACCAATTTCATGTATGGCCTCCAGACTCTCTTCGTCTGCGGCGGTAAGTTCGTTTAAATCTGTAAACGACTCTGCCAGAACCTCGGCAATACGCGTTCCAACGTTAATAATTCCAAGCGAACGTAAAAATATATCAAAAGGAACTTTAACACGGGTTTGTACGGCATCGAGCAGATTCTTTCTCGAAATGTCAGCCATGCCGGGAATATCCTGTAACTTGTTTTCGTCCAGTAAAAAGATATCGGCCATGTCTGAAATTATTTTTAGATCAAAAAGTTTTTCTATCCATTCGACTCCAAACCCATCAATGTCTAAACCAGATTTCGATACAAAGTATTTTAAAGAGGCAAGAAGTTGTCCCTTGCATTTTTTATTTGTACAACGATTAAATACATCTTCCCGAATAACTTTATGATAACAAGCCGGACAAAGTTCAGGAAATAGTATGGGTCGCGATTTTTTAGAATCGCTGTGAATTACTTTTTCTACTTTTGGAATTACATCTCCGGCGCGAATTACTTCAACCGTGTCGTTCAACCTAAGGCCAAGTCTTTCCACTTCATTAGCATTGTGCAGGGTCACCCTTTTTACCATAACCCCGCCAATATTTACCGGTTTTAAATGTCCAACTGGAGTAATGACACCGGTTCTGCCCACTTGAAAAGAGACTTCTTCCAGTTCGGTAATCGCCGATTTCGCTGGAAACTTCCAGGCGATTGCATAGCGCGGTGATTTCGCGGTAGCTCCGGCGACGTCCCACCAGTCGGTACGATCACTTTTAATAACTAAACCATCAATGTCAAATTCCAGGTCCGCGCGAGTTTCATACAAATGCTCGTATAATTCTACCATTATATTTATGGGACCCTGTCGGTTCAGTTCTGAAATGCCAAAGCCAGCTGCAGACAAATATTCCAGATGAATTTTACTTTGCTCCACCGGGCAAGAATTACCTTTCTGCGACGCCTTTGTCTCTTCCACCCGACCAACAGAATATGGTAAAAACATTAGATCTCTTTGAGCTGTAATTGCTGAATTTTGCTGCCGTAGGGAACCGGCCGCCGCGTTACGGGGGTTGGCAAAAACTTTTTTATCATTTTCTACAAGTTCTTTATTCAAGCGTTCAAAAGAGGCAATGGTCATTACAACCTCTCCGCGAATACTGACAAAAGATGGGGGGTGCGCCAACATCAAGCGTAGCGGGACATTATTAACCGTGCGTATATTATGTGTAATCTCTTCACCTGTTGTACCATCGCCTCTGGTAGAACCCGTTACCAGCAATCCATTTTCATACACCAGTTCTACAGCCAGCCCGTCGTATTTCAGCTCCCCATGATATTGAATCTGTTCGAGTTCTGTTTCTTCAATCCCCATGCCGGTAAGTTGTTTTTTCAGACGTTTTTCAAAATCGTATAATTCATCTTGATTCAGACAATTATCAAGACTCAACATTGGTGGCTCATGCATAGCAGATGGAAAATTCTTAATAATTTCTCCCCCAACTTTTCGAGAAGGCGAATCGGCGCGCGTCCAGGCAGAGTGCTCTTCTTCGACTTTTAGCAACAGACGATTCAGATCGTCATATTCACTGTCCGAAATAATAGGGTCATCTTGTGTATAATACCTGGTTCCGTGTAACTGCAAAGCCTCGACAAGATCGTTATAATCGTCTTTTTTATAACTCCCCGGTTCGCTTGGAAATTCTTTCATTTTTGTTTTCATGCCGATGTTTATTTCCTGTTAGCCAGTTTCGCCGCCAAATGAGCATACTCACTTGAATTGCCGGCCCCTAAAAATATAAAAACTGTATTTTCTACAGCTGATTCGAGCGCAGATAAAAACATCTCTGTAAAATTATTTTCATCGAGAAAACTAGAGCACTCTGTTTTCCATTTATCAAAATGAACCATACGATCTGTAAATTTGCCACCAGCAAACTCGCCCCCGGCGTCAAAAAGTGGCAGCAAGTACATTTTTGAAATATCGATAAACTCTGAAAAACTTTTTCGAAAATCATCTTCAAAATGTAAAAACCTGGAAATTCGGTGTGGTTCCCAGATGGGTACAATGTTCTTACTACGGGTAGAAAGGGTTTTTAAAACAGCGGTAACTTCTGTCGGATGATGAGCATAGTCGTCAATTATTTGAACACTCGCCCCTGAACTATTTTTTCCTGTAAAAAGAACATCCATGCGGCGGCCAACTCCTTCAAAATCGTATAGAGTTTTTACGACCGGTTCGTCTTTTATATTATGAAGTTTTGCATAACAAAGCACCGCGGAGGCGTTCCATACATTATGCACTCCGGGAAGTCCCACTGTATAATTTTTTAAATCGGCATCGCCATGTTTTTGCATTGAAATCGAATTTTCTAAACCATTTACTTTCATAGATTTTATATTCTCGATTGCCGCTGGTGAAAATTCAAAATTGCTCTTTTCTTTTTCGTATAGCTCCAGAGAAGGAATAACCACTCCCCCTTTTCTGGAAACACCTTCTATGGCATAAGAAAACTTTTCGCGCAACTGTGTATCCCGGTTGTAATGATCAACATGGTCAAGTTCAATGTTCGTAATTAACAGTTCGTCTGTATCTATATATAAAAAGCTCTCGTCAGATTCATCGGCCTCAATTACCAGTAGAGGTTTTTTATTGTATTTGCCTTCGCCAATTTTCAAATTTGTATTCCAGTTTTTCATTGTACCCCCGGCCAAAACGGTAGGGTCCAGACCGGCAGCCTCCAGCAAGTAACCAAGCCAGGCGGTAGTCGTCGTTTTTCCATGCGTTCCGGAAACTGAAATGGTATAATATTTTCGGGTAATAAAACCAAGTAAAGAGTGACGTGAAAATTGTTTAACAGAGTTTTCACGCGCCCAGACACGTTCTGGGTCAGTTTCGGGTATGGCGCTGCTGTAAAAAATTACAGAGTTCTTGTCTATTTGCTCGGGCGAAGACCCGGTCCAGACCCTTCCCCCTTTTTCGGCAAACTTTTCCAGATAAGGTCCGCTGTTTTTGTCCGAAGCGCTGACGTTGTAACCCATATGCAAAACGAGCATGCCAAGAGCGCTCATACCAACCCCGCCGCCGCCAATTATATGAATAAACTTTTTCTTTTTTATTAATATTTCAATTTCATCTTGTACAGAATTCATGCTTTACGTCCGGTCGATACGATCTTTTTCTTAGATAGCTTTACAATTATTTTTTACAATATTTACTTTACATCATGACACTCTTTTTCTGTTTTCTAGGTATCGACATGAAACGGCCAAAATTATTAATGGATGGGTCCCGGGTTCTCACGAATTACCAGGATTTAGTTACTGCCTTACCGGGCTTTACAATTGCGTATGCAATGAAGGCAAATCCACATGAGCGAATTTTGCAACTATTGGAAAACGATGGTTCCTTTTTTGAAACAGCATCATCCAGCGAAATACAGACTTTATTGAAAAAAGGAGTCAATTCAGCAAAGATTATCTTTTCAAATACAGTTAAACCTGCCCAGGCAATAGCCGAGGCTGTAAAAAAAGGTATTGTTTACCAAAGCTTTGACAGTATTTGCGAAGCAGAAAAGTTTTTACCTTATAAAAAAACGATTCAACCGATTCTACGAATCGATGTTTCAAACCAGGGCAGCCTGTGGGCCTTGAACGGAAAATTCGGCCTATCCCAAAGTCTTTGGAAAGAGCTATTTACCTATATGCAGAAAAACCACCTGCCGCTGGCAGGAATTACCTTTCATGTCGGGTCACAATGCGAATCTCTTGCAACGTGGGGCCTTGCCATGGACCGGGCCAAAACTGCCATACTTATGGCGCGAGAATTTGGCTTAAAGCCCGATACGCTTAATATTGGCGGGGGATTCCCCATCTACCTCGGTAGAGAAGTTCCGTCGGTTGAAAGTATTGGTACAGAAATTCGTAAGAAACTCGACTCGTGGGCGAACGAGGGTATTGTACTGAAAAATTTTTTCGCAGAACCTGGTCGTTATATTTGCGGGTCGGCAGGCAGTATGGTTTCACATGTTATAGGCATAGCTATGCGTGAAATCGACAATAAACTTGAAAAATGGATCTACCTCGATACCGGTGTTTTTTCAGGCTTTATGGAAACCATCGATGGCATTACCTACCCCATTTTATCGAACGGTTCAGGTGAACTTGAAGAGGTTATGCTCTGCGGACCTAGTTGCGACTCAGCAGACAAAATGTTCAAAGCCTTCCTGCCTTCCCCGAAACTAAATGACACCCTCTATTTTTCAGGCGCCGGCGCATACACGACTGTATACTCAACCGATTTCAACGGCATCGAAACGCCCGAAATTATATTTTTGAATTCTGCTGAAGATTCGGTTTCTGTTTAATGAGGAAGGGGGACTTTATAAGGAAAGCAGGAAGGGAATAAGGAAGTAAGGAAAAAAATCAGGATTTTGAGCAGCGATTCATAAAAATATCATTATTAAAACAAATCGATTTTAAAACAAGTAAAAAAATTTTCTCTTATCTTCTCTTTATCTTTTCCTGTATTCCTTTCTTCCTGCCTTCCTTGCAATTCTTCCTCTTTAATACAGCTCCACTTTGGCGACTACATCACCCGCAGCAACGTTCTGTTTTTCTTTGGTTAATATTTCTATTATTTTTCCAGGGCCGGGGGCTTCTATGGAGAAGCTGGCTTTGTCGGTTACGAGGTCGCAGAGTTCATCGTCTTCTTGAAATTCTTCGCCGGGGGCTTTTTGCCAGGCGTGCAGTTCAATGGGACCTTCGCCTACATCGGGTACGCGCAGCTCATGGAGTTTCATAAGCAGGCTTATTACTCATGATCATTTCCAGGCTTTCGAGTGTTATGCGCAGTGTTTCCAGATCCATGTCATTTGAAACGAGCGGTTTAGCGTTATTTACGATACAGTCATAAAAATGCACTTGTTCGCTTTTTAAAGGATTATCTTTATGCACATAAAGGTTTTCTACAAACGACTCTGTGGAATATCGAATCTCTTCGGGAGTAATCAGGTTTACGGTGCTTGCCTGTCTGTGAATTTCTATATCTTGTGTGGTATAATCGAGTTTCACATAACTATTTTCCTGCATAGCATAAAGTACCCGTTGCTTTAACTGGCTTACTCGCGACGCATTTAAAGTTGCGATGGCCCCACTTTCAAAAAGAAGAGTTATAGTCGCAAGATCTTCATGGTCACTGATAATCTTTCTTCCCACAGCTGTAAAACTTTTTAAAGGAGATTTTACCAGGTTTATAACAATATCAAGATCGTGAATCAGCATATCCATGACAACGCCGACATCTTTTATTCTTGGTGTAAAAGGTGATAACCTTTTTGTTTCTATATGAATAGGATTTTGTACAATTTTTTGTAGCTCTATAACCGCTCCGTTAAATCTTTCAACATGACCAACCTGTAGAACTTTATTTGTGGCGCGCGCCATATCGATCAGTTCTTTGGCCTGCTCAATAGATTCCGTAATCGGTTTTTCAATTAAAACATGACAACCTTTTCCAAGAGCCTTTTTGGTCATCTCGTAATGAAGATTTGTAGGAACAGCGATCGTTACAGCGTCGCACTCTTCCATCAATTTTTCGGGTGTTTCGAAATTTATAATGGAGTATTGCTCGGAGACTTTTTTACCTGTCTCTATATCTGTGTCATATACGCCGACCAAATTATGAGTGTTTAATGCAGACAATACATTTACATGGTATTGCCCCATTCGGCCAATGCCGATTACACCCATTCGAAAATCTTTACTATTTTTATGAATAGGATTCTCGCTCACAGGTTTGCTCACTTAAAACGCCCGAAAAAACTAGAGTTAGACTCCAGCTCGCCTTCGAGGTCTTTCACAATCTGTTTTGCTTTTGCATTTACAGATTTAGGAATATGAACAATCGCTTCTACCATTAGATCACCAAAACGACCGTGTCCACCCATATAGGGTAAACCCTTACCACGAACTCGAAAAATAGTCGAGGGCTGGGTGCCGGCTGGAATTTTCAGTTTTACTGATTTTCCAGAAATAGTCTCTATTTCAGCTTCGCCGCCTAAAATTGCCATTGTAACGGGAATTTCAAGAGAAGAAGAAAGGTCTGGCCCTTCTCGTTCATAATCTGCTTCTCTTTGAACTTGAACGACTACATATAGATCACCAAAGGGACCGCCTTTCGGGCCGGCCTCGCCTTCACCAGAAACTTTCAGTCGGGTTCCCGACTCAATACCCTGAGGAATACGAATACTTATAGTCCTTTTCTTTTGAATCAATCCCGTGCTATGGCATGCATGGCATGGATTTCGAACAGCTGTACCGCTACCACCACAAGTCGTACAAGTCGATGCAACAGAGAAAAATCCAGAACTACGTCTGATCTGCCCGGAACCTGCGCATGTATTACATACATCGAGCTTTCCGTCAGCTGAACCAGTTCCGTTACATTTTTCACAATGTTCATCTCGTGGAATCTGTATTTTAACTTCTTTGCCATGGTAGACATCGGCTAAAGAAATTTCAAGATTATATCGTAAGTCAGAACCGCGTCTGGCTCCACCTCGACCTCCACCGCCGCCTCGTCCGCCGAAGCCGCCCATACCTGAAAAAATGTTTTCAAACAGATCTTCAAAAGTAGAGCCTTGAAAAATATCGGAAAAATCACTATAGGCGCCCTGACCAAAACCGTCACCGCCGCCTGAGCTCGAAACCCCGGCATGGCCATACTGATCGTAAAGCTGTCTTTTCTTCTCATCACGAAGAACTTCATAAGCTTCGGTCGCTTCTTTAAATTTATCTTCAGCCCCTTGGTCACCTTTGTTTTTATCGGGGTGAAACTTCAAGGCCAGTTTTCTATAAGCCTTTTTAACTTCTTCAAGAGTGGCCGAGCGAGACACTCCGAGTATTTCATAATAATCCCTTTTATCGGCCACTACAAAACTCCTGTTTATTATTTCTTCTTATTTTCTGTTTCTGCTTCAGTTTCAGTTTCATCTTCATCTTCAACAACTTCAGCATCTACAATTTTTTCTTCATTCTTTGGTTCAGCTTCCGCTTCGCCTTCGGCTTCACCCGCAGGTTCATCGGCTGTAGCTTCGGATGGTTGAAACGCTGTGCTATGTTTTTGCATAACTTCGCCCAAAGTAGTTTTAGCCGCTTTCATTTTTTCAACATCGCGACCCGCTAAAGTGGTACGAGCATCATTAAGAGCATCATCCACCTCTTTTTTAATGACATCGTCCAATGTTTTAGCTTCGTTCATAGCTTTTTCCACAGTATAAATCATTTGGTCAAGTTCATTAAATTCTTTTGCTGATTCTGCCGCTGCTTTGTCTTCATCAGCATGGGTCTCTGCATCTTTTACCATTTGATCAATTTCGTCTTCATTAAGACCACTGGATGATTCAATTTTTATTTTTTGCTCTTTATTGGTCTTTAAATCTTTTGCGTGTACATGAGCAATACCGTTGGCATCAATATCGAAGCTCACCTCAATTTGAGGAACTCCCCTGGGCGATCCGGGTATCTCAGACAGATGAAATTTACCCAGTGTACGGTTATCTCTAGCAAGTTCACGTTCGCCTTGCAGTACATGAATTTCAACCGAGGTCTGGTTATCTGCCGCAGTAGAAAATATTTCCGATTTTTTGGTCGGTATTGTAGTATTTCGTGGTATAATTTTTGTCATTACACCGCCAAGAGTTTCAATACCGAGTGAAAGTGGAGTTACATCGAGTAATAATACATCGTGAACCTCGCCAGCTAAAACGCCACCTTGAATGGCCGCCCCAATAGCTACGGCTTCATCCGGGTTAACACTTTTATTTGGCTCTTTAGAAAACAGCTCTTTTACTTTATCGTGTACCGCTGGAATTCTGGTAGAACCACCGACTAAAATAATTTCATCAATATCACTCGCGTTTAGACCGGCGTCTTTAAGAGCCGTTTTGCAAGGTCCTAATGTTTTTTCAACCAGGTGACTAGTCAACTGGTTAAATTTCGCCCTTGTCAGGTTCATATTCAAGTGTCTGGGGCCCGATGAGTCAGCTGTAATAAATGGAATATTTATATCCGAAGTCTCTTTATTTGATAATTCAATTTTTGCTTTTTCTGCAGCCTCTTTCAACCGTTGCTGGGCCATTTTATCTTTGCCAACATCGATACTGGTCTCTTTTTTAAATTCTTCGACCAACCAATCCATAATCACCTGGTCAAAATCGTCGCCACCAAGATGGGTATCGCCTGAAGTTGATTTTACTTCAAAGACATTATCGGCCAGCTCTAAAATAGAAATATCAAAGGTACCACCGCCCAGGTCAAATACAGCGATCATCTCACTTTTATTTTTCTGGTCTAAACCATAGGCCAGGGCCGCCGCAGTGGGCTCGTTTATAATACGAAGTACGTCAAGACCTGCTATTTTTCCAGCGTCTTTAGTTGCCTGTCTTTGTTCGTCGTTAAAATAAGCTGGAACCGTAACAACAGCTTTATCTACATCATAACCCAGGTAATCTTCTGCTGTTTGTTTCATTTTTTGTAAAACACGAGCGGAGATCTCTTCGGGGCGATAATCTTTCTCTCTGGTTTCAATAACTATAGAATGATTCGTACTATCTTTTAAAGTATAGGGTACAAGTCGTATTTCCTGGCTTACTTCGCTGAATTTGCGACCAACAAACCGTTTTGCTGAGCGAATTGTATTCACGGGGTTTGTAATCATCTGGTTTTTGGCTGTTTGGCCTACCAGAACTTCCCCTTTTTCAGTGAATGCTACAACAGAAGGAGTTGTTCTACCACCTTCCGAGTTGGGAACGACAACAGGTTCGCCACCTTCCATGACCGCAACACATGAATTCGTTGTGCCAAGATCTATTCCAATTACTTTTTCCTTAGACATATTGATTTCTCCTTAATATTAATTCTAATTTGCATCTTCTTTTTTCTCTTTGGCAGCAGGTTTATGCACTCCTACTCTAGCCGCTCGCAGAACCTTTCCGCTTATGGTATACCCTTTCTGATAAACTTTGTCTACCACTTCATGTTCTACCTCAGAAGATTCATCTACACTCAACGCTTCCATTTCATTTGGATCAAACTCTTTTCCAGCAGGATCAAGCTCTTCCACACCGAGATTTGAGAACGATTGCCAAAGTTGCTTACGAATCAGTTTTACCCCATCCATAAATTGATCGATATTGTGATTTTCATCTATTTTCACCGAAAACAGTTGGTCAAAAGCATCCATAGCAGGTAACATTTCTTGTAAAATTACCCGTAAAGCAATTGAATTTGCTTCTTCTTTTTCAGCTTGCGAACGTCTTCGAAAATTAACAAAGTCTGCCCTTTCCCGCTGTAAAGTCGATGTAAGAGCGTGAAGTTCTTCTTTTAAATCTTCAATCATCTCTTCGGGCGTATCTTCACTCTGCTCGGCTTCTACAGTTTCATCAGTTTGCGAAGTTGCACTTTCGGCTTCCAGGTTTTCTGAATCTTCGATATCTTTCGGCAGACCAGGTTCAAAGGAGATGTTATCGTTTTCTATTTCTTCTGTATTTGCTTTTGGTGTATTTTCACTATTTTCAGACATATTGGTTTCCTTGTATACTTATCAATGGCGCAAAGCGGGTAATCCGTCAATATTGATAATTGTCCCTTCATCAAAATCTAATTCGGATAGTTCATTTAACAAACTGGATAAAATAAAAGAGCTGTAATCAATACTCTGGATAATTTTGTCATAGGGCATTCGTTTCAGACCTATGACACCGAGAGCTCCAATATTTCTACCGCCTACGGAATAACTACGTGTTAAAATTGAGATACCTTCAAGACGTTCATCGCTTGTATTAAAACCGATTTGAACATCGATAGCGTCTTCTTGTGTTAAATCATTGATTAAATTGCATATAAAACTTTTATCTTCGAGCTGGTTTATCAATAACTCTGAAACTTTCGGGTCACTATACTCTTCGTGAATATGTTTATATAAAGACGCTTCACCCTCAATTAGAACCTGCTGGTTCGGTGGGGTATAAATCAAATTTTGAGCCACCTGCATAGCAGCGTTACCCAGGTCGCCCATACTATTATCGGACTCCATAAAAAAGGCAAGCCCTTTATCGCGAATATCGGTTATATCGTACCCTTTCAACATACGGTTTAAATACCTGCTGACTTTATATAACTCTTCTTGTGTATAAGCTGAATCTAAGCGCACTTTTTTCTGGTAAATTGTACCGGAACCAGCGACCATTATAATTAAAACAATGCTTCCCGTAACCGAAACAAGTTCGACCCGGTTAATGGAAGAACCAGAAGCCAAAGGGGCTAGAACAATACCGGCATTATCGGAAGCTGCTGCAAGTTGCTGCGCGGTTGCTTTCATCAACTTTTCAAGTTGCATGTTGGCTGTTCTCGAAAGTTCTTCTAAATTGACACTTTTTTTAGCTTCACCCGAATAGAGGCCAATTAACTCTCGAACATAAAATTCAATCGCTTTATCGGAGGGAACTCTACCTGCCGACGTATGTGGGCTAAAGAGATAACCCATCTGTTCTAAAACCGACATCTCTTTTCTTACTGTTGCAGATGAAATATCGTTTAAAAAATTTTCGACCACATTAGCCGACCCGACAGGTTGCCCCGTGTCGATATAGCCGGTAACAACAGACCTGATAATATTCGCTTGTCGTTTTGTAATCTGTTCTGTCATGAGTTTAGGACCAATACATTAGCACTCTAAACTTTCGAGTGCTAACTGGATTGCAACATAATAGAATACAGATAGGTTGTCAAATAATATTTATAGACAATCCATTCTCGTGACAAAAACAGCTTTTTTAAGTAGATTGAACAGACTGGCCATACAAATACTCCATACTCTCGAGGCTGGTGCCAAGTTCAAAGAAAAGTACCTGGGCCAGTGAATCGAGAAGGACAACGGCGTTTCGATCAGCGTCTCCACTGGTTACAGCTCTTAGACGTCTCGAAATACCTTCATTTACCTTTTCGACTTCCTGATAGCGAAATAAAAGTCCGTCAAGTTTCAGATCAGCCTCTTCACCGCGTTTATGAGCATAGTATTGCTCAAGCAGGTAAGAAGAAGTCGTACGAAAGATAGTCTCTTCCAGCGATGCAAAAGGAAGATGATACCGGGCCATTGGTTTTAGGAAATTCATCATGGGACAATTGCTGGTCGACATAATAATTCCATACACAGAATAAAGTCCCTCTTGCAAAGAGAGTTGCTTGCTATAATAACGATCATTTGCACGAACAATAATCAGCGCTTCCGTATGGGAAATTTCATTTTTAAAGTGTTCCACAAACCCGGCCAGGTTCCTGGCAACCGGACAATGCTGATGCTCTTTCGGATCTAACGGACAGTGATCGCATTTGTTAAATTCGAGGTTTACCCAGTCAGGTAATTCCAAATCGGTGGGAGGAATAAACGTAATCGTTTTAGGGTCAAGACGGAGCAGGTAATCTGTAACGCGGTTGTCATCAGTAAATTTAAATCGATAATGAATTACAATAGGTTTTTCCATTTATATGTTCCTTTACTTTAATAGTATCGTCAAAACCACATTTCTTCTTAATTTAACAAATTTACGTGTAAACAAAACCGACTCTCACAACACCCCACTGTTTATCGCGAAAGAAAAAGGGTATCGACATATCCATAACAGGTTCTGTCTCCGAGGAGTGTCGAACACACTGTAAAAGAAAAATATCGTCATTTTTCAATGCAAGAGTAGATGCATAGTCCTGACTTATCCTTTTTGGTCGATGTAGTTTTTCATCCTTGTCAATATCTCCGGTCAATTCTTGAGAATATATAGAATTATGCACCGGAATATACCCCTTAGAGTCCATAATATAGAAGTAAACAAAGTTGTCTACTTTTTCAAGATATTTATCGAGTACTTTTTGCAAATGTGTTTCAATATACTTGTCATGTTTACTATGATATAAACCCAACCCTTCTTCGAACGGCTCGTACTCACGACTGTACAAATCTTCCATGGATATATCTTTAGATGCAATTCCGTTTTCAAATATGGTTTCACACTCCATAATAACACGGTTTCCATACATAAAAGCAAGATCGTTTTGTTTACTAATGGGAGCGTCAAGGTCACAACTTTTAACAATGGTCATAACGTTTTCTGTTTGAAGCTTCATGTCATCAATACGCAGCAACAGTTCATTCATACTTTTGGAATTTTCTTCCACAAAAACTTTAATATTAGAAAACTGTTCAATAATAGCGATGGCCGATTCGCGGTTTGTTACAAATTCCTCTTCCATCATTTCAACTTCCATTTCAAGAGAACCTAAAATGCTGTCAACATACTTAACCGACTGTTCCCCTAAACGGGCTATATCAAGACCTTTTACCGACTCTTCGACTTCCTGGTTAATAATATCTTCTACCGCTTTCGTTTTAATCTTAATATCTCTTACAGTGTTTGTAATATCCTGAACAGAAAGCTGGGTTAAAACAGAGAGTACTTTCACTTCATCTGCTACCATCACAAAACCATGCTGGTCAGCCCCGAACCTGGCGGCTTCAATAGATGCGTTTAATGCCAGTAATCGAGTCTGGTGGGAAATTTTATCGATAACTTTAATAACGTTTTCAACCCGACGGGTAGACTCTTTCAAATCGGCAACATGTTTTCGGGTAGCGTCAACGATTTTCACCATCTGTTTTACCATTTCTAAGACAACGTGAATCTCTTCGGCACTGGTTTTTGCAATGGTACGACACTGAGAGCTGATACGTTTAACTTGTTTAATAATATCGGAAGTATCATGAAAGGAGTCGCCCAGATTTTTAACCACACTTTCAACTTCGATAATTTTTTCTTTTTGGCCGGAAAGTCGAATTTTGTTACTGGTGCCTGATTTTTCAATTTCTTTGCTCAGTCGCCGAATATTATCTGCTACCGGTTTCAAATACATTAAATATGGAATTTCATAATGATCGAGATCAACTGAATTTTCTTTCTGTTCGGACAGTTCAGCGAGAGGTTCCTCACTTTTAAGCCAACGCAGAACCTGTTTACAAATATACCACGAGAAAAACATACCCGTTAAGAAAATCGAGAGCGCTATAAGCAATTCCGATGATTTAGCATTCTCCCCAAACACACCAGCTGTAATGTTACTATTTATCCATCCATACAATAAGAAGAAAAAACCGGCAATACCATAAAGCGCCAATAACCATTGGCGAAGAAAAACAACGAGTAAAACGGAAATTAGACTATAGTATATATAAATACCAGGTGTCTTTACAGAAAATAACAAAATGACAGTGGATATAAACAATAGAGAGACTACGTAGAGAATACCTTCTTTAAGATGATCACCCGATGTAAATACATGAACCAATAAAACAAAACCGGTAATAACGATTGCGATCACGGGCAAAACAAACTCGCCCCGGGCATAAGAAATTAAGAAGAAGACCACCGTTTGCAAAAGCAACCCGAGGTTAAAATATTTCCGTGAAAGCGAATAATTGTGTGTTGTGGTCAGACTCATGTGCAGTTTCCTTTGCTAACTTATCCCTCTGTCTTGTAAAGAATAATCGAAAACGAATAATTCAATCTTTTTAGAACTTTTTTAATAACAAAACCTTTAATACCGATATTAAAAGAGTAGACTGTGTAAATCGAGAATTTACGGTTTCCTTGCAGTATGGATCGATAAAATATGGAAGTTAGTTTAAAATACGATTCGCTTAACGGTGATAACGAACCTGTACAGGCAGTTGAAAATTCCTTTAAAGATGCTATCATAATTTTTTTTACATCGCCTTTTACCACAATTCCCCTGCTGTTCTTGAGTGTAGCGGCAGCTGGTGTGGCTACAAACTACCACCCCCTTTCTGGAGCCCTGCTTTTTCCGACACTTATCCTTATATTTCTTTATCGTAACCCTATCCTTATTTACTTAACATCTTCTATAGCAATTAGTTTGTATATTTTTCTTATTTTCTACTTTCCTCTGCCACCGGAGACTGTGTTTTCGTTTCAAGTCTATGCAGGAAGTATAATGGCTCTGGCAGCCCTTTTACACCTCATATTACACACCTTTTCACTGCAAAAAAGCATATTACCGAACGAAACGGTTGTTACGGAAGAAAAAGAGATTCTACCAAGACATAAATTCGAGAAAAGTATCCCGATTGCGCATGCTATGTTTCTAGATACCATTGTTAATATTGTTCATTCTGGAACCGGTAACATCGACTCGCTGGCTTCCACGAACGCGGGCCGCTTAAGAGAGCAAATAAGCAGCTCCCACGATATTCTATTTACCTCGCAGGATATGGCTGAATTTTTTAACGATGTCGATAAAAAAGTATCTATCATTAAAAGCATGTCAGAAAAAGCAATTGAGTCAGCCGCTCTGGGGCAAAAAATGGCATTAAGCACAGAAAGTGAAATTAAAACTGTATTAAATACCATGGCTACGACCACCGATTTAATTCGTAATTTAAGTACCTCAACCAATAAAATCGCAACTATTATTGATGGTATTGAAAACGTAGCAGACCAGACAAACCTTCTGGCCTTAAATGCCACCATTGAATCGGCTCGCGCCGGAGAAAAAGGGCATAGTTTTGCCGTCGTCGCCGAAGAGATCGGTAAATTAGCAGATACAACTCAAAAATCAACTCGTAAAGTTATTGAGATGATTAACTCCATTCGGGTGTCCACTGAAGCGACAATGGACATGCTACCCAAAGAGCTGCAACAAGCCAATACGATTATTGATCACTCTGACCGGGTACACGACCTTCTTGAAAATGTATTAGGTGATGTGGAAGGGTTGACCGATCGAGTTCATGAGTTGGCAATTGTTTCTCGAAAACAATCGAAAAGGTCAAATGAAATTCATAACTATGTCGAAACTATTTCTAAATTTGTATCGGACAATGCCGATGGTGTAAAAACGATTTTCAGCAATACCGACAATCTTGTTGAACAGACATATAGTCTTTCCATAATTACTGATAAATTTAATTTTGAAGAACGGCTTGAGAATCCATTACAACGAATGTTACAACTAGGTAACCAGTTTCTAGAAGAGATTTCAAAAGTCTTCGAGTCTGAAATGGACAAAAAGCATATCACAGAAGAAGAGCTCTTTAACAGAACTTACGTTAAATTCGGTGATTTTAACCCGCCAAAATACCACTCAAGCTTTGATCGTTTTACCGACGAATACTTAGGCCCTAAACAGGAAGTTTTTCTAAATAAAGATGATCGTCTCGATTATTTTTGTTTAGTAGATGATCACGGTTACGTTCCAACGCACAATAAAAAATACATGCAAACACAGACACAAAATGCGGACGATGAACTGCGTTACAATCGTACAAAAAGAATTTACAACGACTCAATTGGCATCAGGGCTTCCAAAAATCTCGAACCTTATTTATTACAAATGTACAAAAAGGACACTGGGGAATTTTTAAACGATCTTTCCATGCCGTTTAAATTTAAAGACAAACACTGGGGCGCCGTTAGAATTGGATACATATTTTAACCATGCCTGTAATTACCGACTTTCCTGAATGGGAAGAATTAAAAAAACATGTTCCCGTTGTTTCTAAGAACAATATAAATAAGCTGATTCAAGATCCTGACAGAATAAACAAGTTTGTTTTCAAAACCGAACGTCTTCTTTTCGATATTACTAAAAACAAGATCGATTCTACTGCTCTGGATATTTTATTTCGCCTTGCAGAAAAAACAGGTTTTAATCAAAAAAAACAAGATTTCTTTTCAGGAAAACCGGTAAACACTACGGAGAATCGTCCGGCCCTTCACCATGCCCTGCGCAGTTACGAAAATAAAACCCTGCCCTACCCCGAGAATATACGCGCAGAAGCCAGGCAATCTCTGGCAAGTATTGAAACGATATACAACCGTTTTTGTTCCACGGACAATAAAAAAATTACGGATGTTATTTTCGCCGGAATTGGCGGTTCCATTACCGGACCGAAATTTTTATCAAACGCTCTTAAACCATTTTTCAAAGAAAATGCTCCGGCAGTCCATTTCTTAAGTTCGCCTGTCACGGATGTAAAAAGTATAATCGAAAACCTGGACCCGAAAACAACCATCGTTATTATAGCAAGCAAATCATTTTCATCCGTAGAAACAATTAAATGGTGGAGTGTAATACAAAATATTTTCGTGAATGCTCCCGATTTCCAAAAACATTGTCTCGCGATTACTGCAGCGCCCCAAAAAGCGATCGACGCCGGTTTTCCGGAAGAAAATATCGTCCACTTTCCAACATGGACGGGAGGACGTTATTCCATATGGTCCGCCATTTCACTGCCTGTTATTTTTCAAACCGGACCCGAAGTTTTCCACAAATTTTTAAACGGCGCCGCAGAAATGGACCACCATTTTTTTACAACCGAAACAAGTAAAAATATACCCCTTATTTTTGCACTTCTCGACATCTGGCATTCCAATGGATTCGAATATTCGACGCGAGCCTTGCTACCCTACCACCCCGGACTATCGTTATTAACCGAGTATGTTCAGCAACTTGAAATGGAATCGAATGGAAAATCATTTGTAATTGAAAATGGTATTGCCAACTACAAGACTTCAGGTATTGTCTGGGGACTTCCCGGAACCGATTGCCAACACTCTTTTATGCAACTTCTGCACCAGGGTACGGGCATTCATCCCGCTGAGTTTGTTGGTATATTAAAAGACTCATTCAATTCTGATCATTTTAATGAAATGCTCGTTGCCAACATGATCGCACAAAGTACGGGTCTTGCCTGTGGTTCTGAAACAGGCGATGCCGACGAACCATACCGCAGGTTTCCCGGTGATCGTCCTGCAACTGTCATTTTTTTAAAGGAATATACACCTGAAGCAATCGGTTCATTATTGGCATTTTATGAGCACCGAACCTTTGCCGAAGGAGCCATGTTGAGCATAAATAGTTTTGACCAATGGGGGGTTGAACTCGGAAAACAACTGGCTGTAAATATATTAGATAATTTAAACACCTCGAACAACGACTGGATTAAATCATATGACAAATCAACTCAAAACCTCCTTCAAGAATTCACCAGAAAAAACAGATAGATATTTCATTCTTGCAATGTTGGTTCTTTCGGCCGCATTACAGATATTATCTTTTGCACCATACCATATATGGCCACTTGGTTTTGTTTCTTTTATACCGCTCTTCTTTTTAATCGACAAATATAAGCTCTCCTTTAAAAGAGCAATTAGGTGGGGTATTGTTCTCGCCCTGGCTTTTTATACTTTTATATCGTACTGGCTCTATTCAACGATTATTATTTACGGTCACTTTCCCGAATGGCTTGGTTATTTGACTTTTGCCGGTTATTGTATTATTAACAGCTCTCGCTTTATTCTGTTTTTTGTTTTCATCTATCTAACATCTCGCACGAAAGAAGAGTCTGAGTCGGTTGTGAATCGTTTATTAAAAAACCGTTACATAGTATGGCCCGTTTTATGGAGTGTTTCAGAGTTAATCGGCTGGGAACTTTTTCCCGTTGCGGGAGCCAATCTGGTTAGCGGGGACGACTTGTTTATACAGGCGGCCGACATTGTTGGCATTCACGGCCTTAGTCTTATCTGGTTTCTGGTGAACTTGTCTTTGTACGATATTGCCAAACGTTTTTTGCCGGCATTGAAACCGGCAAAATCATTAAAACCAGCCTTTGCCATTTTAGTTCTGTTTTCATTACTGCATGTGTATGGCTATCTGGCAAAATCGTATTGGAACGAAAAACAGACCCATTTTAAAACCGCCAATTTTGCCGTAATCCAAGGCAACGCCCCATTAGCATTTTCTGAAATTAGAAACGTCGATACGTTTCGCTATAACGTGTTAAAAAATATAACGGAACAAACTATTGTTCTATTGAACGAAGAGCGTTCTAAAAATAGAAAGGTTGATTTTGTTGTATGGCCCGAAAGTGGAATTCCTTTGTTAAGTTTTACCGAGCATACGAAATTACAGCAGGTGGTGTATACCATACAAAATGAGTTTAATACAGATTTTATATTGAATGATATTGATCCGGTGCGAAACGCTTCAGGCAGGACCGAATATTTTAACAATATGTGGTTGATTCCGACTGACCAAACCAATATAACGAAATACCACAAAATAATTTTATTGCCTTTCGGTGAATATATTCCCTTGTCTTATACATTCCCTGCCTTGTCCAATCTTGTTCCCGAGGTTTCTAACTTCACACCGGGCGATAAAAAAGCCCTTTTTAATTCGAAAATTGGTGGTATACTACCTTCGGTTTGCTATGAACTGATGATCTCCCGATTTACACTTGATTTTTTCGAAAAAACAAACAAAAAAGCCAGAGTCATTGTTAATTTAACAAACGATACATGGTTCGGTAAAAGCGCAGAAAATTTTCAACACCTTGAACTCGCCAGAATTCGAGCCATTGAACTTCGATTACCTATTGTCCGTTCTACCAATTCCGGTATCAGCGCTTATATCGATATTACCGGCACCGTATTAAACCAGACGCCACAGAATTCGCGTGCCGAAAGAATCTACAAAGTGTCAATTCCTGAAAGATCGAACTCTCTTTTTTCCATTTGGGGTTATTTACCCTTATACATATATCTGATTATAATAGTCTTACTGCAACTATTCGGATTTGTTCAAACATGGTTGAAAACTCGGGCTAGCGAAACATAAAGACAACGTCATGGACAGAGTCAATGTTTTCGGTAAGTGATTTTTTAATGCACAAGGAGACAATTTTCCATTCCGTATTTTTAAGAAACTTTACAAATTCCTCATGAATGCTGATGTATAAAACATGTTCGTTAAACCAGATTCTTTCGGGTATATCGTCGTAGTTAAAAACTTTTCGCCCTTCAGGATTTTTCGGGTCATTCGCCAAACCAATCAATATTATTTTAGCGTTTTCAACTGCAAGATTATCATTCAGCTCACTTGAAGTGTACCGAATAATTTTCTCATCGGAACCCACTTTCAAGTTTTCCGGCGACGCATCCTTGTCTTCATTAATTCGAATACTTTTCGGATAATACAGGGTAACCAACTCACGTGTGTCCGGGGCGGGTATTGATAGAAACTTCGCTACATTGATAAACTGAATGGGACTGACTCTCGCCAAAACCATCACACTGATTGTATCGAGGCAGACCAATACCATTATAAAACGTAATAAAAAGAGTCTATCCGTTTTCAATTTTTCAATAAAATTTATTCGCATAATTATTCCAATTTGGTCGTTTTTATAATTAGAGACGGGGCAGATTTTGCATAAACACTTGAACTGCCTCGACTATCGCGATGCTGAGTTTCTCGCGGTATTTCTTAGATCGTAAAACCACTGCCTCATTGGCATTTGAGATATAGCCCATTTCAAATAGTACGGCGGGCATCATGGAACCACGCAATACGGCAAAATCGGCACGTTTTATCCCACGGGCGCTTACCAATCCATCGAAGTGAGTCATGAATGTTCGGTTTAGCGCTCTGGCAAGAACTTTACTTTCTGACATTAATTGAGCATCAAACAGTAAAGACTCTATGGCTGTTACGGGGGACTTTTTTGAAAATCCGTTTGTCTCGCCAAAATTTTCTCGCAACATTACCTGCCGAGCCTGCTCGCTGTCGGCATTTTGCGCCAGGTAATATATTTCATACCCATGAACGCTTTTTTGAAGGGTTGAATTACAATGAATGCTTATAAAAATTCCAAACTGGTGTTGTTTTAATTTCCGATTGGCTATTTTCGAACGGTCTGCCAGAGTTATATATTCGTCATTATAGCGGGTTATGTAAATTTTTGTTTTCGGTAATTTTTTTTGAAGGTAGTGAAAAAGGTATCGTGAGACTTCTAGAGTAACCTCTTTTTCCCGTCCTTTTGCACCGGGGTCTTTTCCACCATGTCCTGGGTCAAGAACGATAAAATCAAGTTTTATCTTTTCCCCTGCCCGGAACCGGGGAGTCGGAGTTACAGTTACTACATCAATATCGTTTCCGTCATATCTGTATTTTACGGGTATATTCAGCTCACTTAATAACTCTTCTGTTAAACCAATGGGTAAATATACAACAGAGTTTTTTATAATCGGTGGGTACTGCAGCTGGTATTGCTCCCCTTCGCTCACATAATAAGCGTAGCCAATTTTCAAACGAACCTTTTTAGTTTTATAGTGAAGCTCCACGACCAGTGTTAAGGGGTCGACTTTTCCTCTGATGTTTGAATCTACAGCCGTAAAATGTTCGAGTTGGATATACTTTTTATTATTAATTTCAACTACGGTTAAAGATGCTGCTTCCAAACTTATTTGCACGAGAGCGATGGCAACCACGAGCAATAAAACCTTATATGAATTTTTTATTTTGAAGAACTTCACAACTCGACCCTGTTTAAAGGTATCGGTTCATTTGCCCAACCATATTATGAAGATTTTGATTTTCGTTTTTCGCGAAAAAACTTTTGAAGTGTTTCTATATACGGCAGGTGGGGAATTTCATGCCTTTGCCACTTCACTTTATGATTATGACCGGGTAATTCCACAATCTGACGCAAGGCTGGCAGTTTTTCATCGTAAGCGAGAAAATGCACCTTTTCAATTCTGGCTAAAATAATGGCGCCGCTGCACATAGCGCAAGGTTCAAGTGTACACACAAGTTCGCAGCCTGTTAGCCGTTCGTTTTGCAGTGTTTGCGTAGCTTGTTGTATTGCAATGAGCTCAGCATGAGCTGTCGGATTCTTGTTAGTTTTAATCTTATTTCCCGAGCCGGAAATAATCTCTCCCTTTCGAATAATAACGGCCCCTGCGGGAACTTCATCCATCTGGAGCGATATAAGCGCGTATTCATACGCTTTTTCAAAAGATTTTTCAATCGTTGTAAGCTCACTCGTCATGCACAATCTCGGTTCCAATCCCTTCGTCTGTAAATATTTCTTTCATTATGGAGTGTTCAATTCGGCCATCTAAAAAATGTACTTTACGTACCCCGTTTTTCAGAGCCCTCAGAGCCATTTCCACCTTCAACCGCATGCCACCATGTAGAACCCCTTTTTCGACAAGGTTGTTAATTTCACTTTCTGTTATACGGCTTAATTTCGTATCCTTGTCTTCATGGTCCAGATAAATGCCATTTACATCCGAAATAAAAATCAATTTTCTAGCTTTGATGGCTAACGCAGTAGAAAGAGCAAGCATGTCGGCGTTTATATTGAGCAGACTACCTTCTTCTAGTGTATCTACCGGCGGACCCACGCTTCGGCCTATGGAAGAAAGTACAGGCAATGACGAAATGTCCACCCGTCCGGTATCAATTTTTACAGCGTCCCCTACACGATTATCAGGATTCTCAGAATCGATTAGTTTCGCGCCTACTGTTTTTCCTTCTGATAAGCTTAATGGGTTAATACCAAACTCTTTGAGTATTTCACAAATTTCTATATTAATCAATGTAAAAACCTCTAAGGCAAGTTCGGCGATTCGCTCCGTGGTTTTTCGAATACCATTGACAAACTCTACCTCAATGTTTTCTTCTTTCATTTTTGCCGAGAGCATTTTTCCCCCGCCATGAACAAGAATAATGCGAAGCCCGTGCTTTTGCATTTGCGCCACATCTTCCAGAAAAAAACGTTTCATGGAACCGGTTTCGAGCGCGGCTCCCCCATATTTAATAACAAAAATTTCGTCTTGAAACTCAGCTAAATACTTTTTACCTTCCGGTGTTTTAAAAAAATCAACTGCTCGCATAATATTTATGTCGTCATATTTTTTAATAAATATAAGGCGTAAAGAGAAGTCCTCTGGTCTTGTGTGTTCACCTACATCTTTTCAATATTACAAGTAATATTTAAAGAGCATTTGCATCTATTCTAATGCCATAATTTTCGGCGATCCATTGTAAAAATATCTGACAAAACTGTACTGATGTGCTACATTGTCTTACAATCGAGGTTACAAAGTGAGTCAAACAATTACAGTTCGCATACCAGATGAAATGCGCAATAAATTAGAAGAGTTGAGTAAGGCAGAGCACAAACCGGTGAGCGACCTGGTTCGTAATTCACTGCGTAGATATATTTCAATTTATAAATTCAGGCAACTACGAAATATGACATTGCCTTTTGCTGAATCTAGTGGAATACTAACCGATGATGATGAAGTTTTAGCATTAGCGAGAGACAGCGCACGCCTAAACAAAGAAGATGCTTTAATGGAATGGTGAAAAAATACTTGACGAAAAAAATTGAATATAGTATTATGACTATGTAGATATGACTATAGAGAGGAGACAACAATGAATATGCCCGCTGCAGAGTTTAAAAGCAAATGCTTGAAAATTATGGATGATGTAAACGCATATCACCAGGAAGTGGTTATTACTAAACATGGTAAGCCGGTAGCTAAACTTGTCCCCTATAGTAATAAACCCAGTAAATCGATCTTTGGTTATATGAAAGATACAGTTGCCATATACGGAGATATTACAAAACCTCTCGAAGAAAATTGGGACGCCGATCAATAAATAACAATGATTGTTTTAGATACTCATACCTGGATATGGACGATCAATGGCGATGAAAAAATTAAGAAATCTGGTTTTCTGCAAATAATTCAAAAAAGCATAAAAGACCATACTATTTTTATTCCAGCAATTAGTATCTGGGAATTGGCAATGCTTGTATCGAAAGAGCGTATAAAATTATCTGAAAATACACTGGACTGGATTGAACAAGCCTCATCGGCTCCTGGAATGAGTGTTTATCCGCTCTCCCCCGAAATTGCTTATGAGAGTACTGTTTTGCCGGGTAATTTTCATGGTGACCCTGCGGACCGAATGATTGTTGCTACTGCTCGTGTTTTACATGCTACTTTATTAACCTTTGATAAGCAGATAATAAAATACGCTTCGGAAGGTTACCTGAATATCGCCAAGCCGAAACGTTGATTCGTTCACAAAACTTCATTGCCGGAAATTTTCAACAACTCGAACTCACTGCAGATAAAAGGGGAAGTTAAGAACCGCGAAGTGGTTCGTAACGGGGGAAAATGGATAATACAGATGGGGAATTTACCATCTTTTCCCCGCATGATAGTCAAAATAACTGCGCAGGTGCCACCGATAAATCATTTACAGCTGAAACACTGATTCTAAACTGAATTATGTCAAAATCGGTAAAAAATCTGACCTTCGAAGAGGCTATGAATGAGCTTGAAGAAATTACAAAGGCCCTCGAAGCGGGTGAAGACTCCCTTGAGAAGTCTATGGAGCTCTACGAAAAGGCGGTCAGTCTAAGACAATTTTGCGAAGAAAAACTTACAGAAGCCGAGGGTAAGTGGACGGTTTTAAAAAAGAAGCCCGATGGAAATACGGAAGCCGAAAAAGTGGATAAAGAAACTTTAGAAGAAGGTGAAGCCACCCAGGGAAGTATTTTTTAATATGAGTCGATTGCAATCCGTTGCTAAAGAGACTCTTTCGAACGCCGTACAATCGCTTACGCAGAACCTCGATAGTCCCGAATTTTTACAGCAAATTGAAGAAGCCGTACATTTATTAAAAACTACAGGCAATAGAATTATTGTTACCGGAATGGGAAAATCGGGTCTGGTGGCTCGAAAAACTGCCGCCACTTTAACATCTACCGGTTCACCCTCTGTGTTTTTACATCCCGCTGACGCTTTGCACGGGGATATGGGTAATGTTCAAACCAAAGAGGTTGTCATCGCGTTTAGTAATTCGGGAGAAACCCGCGAAATTATAGAACTTTTACCGCATATACGATTTTTAGGGGCAAAACTTATAGCCATAACACAAAAAAATAAAAGTACTCTGGCAAAAGAGGGCGATGTAGCTGTTATATATTCCATCACGAAAGAAGGTTGCCCGCTGAATCTGGCTCCTATGGCTTCAACGACGGTCTCGTTGGCAATTGGCGACTCTCTAGCGGCCGGTTTAATAGAACTCAATAAATTTCAACCTAAAGATTTTGGAAAATTTCATCCATCGGGGGCGCTGGGCAAAAAGCTTCTTACCAAAGTAAAGGATGTTATGAAAGACGATATAACCACTTTTACTGTAAATAAAGATGCCCCGTTTAAAGAGATACTGGCAACTCTGGTTTCGAGTAACATGGGGGCCGTTCTGGTGGTCGGTTCGAAAGGTCATATGCGTGGTATTATTACCGATGGCGATATTAAACGATACCTGGACACCAATGAAAAAACGCTCCAGTCTTTGTTTAGTAAAACAGCTCAAGAACTTATGCACGAGCATCCCATCTGGACCTCGCCTGAGACATTGATTGAAACTGCCGTCTCGATTATGCACGAGAAAAAAACGTATACGTTGCCAGTCGTCAACGACCATAAAAAGCCGGTCGGTATTATCCGCATGCATGATACAATTGAATACATCTGAATTCACATATAATAAAACCTCTAAACAGGTTGTCTGGCTGCTCGCCCTGCTCGCTATAGTTAGCCCGATTTTTTCGTCCATATCCGAACAGATTATTCAACCCCACAATACAAAATCACCAGTAGTTATAGTCTATTTCGATACAAAAGATTTAGACAATTACAGACAAAACTTTAGATACTACCGTCCTGAAAAATTCCAGAGCGTCTGGTCAGACAAAGTGCGAGAAATTGATTCCTCCTGGCAAAATTTTTTATCGGTATACGATAAAGTTCCTCTCGAATTAAATAAAGACAGTATAGGCTTATACTTTTTTTCTAAAGATGGAGTATACCTTTGGCATACAAAAATTTCGAATATAAAATCGTCCCATAATTTACCAGATTGGGAAACAATAAAAACCTTTGATAAATGGAACAAGGAGTATGAAAATTTCAAAAAGACGAATAAGACAAAGCGCTCTCTTTTGTTCTGGCCCCTTCGAGCCTATGAATCTAATCTGTATCGCCTTTCAAGGGTGTGGCTTGCCAAAGTTAAAACGTCTCGCTTAACCCAAAAAGAAAAAAAAGGGTATGAGCAGCTTAAACGTTTGCTCTCTAATATTTAAACTCGAATGCAGTCTAGTGCCGTGTCTTTTTAATTTTTTCCGCTACCGCTTCACAAATTCAAGTGGAAACGCCACTCGAAGTGCCTTTTGCACTCAGAGTCTATGACTTAAGCAGTGACTAGATAGATTATATTGAAACAAGCTAATGTAACATCTATCCAGTCACAGCACTAGCATTCAATTTAAAAATCAATCGTCCGAGTAAATCAGGTCGCGAAGTAGCGCCGCTTTTTCAAAGTCAAGTTCTTCGGCAGCTTTAAGCATATCTTTTTGAATAACCTCTTTCCATTTATTTTTATTCTTAAATTTTTTCGGGTCGTATTCGTCGAGAATTGCGTCTAAAACCGAATCGTGTTCAGATTCAGGGTCGATCGTTCGTTGGAGAATATCCACAACATCTTTTTGTATCGTGGTGGGAGTAATATTGTGTTTTTTATTATGCTCGTCTTGTATGGTTCGCCGTCGAGAGGTCTCTTCCATGGCCAGTCGCATAGAGTTGGTCATTTTATCAGCATATAGAATAACCCTGCCGTTGGCATTACGAGCGGCGCGGCCCATTGTTTGAATCATAGAAACCCTGGAGCGTAAAAATCCTTCCTTGTCTGCGTCTAAAATAACAACGAGGGAGACTTCCGGTAAATCAAGCCCTTCTCTTAATAAGTTGATTCCAATTAAAACGTCAAATTCACCTCTGCGCAGATCGCGGAGAATTTCTGTTCTTTCAATGGCTTCAATTTCGGAGTGCATGTATCGAACTTTTATTCCCAGGTCGCTCATATAGTCTGTTAAATCTTCAGACATTTTTTTTGTCAAAGTTGTGACAAGAATTCTTTCTGATTTTTCTGCTCTAATATTTATTTCTTTGACCAGGTCATCAACTTGACCTTCTGTTTTTCGAACTTCCACAATCGGGTCTAGAAGTCCCGTTGGCCGAATTACTTGTTCTACGGGAGTTCCCCCGATGTTAAGTTCATATTCAGAGGGGGTCGCCGATACATAAAGTATATTTTTGGCAAGTCCTTCAAATTCAGAGAAATTCAATGGTCGATTATCAAGCGCCGAAGGCAGGCGAAAACCAAACTCAACCAGAGTCTCTTTACGGGAACGATCACCTGCGAACATACCGCGTACCTGTGGCAAAGAAACATGACTCTCATCTACAATAACTAAAAAATCTTTGGGGAAATAATCGATTAAACAAGCGGGACGCGTGCCGGGTTGTCTACCGATTAATTGACGCGAATAATTTTCTATTCCATTGCAATAACCCATCTCTTTCAGCATTTCCATGTCGTACATTGTACGTTGTGTAATTCGTTCGGCTTCCAGCGGTTTGTTAATCTGTTTAAAATGTTCTACTTGTTCGGCAAGTTCTTCGCGAATACATGAAATCGCCTCTTTTAACCGAGGTTGCGGCGTTATAAAATGTTTTGCGGGGTAGATTGCCGTTTTGTTCAGCGACTCATTCGATTTGCCGGTAACACGATCTATTTTATGAATGGCTTCGAGCTCATCGCCATAAAATTCCAGACGCAAAATCTCCATAGCATAAGGAGGGATAACTTCAATTGTATCTCCCCTTACCCGAAATTTACCGCGCTGTAGTTCAACATCGTTTCGTTCATAGAGCATTCCGACAAGACTGAGAATGACATCTTCTCTTGAAATATTTTGCCCTTTATGTAAAAGCAGAACCGCCCCCTCGTAGTCTTCCGGGGAGCCTAAACCATAAATACAACTAACAGAGGCAACTACGATTACATCATCTTTTTCAAGCAACGAAGTCGTAGCGCGCAGTCGCAGCATTTCAATTTCTTCATTTATGGATGAATCTTTTTCAATATAAGTATCGGAGACCGGAATATATGCTTCGGGTTGGTAATAGTCATAATAACTAATGAAATACTCAACGGAATTATTGGGGAAAAAATCGCAAAATTCACGGTAGAGTTGAGCTGCGAGAGTTTTATTATGGGTTAATATTAAAGTCGGTTTTCCCAGGTTTCTTATAGCATGGGCCATTGTCATTGTTTTACCCGAACCGGTAACACCCATTAGGACACTTTTTCCATTGGGTTCTTTTAGCATTTTTGAAACCGTTTTAATCGCTGCGGGTTGATCTCCGGCGGGTTCCCATTTGGATTGAAGATCAAATTTCATTGGTTTGTATTATCCTCTTCAGATAGATTTTCTGGAGTAATGTCAGGTTTAATAACTGGCTCTAATAAATTAATCTGACTCTCTTCTTTAACTTCGCGAGAAAGATTTAAACTGGGCAACTCTAAAGTTACAATACGTTTGCCGATTTCAAGCGGCAGATAACCAAGCTCCTCGCGAAATATTTTTTCAACTCGAATAATATTGGAATAATTTGCCATCGATAAACGAAGCCCTTCGACTTCCATAAACAATTTCTTTTTCTCTTTCGTTAATATTTCAATGTCATAACTCAAATTTGCAAATTGAATATTTCTCCATAAGTGTATAAATACAAATAAGGTGAATACTGCGGCAACTGCAAACAAAAATAATAGATTAACTAAATCGCCGTCTTTAATTTTACTGTTCATTTTTCACTTTGCCGCTTTGACTTAAGACGTTTTTTCTCGAAACATCTTTATTTTGTTTAGCGGCTTTCGAAATATTCAAAAGTACAATGTCAATATCGGATGGATCTACTCCGCTAATGCGAGCCGCCTGGCCTAAATTCACAGGACGAACCCGCTTCAGTTTTTCCCTGGCTTCTGTTTTTAATCCGTTGATGGCATCATAATCTATATCTTCAGGAATGATCTTTTCAACCGCTTCCATCCGCCGTTTGGTTTTTACCATTTCTCGAATGACGTATCCTTCATATTTGATATCCATAGACAACTTTATTTTTTCCATTTCTGATAAAAAAGAAGAGTCAAAATTTGTTATATAATCGAATAAGGCAATAGAAATTTCAGAGGGTACCTGGGGTCTTTTAAAAACATGACTCAAAGGTAGTCCTTTTTGAATGTCAATATTTGCTTTGCCCAGAAGAACAAGTATTTCTTCCGATATTTTAGTCTTTTCAATGGCGATTTTAACAGCGTTATAACATTCATACCGAGATTGCATTCGGGCATATAAACCACGGTCCAGACCAACATTATGGGGATATTTCATTAAACGAAAATCAGCATTATCCTGACGCAGGAAAAGACGATATTCGGCTCTGGAGGTGAACATACGATAGGGTTCTTCGACCCCTTTTGTAACTAAATCATCAATTAAAACCCCAATATAGGCTTCGTCTCGCCCCAAAACCAGAGGGTCCATTTTACGAATTTTATGAATAACATTATACCCGGCCATTAAACCCTGGGCTCCGGCTTCTTCATAACCAGTAGTGCCATTTATTTGACCAGCAAAAAACAGCCCTTCGACTTTTTTAGTTTCCAGCCAGGGGTGAAGCTGGGTTGGCGGGCAAAAGTCATACTCGATGGCATAACCCGGACGCATTATTTGTGCGTCTTCAAGCCCAATTATACTGTTTACAATTTCCCATTGCACATCTTCGGGTAGACTCGTCGAAATTCCGTTAACATAGACTTCATTAGTATCGAGCCCTTCGGGTTCAAGAAAAATCTGGTGTCGCTCTTTATCTGCAAAACGAACAATTTTATCTTCAATAGAGGGACAATAGCGAGGACCGACAGATTTAATTTTACCGCCATAAAGAGCAGAGCGTAACAAATTCTTTTCTACAATTTCTTTAGTTTTTGCAGTGGTATAGGTAATATAACAGGGAATCTGTTTTTGTGGTAAAGCGGCATGGTCGTACTCAAAAGCAAAGCTAAAGGGCTGGGGAACTTTATCTGGTTCTTGCGCTTCAAGTTTATTCAAATTCATGGTTGCCGCATGAATACGCGGGGGTGTTCCAGTTTTCAGGCGACTGACTTCAAAGCCAAATTTTTCAAGAGAACCAGACAAACGTTCAGCGCTTTGCGCTCCAATGCGACCACCCGAAAAGGTATGGTCTCCAATATGAATTTTGCCTTTTAAGAATGTTCCGGTTGTTAAAATTACGTGAGAAGCATAATACTTATTTCCCCGATCGGTGACAACGCCGGTAATTTTATTTTGTTTACTATCAACAATCAGGTCACAAACAGAGTCTTGACGCAACTGCAAATTGGGACTGTTTTCTAAAATATTTTTTGCATATTGCTTGTACTGGTATTTATCGGCCTGGGCTCGCGGCGACCACATCGCCGAGCCTTTCGAGAGGTTTAACATTTTGTAATGAATTCCCGTATGGTCGATAATTTGACCCATTAAACCACCGAGCGCGTCAATTTCTCTGACGATATGACCTTTGGCTATACCACCAATCGCAGGGTTGCAACTCATTTGCGCAATTTCATCAAGATTTAAGCTCAAGAGTAAAACGGAATAACCTGCGCGGGAAACAATAGAAGACGCTTCTACCCCGGCATGGCCACCGCCGACAACAATGCAATCAAATGGACCTTCTCTATCTATTTTAGACATGAACTGTACTTATCCTTTTATGAACTCTGGTCTGAATATAAATTATGATTGCAAATGTAATCATGAATAGTCGGCGGTATCCATTTTTTTATAACTTCCGGCATTTCCCGGGTTTGGTAATATGTTTTATACGCAGCTCGAATAACCTGAGAGGAAGTGTCCCATTTCGGATTCTGCAAAAAAACATCTTTTTCATGACCATCTTTTTCAGTACTGCCGAGAGAGCGATCAAGTACAATAAAACTGTATTTTTTTCTCAGCAATTCATAATTATTCCATGTCGGCAATTGGTTATACATATCGTTGCCTAAGACAATCGATATTTTTTTTCCGGGATATTGTTTTTCCATATATTCCAGGGTTCGCCAGGTATAACTGGGTTCCGGCAGTCCTTTCTCCATTGGAGATATTTCTACTTCAGGTAAAACCACATCATCAAAAAGCAATTGCAACATTTTCAAACGATCTTGAAAAGGTGTTGTCTTTTGTTCAAATTTATGCGGAGGTGAAAAAGCCGGTACAATAAACATTTTTTCATATGGTACTTTCTGGGTCACATATTCGGCAATTTTCTTATGCCCAAAATGGGGAGGGTCAAAAGTACCGCCATACAAAATGAGCGGTGTGTCAGTCGCCATTATGTGCGAATTTGCCCGTTGCCGGTCACAATATATTTTGTCGTTGTTAAATCGGTAAGACCCATCGGTCCTCGACAATGAAGTTTTCCGGTGGATATTCCGACTTCGGCCCCAAAGCCAAATTGTCCTCCGTCATGAAAATAGGTGGAAGCGTTCACAAACAAAGCGGCAGAATCGAGGCTTTTGGTAAAAACGTTTATAGCTGTAAAATCCTGGGCTATAATGGCTTCTGAATGAGAAGAAGAATATTCATTAATATGGGCTATTGCCGCTTCAAGATTATCGACAGCCTTAATTGAAATTTCCAGACCCAAATACTCTTTATCGTAACCCTCTTCGGTAAGAGGTTCCATATTAAATGTAGAAAACCGGTCCTGGGTTTTTTTATCGCCCCTTAAGGTAACACCGGCTTCGGCCAGGGCGTTTAATACTTCTGTGGAAAATTCAAAATTTTCATCGAGCAGTAAGGTTTCAGCGGCGTTACACACCCCGGGTCTTTTTACTTTTGAATTTAAAACCAGTTTTATGGCCATCTCTTTTTCTGCGCTTGGATGAATATAAACATGGCAAACGCCTTTGTCGTGTTTTACAACAGGTATGAGGCTGTTTTCGGTTACATAGTTAATAAGCCCGGACCCACCACGAGGTACCACCAGATCAATATGATCTTTCATTCGAAGAAGCCCATACATTAAATTACGGTTGGTTTTTTCAACAAGTTGAACAGCTTCAACCGGTATGGAGGCTCCGGAAAGGGCCTTCTGAAACATACGAGCCAGTATTTTATTACTATGAAGAGCCTCTTTACCGCCGCGCAAAATAACAGCATTGGAAGATTTCAGACCCAGAGCGCCTACATCAACAGTAACATTTGGTCTAGACTCATAAATAATAGTCACCACACCAATCGGTACCCGAACCTTTTGCAGATTTAATCCATTAGGTAAAACAGTACCCGAAACGACATCACCTACGGGGTCTTTTAAGGCGGCAATTTCAAACATCGACTTTATAATAGAGTCAATCGCTTTGTCATCGAGCAACAACCGGTCAACCATGGACTGTGCGTATGAGTTTTGTATCGCGTACTCAATATCAACTGCATTCTCAATTTTAATCTTAGCTCTGTTCTCATCAAGCAGCGCAGCTAAACCTTCAATAGCCTCGTTTTTTTGAAGGGTTCCCACCTGACGTAAGGCAATTTGCGCCGAAGCAGCCCCTTTCACTAACAGTTGAATATATGCTCGTTCTTCCTGGGTCAGTTCCATTCGTTTCCTCGAATCATAAAAATAAAATCCACGTAACCCAATGGTCAAAATTGGAAACAACACAACAAGGAAAAAATCTTTTCCAGTCTTTATATGAAAATATGGCCGTATACCAGACCTGTTTTTTCGAAGTGTAAATGTAAATTCAGTTAACTGTACATAGTTCGGAATTCGACCGCGGTAGAGATTTGTTTTTTATTTTGAAGTATCATCTTCAGGAAAACGAATAAAGAATTTTAGTAAGGAAGGCAGGAAGTGCAGGAAAAGAGAGAGAGGGAAGATCGGTTTCCAGCGCCTAAAGCTTCGACGGGACTTGCTTCTCGGTTTGGGCGGTCTACCGATTTGGATCAAGTCTTCTTACTGGAGTCGCATTATTAATGGTGTATTTGCGCATCCGCCGTCTGTTACCGCTGTCATCGCACATTGGGCCGTGAACTTCGTGAGCGTTCTGATGGTTGTCGTTTTACCTCTGCTGAAGTCTTAGGTTTGTAGCCACGAATCCAATTTGAAGCACTTGTTATATATTGCCTATTCAAATGGTCCGCAAACCAATGCTCGTTTTACGCCAGCTGTTAAAGTATCTATCCCTTCGATTAATTTTTCTCTTCTAATTAGAACATCTGTAATTTGACTTGAATATTTTATAGCACTCTCTCTCATCATTCCCAGCATTGGCCAACCCCACAATGCTGAAACTGTAACTTCTTCTTTAATAAAATGAGGCTCCGTTAAAAATGTGCAGCTAAGTACGGATTCAACAGCGCTTCTGTTTGTCTCACTTCCACCTACAAGGTCAATCACAACTGAGCCTTTGGGAATTACTCTTTTTAGATGGTCATTACTTACAAGATAAGTGATACCTCTTTGTTCTCGTGGTAGTTCTGCACCATTTACAACCAAATCAACATCTTTTAACCAAAAATCTATTTTATCTTTAGCTGTTTGGGTACGACCTAAAATATTGATATTTTTAAAACCTTGATTATATATTTCATGCATTGCACCCCTTGCTACATTACCATAACCCAATACAACAACTTTTGCTTCACAGATATCTATTTGAGGTTTATTTTCTTTAAGTAGTTTAATCCCATACCTTGCACCTGCTTGCCCTGTTTCATGAAGACACTGAATTCTTCGCAAACCAAATTCAAAAGGCGTATGTGTTTTTCTATAATTAGCAATTGCCACATCCCCACTTTCTACTTTAAATTTATGAAGATCAAAAATATATGAATTATTTTGTTTTAATTTTTCAATTAGTCTGTTTGAATCATTAAAACCTTCACTATCATAAACATACAGAGTTTCTCTACCTGTTTCTTTTAACTCTTCAAATTTTACATCTTTATGTAAAATATTTAGTGAATGGGGATTGCGATTTCCTGCCCTTCTAATAGCGCCCGCTAGTCTTTCACTTCGGCCTATAACAAATATTTTTAGATTTCCAATTGTTTCATTATCAATAAAACTTTTTAATGCTTCGGCCATCGCAACCCGTGCTAATATCTGCTCATCGGTTTGTACTTTTGGGGATTCAAGAATCTCTTCCATAGCTATAACATTTATTTGAAACTTCTCAAGGATTTTTGCTCTATCCGGGAATGAGTGAAAATGTGCCATACAAAACAGAGTACAACCTTTTTTCATCTTGGATATAGACTGCAAAGATGGGCCTTTAAATTTAATAATCATATCTTTATCTTTGTATATCTCATCTGCTTTTTGCATCACAGCACCATTTTTAAGATATTCTTCATCTTCAAAATTTACACCTAGACCTGCACCATATTCAACAAATACTTTTACCCCGACGGCTGTTAATTGCCCAACATCTTCTGGTGTTAAAGCAACTCTTTTTTCTAATCCACCTGGGTTTTCAGGAGATTCAATCTCTTTAACTAAAGCAATATTTTTAAATCCAATTGATAATTTTTTCATAACAATCCTTTTTCTACTTCACTATTGCATGCCACGTATCTGTTTATATATAACATATAATTAAATAGTTTTCCATCTAATTCGGTTGTATCAGGTATTATATAGAAATTTATATAATACAATTGAAAAGTCAAACATATTTCATTAAGCATAATTTTGTGAGCACACGATGTGAGAGCTTTTCGAATCTCTGCGTTCATTGACCCCGTGAATCCGACCTAAATCTTCAGGTCCAAAATGTGGTCGAGCTATTTGCGAGACCCGAACGACCGAACAGGTCGCGAGCCGTTGGCCAGTTGGCCCCGGCCAATTGGCAGATTGAAATCTGTTATCGGATGAAATCTGTAGTAAAAATTAAATGAGCCATGGAGGGCTCATTTAAAATCAGGAAGGTGAATATAATTCCAATAATTTTCCATCTTAACCCGCTGCCCAATCCTCCGTTTGCATCGTTCTTAAAACACTATTTATCATTGTACTCTCCTTTTTAATTTTTAAACTATTGTGCCGTTTTCTACTCTATTGTTAGATTATGCAATAATCGTTGCACAAGTCAGGTATTTTTTTATCGTATATTCACGAATTTGGTAAATGTATCCCTCAGCGACATTATACGTATTATTTTTATTGCCGGATTATCGGTTTAATCTATACTAGTATTCAATCGATTTTGGTAGCTATAATATGCAAAATAAAAAATACAAACGAATGGAAACCTTGTTTACCGGAAAGCATTCCAGTATTATCCGCGCAAAAAAAGTAACTACCGGGGAAACTGTCATTATTCGTGCAATGAATTCTGAGTTTCCACAGCCTATTGAAGTTGCCCGTTTAAAACACGAATATAAACTATTAAACGATCTAAATATAAATGGTGTTATCAAGATTTTAGCTTACGAGAAATTGGA
This sequence comes from Leptospirales bacterium, assembly GCA_040326155.1. Lineage (GTDB taxonomy): Bacteria > Spirochaetota > Leptospiria > Turneriellales > JAOUFE01 > JBEQLE01. Next base: position 37,459 of record JBEQLE010000005.1, on the reverse strand, counting down.
CAATTATCCAATATTGGTAATGGAAGATTTTAAAGGAGAGCCCTTAAACAATATTATAGAGGATAACACGGTTTCTTTAATGGATCGTTATCAGCTTGCAGCTGTAATCGCAGGCATTCTTGCAGAGATTCATAATAGTGGAATTATTCATAAAGACATCAATCCAAATAATATTTTATTTAATCCGGAAACCGGGGTTATAAAAGTTATTGATTTTGAAATTGCCACCAGGCTTACCCATGAAAACCAGGAGCTAACGAACCCGGACCACCTTGAAGGCACACTTGCTTACATTTCACCCGAACAAACTGGTAGAATGAACCGACCCATTCGCTATCAGTCGGATATTTATTCTCTTGGTGTTACATTTTATGAGCTTTTTTCAAGAAAAAGACCTTTTATTGCAAACGACAACATGGAACTGGTTCATATGCATATTGCAAAAGCGCCAAAACAATTGTATGAAACCTATGATACAATCCCAAAGGCAATATCGGATGTCGTTTTGAAAATGATGGCAAAAAATGCCGAAGACCGTTATAAAAGCGCCTTTACCGTTAAATCGGACTTTGAAAAAATATTAACCAGCCTAAATACTAATCGATCTTTAGAAAACTTCCGTGCGGGAATGAACGATACCCCGGATATATTTAAAATACCGGATAAGCTTTATGGTCGTGAAAGCGAAATCCAGAAACTTCTATCTGCGTATGAGAGCGTTTGCAATGGCCAAACCGGAATCATGTTGGTTTCAGGTTATTCAGGGGTCGGGAAATCATCCTTGATTCATGAAATATACAAACCGATTACTGAATCCACCGGCCATTTTATAAATGGTAAATTTGAGCAATATAAAAGAAATATACCATACTCTGCGGTTATTCAGGCTTTTCAGGATTTAATACGCCAGATTCTTACACAGAGTGATAGTCAAATTGAAATCTGGAAACTTAAAATTCTGGAGGCTCTGGAGGGAAGCGGTCAAATCATAATCGATGTTCTTCCGCAGCTGGAAATTATTATCGGAGAGCAACCGGAGGTTCCGACGCTCGGTGCTCTAGAGTCACAAAACATGTTTAATTTTTATTTTAAAAAGTTCGTTCAGGTCTTTGGAACGAAAGAACATCCTTTGGCAATGTTTTTAGACGACCTTCATTGGGCAGATGCAGCTTCCTTGAATTTAATCGAGATAATTTGTACCGATACGGAGATAACTCATTTATTTGTCATTGGAGCATACCGCAGCAACGAAGTGGATTTGTCGCACCCGCTTTTAGTGATGCTTGCCCGATTTAAAAAGGCCAATAATCTTGTTAATGAATTATTGTTGTTGCCATTTTCATTGTCCACGGTTCAAGAGATAATTTGTGATACGTTTTTGTGCACCGAAGAGAACTCCTTATCATTAGCCGAAGTTATACATAAAAAAACCAATGGTAACCCTCTTTTTATTAATCAATTGTTAATTGATATTTACCAGTCTAAATTGGCCATGTTTAGCGTTGCTGAAAAAGTCTGGACCTGGGATATTCAAAGTATTCAAAACCTGGAAGATTCTGATAATGTTATCGATTTAATGATAAAAAATATTAAAAAACTTCCCGAGCCGAGCCAGCAGTTGATAAAAAGAGCAGCTTGCATTGGCAATAAATTTACCCATAAAGAACTTTTATTTTTACTGCAATTACCGCATGCTGAAGTAATTACACAACTTACCCCGGCTGTCTCAAGCGATCTAATTCAGCCGATAGGAGATAATTATAAATATATCAGTGATAACCCGGAGACAGATATTGCTTTTGACGTTGAGTACAGGTTCCTTCATGACAGGGTTCAACAAGCTGCTTACGATATGCTCAGTTCCGGTGAGAAATCTGTGTTTCATTTGAAAATAGGGAAGCTTCGCTTAGCCGAAGTAAAGGAAAAGCATTTATCGGAATATATTTTTGAAATTGTCAATCATTACGATCTTGCCTTGGATTTAATTGTTGATGCAAAGGAAAAGCTGGAATTGGCAAAACTCAATTTGCAGGCAGCGATTCGGGCAAAAGAATCTATCGCTTATGAACCGGCTCTTCGGTATATTCAAACAGCGCGGAATTTATTGAAAGAAGATTTATTTAAAACACACAACGATTTCTGGCATAAAGTGAATCTGGAGTTAGCTGAAATTGAACATTTGTGCGGTAATCATGAAAATGCTAAAAAAATATTTAATGAAACGCTGGAAATTGCATCAAACAGGGATCAAAAATCAGCCGTATATGAAAAGATGATTCATTTTTATACAAACCTTGGTGACTTTAAAACTGCCTACCAAACCGGGAGAAAGGCTGTCCGGCTTTATGGTGTAAAACTCCCTTCAGCTTTTATCCCTCCCCTGTTAATTAAGGACTTTATTAAACTTAAAATTAAAATGGCGGGGAAAAAAATTGAGGACCTTGTTAACCTGTCTTTGTGTGAAAATGAAGATAAGGCCTATGCCATGAAACTTATTGCAGCTTTACTTAAAGCTGCGTACCAAATTCGGCCTGAACTTTGCATTCATAACGCAATTAAAGGAGTTACTTTAAGTCTTAAATACGGGAACATTAAAGATAATGCTGTATCGTATCTGGTTTATGGGGGGATATTTAGAGGGGGAGTACTGGGTAACCACCAAAGTGGTTACGAGTTTGGCCGCCTCGCTCTGTCCATGAACGAAAAATTTGATTACAAAAATCAGCGTAGCGAAATAAATTTTGTTTCCGCCTATTTTACAAATTTCTGGTTGCGGCCGGTTACGGAAACAGAGGAATACTATAAGGCATCTTATGAAAGTGGCTTACATACGGGAGATTTTTTCCATGTTTCCTGTGCCGTATCTACTCTGGTGATGAGCCAGTTTATAAGGGGAGTCAACCTCGATGAAGTTAAAAAAATTGCAGAAAATTTCCAGGAATTTATGCACCGAATTGCCAACAAAGAGGCAGTGGGAACAATCCAATCGGTTCTCAGCACTATTGCTAATTTAAACGGATTAACATCCAGCCGGGATTCATTTTCGGATAACAACCTGGTTGAAGAAGAGTATATTAAAGAAATTAATACTTTTACAGCCCTTCACTTTTCCCATTTTTACTATGTCAATAAGATGTTCTCTCTTTACTTATGGGGAAATTTCTCGGAAGCATATAACATTTCGCTGGAGTCTAAAAAATATTTGAAATATTCTCTTGCTATGCTTCATACGACTGAGCATTATTTCATTACTGCACTTATTTTATCAGCTCTTTATAATCAAAAACCCCGGAAAAAATACCTTAAAGAAATTCGCAAGATTCAAAAAAAAATAAAATCATGGGCAGATAAGAACCCGGTAAATTTTGGCTATCAATACTTGCTCGTATCTGCTGAGCTTGAAAAACATAAAGGAAAAGTGCTGAGTGCAATTAGACTTTATGAAGAGGCCTCGCAAAGCGCTCTTAAAAACGGATTCATTCAAAAAAGCGGCATTGCCAATGAGCTGGCAGGACGATTGCTTGTTAAAGAAAACAATAAGAAACTGGCCTGGCCGTTTCTTCGAGATGCCATCTCAGGGTACAGTGCATGGGGGGCAAAGGCAATAGCTGAAAAAACAGAAGCGGAATTTTCCAATCTACAGGCCTTCGCTGGGAGTGTGGATTTAAGCAATCGAACTACGAATAAAACTTTACTGAAACCCGAAAATTTTTCTAACACCAGTGTGCCTGGCAAGGTAGAGATCTCTTCTACTACAAAATCACTCCTTGATATTGATACCGTTGTTAAAGCAACCGTTGCTATTTCCAGCGAGATTAAATTCGATTCCTTGTTAAAAAAATTAATGCATATTATTATTGAAAATGCGGGGGCCCAGCGTGGAATATTTATATCCAATGAAAATAACCAATTATGGATTGAAGCGGAAGATTCAATAGAAGAGAATTCTTTATTAAAATTTGAAAGAACTCCGGCTGAAGGTTACGACAGGATTCCATTTTCAATGGTTCAATTTGTTTCTAGAACTTCGGAGGTTGTTATGCTGACTGGTGATGGTATTGACCACAGGTTTGAGAATGATTCTTACTTCAAGAAAAATCAAATAAAATCTGTTTTGTGTACCCCCGTTAGATACAAAGGGGAAGTCACCGGAATAATTTATCTTGAAAACAATTTAACTTCTGACGCTTTTACTGAAAGCCGTATTGAAATGCTTGAAATGATTTCTACGCAAGCAGCTATTTCAATAGAAAACGCAAGGCATTATGAAACTCTTGAAGATAAAGTAATAGACCGAACCAGAATAATTGAAGAAGAAAAAGAAAAATTGAAAGTTGCTATGCAAGAGATTGTTGATGCCAACCGGATACTACAGCGACTGGCAGTAGTAGACGCTCTAACAGGTCTGGCCAATAGAAGGCATTTCGATGAATTTATTAACGCAGAATGGGACAATGGTATTCGCGATCATAATTTATTATCGCTAATTATGATTGATATCGACTTTTTTAAAAAATACAATGATGGATATGGGCATCAAAAAGGCGATGAATGTATTAAAATTGTGGCTGATGCAATTCGTGGTCAATTAAACCGGCCAACGGATATTGCCGCAAGATACGGAGGAGAAGAGTTTGCCGTTATTCTTCCGAATACTACGGCTCAAGGAGCTTTCGTTATTGCTGAAAACATCCAAAGGCATATTGAAAGTTTAGCCCTCAAACATGATTTTTCTGAAATTTTAAAAGTGGTTACGGTGAGTGAAGGTGTAGCCACGATTAAACCTACCTCAACGGAAACACCTGGTTTATTAATTGAAAGAGCAGATAAGGCCCTTTATGCGGCAAAACATAAAGGTAGAAATCGGGTGAAAACTCATAAAGAAATAAAATAAATTTATTTATCGCGCGTAATTAAACATATCCCTTACAAACTTCATACAAACGTTTGATTTGTTCATTATCGCGAATAAATTGGCAGAGGACCTGGCGCATGTATTCAAAGTTGGCTCCGGTTATGTCGGTGACCTCTTGCGAGGTGACGAGCCAGGCGGGGGTTTGGGGGCCGCAGTCGGGTGACTCGTGGCCGGCGAAACCCAGGTCGCTGCGGCGTTGTTCACCAACGCATGAAGCGAGCCGTATTGACTTGCCAGTTTTTTGCGAGTTCTTGCGGTTAAGCGGAGTTAGCCCCAAAATGTGGTTGAATTCGGGTGAGAAAATAACATTAGGCATTTCACATAACAGGATTTTTATGCAAAAGAATAGTATTCTCATAAAATTTCAAGGAATTATGTTTTTTATTATTCTTGCCCTTCCTGCCTTCCTTAACTCATCTTTATAAAAAATTTCACTAACCCAGATTCCGAAGTTCACCGATAATAAGATATGAAAATCTATCTCTTTATCTCTGCCTTATTTATATTCCTGGTCGCCCACCCCGCCTTTGGCGAGAACATGAAAAATATAAATACCTCATACCATGAACTGGCGCCTTCAGTCGCACCGGATGGTTCCTTCATGGTTTTTTACAGCAAAAGAGAAAAAGATCGCTATAATAATATCTATATTTCTCAGTTTGAAAATGATGAATGGGCAAAACCTGCCAAGTTCCAGGTACTTAATTCACCTTATAATGACGAAGCCCCTTACATCGCACGAAACGGAAAAGTAATCATCTTTACCTCAGACCGAGACGGAAGCGCCGAAATGGCGAAAAACTCGAAAGGTCAGATACGGGTCTCCCACGATCTATATTGGTCTCACTTAGTAAAAGGCCAATGGACCAGACCCGTAAAAATTCCGGGCAAAGTAAATACAGCCTACCATGAAAAAGCTCCCTCCCTCAGCCATGATGGTAAAATTGTCTATTTCAGCAGATATGAATTCGGGCACATACAGAATGCACAACTTATGTATGCAAATATGGTAAATGGCAGTTTCGAAGAAGCAACTGAGTTTCCTGAACCAATAAACTCACCCGACATTGAAATTAGTCTTATACCCGATGAAAATGACCAGGGGTTCTACTTTTCTTCCAACCGACCCGAAGGAGAGGGCAGCTTTGATATTTATTATGTATCTCATCGCGAAGGAGAGTTCGGGCTGCCTGTCAACCTTGGCCCCCCCATCAATACCGACCAGGCTGAAACCTATTTCTCGATCTACAATGACCGGCTCTTCTACAGCAGAACCCATGAAAGCGAAAGTAAAAAATTGCATTTTGATATTCTTTCAGAACCAGTGTCCGATGATATTTTCTTACGTTTTACGATTAAGGATATAAGTACAAAAAAAAATCTTTCGGTAGATGTAAAATTTAGAATCCCGAAACCCTCTGCGCCCACCCTTGAAACCACCAAAACTTCTGACAAAGATGGAAAGCTCATGCTTAAAGTGGATCACCGACCTGAATATATTGATATTTTTATTGAAAAAGAGGGTTATCTACCCTATTACAAAAAAGTACTCGCTGTTGATTACCGAGATGGGGTTTTCCCCATTGTATTACAACCCATCGAAAAAAATCGTAGCTTCACAATACAGTCGATACACTTTGACCACAATTCAGACCAGATACAAGAAGAGTCTTACGTTTATCTTGATCGATTGGCGGCATATTTAAAAAAACACCAAGGGATGAAATTGAAAATTATCGGACACACCGACTTAATCGGCAAAGAGGAATTTAATTTAAAACTATCACAAAAACGGGCCTCTTCGGTGAAAAAATATTTAGTGGACAAAGGGGTTACAAACAAACTTAAAATTGAAGGAGCCGGAGAAACACGGCCCGTTATAAACAATAAAGAACCGAAAGCCAACCGCTTAAACCGCAGGACTGAATTTAAAGTCATTGACGTTGAAAATTAAACTCGAAAAATCACCATCCATGAAAGCGATTCGCAGTATACTTACCCTGGCTGGATTATTTTTTTTTTCGACCGCCATTTATTCGTCAACTTACGCAGTATTACCCGTTAAAATAAAACAGATCAATTCGTCCCACCTGCAAACAGGAAACCGGGCCGAACCAATCGACAACCGATTAACCCCCTGGGAACTTGCCCGCACCGTTTATCTCTACCTGAAAGCTGGCAAAGTAAATAATATTATAGCCCCGCAAAAAGTTGAAAAAGTTTTTCGTGAGCTCGGCATACACCCCAACCATGGACTCAGCCTCGGGCAGTTAAAAACCGTCGCGCAAAAACTAGATGTTGATAATTTATTGATAACGGAAATTACGGGCTCTGATAAATCTTTTTTTATTACTGGCACAATTTATTACTCGCACTCGGGACTATTAACCGACGAAATTCAAGAAAAAGGATACAACGCCTGGGAACTTCTAGGCAGGTATGCCAGAATTCGTTTTCAATCTTCGTTTTTTGTAAAATTCGCAGCCTCCTCTCGCGGATTCGATATACCATTAACAATTGCCATTGACGCCAGAGGAAGATCATTCGCCGAATTAGGTCCGCTATCGAAAGCCCTTCGACTTTACCCGGCAGGTAAAAGTTCAGTTATATCGGTGAACGGTTACAACCATGTGGAAACTTCCGGTGTAAGCCACGATAAATTAAAAATTATAGATTATGTTCAAAACATCCCCTGCAAAGGAAATGATAAAGACGACAACTTATATTATACACTACTTAAAAACATAGTACCCGATGAAAAATCTGAAAAAAAATCGGTTATTCTTTTAGTTGTATCGGGAGCTCCACGTAGCGACAATTCGCGGCAACGGGTTCGCGGAAAACTGCGAATACTTGCTCAAGAGCATCATGTTCATATTATTGGAAGCCCCCGCATGAGTCCGAGCGAAAGAGTATTCTGGAAAAATGCAGCAGCCGAGAAAAGTTCCAGAATGGGTATTTCTTATGCCAATATTATTTACAGACAAAAAGTCGGGCTTTCCAGCGGTCATCAGTTTTTTCTATTTTTAAATGGAGATGACCTGTACCAAAATTCCATAGATGATTTCAAAACTGCCAAAAAATTAAATATTTCTAAAAACGGGACCATCTCCGTAACCCCTGAAAATGCGACTGAACTCTACGAAACTTTTTCGGGTTTAAAAGTTATAACAAAATATAGACCCACGGCGCTGGCGCACTACTCTCTAGAACCCATATTTTCAAATGCCACGCCAACCTCCGAAGAAAATTCCGTAAGGGTTCTGCTCGACATCGACGGAAAACCTTTCTGGATTACCCTGCCGCGCTCACAAATTTTTGACAGATCGGGCAAACTGATTTTAGAAAAAGAGAAAACATATTACTTTATGCTCTATTTGTTACCTGGTCAAAAAGGAATGCCCTTTCTTACCGATTCCGGTTTTGGAATGGTGTTACAATACAATGACACCTCGAAATATTTAACAATCGATATAAACGACTACTTAAAAAACCCTCAAAGATACCTGAACCATTCCATTGGCGGTTCATCCCTTTTTATTATTCGCGCCAAAGTCCGAATAATACGAATTCGCTCTACTGAAAGGTATTGAAGTAACTTTACAATATTTTGATTGACGCTTTGAAACCTCGTGCGTATTTTTATTTTGTGAGACGTTCTTTAAAACAAATATTACTGCTTTGGTTACCTTTGTTATTGGTAACTTCCGGCGGATGCGTTTTGAACCTCTCTTATAACGAACAAGAATTTCTTGAAAGGCCGGTCGACCTGGCCGTTACCGCCTTATCTGGACAAAAGTTTAAAGTTGAATATAATGTTCAAAATAAAGAAGATACTTTTGACGGTTACAATTTGTATATTTCACGTCATTCCAGCGGAGATGGCGGGGGGAATTTAAACCTCAAAGCCTATAATTATGACGGCTCCGTGCCAACCTTTGTTCACTCCAGCGCCGATTACGACCTGACAAACACTGTTTCCGTTACTCTATATGATTATATGGGAGTAACACAAGCAATCGATGGTTCCACCGTTGTGTACTACGTCCCTTTTGAGACAGGAGTGACCTATTATTTTAAAATAAAAGCCCACTCCCAGTTTGATACATTGTCTGAATTTTCTAACGAAGTATCTGCAACTACCCTTCGGTAATAAACTCATTAACCCGATGTCATTCGAGCTAATCGTTCGGCAGGTCCTACAATGTCGGTTACCCGAACACCGAAGTTTTCGTCAATTACCACAACTTCGCCTTTCGCGATCAGTTTCCCATTGACCAAAAGGTCAACCGGTTCACCGGCCAGTTTATCAAGTTCGATAATCGAACCCTCACCAAGACCCAGAATATCTTTAACATACTTTTTCGTTCTGCCCAGCTCTACGGTAAGAACCATCTGAACATCCATCAAAAGATCGATATTCGATGGAATCTGACCGCTTCCCGCTGCCATAGCCGGTCCCCCGGCGCTGAGGCTTGGAAAATTCACCGGATTAATCGCTACATCACCCATGGATTGTGCTTGAGGCGCTCCGCCCATCATACCACCAAATGCCTGCTGCTGTGGAGCCGCCTGTGGTTGCGCCTGGGGTTGTCCAAGATTCATGGGGGGAGCCATGGGCGCTGCCGCAGGTCCGGCTATGGCTGAAGCCCACTTATCGGTACTTTGCGCATCAATGTAATGAACAAGTTTTGTCGGGGTCTCCCCTTCAATTTTCAAGTCATATGTAAACTTTGTAATATTACTACCGGCAAAAGGCGGTAGGTCTGCCTCGCTGTTATAAACCTTTATATCGGGAACTCCGGGTTGCAAGTCGTCTTTAAACTTGCCTCCCAGACTGTTCGACATAGAAGACGCGATCGTGTTCGCAAGCTCTCCCAGTGTAGATAAATACGCTTCATCAAGTTCAGCCGGCGGCATATCGGCGCCCATCATGAGCATTGATATTTTCTTGGCTGCTTCGGCCTCAATAGTAAAAGTACTATTACTGGCCCCCATTGTAATGGAAATAACCACGGAACCAGGTATTGTTGACCTGGACATTGCGCCGGTATCGCTAGGTTCGATTTCGACATTAGCAATCTCGACATTCTTAGTTATTAATGAGGTAGCTGAATTTGCCGCCGTAGCCATAGCGTCGTTAAAGACACCACCTAAAGCCGCACTCGAACCGCCCCCCGAACTAGCAGGCGCTGGTTCTGGAAATTCCGGCGCAGCGGGCGCGTCAACATCCTCTGCCCCCATTAATAGTGCGTCTATTTCATCTTGTGATAATGATGCTTCTCCCATGCTGCTCCCCTTAACTTACAATCAACTCTTCGAAATAGACTGCTTCAATTTTACCTTTGCTGAGTATCATATTAATCATCGATTTAACTTCATCAGCCAGGTTTTGTTTCTGCATTGAAGTAATCAACTCCTCTTTTTTCTTACCACCCAGGACAATGTTAATAATATGCATCATCTGGGCAGTCCGTTGTATTAGTTCATTTTCCAGTTGTTTATTATTTGAGTCAAACCCAAAAGACAACGTCATTTGAATAAAGTGAGCTTCATCTGTATCTGCTGTGTTCACCCGAAACTCTTTTTGAAACCGGTATATTCCCCATGGCGCTGGCGCCGGAGCAATTACAATACTTTGAGTCTCTCTATAATCATTCGACTTGGAATTTTCACTTACAAAATAAGCAATTACAAACATTAATGCTATTGCAACCAGTATACCGACCGCCCATAACAAAATGCCTACTAATTTCGACCTACCACCGGCTATTGGAGCTCCGGAAAGCAAATCCTCATCTTGGTCTTCATCTAATAGTTCTTCATCAGCCATAACAAACCTCGTTTATGGGTTTTCCCATTCAATTCCAGGGTATTTATTACCCGGAACATCGTTTTCATCATAATCTCGTACTGCACTCTTATTCGTTAATATAACAATATCTACTCTTCTATTCAAGGCTCTGCCTTCGGGAGTCTGCGAGTCGGAAACCGGTCTATACTGAGCAAAAGATACCGCCGACATTTTCGATGGTTCCACGTCTTCCGACTCATGTAAAAAACGCAATACATTAATAGAGCGTTGCGAAGAAAGTTCCCAGTTCGTAGCATAGCGCTCTCCGGCAGGAGTATTTACCAGGCCAGATTCATCAGAGTGACCTTCAATTCGAATAAACGATGAATTTTGTCTTAAAAACCCGCCTACTTTTTTTAGAATTCTCTTCGACTCATCCGTTAAACGGGCCGACCCTGGAGGAAAATGATCATTACCGATTAAACTAATGACTAACCCTCTTTCATCTTGTGTTACAGTAATCTTTTTACTTTGAACTTCAGGCTCAAAAATTTCAGTTGCAACACTTAAAGCCTGCGAAAGTGTCTTCTCTTTTTCGGGAGCTGGCAGACTCATCAGGTTCATACCCATCTGTTCGAGTTTCCCCTTCGATAATGTCTGGCCCCCTTCGAAAAACCCAAGAGAACCACGAAAGGCAGACAGTATAATACGAAGTTCTTTCCCATCGACTTTTGCCACAGTAAAAAGCATTACAAAGAATGTCAAAAGAAGGGTCACCATATCTGCATAAGTCAACAGAAATATCGGTGCTCCTAAGGGACAAGATTTTATTCTTTTCTTTCTAGCCATTTTATATCTTACACTTCAGCTTGTTTTAGCTCTTCTCTCATAACCGGAGTAAGGTAACTTGCCAGTTTTTCTTGTACAATTCGAGGGTTATCACCCGCCTGAATAGACAAAGTCCCTTCAATCATCACCTGTTTTGCCAGAGCTTCCTCATCCGTTCTATTTTTCAGTTTATTCGAGACTGGAACAGCAATCATATTTTGAATTAAGGAACCATAAAATGTTGTGATCAAAGCGGCGGCCATACCACGACCAATCGCAGACGGGTCACCACCAAGGTTCGCCAGCATCCCGACAAGTCCAATAAGAGTCCCCAGCATCCCGAAACCGGGAGCAAGAGTCGCTACAGAGTCAAACCAGGCACGATTTCTTGCATGACGTAATTCCATTGAATCGAGATCAATTTCCATTACATTACGTACAATTTCAGGGTCTGTACCATCTACAACAAGTTGCAAGGCTTTTTTCATAAAAGGGTCTTCCAGGTCTTCCATATCGTCTTCTAGAGCAAGCAGCCCGTCTCTACGAGCTTTTTCAGAAAAACTCACAATTTGAAGAATCTTCCCTTTAATATCAAACTGGGGAACTCGAAAAACCTTTTTAAAAACGTTGAAAATATTCAATGTTAAAGGTAGGGGGTTAGATAAAATTACGGTTCCGGAGGCTCCGCCTATCGTAATAAATACGGAAGCCAGATCAATAATCTGACCTGCCGAGATGCCGGCTGCAAATGTTCCAATTACAATAGCCAGTGCGGCCATTGTTAGTCCAACTAAAGATGCTATATCCATTTATTCCACTCTATTGTTTTCAAAATATATTTCCCGTTTAAATTTGATAATTCTATTTATTATTTCGGTTGGTGTCTCTTTCACAATTAGGTTTTTATCGTTAGATAGCTTAATAATTGTATCGGGCTTTTGTTCAATAACCTCAATAAGGTTTTGATTCAACAGATACTTATCACCATTTAATCTAGTAACTTCTATCACTTTTACATTATCGGATTATGTCGCGAATTATTCAGCATTTATTTTTGCATCCCACTTGGCACACAAAGGGTGCTGTATTCCCAGCGGGCTGTAATCGAACAGTTTTAAGCGTGAATCTACAGAATTGAGCATTGTCTCCAGATTTTTTCCGGTTTTCAAAAATTCTTCACAGGTTCGAATAAGATAACCATGTTTCATAATAACATGAGAAGTCTTTACCAGTATTTTTTCCCATTCCAGAGTTTCTCGATTTTTCCAATAATCATTTATAAAGGGATATTGAGCCAGTCTACCATACATCTGGCTGTCTGGGTAAGAAAGATCAATGCCCATCGTATGCACATGTATGAACTCCAGGTTTTGAATATACTCTTTATATAGCGTTTTGATAGTCCAGGCAAAGGCAGCCCCGGTGACTGTCCCTGGTGAGACAATCTGGGTGGATTCACCACTATTTTTATCGAATTTCTTATCAAAATCGAAATGAAAAAGATACATCGAGTTAGAGCTTTTCGGAATATTTTGTCGATTAGCTTTACAATAAACCGCGATTTTTTCATTCGAAATACCCTGCAAATAAGGGTGTCTACGATTTTCCAGAGTAAAAATAATTCGTCTGCTTGTCGGGTATTTTTTTATAAAGGCTTTGGCTAAGATATCGGGCACTAAAAACAGAGCTTTGTTTTTGCAGAAATTTTCGATCATCTGCTGCGCATAGTTTAAAGAAGGGCCAGCGCCTAAAATAACCACATGGTCACTGTTTAGCTCATTGTTCAACACACTTAGAGGCTGATATTGATAATTTTTCCACCATTGTGTATTACTAGATTGAATTTCTTTTTTCTGCAAATTTTTCAACGGTGTACTCATTATATTGAATATTGAGTGAATCTTCTTTCGGGTCTAGCCCGGCTTTCTTTTTCAACTCTTCTAAAAAACGGGAAGGTTCGGGTAAGGTGTCCCAGACCGATGGCAAAAAAGTTCCTTTATGTGAACCCATTTGCGCCACCATCCCCGGCTTCGATTTGGACAAATAACGCAATAACTCTGTATCGTCCATATTTTTAATGGGCGTTAATTTGCCTAATATAGATAATTCAATATCCACCTTGTCAAGATCTGAAAACACCAGATTAGAAAAACGGGTATCACGAAACCCCGAAGCATAGGAATTTTCAGCTACATCAACCGCCAGCGGTCGAAAAGCTTCCAGCGTACCAATACACCCTTTTAACTGGTCGTTCATCCGTAAGGTACAAAAACAAGCACCATCTTGGTTTAAAGTCGCGTTTAATATTACTAAATCGGGAGAATATGGCGCATGCTCCTTCACTCCGTGTTCTATAGAAGTGCGAGCGATTCTCAATAGTTCAAATTTGTCTTTTTCTGAAAGTTCATCCACTTAAAGCCCTTAATTCTCCCAGAAAGCAAAGGAACCATAACCAACGACGCTGTCGTGAGACCCAGAGGCGTCGCCTGAATTTCGTACATCAATTGCTTCTACTTTCAGGTTATGGTTTTTGGCAACTTTTAGAAATGCTTTTATTCCCAGACAACCACAAGCGTTTTCAAGTCCAATCGATTCATAATCCAAATCTATAATTTGTTTTGTTGTGGTAGAGTCCATTTTTACGGCAGTTTCATAGTCGTGAAAATGGCTTAAATCAGAAGAAATTAAATAGAGTGTTTCTTCATTCCAGAAAAATTCAAGAATTTCAGCAAGAAGATTAATATTGCAGTGACCGACCACCATAGGTATCAATTTTACCTTTGGCAACGCCAGTTGAATAAATGGAAGTTGAACTTCAAGCGAATGTTCCTGGATATGAGCTTCATTGAAGGGAGTTAAGTTAAATGTTTTAGCAAGATCTAAAATAGCCTTCTGGTCAATCGGTATTAGACCCAGTGGTGATTTAAAATTAGAAGCAGAGTGTAAAGCCACTGTATCTACATAAACTCGATGTGCGGGTCCAATGAGCACAACTCTTTTATAGTGCTTTTTCGCCAAACTTGCAATTTTGTACGCAGAGCCTGCAACAGCGCCGGAATAAGAATAACCGGCGTGAGGAACAATGAACCCTCTCGGAATAATTTCCGAACCTGAAGCATCGTCCATATACTTTAATACACTGTTTTTTAATTCAGTTTGGTTTTCCGGGTAGAATTGGCCAGCCACAGCGGGCTCGCGAACAGAGTTTTTTTCTTTAAAAAAAGTTGTCATGGTAACCCTTCCTGTATATAAATTAAATATGGCAAACTTAGCGTCAAGAAAAACCGGGAAAAATGTCGTTATATCCACCGAAAATAGTACAAAATACTGGAAAAACGCAAATTCTGAAGAAATAGTCTGTTTGTTATGCCCGCGAACCTGCCATATTCCCAAAGACGAGCATGGACACTGTTTTGTAAGAGCCAATGTAAATGGCAAAATGGAACTTTTAACCTATGGTTTAACCAGCGGACTTGCGCTAGATCCCATTGAAAAAAAACCTTTATACCATTTTTTCCCCGGAACAAATGTCTTATCCTTTGGAACCGCTGGCTGTAACTTATCGTGTAATTTTTGCCAGAACTGGAATTTATCGAAAGCTCAAAATATTCATGTCTCTTCTGTAAAGGCCTCTCCGGCTGAAATTGCCGATAAAGCGCTTCAAGCAAAGGCAGTTAGTGTGGCGTATACATATAATGATCCCATTGTATTTTTTGAGTTTGCTGTAGACACTGCCTATGAGTGCCGTCAAAATGGAATTTATAATGTCGCTGTTACGAACGGATTTATAAACAAGAAGCCAGCCAGAGAGTTTTTCAACGCCATGGATGCGGTGAACATCGACTTAAAAGCTTTTTCAGAACTGTTTTACAAAAAACAGACCGATTCCTCTTTAGCGCCGGTTTTGAAAACACTGCAATATGTTCGCGAACAGACCAAAACATGGCTGGAAATAACAACCCTTTTAATTCCCGGTTTAAACGACTCACAAAAAGAGATACAACAAATGGTAAGTTGGGTAAAACAATACCTGGGTGAGAACACCCCTATCCATTTCAGTGCCTTTCACCCAAGTTACCAACTAAATACGACTCCCACCACCCCTCTGGCTACTTTAACGTCAGCGCGAAACATTGCTCTGGACAAAGGAATGAACTATGTCTACACAGGCAACCTTGTCTACCCCGAAGGCGGAATTACCCATTGCCCTTCCTGCGGCAAAAAAGTAATCGAGCGAACCGGTTACCGTACATCTGCACAGGGAATGCAAAAAGGTAAATGCAAATTCTGTTCTCAGGAAATTGCTGGTCGGTTTCAGTAAAAGGAAAAAAGCCATAAGGAATAAGCGAAAGAAGAATTATAAGGAATACAGGAATGGAAAATATAAGAAAAAAAAGTCTTCGATTTTTAGCAATAGATTCATGGAGAAAGATCGCTATTATAAACAATTGACTCTAAAACAAACTAATAAGATCTCCCTTCCCCTCTTTTCCTGCCTTCCTTATCTCCAATTTTCCTGCCTTCCTTATTAAATTTTTCCTTTTGACGATATTATAGTATATTTCTTAACATTTAATACTTGAGTTTTTCTTATATATGCCGATAGTATCGTTAATCCATAAAAAAAATAAGCTAATCGGAGTAGGGAAAGTATGAGTGAAGAAAACAAGAATGAGTTTGTGAATACTATTGAAAAATATTTAAAACACCGTGGCCTCGAAATTGTGTTTACCTTGAAAAATGGTAAAAAAATTACAATGAATGGTCGCAGAAAGCTGGTTGGTAGTGATATTATCCAGTACTTTGGCGAAGAAGAGGGAATTATTCTTCCTTTGACTGATATTGAAACAGCCGATGTATATGCCTTATAAGCATGTCTTTGCAATAACGTTAAAATTGTAACTAAAAAGAGACATAAAAAAGATCAGAGTAGGGGCGCAATTAATTGCGCCCTTATTCGCGATTAATTGGTTACAAGTTTAATGTACTTTTCGTAATCGCCATGGTCTTTTATATCAATTAGTTCATAAATTGTCACTGGCTCGTTTTTTCCTTTTACTCGAATGCTATCGAGTTCTCGAGACACAATTTTATCTTTTACTTTAGCATAGGTATGCTCTGAAATAATAATTCTAGTCGCGTATACTTTATTCGTGCCTTCCAGGCGAGAACCCAGGTTAATGGTATCTCCCATTACCGTGTAATCCATTCTGTGTGAAGAACCCATGTTTCCGGCGACAGCCATACCTGTATTTAGACCAATTCCAATTTCAATCGATGGCCACCCCTGCTCTTTCCATTTAATCTGTAGCTCATTTAGTTGTTGCAACTGTCTTAAAGAAGATATACATGCATAATAAGCGTGCTCTTTAATTTCCAACGGGGCTCCCCAAAATGCCATAATAGCATCACCCATGTACTTATCTACGGTTCCTTTGTAGGCTATTACAGTCTCTGTCATGACCGAAAGGTAATCGTTCAACAGTAGCACTAGATCTTCTGGAGAAAGAGCTTCCGAAATCGATGTAAACCCACGAATATCAGAGAAAAATATTGTCAGTTCTTTGTTGGCTCCACCGAGTTTAAGAGAGTCGGGATTCGCCAGCATTTCGTTTACAACATCTTTCGAGACAAACTTTGAAAATGTCGATCGAATGTATTTTACATTCTCTTCTTCGGTTAAAACCTTATACCCTGTAATGGCAATTAAAACGATAACCATTTCTATATAGGGAGTAAAAAAGAAGTGAACGAAATTAAATTGACTAAATACATACAATGCTTCAACGGTAAAAACCAGAGCCAGTACAACCGTACCGACCAGTACCCATTTAATATTATAACGTGGAACTATAAACCCAAAGATTAAACCGATAATAATAAGAATTAAATAGTTTAACCAGAGGGGAGCAAATTTCAAGAAGTCCTGGTTCAAGATTGTATTCAGGCCGGCGGCGTGATGCTCAATACCCATTAAATCGCCAAACGGACTGGCGTGAACGTCATGAGCAACCCCTGTAGCGTAGTAAACAGAGAGTAACAGTATTTTATCGGCAAAGGCGTCACTATCTCCGCTATAGTATCCCTTTTCTGATTCTGAAATCATCCAGAAAGAAGTAGAACTAAAAGAGAGCGGGCCACCGATAAAGTTAATCGCCATAAACCCTTCTTCGTCAACCGGTATTTTAATCTCCCGTTTCGAATTCGGCTTGGCCATTACATCCATCGATTCTGACTTACCACCAATAAAGTAGGAACGTGTTTTTTCGGGAATATTCGATATTTTGATATATTCTCCAAGCTTGACCGATACATCCTTTTTAATATTAATGCCATAATGACGCGCCGCCATAATCAAGTCAATAGAAGGATAGAATCGATTTTTGTATTTAATAATCAATGGTACAGTACGGTTTACGCCGGTCTCCCCTTTTCGAATATTCGCATAACCAAGACCCATGGAAGATTCGCCAATGGAGGCAATGGGCGGCTCAGGATGATCGACCCACTCTCTCTTGCTATTATATTCAGACTCTTCTACATTGATAATCTCATATCTTTCCAAAAACTTTTCACGCTCTTCCAGAACTTTCCTGCTTAGCGTTTCTTCATTCAAACCACTGGTCTGGAAAGGATAATCCAGTACAACGTTTCCATTCGTTTTAATCTGGTTGCTCAAAAGAGCAGAGGCTTTTCTAATCTGAGAATTACTTAATGTTATGGATTTATTCGTTCTTAAAGATGTGTACATATCATCTCGCATATCTTCGGACAGAGCCAATAGACCATAGTTGTTTTTTAACTCATCGAGTAAGAAAATATCAAACATGACTGAACTTGCAGTCGAACCTTCCAGCGCACTGAGCATATTCGCATAATGGTGCCACGAAAAAGGGAATATCTGTAATTTGTTTATCGTATCCTGGTCTATTCCAATAATTTGAATGGCTGGGTGGGCGTCTGGATTTGACGATTGAAGGGTTACATTTTCACGTTTTACGAACGTTACCGAGGGACCGGTAAGACGAAATCTTGCATCTATAGAAAATTCCTCAATGGGTTTTAGAATCGTCATTTCACGATCGACATACATAAATACAAAAGCTATAGAAAGGCCCAGGGTAAGACCCATAATGTTATGGCGTTCGAGTCCGAAATAATTCAGAAGCTCTAAAAACATGATGAGCAAGGAGATCAACCCAATTACGCCGAATATTTTCAGAAAGAAAATGATACCTGCAAACCCGCTTGCCATAATCTGCGGAGAGACCAACGGAACAATGTGGGCTCCAACTCCCAGAATTACAACTAAGTATGTAATATACGCGAGGGGGGTACTTAAAACAGAAGATTTATCTTTAGCCATGGCGACAAACTACAGGTCTTGGCCGAAAAGGCAAGTATAATACGAATCTATGGCTTAAGTTTCACAAAAAATAGGAAAGATGAAATACGTTTTCTTATTTTACGTCCATGTCCTGGCGAATAAATTGAACTCTCTCGTAAGAATATGGCTCCTTACTCTGGACTTTCGATAATTTTCCGCGAAACTCTTCCGTATAATTAAAACCTTTTTCCTGCATCCACGAACCGATGCCGGTTACTATTTCAGACAATGATTTCATATCATTTTTGTACAGCACGGACGCAACTTGTACGGTGGAAGCGCCTGCAAGCATCTGCTTTATGGCAGTTTTCGCATTATGAATACCGGTTCCAGCCGAAAGGTCAGCTTTAATACGACCATAAATTAAGCTTACCCAACGAAGTGTTGTTGAGTTTTCATCTTCAGATGAAAGTAAATTACCCGAGGTTAAAGCCATTTTATCGACATCAATATCGAATGTATAATAACGGTTAAATAACACAATGGAAGATACACCTGTTTTATCAATTTTTTCAGCCATTTGATAGAGGTTTGTAAAATAAGGAGAGAGTTTTACTGCGACCGGAATTTTCACTCTGGATTGAACCTCTTTAATTATATCGAGGTAATGAGCTTCAATATCGGTTGAGTTTTGCGATGGATTATCGGGAGTAATATATAAGTTTAACTCAAGTCCATCTGCTCCGGCATTTTCAAGCCTGGTAGCATATTCAATCCATTGACCTTTTGAAATACAGTGTATACTGGCCAAAACTGGCATTTCAACCGCATTTTTCGTCTCTTCAATTAATTTAAAATATTTCGATATGGAATAATCTTTTGCTATATTATTATAATAGTCTGCGGCTTCAGGATGGTATTCCGCGATGTTATCTGGTTCGCCTTTGTATATTTCGGCCATAATCTGCTCTTCAAATAATGAGCGTAAGATTACTGCCCCCGCGCCATACTCTTCGGCTTTTTGTGTGTTGGCGATTTTGCTACTAAGCCGAGAACTTGCCATAATTAATGGGCTTTTTAAAGTTAAACCCATGTATTTTGTTTCTAAATTGATCATCTTTTTTCCCATTGCCATGCTATACGATATTTTACTTGACAATACGTATATATATTCAGCTCTGCTGTGTAAAGGAAATATTATGAAAGCTGAAATTCATCCAGACTATGTAGAATCAACAATTAAATGCGTTTGTGGCGCTGAGCATAAAACTCGCTCAACGAAAGCTGCTATTCAAGTGGAAATTTGTTCAAATTGCCATCCATTTTTCACAGGAAAACAAAAACTTGTTGATGCAGCTGGTCGTGTAGACAAATTCAAACGCAAATACAAAATGAAATAATCTCAGTTATCGAGAATTATTATTTCAACTCTTCTGTTCTTCTTTCGCCCTTCAGACGTGCTGTTCGGGGCGACGGGAGAATCGGAGCCTTCCCCGTGGTACGAGAAGTTATCTAATTTAAGTTTTTTCGATTTACCGGTCAAGTACCGCAAAACGCGAAGCGCTCTGCCTTTTGAAAGATTATAATTATATTTCGCCTTTCCAACGTTATCGGTGTGTCCACGAATTAACACTCTTTTATTCGGATACGCTTCAAGCACCTTGGTTATTTTTTGTAACACTGCGGCAGCTTCTTCGCTTAGTTTATCAGAATCGAAGTCGAAAAAAACATCCGGAAGTTCTATTTTTATCCCATTTTCGTCCTGGGTTATTTTTGTTCCTTCATCACCTTTGACTGCCTCTTTCAAGTCATTGACAAACTGATTTTTATCTGCCTTCGTGAAACTTTTTTTCTTCTTATATCTAGTCAGGCTTTTTATGGCAAATTCATGCGTTAAACCATTCCCGTAAATTAAAGTCAGGTTAATCTCTTCTCTCATTAAATAAGGAATGCCCTCTTCTTCGTCCCAGGCTAAAAGCGCCGTGGCATACCCAAAAATATTTTGAGGGTCGTTTTTGCCGCCATCTTTGATTGTATAATTTATAGCCAATGAAATTTTTATTTTATGTAGAGTTTTCGTTTTGTCTTTTCGTTTTATAGTTTTTTTCCCAAGATAGACATAGTTTGCCTCTATAGGAACACGATATAATATTTTACCTGATACAATCTCTTCAGCTACGCGGGCCCAGGAATCTCCTTCTTTCAGAGGGTGATCTACATTTGCAGGGTCTTTCTTATCTGGAAAAATGGGAATATGGCGAACATTTGGCATATATTGTTCACCGGGTACATAATATTTACCAATCGGTGCAATATAAAATTTTGAAAAATAGAGCTCGTCGGCTTGAAACGCTGTACCTTTCTTAGGCAATTGTCGAATCTGAGTTGAGAATGTTCCCTCGACATGATAACCATGTTGGCGGTTTTTATCCAGCGTATTCAACGTTATCCAGTGAATTACCTCTCTGTCAAGTTCACTTTTTTGAGTGTTATCCGTAATAATTACATGCTGTTGTGCAACCTTCTTAATTTCAACCACATCACCGGGTTCAAGTTTCCACCGGAGAACTTTCCCTCTTGCTTCTTTAAAAATATTAAAAGGAGGTTGTTCCACAACCGCTTCTTCTTTGGGTTCTTCGCTGAATATCGCAAAGAAAAAAGAAAAAGAGACTAAGAGAATTATCCCGAAAACATATTTTTTCATAATTTCATTAGACGCTATTTTTTCTTCTTTTGAATCGCCCGAATGGTATATTTCAGATACCAGCGGAAAAAACCGGGTAATAAGCGTGATAACCGGTACAACATTATTGATTCAAAATTCACTGTGATGAAAAATTTTCCTTTAAACATTTTAATAAGAAATTTCTTTGCTACACCTTCAGGAGACATCAATTTAGCCGTTTCTGAAATTTTCATGGTTTCATACGGCTTTGTTTTATTCTCTTTTTCATAACCCGGTGTTTCCGTATCGGGCGGACAAAGTACGCAAACATGAATATTTCTTTCCATAACTTCTTGTGCCAGAGACTCAGCAAAGCCGAGAATGGCATAGTTTGGACCTACATAACTTGTATAACCATATAAACCCATATAGGCAAGAACAGAAGCTGTATAGGAAATATACCCGCCATTTTTAATAAAAGGAAGACATTCCCGGGTCATGTAAATATTGCCCAGATATTTGATTGCAGAGGTGTCAGCAAAGGCCTTAACCGGTTGATTTTCAAAAGTTTCGGAATACGATATTCCAGCGTTATTTATTAAACCGTCCAGTTCTCCCATCTCTTTTTTCAACGCTTTCGCAGTCTTTTTTACCTGGTTATGTACGGATATGTCAGTAGGGAATATAGAGACCTTTACATTAGGATACATTTTTTTGATTTCTTTTTGAGCTGTTTGCAGGTCATTTTTTTTTCGCGCAAGTAAGGCAATATTTGCGCCTAGTCTGGCTAAATCCATGGCTATGGCTTTTCCAATACCTTTTGAGCCACCTGTTATAACAAAGTTTTTATTTGCTAAATTCATTCTTTCTCCTATTTTATTTTCAATACAACTAATGTCATATCGTCGTGCTGTTCCATACCTGTTGCAAACTCATCAATATCTTTTACAATTCTGTCAACAATCACATCGGCAGCGTTATCCGAGTAATCAAGAATGTTTTGCCTTAAACCCTGGAGGCCATATTCATCTTTAACGGTATTATAAGCTTCGGTAATTCCATCCGTATACAATACAACCATATCGCCTTTATGCAAATGAATTTTTGATACATGATACTCATTATCTTCGTCAATACCCAGCGGAAGACCAGGTAGTTTGGACATTGTAACGGCTTTACCTACAGCGCGGTATACAAATAGTGGACCTTGCCCTCCATTCGTAAATTCGACACTTCCCGTTTTTGGGTCGTAAATTAAAAAGATCATTGTCGCAAATTTGTCAATGTGAGACTGGGTTGCCATTACTCTGTTAATGGTGTCGCAAATAATATCAGAACGTATATAGTCGAACAAGTTCAAATAGGTCGCAACAACGGTTTTAATAAGAACCATAACCAAAGACGCCGAAATAGATTTTCCGGACACATCAGAAATAAGAAGCGCAAGGCGACCATCGGGTAACTCTTGAAAATCGAAATAATCCCCGCCCACTCCTTTGGCGGCTCGAGTAAAACCTTTCACCTGAAAAAAATCGTTATCAAAAAGGTGTAGCGGGTTCATCCCCTCCTGAATTTCTTTCGCCTGGCGAATTTGTTCGTCAAATACCAGTTGTTCTTCTTTCGCCTGTTGGGCTACTTTTAAGCCGTCTGTCATGGAGTTAAACTGTTTGGCCAGCATACCAAGCTCATCTTCACTGGTTACCGGAACTTTGTAATCGAGGTCTCCCTCTCCTACTTTTTTGGCCCCAATTAAAAGACTGGCAAGCGGTTTTACAATAAAAGAGCTCAATAAGTAGGTACCAAGGCCCCCGACAATCCAGAATAAAACACTGGCAATAATCAACCCTTGAACATTTCTACGGATAGTATCTCGAATAATGGCATCGGAGATAATAACCTGCACAATTCCATCTCTGGGCGGGTCATCGCCAGCGAAAGGGCGAAAGACAGGGTATGAAATAGCATAATATTTTTCGCTTTCATCGGAAACCGAAAACTCGACTATATTTGTTTGGTCTTTTTCGAGGGTTTCGGCAAGTTCCCAGAACTCATCTTCGAGTTTAAGATAATCTTCGTATTTTTCTTGTTTTTCCTGGTATTGATCGCCGAACAACCCGTATATAACGGTTTTATCTCGCAGATTTATTGCGCGTCCATATACATAGCCCGGATTTTTCTTAAGCAGTTTAAGACTATCTACAACAATAAAGTCATCGTCGAGCACGATCGCCCGAGCAGCCCAGAACCCAAAGGTACGCGCGTCAGACTCTGTGTTTTCCAGAATATTCCGACGTAAACTATTACTCTGCGAAATCATAGTATAAACGCCAATTGATACAATAATAATTGTTATCAAGGTAAGTATGGCAAGTAGAACCTTTACACGTATGCCTGTTTTCATCGATTGTGACAACATACCGAATATGCAATAAGAAGAAAAGTACTATTTGACTATATTGTAAGAAGAAAAATGGTAAGGAAGGCAGGAGGTCATAAGGAATGCAGGAATGGAAAAAAAGATCTTCGAATTTTGAGTCAGGGTTCATTTACAAAGATCACTTTTAGGAACAAATGGACTCTAAAACAAACAAAATATATCTTCATTCCCCTCTTTTCCTGAATTCCTGCTTTCCAAACTGCCTTCCTTATAAAATATTTTCCTGAATTTCTACTCCCTCCTTCCTTATTAAATAAATGACTTGATTGTTTGAGTTTTGATTCCGTCAATTACCCTATGGGAAAGTATTTTGTTTTAATTTTAATGTTAATATTCACTATGAGTTTTACCGCCTGCGCTACTCCGGAGTGGTTGGCAAACTGGCAAAAAAAGCAAGTGAACAAACGATACGGGCCTGACTCTGAACAAAGTTCTGATCAAGTGGAAGATTGGGAAGAACAAGTATTAGTATATGAAAAGGAAATTAATAAAAAGATTAAGGCCGCCGATAACGCAGCGAGATTACACCGAAAGATTGGAGAGACTTATGCAAAAGTTGGCATGTACGAAAAATGTATAACCGAACTCGAACAGGCGATCGTCCTTGGTTATACCGATCCGGAAGTGTTTTTTACGCTTGGCTTATGCCAGGGTAATCTGGCGAAAATGCATAACTGGGAAAAACAAAAAAGCATTCAAGCGGAACAAACTTTTTTAAAAGTCTTAAACCTGAACTCTAATTTTCATAAAGCCAAATTCCAATTGGGAATCATTTATTTTTATGCATTTGGGATGCAAAGTAGATTCAGCATTGAGTATGGAGACAACCATATTGAAAGATCTCGATTTCGTAAAAAAGCCATTGATCTGATTGTAGAATACCAAAGGAAGGTCCCGGATGACGCTCAATCTTACTTTGCTCTGGGCGGTATCTACAATTTCTTGAATATGCCAAACCAGGCGTCCAATCAATATAGCTCTTTAATTCACCAATTACAAAAGAATTATGGTAGCGATGTTGAAAAAAAACCCGAATATAAGCAGGCAATTTCCAATTTAAATAAAATAAGTGAAAATTTGCGTAAAAAAAAGGAGAAATCGGTTATTATAACACCAGAACCCTGAGTGTTATGCAAAGTGTAGAGTACCAAACCATATTAACCTATTTGACCCTTTATTACAAAGGAGTCTCTTATCGAAAAGCAGTTCGCGATTTTTCCGACGCTAAGAATAAAATTGCGATACTAGAAAATGCAAAGAAAATAAATACGAACTTTCCTGATGAGGCTCAAAGAGCTTTTACATACCTGAAAAGTCACGAATTGCATATGGGGAATATACTCTATCTCGGGCATAGCGAATATCCCAAAGAGTTATATCGATTGCAGCAACCTCCTCTGTTGCTTTTTTTACGTGGAAACCGAAATCTCTTAACCCGAAAAAAAGTGTCTCTGGTGGGTTCACGAAAACCTTGTCTGTTGTCGGTGGCGTTAACGAGGCAAATTGCTAGACATTTCAGTGAAACAGGTTACGTGACAGTCTCAGGACTCGCAGCAGGCATCGACGGAGTCGTTCATGCCAATAGCCTGGAAGGCGGTACGATAGGCGTTTTGGGAAGTGGTTTTGACTATGTGTACCCGGTAGAGCATGAATATTTTTACCGCATGGCAAAAGGCCAGAGTAAAAATATATTAATTATCTCTGAACATCCCGATGATCGAATACCAAAGCCCTACCTGTTTCTAAAGCGAAATCGTATTATAGCTGCGCTGGGCGAATCTCTGTTTTTTATGAACGGTGGTAAAAAAAGCGGAGCCATTAGTACGGTCCAAGAGATGCAAAAACTCGGAAAAAATATATTTTATTTAAACCATAAATTGCAAAAAAACAATGAAGGTATTGCCCAAATTCGCTTATTAGGTATCGAGAGTAAGGACGCCACTGATGATTTTCCTGTTACTATAAAAACGAAACTTTCTAAAGATGATTTAAAACAAAAACCGGGATATCTGGGAAACTCCCGCTGGGTTATTATAAACCGGAAAAGTTTTTCTCAATTACCTTTTTCACCCGCCCAAGCGGATCTTTACTTTCCAGAGTAAAACGAGCCAGAATTTCATCTTTTTCATAATTTACCTGGGCATAATCTGTGCTGACTTGAATTGTATACCCGGCTTTACGGGCAAGCTCGACCATCTCTTCTGCGTAGCTTCCATAGGGCCATGCAAAAGATTCCACTTTTTTTTCTATTAAATATTCCAGTTTTTTTCTCGACAAAAAAAGTTCTTTGTAAAAACCTTTTGGGTCATTTTTGTAAAGCTTTTTCATATCGAAATGGTTGAAAGAGTGAGAACCCACTTCAATGGACGCCGGAAGCTTTTTCAAAAAAGTGAAAAAAGTAGAATGATCTGCGTATCGGTTTATGTAGATAAACAAGGTGGCGCCAAAATTATATTTTAGAAGCATAGGTGTCACTATTTTTCGAACAGCGGGAGTACCATCGTCAAAAGTTAAAATTACAGGATGTTTCAAAAACACCTCTTTATTTACAATTTTCCTTTTCCACTCTTGCAGCGAAATTACCTCAAACTTATTTTGCAGGTATTTAAAAATAGATTCAAGCTGGTCTGTGGTAATGGAATAACGACCCGCCCCGTCTATATCGTGCAGGCAAAAAATAATCGCTTTGTTACCGTCAATTGGTGAGCTATTTTTAGCCGCAGATTTGGAAATTACCGGCCAGACAAATATGCTTGACAAACCAATTATAAACAGTCTAAAAATATTTTTACGAATACCCATGTTACATTATCGCTTGCGCCTTATGTAAACATGAAACAAACATGAATTTACATATGAAAACCATATACATAAGAAAATTGCGCTATATCGAAGCACAGTCTCATTTTTTAGCTGAACTGGAAAGAGCTTTTATGGCAGGAGCCGCCGAAGTAGAAGTAATCCATGGAATTGGAACCTACGCCTTGCGTAAAATGGTTTTAAAAGAGATTCAATCGATTGACTATGTAGAAATTATTGAAAACCACAACCCTGGTTCTTTGCGTCTTCGTATGCTCGGTCCTGAGCCTTCCCTAATGAAAAAATATTTAGATGTTTAGATGTTTAACTGACGCCAGGAGAATTGTGTTCTTTTTCCCATCTAGCAATGTTATCGATGGCTTTGACTAGATAGTCGGTTTCAATATTAACTTTTGTGCCTATTTGCCATTCAGGAATGTTTGTTTTTCGAAGCGTTTCAGGAATAATCTGAAAAATGACGTTAGCACCATCTCTTTTGTGAATCGTCAAACTGATTCCGTCAAGTGCAATAGAGCCTTTCGGTACTAAATAAGGCGAGTCATAACCAATTCCTATGTCCCAGTAATCTTCATGCTTATCGAGTAAAACAACATCGGCCAGCGCTTCAGCATGCCCTTGCACGATGTGTCCGCCTAGACGGTCACTTGCTTTCAAAGCTCGCTCCAGGTTGACCAATTTACCGACCTCTAAAAGGCCAATATTGGTTAAACCGAGAGTTTCGGGTACGGCAAAAATCTGGAAGGTTTCGTTATCGAAGGCTTCTACGGTGAGACAGACGCCATTTACTGCAATGCTTGACCCGGATTTTACGTCAGCTAAGACTTCTTTAGCTTCAATGACAATTGTCTTTCCGCCTTCTTTTGTATCTATCGAGCGCACACGCCCGGTCTCTTCGACTAATCCAGTAAACATATAGGCCTTTTTAAATAAATCTTTTTATACAAATCTTTATATACAAATAGCGGGCGATGGGACTCGAACCCACGCTAAGAGCTTGGAAGGCTCTTGTGCTACCGTTACACCACGCCCGCAAAATCAAACAAATTAATGAGTTTGATGGAAATTTAGTGAGTCCTCGTAGTAAGGGTCACCAATTGGTTCCGGAACCACTTTGCTGTAAGCAGTCAGGACGACAAACCCAATTATTCCTACAGCCCCTATGTATAACCCGAGTTCCATCCATTTGAATGGAAAATCGTGAAAGTGGTGTCGTTGAAGGTCTCCGGCGTATACCATCCAGACGACGTCAACAAAACCCATAAAGGTGGTCAGCCACGCAACTCTTGCAAGTTTATGCGGGGTTCTTTTCAATTTACTCGAAAGTAATATGAATAGAGGAATTACAAAATGACCAAGCCACAAGAAGATGGTAAAATAACCCCATGCTCCACTCAGTCTGTGTTCCAGATAGATTGTCTCTTCTGGAAGGTTCGCATACCATGTAAGCATATGCTGAGAAAATGCAATGTAACCCCAGAACACGGTAAAAACAAATTGATATTTACCTAAATCGTGAAAGTGCTCTTTGGTCATTCCCGTAAGCCCGCCATTTGCTTTCACATGTGAAGTAATTAGAATTAGAGCTCCAAAACCGGTATATGCCAAACCTGCAAAGCAGTATATTGGAAACATAGTTGTATACCAGTGAGGCTCAACTGACATAATCAGATCAATTGCAGTTAAAGCTATAGAATAAGCAAAAAATAACATATAACCCGTGCTTATTTTAGTTAGTTTTGTACGAGTAGCAGGATCTTTAGTTGTATCTTGTTTCAAAGATACACTTCGCATCCAGAAACCAACCAGGGTCCAGATTACAAAATAACCCAAAAGTCTTGCCATAAAGAAATTCTTATTAAAGAAGGTTTCCTTGCCCTCTTGAAAATGCTGCGCTTTTAACCATTCTATATCGGCCCACTCGTAGATATGGTCTAAACCGAAAAATACACCGATAATCAATAACAGTGCAACAGGTACTATCCATACCATAGATTCGGTGACTCGTCGAACCACGACCGACCATTTTGCGCCGCCAATAAATTGCAACGCTGTAAAAAACCCGCCAAACAAGGCGATGGTTAATACATACCAACCTATAACTAATAGACCCGACCATGCTCTGGCTGGGTCGACTAAAAAGCCAGCGACCAATGAGATGACGCCAATGCCTATACAGGCTAATAAAATATTTTTTGTCTTACTGGGTACTTTGAATTTTTCCATTTTATTCTCCTGCTTATTTTCTGGCGTCACGCTGAAGTTTTTTCAAGTACGCTGCAATCGCCCAGCGATCTCGTTCAGGTATCTGCGAGGCATAGGGAGGCATTGCGCCAACGCCAACCGTAATAGCCATAAAATAACGAGCCTCACTCCACTTCTCAATGTCTCTAGGACTAATCCACTCATCTTCGCCAGCTTCCTCAGCTCTTAAAGCAGGAATTCCCTGCCAGACATCGTTTACCGGCGTAACCGCTTTTCCGTCTGCTCCATGACAAGGAGCGCAATAGATTTTAAATCTTTGCTCACCGCGCTCAATGGCTTCGTCTTTACTTTTCCAGGGAGACTTCAGTACGGCTAATAATGGAGCCAGGTCTTCGTTTGAAGAACCTCCATCGTAATCAATACCATTGTACCGGTAATATAGCATTGTACCATCAATTACATATATTCCTGGAGCATCTGTATTATAGATAGGATTCAAGAATTTATACGGTACGGTGTTTTCCGGCGGTAACCGGTTTCCAACTCGAGGTTTGTCTAAACCTTGAATTTCTACACGATCCATCGGGTCATTTCGCTGTGAGTCTATAGCGGGTGAATACGCCATATCCATAAACCAGTGATAATCGCGACGGATACCCTTACAGTTGAGCATTGTTAAAGCTAACAAACTTATTAATATTGCTTGTTTTTTCACTTTGTCCTCTCTTTAGGATCTCTCAGGATCCGGCGTTTCAATTATTTCGTCGTATAAGCCATCTAACATTTTAGCAATTTCATCTTTTCCTATGGAATCGCCTATCCAGACCGCAAAACCATCGGATGTAATGGAATTTACTACCGGTTTGCGGGAAATTTTCCCCAATCGGCCTAAATACAAGGTAACACCCACTGTAGAAAAGGCGCCGAAAAGTATCGTTAACTCGAAAGTAATCGGTATAAAAGCAGGCCATGCCCACAACGGTTTACCGCCATGCAGCACCGGCCAATCGCTGGTCTCAATCCATGTCATAAGTAGAAAGCCTATTACCCCTCCGCTTAAGCCAAAAATTAAGGTAATAAATGGTACCCAGGAGCGAGAAAGCCCCATTGCTTTTTCTAATCCATGAATTGGAAAAGGTGAAAAGCAATCGAATTTTTTAACCCCGGCCTCTTTAACTTTTTCAGCCGCTTTCAGAAGATCAGCCGCACTTTTAATAGTAGCGACCCATCCTCCGACGGCTTCCTCGTATCGGAATAATCCTTTTTTAATTTCGCTGAAACTTACCATATCGATTCCCCCTTTTAATGGCCAAACCCTTTCGCCAGTTTATCCCCGGCTTCATCAGCTTTTACCTCTGCAATCGCAATGGAAGGTAAGGCTCGAACAAACAGAAGGTACCAGAAAAAGAACCATCCGAATGCTCCGATCAAGACGCCATAATCTGCCCATGTGGGAATGTATAAATCCCAACTTGAGGGAAGGTAGTCTCTGTGCAAAGATGTTACAACAATTACGTACCTTTCAAACCACATTCCGATATTTACTACTATCGAGATAATAAATAATACGGTTATATTCGTTCTTAACTTTTTGAACCACATAAAGTGAGGTGATACCACATTACAAGTAAACATAATCCAGAAGGACCAGGCATACGGTGAAGCGTGATCTAAAATACCCATTCGGTTTTTGAATACATATTGTTCAACCCCGTTTCCGCTATAAGCGGCAACAACAAACTCAATTGTATAGGCAAACGATACCATCATACCGGTAAGTAGAATTACCAGAGCCATGTTTTCAAGGTGCTTCATTGTAATATAAGATTTCAATTGAAAAACTTCACGACTGATAATCATAATCGTCATTACCATGGCAAACCCTGAGTAAATCGCTCCGGCAACAAAGTATGGCGGAAAGATTGTAGCGTGCCAACCAGGAATTACCGAGGTGGCAAAGTCCATAGATACAATCGAGTGAACCGAAAGTACCAGAGGAGTTGAGAGAGCTGCCAGTACCATTACCATTTTTTCGTAATGAAGCCAGGTTTTTGCTGAACCTACCCACCCAATGGCCATTATTCTTACAGTTATTTTCTTAATGCCCAATAGAAATTTGCCGAGTTTTGTCTTTGGTTCCATGTTTGTTAACCGGTCTCGCATTGTAGCGATATCGGGAACAAGACCCATATACCAAAAAACCAATGATACGCTGAAATACGTCCCAATGGCAAAAACATCCCATAATAAAGGAGATTTAAAATTTGTCCAGATCGGTCCTCTTTCATTTGGGTATGGAAAGATAAAAAATACCATCCAGGGACGCCCCAGGTGAATCAGGGGAAATAACGCGGCAGTCATTACCGCAAAAATCGTCATCGCTTCTGCGGCCCGGTTAATCGATGTTCTCCACCTTTGTCTAAAAAGATAAAGAATTGCCGAAATCAAGGTTCCTGCATGACCAATACCAACCCAGAATACGAAGTTAATAATATAAAAACCCCATGCTACCGGATTATTGATACCCAGAATTCCTAAACCGACTTTAAAGGAATACCCGATGATACCCCACATTACCAGCATAGCGGTGGTTGCCAAGGCAAATGCTATCCACCATAATTTTGTTGGAAAGCTTTCAACTGGCCGTAAAATATCGTTATCTATTTCGCCATCGGGCTTCCCAATGCTGTACACATTCTCTGTACTCATAGCTGCTCCTTCTGTTTTCCCTGCTCAGTTAACCTTGATTTATAATTCGGGTTAAATATTTTACTCTCGGATGCACGTTTACTTCATCTAACATGCGATATCCGCGTTCCAAGTCCCATTGCGCTCTTGCCATCGTTTCTTTATTGCCTATGTCTCCGAATACAATTGCATCCGCAGGGCAACCTTGCTGACAAGCCGTCTTAAGGTCTTTTTCTTCTATTTTACGACCTTCAGATTTGGCCATTTGTCTTTGTTCATTAATTCTTTGTACACAGAATGAACATTTCTCAATAACTCCGCGCCCACGAACAGTTACATCGGGGTTCAGCGCATATTGTGCAGGGTCGGCAATTTTACCTTCCCATTGTTCAAACCAGTTAAAACGACGAACTTTAAAAGGACAGTTGTCGGAGCAATATCTTGTTCCAATACATCTGTTGTAAGCCATGTCGTTTAGCCCTTCAGGACTGTGCTGTGTAGCATTTGTAGGACACACATTTTCACACGGTGCATTCTCACAATGCTGGCACATGACCGGGGCAAAGTGTGCGGTAGGGTTCTCGATTTCACCTTCAAAATAACGGTCAATTCGCATCCAGCTCATTTCACGTCCGCGCCAGACTTCATCTTTACCGGTTACCGGGATGTTATTTTCAGAATAACAACTGATAACACATGCTGAGCATCCAGTACATTTAGACAAATCAATTGCCATACCCCATTTATAGGTGCCTTTACCTTCTGCCAGTATGCTGTAATCATGAACAGGATACAATCCCCTTCCCGGAAGGTGAAGGTCATGTTCGATACTACCCGCTTTTGGGTTTTCTTTATAATCAGAAAGCGGCGCATGTCGTACTAACCCTCTACCATGCATGTCATGGTGTCTCTGGGTAGTTGCAGTGCGATATCCACTCTCTACTTTTTTAATTTCAACGCTAAGACCATCAAAAGTACTTCCGTTTTTACTAAAACCGGCCAGAGTCCAGGCGTTTGCCCCTACTCCGTCACCGACACTTCCGATACTTTCATGACCATAACCAATTGCAAGCGCTACACTTCCGTCTTTTAAACCGGGTTGTATATAAATTGGCGCTTTAATAGATCGCCCTTCTCTGCTTACTTCCAAAAGATCGCCCAATCTCCAACCGTTGCTTTGTGCGTCGGCTTTTGATACGGCTACAAAGTTTTCCCAACAGATTTTAGTAATCGGGTCAGGTAACTCGTGACGGTAAGAGTTATTTCCATTTATACCATCGCCAATTTGTACACTTTCATACAAAGTCAGGGTTAAACCTGAATTTGCTTCCGTCGGCGCTTTAATAGAGCTAAGAGCCCCTGCTTTAAATTTTCGAGAAGAAGAAGAACCGCCTCTTCTAGCTACGAAAAAACCATCCGAAAGGGCTTTTTCAAAAGCAATATTCAAAGAACCGGTAAGATAAGAACCGGCATTGTCATCTTTAATAAAATTGTAGTAATTCGAATCTAAACCTGCCAATTGCAGCCAGATTTCGCCAACACTTTGCGTATCAAACAAGGGCCGAATAACCGGTTGTGCTACCGAATAGACACCGGAGCTATACCCGTCATTCCACGACTCAAGATAGTGGCTTGCAGCAATTACCAGATTTGCCTCAGAAGCTGATTCATCTTTGTGGTCTGCAATCGCGATTACATTTTTTACATTTTTAATCGCTTCGCGAATACCTGACTCAGCCGGTAGGTCAAATACCGGATTTGCTCTATCGAGAATAAGAACATCGACGTTTCCATTTTTCATGTCATCGATAAGTTTAGCAAGTTCCGCCGGGGATGAAAAGTCTCCCTTCTCTAGAAGTGGAACATTGTGCTCTATTGTTTTTCCGTCATTCCCTAAAATCGAATTGATTAAGTTGGCAACAACCTGAATAGAACCAAGATCTCCGTCGAGCGTGTTTGTTCCGCCTGCAACAACCAGAGATTTTCCTTTTTTCTTCTTTAGTTCTTTAGCAATCGACTTAATTTGCGTCGCATCGACACCTGTTATCGCAGCTGTTTTCTCAGCGGTGTAAGGTGCGACCGCTTTTTTAACAGAAGCGTTGTTTGCATATGCAGAACCAGATAATAACTGCTTAGCCAGACCTAAAGCAAATACAAGGTGAGTTCCCGCAGAAATAGGAAACCGTGTATCAGCGTTTGCGCCGGTCAATGACATCATTGTTTCGGCAACAACCAACCTGTTCATATTTTTATCCGGATTTCTCCGGCTTGAATGTTGTTTTGTATAAACTTCAGGTGTTATCCAGGTTCCTAAAAAGTCGGCTCCAATGGATACAATTAAGTCGGCTTTATCGAAACGGTACTGGGGAATTATTGCTGAGCCATAACTTTTGGCTTCACCGGCAAAAAGTTGAGCCTGGTTTCCACCTGCGTCATAAACAACCTGTGTACGCGAGCCTCGTGCTCGTAAAAAAGAGCTTTTTGCTTTTTTCTCAGAAGGGCTATACGAAGCTCGGGAAAGTACCCGCACATTCGATGCGCCTTTGACAATTTCAACAGCTTTAGCTATAGCCGTGGCAGTATCAATATCGGAAAAATCAGCAGATGTTTTCTCAGCTGATGTTTTCAACCTGTCAGGGTCATAAAGTTCCCAGATACCGGCAAAACCATCGGCAGTCATTGCTCCTTTACTAACAGGATGCTCATCATGACCGTCAATTTTAATCGGCTTTCCTTCTCTTGCTTTTACCAGAATTGGTAAAACGCCCTGGTGGTTTACCCTTGCAGTGGCATAATGGACCGGAATACCGGGTTGAGCCTCGGGTGGTCGAAATACATAGGGAACAATTTTTTCAGCCGGCTGTTTAGCACAATTAATACCGGCCATACTCAGGGAAGCTCCCATAATGGTTAAAAACTTTTTTCGATCCAGTGAATAATTAAAACCTTTCTCGATTAACTCCGTGACCGCGGCAGGAAATTCATTAGGCGAAGCCTTTTCGACCTCGTATTTTTGCCGCTCTTTCGCTTCTACCGAACGCCACATATTACCTTTCTCAGAGTTTGCATTCATCGAAATTCTCCTTCTTTATTATAACTACTATAACCTTTCATCAACAATAGATACTCTTAACAAATATCAATAGTGACAGGTACTACAATTCATTCGGGTATCATGGGTCTCTCTCTTCTCTTTGTGACAACTGACACAAAAACCCATGTTTAGCGACTCGACTTGCTCTACAACTTCCATACTGGCTACATCGCCATGGCAAGTTTTACAAACTTCTTTAGTCGGTTCTCCCGGTTTACTCAATGAATTCACATGAGGTGCATGCGAAAACCTTACATGGTCCGGCATGTTGTGAATTCTAACCCACTGTGGACTTTCTCCAGCATCCCATTTATCATGTAATGGCTGCAATTTATCCAGAGGAGTAAACATATCTTCTTTGAAACCTACAGAGACATGACAATTCATACAGATATTTATACTTGGAACACCGGCTTTTTTCCCGGTCGTAACGCCTGTATGACAATATTGGCAATCCATATTAAAATCGCCTGCGTGTTTTTTATGACTATATTCGACAGGCTGCTTTGGGCCATATCCGATTTGAGCATAGGGATAATTTCCCATCATTGCCCAAATAAGTCCACCTAATAAAAAGATTGGTATACCGATCTTTAGTGCTTTTCCTTTCATAACCATTCGCTCCGGTTGATCAGTGATCGTTTAATTTTCCTTTCGGCTGGCCAATTCCCTTACGTAAATGGCCACTTGCCTAATTTCATCATCAGATAATGAGTCTCCCCAAGGGGGCATGTCCGTATCTTCCAATCCATCTCGTACAGTCAGCACGATTTCTTCGATTCGAGATCCATATTTGAACCCGTCTTTAACATAGTTCCTTGGTCTGGGTTTTAAATTCAGACCCGCTTGACCATCGCCTTCACCAGTTGGTCCATGGCAATTTGAACAATTTGTATCGTAGATTTCTTTTCCGGGTGCATTAACTACGCTATCACCATCATCTCCGCGAGTTGAACTATTACAGCCAACAAAAAAGAGTATCGATGTAGCGAGCAAAGCGAGTATACTCACAGACTTGCTCTTCATGCTTTCTCCTTCCAAAAAACGTGCGCTATCTCTTCTATTTATGTTTGGGAACAAAGGTTGACATCCTTCAGAATTTCAACAATTTATGGTTGCTCCCATGAAATTAGCAGAGTCTAATTAATAAACCATATCCATTATGTCTAGGATTTTTTACGGCTGCCTCCCAGAAGCCGTAAATTTTATTGACCAATATGGCTCAAAAGGCATTATTGACTAAATTTCGCAAAATATTGTGCCTCTATGGGAAAATAGCTAATATAAAAAATGGTCTGATTAAGAAAAAAAATTGATTAGTCGATAAGTTATGTAGATGAGCAGCATAATGGTCGAAACAGAAATAGATAAACAAACAGACAGGAATAACTCTATGAAAGTTAAAGAATCTTCAGATTGGCGACATCAAATTATTACTTCGGATGATTTTGATGAAGCCGGCGATGAAATATCACGGCAATCGCAAGAAACAGGAATTGGTTGGGACGAAGTTACAACTCCCGAAGATTATTTGCCCGAGCAGCCGGAATCAGACGATCTGCAAGACGAGGTTGGTATAGAAAATGCAGATGGTGTAAAGGAAGAGCCAGCCGATGATTTCTTACCTGAAATTTCGGACTTTAACGTAGAACCCGTGACCATCTCTACCGAAGAAACGGTCACTGATTTTGAAAATTCCGTATTGGAAGCCCCACCCGCAGTTGATTTGACCGAAGATACTCTGGACGATGATATAATTATTGATGATATTAAAGAAGAAAGTGAGCCTGTTGATAAACTTTTAGAAGAAGATATAGAGCTGAATGTTGAACTAGATGATATTGATAACATAAATGAAGCTGATTTAAGCGGTGAGTTGCAAATTGATTCTGATGAAATTACCCTCCCCCCTTCCGATACATCGTCACCACTTGAAGTGAGCGACGAATTAGAACAAGAAGAAGATATCCCTGTAAAAATGGAAGATTACGCCCCGTCTCCAGGATCAAATATTGAACCAGAGACGACTGATTTTTTTAATGAAGAAGAAGATGATGAAGGACCGATAGCGCTCTCCGATGACGAATTTGACTCTATACTAGAAGAGGCAGACCAGATTACACCCGTTGAAACGATAACAGAAGAACCTCTGGCTCCCATGGAAGAAGACCTGTCTTTAGATGAGCTGGACGAAGCAACACCAGCCGAACAAAATCTGGAAACACCGGACGAAACACCAGAACAAATATCGGATACAACAAATGCAGAAGAAACAACTGACTTTTTCAAGGATAACGAAGACGATGGCCCGATAGCACTCTCCGATGACGAATTTGACTCCATATTAGAAGAGGCAGACGAAGTTTCACCCGTTGAAACGATAACAGAAGAACCTCTGGCTCCCATGGAAGAAGAGCTGTCTTTAGATGAGTTGGACGAAGCAACACCAGCCGAACAAAATCTGGAAACATCGGACGAAACACCAGAACAAATATCGGATACAACAAATGCAGAAGAAACAACTGACTTTTTCAAGGATAACGAAGACGATGGCCCGATAGCACTCTCCGATGACGAATTTGACTCCATATTAGAAGAGGCAGACGAAGTTTCACCCGTTGAAACGATAACAGAAGAACCTCTGGCTCCCATGGAAGAAGACCTGTCTTTAGATGAGCTGGACGAAGCA
>JBEQLE010000059.1:4456-28558 GCA_040326155.1 Leptospirales bacterium | reverse complement strand
CGTCCTTTTTTGGTTGTTGTTTGCATTTCAACTTTTTAAGGACGGCCTATTTTAGACACAATTTTTAATACGGTATCACCCAAGCGGGGCAAGCCCCGCCCGGGTTTACGCTACCCCTTGCGTTTTTTATTTGATCTGCATCCTTTTTCTAAAGTTTTTATGTTTACACTATTCATAATGTTTTCTTCATCTCTTCATCTCTTCATCTCTTCATGGCTTCTTTGTCTCCATTCCTGCCTTCCTTATCCCCCATTCCTGCCTTCCTTATCGAATTTATTCCTTTGGAGTAGAATTTAATACTGAAATAGCGAGAAAACCTGTCACAATCCATTCCTGAATTCCTCATCCCCCATTCCTGCCTTCCTTATCGAATTTATTCCTTTACCCAGCACTTTTTATCGATTTATGTTTGAATTATGAAAAAAAACGGAAAAATCGTCTATTATAGGATTAGACGTACGAAATAATCGAGCGTTAATCTTTTGTTTGGGAGTTGTTATGGATTTGGAATTATCAGAATTGACGGAACTTGTGATCGGAGCTTCTATAAATGTACATAAGAAACTTGGTCCGGGTTTTCTGGAATCGATTTATGAAAAAGCGATGGTGATAGAGTTAATTAAAAACAATATCCAGATAGAACAACAAAAGGGAATACCAATTTATTATGATCAGTTGCGCGTTGGTGAACATCGTCTTGATCTGTTAATCGAAAAAACAATCGTCGTTGAATTGAAAGCCGTAAACTGTATTCATAGTGTCTATTTTAGTATAGTGCGTTCTTATTTAAAAGCTTTAAATTTAAAACATGGATTAATTATTAATTTTAATAAAGCGGTTATCGAAGTAAAAAGAGTAATCTATGAAATAAAATAGGGTGCAAGGAATACAGTGTAAGGAATACAGGAAGAATATAAGGAATATAGGAATAGAGTTTAGAAAGAGTGCGGAAATTTCTTTATCTTTTCCTGCCTTCCTTATCCCCCATTCCTGCTTTCCTTATAGAATTTACTTCTTGTTCAGGGAGGGGAAAATGCAAATCTCGTTTTTCACATAAACTGTTTAATTATTTGCAAAGAAACGTTGTTGACATAACATAGAAATTAATGTTTATGCTAGATATAGTATACTAAGCCGCATTCAGAAACTTGAGGCAAATTGATTTCCATATGAAAAATATTCTTATTAAAATTCGTGTTTTTGTGTTATTTACCTTTGTTTTCTTTTTGGGCGTGGGTTCTGTTCATGCAGCAGGCAAAGTAAAACCCCGAATTCTTATTATTCCCTTTGATAATGTAATCGGTAATAAAGACTACGACTGGATGAGTTCTTCGATTGCTGAAAATCTGAAAGCTCACCTTCTGGCTACAGGGCGATTTGAGGTCATGGACGCCGCCCTCCTGAAGAAGATCAACCCGAATATTAAACTCAAAGAGCTTACAGATAAAGAAGCTACCCGGCTCGCCTTAAAACTCAACTGCGAAGCCGCAATTATCGGCCGCTATATAATTAAAAAGAAAGGCAAGAAATACACAGCTCTTATCCAGGTCGAAGGTGTTGACGCTATTTCCAATAAGTCTATTTTAATTAAAAGTGAGTATGCCGAAATTGACGGAACCATATTTTCGAAAATAGAGAGTCTTTCCAAAATTATAGTGAAAGAATTCATTGCAAACCTTCCGCCGCTAAAACCGGGACGCGGCAACCGTGACGCGAAACTTGAAAAACTGATTGCCCGCACTAAAAACCCACCTAAAGGGTTTCTGGATGATTTTTCGATTACGGCCCTTCGCCAAGACAAAAAAGTAAAAGTAAAATTAAAACCGGAATTTGACATTGATACATTTACATACCATATCCGCTTTGTGCGCAGGGTTTCTGAAGTTCAATATGAATATACTCTTTGGGGTAAAACTTTTAAACCTTATGCGGCGATGAATAAAAAACTCTGCGTTAAAAACACCTGCACCTTCAATGAAGATGACACCGAATATGAAATGATCATTGCCAAAAGAAAGCCCGGAAAAAATAAAAAAGAAGTTCTTTATAAATTTGTTTTCCATATGCCCCCGAAGAAACCGCTTTCCTCCGACGGTCCCACCGCCAGGTTCTGGCTTACCGCCGGTTATCCGTTTCTACAGAGTTTCAGTTTTATTCACCCCGATGGAAACCCCGCAGCCATCAACGCAGGCGAGGGTTTTCCATATGACGATCTGGGAGGCCTATTCTATGCAGAAGCTGGAATTGTACCCGGTTGGAAGCTGATCGGGGGTATTCAACCAGGGTTTGCCGTTCAGCTATTTTATGGAACAGGGGAATTTTATCTTTTACATACAAACAACACGCAAACCGTAACCATTAATATGTTATCTATAGGAGGGGGGTTTCGAATAGATCGCCCTTTTACGATTGCTTCCTGGTACGAAATTTCACCTTTTATTGGTTTTTATATTCACTACCAGGTGTATGGCGAACCAAGTACCGGTTCATCTTTTAATAACGTCGCCTTCACTCCCGAAATTGGAATTAACCAGTATTTCTGGTTTACAAAAAGCCGAAAATGGAAAATAAACCTGTCTGCGGCAATGGGAAGCTTTCTATATT
Organism: Leptospirales bacterium; assembly: GCA_040326155.1. Taxonomy (GTDB): domain Bacteria; phylum Spirochaetota; class Leptospiria; order Turneriellales; family JAOUFE01; genus JBEQLE01. The sequence continues at coordinate 25,954 of JBEQLE010000059.1, read as the reverse complement.
CCAATCAGAACCTGGGATATTTTCGAATTGGAGCAGGAGTAGAATATGCAATCCGGTAAATTGTTCATTTCAATAATATTTTTTATCAGTGTTTTTCAACTTCGTTGTCCTATGGGTATTCCCAACGAGTTTGTTGATGATATTCTAAACGCATCGTATCTTGCGCCTCTTGCCACCGGGCAAACCCAGTGCTGGGATACGGCCGGAGCCGTTGAAACATGCTCGGGAACCGGCCAGGATGGTGAATACCAAAAAGGTCGCGCGGCCGACTTTACCGGCCCGACCCAATATCAGGCTACCGGCGAATACACCACAACAGACAACGGAACCGGCCTGGTATGGACAACCTGTGTCGAAGGACAATCGGGCGTAGATTGTACAGGAGGAGCCGATACAACCTATATCTGGACCGCTGCGAGTACACAATGCAACGCTCTAAATGCACTAAATGCAGGTGCAGGGTATGGCGGAAGAACCAATTGGCAAATGCCCACGATTCAGGAACTTGGGACTATTGTAGATTATAGCGAATATTCTCCCGCAGTTAATATAGCCTATTTTCCGAATATAGTGGCAGTCTCATGGGACTGGTCATCAACCACCGATCCCACAGATACATTGAATGCCATGGTAGTCTTCCCGAGTACTGGCTGGACATCAAGTGAAGTAAAGGGAAATAGCCGTAACCTTCGATGCGTATCGGGTTCCTATGATTCCTCCAATGATTATCTTGATATGTCAGATGGTACGGTATTTGATAAGTCAACAAACCTTCTCTGGCAAAAATGCAGCGCGGGCTTGTCAGGTTCAAACTGCACCTCGGGAACCATAAAAGTGGTTACCTGGACAGCGGGTCTAAGCTATTGCAACTCCTTAAGTTTAAACGGTTATACCTGGAAGCTGCCGAATATAAATGAATTAAAAAGCATTGTGGACTATACCAACGCAAACCCTGCCATTGATCAATCCGCATTCCCAAATACCGCGAGTGGGCTATATATGACGTCCACAACATTAAACGTAACCAATTTTACACAAGAGTGGTATATCGATATGACTAATGGCCTCGTTAATTATGACGCAAAATCAAATATTAAACGTGTTCGATGTGTTACAGATGGTTTTTATTGATGTCGTATAACAAGAGCCTTTAAATTTTTCACAGTTACACTTGTTCAACCTTTGAATGTTTTCAAAGAGTAATTAGGTCGGCAAAAAAAAACAAAAAAACAGGCAGACGAAGACCCGGGTATTTACGAAAAGTTAAGGTAATAAACACCATTGGGTCGCACTTCGGAATGCTACCGGACTACTTCTCTGGAATGTCCTTTACAAACTGCATATGCGTAAAAGCCTACGACAAAAGAGAGGACCGTATGTTTCAAAGTATTAAAGACCGTGTACAAAAATTAATTTCACCATCTAAGAAAAGTCCACTGGGGCAGATTTTCAAGAACCCGGAATATGTACAAGATGCAAGTGACAGAGACGCTCAGGTGCTGTTTTTAAAACTCTTGATGGCGACAGCTTACCTCGATGACAATGTCGAAACATCTGAACTGAATTTAATTAAGGACTATGCCTTTGGCCGATGCCTCTCCGAAACAGAGTGGAGAGAGATTGATTTTTACCGCCAGGTGAAACCATCCAAACAAGAGATTGAAAATATGGTCAAAACGCTGGTAAGTGAAATTCAGTCGAAAGCCCAGAAAGCAGAATTTATGGAAGCCATTAACGATATGGTTGAAGCGGACGATATCGTTCAGGACGAAGAAAAAGAGATTTTAAATTATATTAAAAAACAGGTGAATGATGCAGATATTTCTTATTTTAGCCGCGCCGTGGGTGGAATAAGAAAAGGGTTAAAAGACAAAGGAAACGAGTACGGTATTGATTCTCTCGCAGCAGAATACGCCTCCAACCCGATTGCCCCCCATTTAAAAAATAACATGGAGGAACATTCGAAAATCGATATAACCCTTGTCTCGGCAAAACTTGGAATTGCCATGTTAATTATTTACTGCGATAACGAGTTTCATTCCAAAGAACTTTCCGAGTTGAAGAAATTGGTCGAGAAAGAGTGCGAAGCTTCCAAAACCGAGTCAAAGAACATTACAGAATCTATTGTTAAAATTCCCGATACCCATTACGAACTTACCCATTTAAGTCGTATTATTACTGAGTCGTGTTCTTATGAGCAAAAAAAAGATTTTCTGGAGCAGCTTTTTGTAATCGCTCGTTCGGACAACGAGTTTCATATTGACGAAGAAAACTATTTAAGAGTCGTCACACACTCTTTATTACTCAGCCATAAAGATTTTATTGACGCGAAGTTGAAAACCCGGTAAGGTTTACCTAAAATCCCTCGACGCTGCGAAACGGAACAAATAGTACAACTAAAGAAATAGAGCAAGACATAATTGTCCTGAATGTTTTCAAGAACAGGCCAGTCGATGACGGACGAAACTCGGGGTCGATTTTTTTACGATAATCACCATATTTGTAATTTGCCCGATCAAAAGAACCCAGCCCGAATAATGGACGTTTCGCTACTCTGGTCTGCGCCTGAGCTTTGTATGTAGTTCGTCTGCGTTGCATGGTCAGTAAGACGTATAAAACACCATAGTCACGACGGCAACCCGTAAAACTCATTTTAGCCGGAAATTATTAGCACCATCACCTTTATTACAGAAAGTCTATAACCAGCAATGAGGATCTTTTGCATAAACATCCCCGGTGTTGGCCAATGCTATCGCGCGACATCCCTGGCAGTACGGGCCGTATTTGCAATCATGACAATAAGAATTGTTTTTCATCGAAAGGGTTCGTAATTTTAATACCTTTTCAATGTCAAATTCGCTGAGCGCAGCAGGCTGATCTGTAGATAAAAGCCCACATAAAGAGATATCTCCGCTGCTATTTACATTAAAAGAACGGCAGTAAGCGTCGCAGCCCAGGTGTTCGGGGGGAATATCTAATTTTTCTATGTCCAGAAGTCCCATCTCGGCAAGTAGTGGAACCCATAACTTTTCTTTAAACGATAGATGAAAACCATTTTCATAGTTCTTATAGTAATAATTTAACAGCGTCATTAAGAATTTCTTAAATTCCGGAGCCGTCATTTCGTTGTTTTGATTTTCCTCTTTTGTATCCTTTATTTTTCCAATATTAGCCAGACGCCCAATCATAATTGCGTCCGGTCGAGCTTCATGTATAAAAGGTAACGACTCTACAATAGAATTCATGTTAAATTTACCAACACTCAAATTCCACAACACCGGCATTTCCATAGATTGAAACATCTTTGTCTTTTCTATTAAATCTGCTACCGTCTCGTTTCCCCGTGTTTCATTATGAAGTTTTTTATCTCCGAGATAGGTAAACTTGACAGCCATGCAGCCATGATTTTGCAGTAGATAAACATGGTCTTCATCAATGGTAGAAGGATTCCCTTTTATAACAAACGGTAATTTCGATCTGTCGAGAAATAAAAGCAGCTCGTCAAAATAAGAATATAGCGCCGGGTCCCCCCCGCAGAAAGAGAGTATAGGCCGCTTTCCTTTACGCAAATAATAAGTAGAAAATTTTTTTATAAACTTTTTTAACTGTTTAAAATTGAGCTCTGGACCATGAGATTGCGAAAAGTTACCACAAAAAAAACATTTATTTCTACATTTTCCGGTTAATTCAAACTCAAGAAAAACATTAGACGCATTAGAATTTGCTTTGTTTAAGTAAAGATCTTCCAGATGTTCTTTAAATTGTAAATCATACTTCATTGTTGATCCAGAATAACGAATAATAGTTCGTCAGTAAAACCTAATGCTCATGGGTCCCCTTCTCTACAGCCGTTGCCATAAAGAGGGGAACCATGAAAGAGAAAAGTGCTAATAAGACTTTATATCTTTTTACCATAGACCGATTATAAACGCTGATTCTCACCAGCCAGTGAAAAAGTCTTCTATGGCGTCACCAATACCGGTAAAGAAATCGTCCACTTCATCAACAAAGGCATTGATTGTTGCTAGCGGGTCCGTAAAGAATTTACCTATACCGTCGATAAAACCGACTATAACATTCATAGCCAGTAGAACGGCTGAGAAAGCTATATTGATTGCAAACAGTACCCGTCCCAGGGCAAAAATGACTGTATCGTATACAAAAGCGGCAATAGCATATACAGCTGTAACAAGAACCCCCGCAATACCATAAGCAATCCAACCTACGATATCCCCAGAAGCCGGTTGAGGTGTATTTTCACTAAACCAATTTGCCCCGGCGACAACATCATAAACAAAACCAAGTGGTGTGATTGCCAACGCTCCCCCCACAATCCACAATACATCAGCCGTTATATTATTCATTAACATTGATATGTTAGCCCCAGTACCCTGGCCCAGCGGTTTTCCAGGATTTAAACCCGGAAAAAGAGCAGCATTTGCATTATCATGGCCGCGAGAGATACAATCAATAGCCGAGACGCAAGTCCCCATACTATTGGCCTGTCTTTTCGTAGGTCCAGTATAGTTATGACCAGGAACGGTTGAACAAGAACCGCCAACGTCAGTATCTCCCGCTGCAAAGCAATGCCCGGTTGGGTCGCTATATTTTACCGGATTGCCCATAGCATACATATACCTGTTAAATCCTTGAGACATTTTCCCTTCTCCAGGAAGTTCCGTGTCGGCGCTCGTAAATCTTCCAGAATTTGAGTCATACATTCTGGCATTGTAATTGTAGAGTCCGGTTTCCCGATCTTCCTCCTGGTGGGTGTATTTGTGGCGTAAAATATCGGGACCGGCAGATTGCTCCCGGTCGATTTCACCATAGGGAGTATAGTTTATATGCGTCAACAAACTACCACTGGCATCACTGACAAATCGAACGCTGCCAAGATGATCGGGATGAAAAAAGTATGCACCCAGCACAGGAAAACCTCCATGCTCAGCCACTTCCGAATTCCCGGAAGGCTCGCTGACATCGCTGATATCCTCCGGAATATGGGACGGTATCGTTTCCCAATATTCTGCATCTGTAGCGCCTGCCTCATTGATGACGCCGCAGCCGGCTCCATAAAACCAGAAAAAGGCAGTAAAAATAATCGGCGTACTGAAATAGTATATTTTTCTAGCTAGACCCAATTGACGGGCAGCTCGTTTTGCTATGGACTGGTAAGTAAAAACAATGTAAAACATGGTAATCGCTAAAAAGAAAAATGCCAACACCGAATTTTTTATATTCCCAATGTCAGTAAACCATATCGCCGAAATCATGAATGCTTTTTGAGTCCAACCGACCGGGCCATTTGCATTTACCATTTCGACAGCCACTGCATCGGAAGTTTTACTTAAAGCTAATAAGCTCGTTGAACTTTTTGTCACCTGAGCGACCAATTCATTATACATTCCATATACATAGTTGGTATGCATTATACCCGGCTTCTCATACTCGTCTTCCTGGTCATAACCGTTACCATTACCATTACCGTGGCTTTTTTTCTTGTGACCTTTATCAAAAACTTGAATTTCAAATAATGGCTCTGTATTCGATAAAAAGTGAAAATAGTAAATTAAGCTACCGTTTTTTGTTTTTTTCACTGCCCGGTTTTCGTTATGGCCATAAATAAACTCGGCAATTTTACCTTCTTTTTTCCGATTAACTTGAACCATCTGGCGATCTTTGTTGTATTTAAAAATACGATCATTATGTTTTACCAGACTTCCATTTTCATCATAATTGTACGCATTGCCCAGACTATCAGAAGTAACACTTTGTGGATGAAGTTTATCTTCATAGAAAAGTTGTTTCTGACCTTTAACTAATAAATTGCCACCTGGTGAATACTGGTAGTTCTTTATTCCGTATGCGCCTTGTGCGCCAACAACACGATCCAAACCATCGTACTGAAAGAACTGCGAAGACTCAAGGTTCAAATTATCTTTAATCGATAACATGTTACCGTTGCCGTCCATTTCGTAGTCAATATCACGCACGACAATGTTCTCTCCATCTGTATCTTTTAATATGGTTTGAACACTATCCGGTTTTAAAGTCAGCGGATTGTAAGTGATAATATCTTTACCGCCGTTTCCTAAGATTCGTACCAATTTATAGTCCTTATCTGGACCAGCATAAGTTACGACAGGGTGTCCATCACCTTGCTCTTTTGCATCATACCAACGAACCTGGCGTAAATAACCTGCATTGCTATAGATATTTCCTATAGTGGAACCATCTGGATAAGTAACCTGAGTTACTTTTTTTTCTCCATTGTATTTGGCTGAAAAAGCAAATTGTTGAGTACCAATTTCTTTTATCATGTTATTCAAATTGCCGCGTACGTCATAACTGTAACTTGTTTTTCCGGAGGCGTCATATACATGACTTAATTTACCAATGGAGTTGGCTTGAGTAACATCATCATACACATAATATGTAGATTTGTTACGTCCAAAATGAGGGTTGCCGAAAATTGTGTTATTGGTAAATGCAAAGTGATCATCGTCGTCGTCGTCCGCATGGTCTTCATGTTCATCATCTGAATCAGATTCATCATCATCGTCGTCGTCGTGAGAATTGCCGCTATACGATTTACGTACCATGCGATTTAAAGCGTCATACTGCTTGTATGTTTTTTGACCCATCGGGTCCATTTGCTCAATTAAATTACCATTGGCATCTTGCTTAAATCTCCATATTCCGGTCGTATCATCTTCAATTTTATTCGTCCGTTCCAGGGTATCATATGTAACCGTAGAAATATGCCCATCAGCTTCTTTTGTAATTTGCTTTAAAGACTGATATGTATACTCTATACTGGAAAGTAAAGTGGATCCTTTATAGTTTTCTCGAACTATATCCCTGCCCCGTGCATCAACAACTACCCGACCCATATTATTGTTCGCATCGTATTGTTCCAATTCGTTGTTTTTGTAAACTATACGCGAAGAGGTCCCGTTCGGACTTACGATTTTTGTCATTCTTCCATAAGAGTCATACTGGAATGTTTTATAAGCCGGTTCCTGAAGCCCTTGAACGTAAGGGAAAGAAATCTTATTATAATCTTCGTTACCCCGACCAAAAAACTCGTATTCAGTGACAACGTCACGATGTACAATATTTCCATTTTCTTCTAAGATTACGCCCTTGGCAGCTTTATTGTAAATTCTGGTAAGTCCGTCATAATAGTGACGCACATAACTAAAACCTTCCGGTGAACTATCTGTATATCGAACTTCAATATATTGTTCATTTGGATTTCCTTCATTTGGCATATAATCGACCGCTTTAGAATACTGACCGCCAGGATAGATTAACTTTACAAGTCGATAAAAGCTGTCATATTCACTTGTCGTAACATTTCCATTATTATCCGTTAAAGACAAAGGCGCAATATACAATGGATCATATTCATAAGTAATGGTGTGCCCCAGAGCATTGACTTCCTGGAAAGGTAGTGTAAAATATTCAGTGTCATATTTAACACTTGTAGAATTGCCATTTGTATCTGTTTTTTGAATTATATTCCCATATTCGTCATAACCAAATGTTGTCGACAAAAATGAATCAGTTGTATTCAAATACCGTTCTTCTAAAACCATGTTGTGGTTTGCATAAGTAAATTTATCCCATTTTAAAACGGTACCCTGTACTATTTGCTTTTCTTCAATTTTACGATCAAGAATCCATAAATTTAGATCCATTTCATATTTATATTCGAACTCTACTGTTTCTGTCCCTGTAGCAATATCGATAGCGGAAACAGCCTGCCCATAATCGTTGTAGTTGTATACTTTTGTATTGCTTAAAGAAAATTGTCCTGCTTCATACAATTTAAATACTTCTTTTTCCATGATCGTTTTTTCAGTACCCTGGAAAATAGTAGAATGATCTTGTGAATAAATAAATGACTTACGACTCATTAATTGATTGTTCGCATTATACTCTTCTTCATAATCGAACATTTTTGCATAACTTGAATCTTGTCGGAAATTTTTTACATTATAACTACCTACGAATTCATCAATTGTAGTAAAGGTTTGAAATCCCAAAGCTTTACCCTGACTTCCCCTGCCCGGTTTAAACCGCTGGTTGAAATAAAGAAAACTGACGAAAAATTCATTTTCCCGGCCATCGGAAACCGAGATCTTGTTCACCAAAAATCCTGGATTCTTATACGCTATACCACATGGTGCGAAATAACCGACACCACTTGCGCCGCCACATTGATTCGTTTGCAAATCAATAGCCCCGGCATGCTCTACCAATGTTTCATAGTAAACTTTTTGTATGCTACCAATATTATTTCTAATTTCAAATATTTTATCACTTGCAATTGCCTGTGTACCTGCACCAGATAACATCTTTACTTCATTTGTTCCATCAGATACAGTGTGAATAATATCAATTGTCCCATCTCCATTAAACTCACCTAATTTTATAGATAAACTACAATCACCTCCCAGGCTTTCTTGGATTTTATAGTTTTGTTCGGGAGTAAATCCACTTGCACGATTTTCTAATAAAGTATAGTCGATATCACATTTGTCGTCTTTATTGTCCTTTATTAACAAATCGGCTCGCCGGTCTGAGTTAATATCTAAAGGATATAGCGTATAATATCCGTTTTTTGCTAAAATTTTAATCTCGTTAAAACTATTAAACCCTGCTCCATTGTCTATTTGCAATCCAAATGTAATTTGATTGTCTTTAGTATCAGGATTATAATCTTGTTTCATATAGATAAGGTCTGTCTTGCCATCCCCATTATAATCAGCCGGAATTACCTGCCAATAATTATCCGGGTCCGAAACCTGGTATGCTTGCGCAATTGGCGCAAAACCTCCGTTTTGGCTGAGCAGATATTTTACATTTATACCATCTATCATATTAAATAAAACTATGTCGGCGTCATAATCTTCGTTTAAGTTTACAACACTAAAATTCCATTGTGCATTAAGGGTTGCATCATCAAAAACAGTCAGCGCAGTTTCAAAACCCTGCCCTGTATTTTTTTGAACCTGGATAGAAGTTTTATTTTGGCATGTCGTGCAAGCCGTTTCATGATCCGGATAATAATTGTAATAATATAACAGATCAGTTAAACCATCTTTGTTTAAATCGCTTGCGTTTATTTGCCATCCGACGGCGTTTTCATCTCCAACACGAGCGTCAACCAGGGTTCCCCACGAAATATCATTCCATAAAGCATATTTAACTGAAGTTCCTTTTGCGAAAATAAGGTCGCCTTTGCCGTCCCCATTCATGTCTGCAATCTTAAGTTCCCAGCCAGTTAAACTAAAAGCAAAATTCTCGGACTGATTTTCTGAGCCATTTGTACTTGTTATACTATACGCAATATTTGTCTGAGTTCCTGTATCATGATAGCGTATAAAATCTGTCAACCCATCACCGTTTATATCTGAAGCTTTAGAATTAGAGTATTCACCGGCCAGGTTTCTTGTGTTCGCTTCAGAAATATCCACAGTAGAGTGAGACCATATAAAATCTTGAGCGGGCTTTAATGTAACACCATCTTTTCCTGTCTCTTGAATTCTTGTTACAGCACTTCTGCCTGTAGAAGAGCTGTAGTTATAATGAATATTATATTTACGTATTAAATCGCCACTTGTACAAAATCCCAAAACACAATATACATTACTCGAGACTTGAACTGACTTCAATCTCTTAGACATGGTTTGGTAAGCACCACTTAAAAATCGATTTTCTATATCGTTTCGAGGTTCGTACTGAAAAGTAACGGAACGAAGTCGTGATGTGCTCTGGCCGATTGTGTATAAGATTCTTTCAGGAAGAAGTAAACCGTCTGAGTTATCATATTCATAGACAACGGCGTTACCATGTAAGTCAACGACCATTCTCATTCCCCATTTTATATATCCAAGTCCGTTATCTGCCAGTATACTGGAATTCCCGGTCTTACCGTCTACATCTTGACCAAAATACATAATATATCCATTTGGAGCTGTTACTTTCCATCCACATGGTTCCTTTGGTTCTAATCCACAAGTTCCATATATTGGTTCATATTTATAATAAGATTCTTCTTTGCTGTGAAAAACGGTTTGGTCCCCAGAAACATCGACAAGTTCACCTTGAATTCCAAAATACGTTCCATTACCGTGATACTGTAAGCCGTTATTTCCCACTTGACGACTGATGGCGGGTATGCCACTAATCGACCACCCAATACCAGCCAGTCCATTACTGCCATTAGAATTATACACTAAACTCACAGAAGGGTGCATTTTATTTCTTCCTTCCGGTATCTCAATTTTTACACTATGAGAGAATGAACCGTTTGAATTCACCGCCCCAAATATTGCCCCCGGCAAAACAACTAAAACAAATGCCGTTATCCGGCTTACATACTTTAAATATTCCATTGAAACAACCTCACTCTATTTTATTATAATCCGTATTTATCACCAAAATTATTGGCGAGATAAAACACATATAAAATGATTGCGCATAATGTCAAGTTATTTTAAGAAATTATTGTGTTTGTTATGGGAAACAGGCAATAATGCCACTATTATAACACATAACCCCTTGCTTCCGCCATTATTATAGTGCGTAACGGTGAATAACCTGGCAAGCAGGAGTGCAGCATACGAAAAGCATGACATTGGGTTGGGTTGCCCATGCAGGATTCACCGGAAGTCAATTCCTGTTTTTCAATGTGATATTTCTGCTTACCCATCAAAGCGAAGCAAATTGAATTCCCGGTGAAGCATATTAATATTGTAATCATCACTGTTTTAAAGGCTTACATAAAGATTAATCGTTGACCTCGTACTTATCACTAAAAACGATATCAAAAAACAAGGACTCCGTCCGGACGACATTTATTATGGAAATTTGTGAACACTACTCTGATATCCCCGAGATATTATACAACGCCGCAACCGGCGAACCGCACACACACTGCCCTTTATGCGACCGATTTTTACTCGATGAGGGAATCCAGTATATTATTGAAAAAGCAATTTCACAAAACGATATTCTCATGGATTTTGCCATCTGCCTTGAATGCTATCAAAAAGGCATTGGCGAATTATACTCCATTGAATCACGTAAAAATTTTGAAAACTATTTTGACAACCGAGTAGACTTTAATCTGCGCCAGAAAACCTTTACCGAAAAATTTCAGAATAAATTCGATAAATGGACCGAATATTGTCTTTGCACCGCAAAACCCATCCGCGATTGCAAAGAGTACCAGCTGGCCGCCCAGTGCGAAGGGAGACAGGTACTATACCACTATATGCCCTTTGCCATCAGCGACGAAGGAATAATAGAGCTCGAAAACCTTCTATCTAAAAAAACGAAAGAAGATCTGCGAGATTTCATGAACCAGATTAATCCCCAACCCTCCCTCGAAAAGTCCCCCGATAATTCTCGCACGCCGGTCCTGGTATAAATTATTTTATAAAAATTGAATCCGGGGAAAGTTATTTCAGCGCTAACCTTTAATATTAACAATGGGTTTTACATGGTCAATTATTTCAACCAACTCTTTTTGTAATTCCATAACCTCATAAATATTCTTGTATGCGTTTGGAGCTTCATCCAGAGTATCATCGACAACCTTTGCATATTTTCCCTGCATTTGTTCTTTAAAATCGTCCATAGACAGTGTGCGTTTTGCCTGTTTTCTCCCAAGAACTCTTCCGGCACCATGCGAACTTGAACACAAAGAGTCGTCACTTCCTTTGCCTTTTACAATAAAAGAACCATCACGCATATTGCCTGGTATAACTCCCAACATCTCTTTTTCTGCGTGAGTAGCACCTTTTCTGTGAATCCAGAATTTACCGTCAAACTCTGCATGGTTATGGTTTCGGTTTATAAATGTTAATTCCTTATCTACACCCATAATCTGTTTGACTTTGTCTATCATCGCTTTTCTATTTTGAAGCGCATACTCTAGACAATATTGCATATCCAGAATATAATTCTTTCCATTTTCGTTATTTACATCAAAATGAAAATGTCCTTCAAAATTGGATTTGGCATGACTTTTTTCGACTTCCTTTTGAATATATTCTTCCCGGGCTTTTGCATAGGCAACTGGATTCTTTTCTTTGAAAATTGTACTATTTTTTTTATCGTCAAAAACTTGTCCGATTTCAGTCGTATCAATAGATTCAATATATGCCAATTTCATATAATACGAAGCTACAAAGTGTCCTAAATTTCTTGAGCCGGAATGAATTACAATCCAGAGGCTGCCAGATTTTCCCTCTCCAATTTCAATAAAGTGGTTACCGCCGCCAAGCGTTCCAATTTGATACTCTCCCTTTTTTAAACCCCTGGCAACTACATCGGTATGTGGCAAATCTGGAACTGTTTTTTTAGTGCTGTGGTGATGAAACCCGACCGGAATTTGTCTGTAAATTTGATCGTAAATTTCTTGAAAATCAAATCCATCTTTATTAACAGAAAGTTGTACGGCGCACATTCCACATCCAATATCATAACCAACCCACGCTGGCACAATTGCATCTTTTGTGGCTACAACACCACCGATTGGCATGGAGTAACCCGTGTGTGCATCGGCCATTAAAGCCCCTTTTACAGAAAATGGTTGCGCCATTGCATTTTCAAATTGTTCCATCGCAGAAGGTTCTAACACCTCAGCATATATTTTATTTTGTTTTTTCATATTATTTTTTAAGCGAAGCTTCGCAGTCTCGATACGGTTTACTTATAAAGTAATCGGATAATTTCAACAATTATTGAAACAAAATTATTCTATATCGTTATACTTTTAAGCTGTTCAATCCCATACATGACTATTCTTTGTCATAAATTCAGAAAAAATATCGATACTATATTATGAGAAAACTGTCCATACTTGCCATTATTTTTATTCTATTTGCAGGAGTTTATTGCGCAGCCCCGCAGATTAAAGATGGCGAAAGCCTCGAAAAGGCTAAAGAAAAAGCCCTGGAGGGTGATGAAAAAAGCGTCGAAGCGATGGGAAACGCCCTTGAAAAAGATCCTCCTGAAAAAGACCCGGACCTTCACGAAAATATTATAGATGAATTAGGTGATGTAAATACGGAGCAATCCAGAGAAATCCTGATGGAACAGGCCAACTCAGAAGATGAAGCGAACAGGGAGGCGGCTATAAGCTCTCTTCACAAACACTCCGATGACACAGAAGACGAAGGCGCGAAGTCTGACATTGAATATACCATTTTAAACGAGGTCGATGAGAACTACGAAGAATACGGGGAAGTTACCGCGAAAGAGATTGAGGTTCTGGGTGAAATACAAGACTATCGGTCTCTGGACACCCTCAACTCTGTGTTATATGAACAACCCGAAGATGCGGAAATAATATTACATTCGATTGCACAACAAATTACCGTGGAAGAAAACGCCGACGAACATAGTCTCGAAATTTCGAGAGAGGCCGAATCCATTTTAACAGAATATATAGTCTCCGATGCTCCGCTCGAAAAAAAAGAGCAGGCAGTTACCGAACTATACAAATCGGCAAGACAAACTTCGCAAGCCAAAGCTGAAGAAAAAATGATGATCTTATACGAGCACCCCGAATTAAAACCAGAAGACAAGGAAATAGTCTTGAAAGTTCTCGGTTCAGAATCTCCCGAGTTTGCCAAAAAGTGGGATAAAAAACTAAAAGGTGATTATGTAAAAGCAAAAACAAGAACGCAAAGGTCAAAAATAGAATCAACATATGCTGCCATTCAAGGAATAACTCTGAAGGCTGCGCGCATTGAACTGGGTAAATTACTTCTGCCAAAAGGTCCGGTAATTTCAATTCCAAGGGCAAGGAAACTCCGTAAGCTTCCGCCGAAAACGGCAACCTATGAAATATTAAAAAAATATGAATTTACCGAAGCTCAGGTCGACCATATGGAAAACGCTCTACTGGAGGTCGTGAAAGAGTCTGACTCTACCCACAAGCCAATTTCAAAAATTGTTTTTGCTGGTCTTCAAAAACTTCACCCCGAAAAAAACTATTTTGAACTGAAAAAAATTGCAGCAGAAGGATTCAGTCACCGAGGGCTCATCTATGCCGTTCTGGAGACAATTCACACAAGTTATGAAACCGAAGAAATGCGAGCCATAGCCGCCAGAAAACTTTTTAATATTGACATGGAAAAAGCCGAGGCTCTGGTTCGCGCTTATAAAAAAGAGCGCGGTTACTTTCGTTATATTTCACGTTGATTCACCCCAGGGCGCGATAATTCTTTTATCTATTCCCAGGTGAATAAAAATTCGGTCGACGAGAAAATCATAAATGTCTTCAATAGTTTTTGGCTTGTGGTAAAAACCAGGCGAAGCCGGCATTATAGTGGCACCCGCAAGCGTAGCCCTTTTCATATTTTCTATATGGACCAGATTATAGGGTGTTTCCCGCACAGCTAAAATCAACTTACGACGCTCTTTTAAAGAGACATCCGCAGACCTTTCAATAAGATTAGACGCAAGCCCCGAAGCAACGGCCCCCAGGGTTTTCATACTGCAAGGTAAAATACACATTCCGTCATAATTCGCCGAACCACTGGCAGGTGGCGCCCCGAGATCATCAGGGGAAAATACTTTTATTTTGAGTGAGGTTTCAACCGGAGTCGAGTTAAACAAGCGATATACGTTATCTATTATTTCATCATCTTTCGCAGAAGAAAAATCGGTATCAAATTCGGATTGCATAACCAGGCTAAAATTATCGGTGGCGACCCAGTGAACCTCTGCTTCAACATCGGCGAGGTGATACAACAAACGCAAAAGATAACCGCTTCCGGAACCCCCCGTCGATGCTATTAAAAATTTCTTTTTCGTTTTATTCATATTGCTCATGTTACTCATATTATAAACTCGCACCACTAAAAACATCGGCCAATACCGAGACCAGAAATAAAATACTTATACTACTGTTAAAGTGAAAAAATGCCATTGGAATTCTATCTTTCTTTACATTCTTTCCCCAACCGACGACAAAGTGTTCGGCAAAAACCAGTAGGGTTAATAAAACCGCCCCTCCCAGAAAAATCATCCCAAACCCTTCCATCTGCCAGAATAGAAAAAAACCAGCACAGGCAAGCAGATGCAAAAATGTGGAAATCCACAACGAAACATGTATACCAAACCGAACGGGTATCGACTGCAGACCATTTTCCCTGTCAAAATTGACATCCTGAATCGAATAAAGAATGTCAAACCCAGCAATGTAAGTCGTAAGTATGCCAAATAAAATTCCGGAGGTCAAAGTAAGCGACTGGGTAAGAGCAATATCGACCCCGATGGGAGCCAACCCGATTACAGCACCAAGCCAGATATGGCAAAACCATGTAAAGCGTTTCGCATAACTATACCCGGCAAGAAGTGCAAGTACGGGAAAACTCAGATAAAAAGCCACGGGGCTTAAAAGCCAGGCAAAAACCCACAACACGATAAGCGACAAAAGAGCAAACACCCAAACCTGGTTACCACTTAGCACCCCCGAAGGAATCTCCCGGTTCGCCGTCCTGGGATTTCGAGCGTCAATACGCGCATCGACAATCCGGTTAAAAGCCATCGAAAAACTTCTGGCCCCGGTAAAAGCAAGTACAATATAAATGACTTCTTTCACCCCGATCAAGCTCGCTCCGTTTTTATAAATAATAACCACGGCAACCAAAGCAAAGGGCAGCGCAAAAACAGTGTGCGAAAGCTTCACCATTTTCGAAAAATCAACAACCGCCTTCCAAAGCCCCATGGGTTAAACCACCCCCGCCATTCGCCCTGTAAAGAGTATTGTATTAAGATGGGTGACGACGTCGCATTACGGTAGCAATCGCGCTTCTTCCGGGTATTGCAAGTGGTGCATTTCTGACCTGTGACGGGTTCTCGTATATATGTATGGGAGCGACGGTGTGGGTAAGTACCCCGGAATTTTCCAGAGCGGGTCGGGTATTACCAGTAATCGCCGGGTTTGTAGTAGATGAACTCGAAATGCTGGTGTCTTATAACCGTGGTGTGGAATCTCACACCACGGTAAATCTTAATCCCCAGGCACTTCCACGCCGGACCACTGAACCTGCCATTACGGCCCCGGGAGCGCCCAATATAAAACTTGCTCACCAAATCATCCAGATACATCGCCAGCGCCAGACGAACTAGATGAGACATCGTACATCCCATTTTCGCAGCAGCAATTCGAATAAACAACTCATCCTTGCCGTATAAACAAAGTCGATGTCTATGTTTCTTTTGACTATTGGCTCGTTCGCCTCGCACCAGATCATTTAACTTTGCAATTTTAGCAGAGCGCAACCCCGCATTTTCGCCATCCGGATGAAATTGCCCGTTTCGTTTAATCATCCGAAAAACAGCATATCGGACAACCCAGGAATGGGTTCTGAATGTACAGATTGCCACCCATTTTACTTTATTCCAGGACAAAGGAGGCAGCCGAATTTCTAAAACATTGTCAATGGGAATCTTCAGTTTTCGATACGTAGTTACATTCTTCATATAAGTGTAATAGGAAAAAGTTGGGAATTTTTTCATTTTTTGTCTGTTTTTTCCATTTTTATTGACATAATGCCTAAATGCCTGAACAATAGCATAATTCAGTGATAACATTTAAGGAGCATAAATGAAGAAATACTTAGGAATGTCCATATTACTTCTACTATTTAATTGTAATACCAGTACAAAACAGCAAACTGAAAAGTGTATAAACAAAACGCAAAGTATAATTTTCATTGAAAGTAAAGTTATAAAATACCATGAAGATAAAATTCTGGAAATTATTTCCGGGCAATTAAACAACAAGTCGCTTCAACTTCAGTTAATTCTGGCTATAAACCAGATAAAAACGATGGAAAAATCTGAAGAGATGATCCCGTTAAACAATGGAAAATACAGCGTTGTTATTTCGGAAAATATTGATTCCAAAGAAGATCAAATAATTCGAAATTACGAAATTTCAACAAAGCAAACTGAAAAGCAAATTTTTTCTTACGAAATTAAAACGGTCTCCGCTCTGGTTTTTTCTAATTCCTTGCACCCTATTGATATCGAAGACAATAATTTGATTATTAAAATTATTAAAATGTATTTTAAGAACCGTGTAGCAAACAATAAAATCGAAATAAGTTTCTTTGAAACAAAAAGAGAATCACGTTAATAGGGTTAAAACCAGCTTTCCCCCTATTGGTTTTTTACTTTTCGTATTGTCTGTTTTTTGCGTTCGTAAACCATGAAACAACCACCGCCCCTGGATGACCCTTTAAAAGCAATTCAGAAACTTGCAAACGATTTACGAGACCCCGACGAAGGATGCCCCTGGGATGTGAAACAGACCCACCTGAGTGTGGTTGAAAATTTAATTGAAGAGAGCTATGAAGTCGCCGGTGCAATTGAAAATCTTGACCCGAAAAAACCTGCGACTGTTCGAGAATTCAAAGAGGAGCTTGGCGATCTTTTGTTTCAGGTTGTGTTTCATTCTCAGATGGCAAGCGAGGTCGGCCATTTCAATTTGGACGATGTCGCACTGGCGGCGACTGAAAAATTGATTTTTCGCCATCCTCATGTGTATGGCGACGCCGAAGGTAAAAACGCTGACGAGGTTCTTTCGAACTGGGAGGCGCTGAAGCGAAAAGAAAAAGAGGGTAAAAACCAGGGTGACGAATCTATGCTTTCGGGAATTCCCGGAGCCCTACCGGCGCTTTTGAAGTCGTATCGTATGGGGCACAAAGTTTCCAGGGTGAACTTTGACTGGGTTGCGCCGGAGGGAACGAACGCGTTACACGATAAAGTTCAAGAGGAGTATCAGGAGTTTTTGGCCGAGCTGCCGTCAAACGCCACAGACTTTAAAGACATTCTTCGCGATAATGGTGATGAACATGGTCACGACAATAAGATGGCTGCGAAAAAAGAGAGAGCCGAAGAAGAGGTCGGTGATCTTTTATTTGTAATCGCCCAGCTTGCCCGTCATTACTATATTGACCCCGAATTTGCTTTACAAAAGGCTAACCGAAAATTTCAATCGCGATTTGAAAAAATGGAGTCGGTTTTTCGCGAACGGCTAAGCAACCATGATTTTCCTTCGCTGGACGAATGGGAAGTTGCCTGGAGTGATGTGAAAAAACACGAAAAACTGGGAAAACAAAAAAACGAGTAATCCAAACGAATAATCGATAACAGTCTAATAATAATCCCAGGGTTCGAATATTTCGACTTTTCGCAGAATATCGCCTTCCCATTGAAACAAAATTCCCCGCGAGTGTATGTTTAGGGTGTTCGTTTTTACCAGGTGACGCGGTTGCTCGTAAAATTCTAAAATAAAGTCCACGGCCTCTTCTTGGGACTTATCTTGTACCATCAACTGGCGCAGTCCCATTGCGGTTCTCCAGTGAAACGATTGTGAAATGTGTTTTTGTGCGTAGAAAATAATTCGCACGACGAATCCTTTGCGTAGCCAGATTTCACCCCGGTAGGTTCTTCGCTGGTAATACAACACGTCATTTTTTCCATAGCTGCGCCGGGTGGGTTCGCCAAGGGAGTTTCGTACATAGATCTCGCTCTCGCCAATTAAAACCTGCATTCCCCCTTTTCCCTCGACCAGGTAGGGACCGTGGTTTCTCAACTTGCGTTTTTCCCATTGATGATCGGATATATTCCAGTGGACCTGTCTTACGGCAGAATAAATTTGTTGTTGCCGATAAAGGGGGACGATAAAAATAGTCAATAGAATGAAAAAACGTAGAAGCCCCATGGATAAATCGTATTTTGATAAAGAATTTTTAGAGTCTTCCGAGGCACGTTCCATCAGGATATTATCGGAATATTTTCACCCACTTCAAGTATTTGAGCAAAAGAAAATTACCGATGCGTTAGTATTTTTCGGTTCAGCGAGGGCAAAGTCCCCACGTGAAATGCGAAAAGTTTTAGCCGAGGCCGAAAAGAAAGATCTTACCGAAGTGGAGACCAAACGGCTGGACAAGATGAAAAAGTTGGCCAACTATTACGTGGAAGCCACCCAACTTGCTTACCGGATGACAGAATGGTCCAAAAGTCTTCCGAAAGGGTCCCCCCGTTTTTTAATCGCTTCAGGCGGCGGTCCGGGAATTATGGAAGCGGCAAACCGTGGAGCCTACCTGGCTCGCGGCACTTCGATCGGTTTAAACATTGCGTTGCCCTTTGAACAGTCTCCGAATCGCTATATAACCCACTCGCTCTCTTTCGATTTTAACTATTTTTTTATGCGCAAATACTGGTTCACCTACCTGGCAAAAGCTCTCGCTGTTTTTCCTGGTGGCTTTGGCACCGTTGATGAAATTTTCGAACTGCTAACTCTCAAGCAAACTCACAAGTTGAACAAGCCCATGCCCATCGTATTTTACGGCAAGGAGTACTGGAATAGTCTCATCAACTTCGACGCTTTTGTTGAATGGGGAGTAATCGATGAGTCCGACATGGAGTTTGTTTTTTTCGCCGATACCGTTGATGAAGCTTACGATTATCTCACTCAGTATTTAAACAATTTGTATATGGAAGGGTCCGGCCCAACCGGTAATTTTATTCCATAATAAAAGTCAGCTCAAACTAAACTTCACTATGCGGGGAAAACGGGTAAATTCTCCGCCCGTTTTATCGATTTTCCCCCCGCTGCGACCCGAGCCTTCGGCGCGGTTCTACGCTTCCCCTTTTATATTTCCGTGGCTCGTAGGTACGCGATTAATCGTGTACCTACGACAGGTGGGTAATTTACCATCTCCCCCTTCCTAAATCTCTCGGATTTTTTTGTGAAACAAAAATACCACGAAGCAGATGAAAAAAAACAGCACTTTTGCCTATTACACTGGTATGATCAACAATAATACGCCGTATGAACAACTGCCTATCCAACCTGACAATATTCTGGAAGTTCGATTGAAAAGCGAAATCTGGAAGAGAATCGTCCGCATCGCATTGCATAAAGATAAGACTTATTCGTGGGTGGTACGATATTGTCTGTTTCGTCTGATCAAGCGGACCGATGCACGAAAAAATATCGGCTATTGCCAGCGTTTCTGGGAAAAACCAAAATTCAAGAAGTTGCAGGCGCTCGCAAAAGAACATCTGGGGGTCGAAGAAATGCACCGCCATAAGCTTTGCTTATATGGCGAAGATGAATTCTTCATTAGAATGACTGCGGGTTTGATGTATTGCACAATGACTCATCTGGTGCGCCTGGCCCTCGAATCGAATTTAGATAAACTGGAAATGATTTGTTTCGGGAAGTCCGGGCCGTTGCCGTCAGGGGTTCAGCCATTGCGCCCGCGATCGCGGCTTCCTTCGGCTAAGCTGGTATGGTTTCCGTTTCGTACCAGGGGTAATGTTCGATTGCAGAACCAGGCTCGAAGCCATTCGGCTTTTCATGAAGCAGCGTTCTATTGGCTGGGCATTAAATTATACGCGGGTGTTGTTTTACCCACCGAGGCTCCTAAACACAAGGACTTCCGCCTGGAGCGCTTCAACCCGTGGGATTACTGGTAAAAATACCATAAAAGTCAATGCAACACATCAGCCAGGGAGCTGTCCCAGGCGGTATAAATATCGGTTACATCAATTTCCATTTCATTCAATAGAAGTATGCCCGAATCGTTCGAAGAACCCAGTTTCGAAATCGCGACACCGTTTTTTTCAGCGCTTTTTTCGAAATTTTCCGAATTCGATTTTTGAACTGCTATTAAATAAGTATGAGCGCTTTCACCCCAGAATAAAGTATCGCCCTGTATGGACGACAACTCACCCGACAACGAAAATGTAAAACCGGGCAAAACGTCCTCTTTATCTTTACCTGCAAACAGCATTTTCAGAAGAGCGAAAATTAGACCACCCATGGACAGATCCACAACTGCGTCAACCAACCCCGCAGAATTTGCCTCGTGAATCAATTGCGCAGCTTCTACCTCTTTGCTTAAATCAAGTTCGGGCAACCGAACCCCGTTTTTTTCAAACTCGATTAATCCATATTGGGACCCTTCCAGAGACGGACGAAAATGACCAACCAAATAAAGATCACGATCAGGATATAATATACCCGTAATAGCTTTTCGGTAATCGTCCAATAAACCAACCATACCTATGGTGGGCGTGGGCAATACCGGGCCTTCGGCAGATTCATTATAAAAAGAGACATTCCCGCTGGTAATCGGCAATTTCAAAGTTTCGGAAGCATCAGACATCCCTTTGACGGCTCTTTCAAAAAAATAATAATTTTCGGGTTTATATGGATTCGCAAAATTCAAACAATTCGTCACACCCGCTGGAACAGCCCCCGAAGCGACCAGGTTTCGAAAAGACTCGGCAATAGCATGTCTCGCCCCTTCGTATGGGTCAATCGATACATAAAACGAATTACAATCTGTAACCGCTGCAACCGCCTGGTCTGTGTCGGGTACACGATAGACCCCCGCATTTTGACCTGGGCCGACAATCCTCATGTTACCAATATCTGTATCGTAC
>JBEQLE010000059.1:0-4446 GCA_040326155.1 Leptospirales bacterium | reverse complement strand
AGCAAACACAGGGTGAGACACCATCCTCACAAGTAGACTTTTTAAACCCATCGAATCTTTTTTTTCTAGTAAGTCTGCCGTAGTAGAAAACTTATAATCTTCCGGGTTAACCGCCGGCGTCTCCGGCTTCTTCGTATCCCGTTTATACCGGGGTGCCCCGTTCGAACTTACCGTTAAAGACTCCCCCGGCAAATCAGCGTATAAAACACCATTATAAAAAATACGTAACCTTTCCTTCTCCGTAATAATTCCGATTTCGGTACAATCCAGCTCCCACTTATCAAAAACAGCTTTCACCTGATCGACTTTTTCCGGCACGACAACCATCAGCATCCTCTCCTGACTTTCCGAAAGAAGATATTCAAAAGGCAGCATGCCACTCTCTCTTGCAGGAACTTTATCAGTGTGAATATCCATACCGACACCTCCCGAAGACGACATCTCGCTCGAAGAACTTAAAAGACCGGCAGCTCCCATATCCTGAACAGCCACAAGCAATTTACTGCGAATACATTCAAGAGTAGCTTCCATAACGATTTTTTCCATAAAAGGATCGCCCACCTGAACAGCACTGCGCTCCTCTTCGGATTCCTCGCTCAACTCTTTCGAAGCAAAACTGGCTCCATGAATACCATCCCTACCTGTTTTAGCGCCAACATAAAGCACAGTATTCCCGATACCCGAAGCTCGAGAAGAAGCCAATGTTTCGATATCGGCAATGCCAACGGTCATGGCATTTACAAGGGGGTTCACAGAATAACTATCATGAAAATAGATCTCGCCACCGGCGCAGGGAATACCCAGAGAGTTTCCATAGTCACCAATACCTTTGACAACTTCTTTCAGAAGATACCGATTACGAGGTTTATCGGGAAGACCAAACCGCAAAGAATTCAAGCTCGCCAGAGGACGCGCTCCCATAGTAAATATATCTCGCATAATGCCCCCGACCCCGGTGGCTGCGCCCTGGTAGGGCACAATAGCAGAAGGATGATTATGAGACTCTATTTTAAAAACAACCGCTTGCTTATCATTAATTTTCAGAGCCCCGGCATTTTCTTCGCCTCTCTCAGCAAGCAAAAGATCAGACTCACAATAGAGGTCTTTTAATAGTAAAATTGAATTTTTATAAGAACAGTGCTCAGACCACATTCCCGAGTACATTGCCAGCTCCGTAAATGTTGGCTGCCGACCAATTTTTTCTTGAATTAACTGAAATTCCTCTTCAGTCAGGCCCAGTTTTTTTGCGTCTTGTATTGTTCCCGGTTCGGGATGAGGTAACTCGTTTTCCATTTCGAGATAAATGCCCGATGGTAGACATCGTGTCAATCAACCGTGAGTTCGAATATCATTTTCCTTCGGCTTCTGATACAACATACTTGGCTTCCACTGTGGTAATACCGATTGAATCGATTACCATTTGGGATTGTTTTGTCAAATAGCGGACAAGAACGCCTTTTTCAACATATTTTTTATCAAGCAACGCTATACCTAGTTTTGCACCAGTTTTTTTCTGGTATGCTAAAGCATCGTCTAACTGAGCCTGGGTAATTATTCCGTCTTCTGACAACATCTCACCGAGTCTTTTTCTTTTAGGTTGTTCGGTCGACAAACCCAGCTTTTTGTTCTCTTCTTCTTGTTTTCGAATATAAGTCATAAGGTTTTCTTCGGTAATCAAACCCATGTTGATTAAAATCATACCGATTAAACCACCCCGTTTTTTTTGCATATGGAGTGACTTATCTAAATTCTCTCTCGTTATTAATCTGTCCCGAACTAAAAGTTCACCTAAAAATACTCTTTTTGCATCTGCCATAGTTACCCTGCTCTTTTTATAAGTTAATCATGAATTCAAAGTTAAACAATTTAAAACATGAATTTTTAGATGCTAACAAGTAGACATTTTTCTTATTATGTCGGATTAGTGAGACCTAACAATGTAAACACATAGAATAAGATCCGGTACAGTCAAGATGTTTTTAACATTTCACTATTTTATAAATAGAAATTTAACACTTTACAAACGCCCGAAATATTTTCTTTTGCATTGCATGCTAATATGGAAATTAATTTATAATATTATTGTTCTACCCGTTTTCTTAATTCTGCTTATCCCGGGTCAGTTAATATTTCCTAAAATACGTCGAACTGTACGCGAGCACAGAGGGCTCTGGGAAAGAACCACAGAAGCTCTAAAAAAAAGAAAAAAGAAAAAACTAATCTGGATTCACGCTGCAAGCGCCGGCGAATACCTGCAAGGCAAACCACTCATAGAAGAATTTTCTCGAATCGGTTACGATTGTTTTCTAACCCTGACTTCCGTTTCAGGTTACCGATGGGTAAGAGCCGAAAAAAACAGTTCTCTTTTACATTTCGAATACTACCCCTTTGACCTGCCCTTCTCTGCAACCAGATTTATCGACATAGTCAAACCAGATGCCATTGTGTTTATAAAAACCGACTTGTGGCCAAACCTCGTCTGGAAAGCCCGCAAAAAAGAAATTCCCCTATACCTGGTCTCCGCTTCACTATCACGCTATTCGGGCAAATACAACTCTAAATATGTTCGCTCCTATTATTGTTCCCTTGTAAATTCAATGAAAGAGATTATGACTGTAGAAAAAGAAGACGCCGAGCTGTTTCAAGAAATTGTCCAGAAAAAGGTTACCGTTTCAGTAATGGGAGATTCTCGCTATGAAAGCGTTGTAAAACGCAAGAAAGAGTCGCCAAAATATAAACTCCCGCTCGTTACAAAAAATACAATTATATTTGGCAGCTTAAGAAGAGCCGAATTTAATATTGTACTGCCCGTGCTTTTCGAAATATTAAAAAATAAGCCGAATATTCAAGCTATAATCGCCCCGCATGAAATTGATGACGACACACTGAACAAGCTCGAACAATATTTATCTGAATATAAACTAACCCGCTTTTCAACCCTGCAAAAGAAAACCGGTACCCAGATAAAAACAGACAAATCTTGCCGAATTATAGTGATCGACACAATTGGTCATCTATTCTCTCTTTACCAAAATGCATTTTTAGCCTATGTCGGGGGAGGTTTCTCAAGTGGAGTACACAACACACTCGAACCCGGAGTCATGGGACTTCCCATTATAATTGGACCAAAATACTGGAAATTTCGAGAAGCGGTGGGTATGGTCAAAGAGGGAATTATTTACGCAGCCGAAAGTCCACTAGATTTACCCGACATTTTTAACTCTTTGTTATCGAACTCGACAAAAAGAGAAATGTCTGGAAAAAAAGCACTGAAATATATAAGCGAACGATCCGGAGTCTCGAAAAAAATTGTAAAAAAGATTGCAGGAAGTGAAAATTAATCATTGACGGCTCGCCCGGCAACGCCTCTTTCTTGCTTAGTTATGCTAAAATCTGACAAATGGAACAAAATATTTGACCAAAGCATCCACGATTACCACGTCCTGGACGATGTTGACCAAGAGATGAAAAACCCTTACTCTTTCGAAACCGAAAAACTGAAAAATCTGTTATACGAAAAAAACTGGATTGATACGGTGCAGTGGCACTTCGAAGACTTAATTCGGGAGCCAAACATAGACCCTGTCGGCGCTCTGAAGCTAAAACGCAGAATCGATAAGTCGAACCAGTGGAGAACCGATACCGTCGAACGTGTCGATGACTGGTTTATTGAGAAATTTTCTAATATAACCGCCAATGAAAACGCAACAATGAACTCAGAAAGTCCCGCCTGGGTACTCGACCGCATGTCCATTCTTTGCTTAAAGATTTTTCATATGAAAGAAGAGACAACACGGAAAGAAGCAGACCCCGAACACAAAGAAAAATGCGCCGAAAAACTGAAAGTGCTACTGGTTCAGCAAACTGATTTGACCCGGTGTCTGGACGAACTTCTGGAAGATGTAGCTCAGGGTATTCGTTATACAAAAGTGTATCGTCAAATGAAAATGTACAACGACCCGAAAATGAACCCGGTTTTATATAAGTCCGAAAGCAAACCTTAATGCGAACTCTGGTCCTGAGGTTCTCTTCTCTGGGAGACGTAACGCTCACGGTTCCCGTTGTTCGCGCAGCTCTCGAACAAAATAAAAACCTTGAAATTGTATTTGTCAGTAGGCAATTTTTCGAACCTCTTTTTTCCGGTATCAAAAACTGTTCCTTTTATCCTCTTCTGACCACCGGACAGCACAAAGGTATTTTCGGTTTATGGAAATTAAGCAGACAGTTAAAAGCGCTCGGCCCGTTTGACTTTGTTCTCGATTTACACTCTGTATTAAGAACTCATATTCTGACCCGGTTTTTAGCTCTGCCGGGAAATCGCATTGACCGCATTGACAAAGGACGAAAACAAAAACGTCTATTAACAGCGCGTAAAAACAAAATAAAAACACAGCTTAAAACGACCATAGAACGGTACTGTGATGTCTTCGAAGCTCGAAACCTGAA
>JBEQLE010000058.1:0-28789 GCA_040326155.1 Leptospirales bacterium | reverse complement strand
GGAAATTCTATAAAGTGTAATATCGTCTATTATGCCACCCTCAGAATTGAGTAAAATGTTATATTGAACCTTTCCGGGTTTCATTTTGGAGACGTTTCTTACGGTTAAAAGATTTAACAAAGCGACTGTGTTGTCTGCATTTTCTGCAGTGGCAGAAAATTTTAAAACCTGCATATGGGATACGTCAAAGACTCCGCAAGTTGTTCTTACGGCAAGGTACTCTTCTTTAATGTTTGTGTAACTCAAAGGCATATCATACCCGGCATATTCAACCATTTTGGCTCCGGAAGCCCGGTGCAATTCATTTAAAGGTGTTTTTTTCAATTTAGATCCTTCTTCATTTTAGTAAATTAGAACATTTTTTTCACATACATAACCTAGTTAGGGTTTTCCACAAAAGTGATTTCCCCATGTTGAAGCGAATGAGTTTTTCCACTCTGGTCCTCTACCAATAAATTCCCATTGGGTTCTAGCCCATGAATGGTACATTCAATATTCTCATTGTTTTCTACAATTACAATTTTTTTCCCGGCACAGGCCGCAGCTTTGTTCCACTCTCGTATAATGGAATCGGGCAGAGTTGTTGTAATATCGTAAAATAACTCTCTAATATCTGATAATATTTCAAGCATTATATGATCAAGATTATACTCTTGCACAAGTATCTGATGCAGGCAAATGGACTTTTTCTGAATAAGTTCTATGGAGGGAGTACTATTGACATTCAGACCGATACCCGTAATAACAACTGGTTTTCCCTGATCAAATACAAGTTCACTCAGTATACCCGCCAGTTTTGCGCTGTTGCAGGTAATATCATTTGGCCATTTAATTTGAATTTGTGCCCCGGTTATTCGGGTTAAAGCTTTATGCAGGGCAAGACCGGTATAAATACTGATTATAGCAGGATTATTCAGGTTCTCAGCTTTAAATACAAAAGAAAAACTCAGGTTGTCTACAGCTGAATCCCAGGTTCGATTGTGGCGTCCTCGCCCGGCAGTTTGTTCGATAGCTCGTACGGCAAAGAAATTCATTTCCCGGTATTGTGATTCTCTTTTCAAAAAATCATTTGTAGAATCTACCGTATCAAGAACTAAAAAAGGGGGTCTCATTCTTCATGATCTTCAGTGTTTTTATTGTCTACTGTTACTGTATTAATTTCGCTTTCAGAAGATATTCCATCAGCGGGCTGGTCCATTAAATCTTCTTTTGTCCATATAAAAAATCGTAAAATAAAATAATACCAGACAAAAGGAAATAGTCCAACTAAAAAGCCCAGGTCATCTTGCAGGAAAAAAGAACCAAAAAATAACCATGTGGTTAAACTCCAAATCGCAGTAATAACAATCCAGATTTTTATAACTTTTCGAGTCGTCTCGCTGACCATGTTGTACGCAAAGAATTTTAAAACACCTCGAATACTAAGATTTTCTTGATGTAAAAGAGTAGTTAATTTATTAGTATAAAAAATCCAGATAGCGGCAATTACAATAAATTCTATTGTGAATAACAGTTTCATTAGTTAGTTTGTTCCTGTTCTTTTTTTGTTCCATAGAACCTTTCAAGGTATATGGTTTTCATCATCCAAGAGATTACAAAACGCCGGGTCAAGCACTAATCTATTTCATTTTCCGGACAGGGCCACCCTTCTTTTCTCAAATTGTTCATCGAGAGTCAGGGGGCCAGATGGTGTGTAATGAAACACCGGTTGCCAGGCAGAACGAACCTCCATGCACAAGTAAACGAACATATCAGCAGAGCGCTTTCGAATATGCTCTTGTAGTGTTTTATATATTTGAACTCTGTCCGGAAAAAAATAACGAAGTTTACCGTCTTTTCCGGCAAACATCTCTTTTCTGGTGATGGTTTCGTTCGGGTAGCGCTCGCGCAATTTTTCTTTCAGACCAGGGCTATAGCGAAAAGTTCCCAGCGATATCCAACGAATTTTATCTGGGTCTATAGTATCAAATATTGTATCAATAACTTCTTTATATTCACTTTCCCAACCGGCAATCGCAATAATCGGATCAAAATGAAATGCCACCTGGTAGCCAGCTTGTATTATTTTTTTCGCTGCTTCGAGTCTTTGTTCAAGTGTTGGGCAACCAATTTCAGTTTCTTCAATAACAGAGCCGGGGTTCACGCTCCAGCTTACTACCACGCTGCCTTGGGGGTCAACGTTCAACAGGTTTTCTATGTTCGTAGATTTAGTTTTTAACTCCAGAGTAGTATTCGGTATATCACGAAAAAAATGGATGAAGTCACTCGATAAACCGGTTATATGATCAGCAGCCAAAGAGTCGGTATATTCCCCTGTTCCTATTCTCAGTTTGTTTCGATTCCCCGTTGTGTTTTGGGTCAATTTGTTTTTCAGTTGTAAAAAAAGCTCATCAGTATTTGCGGCCATTTTATAAAACGGGGAAGTTAAGTAGGTTTGTAAAAAACAATAGTGACAGTCATAAGGGCAATTCATCCCGAAATCAAGCACATAATAGTGGCAACACAAAACACCATCTGAGCCGGGGCAGGCATGTAAAAATTCACCTTTTTCGGGATATAATATTAAGTTTTTTTTCCCACGTTCAAAGGAATACTTGTCTGAATTTTCTTCAATAAAAGTTTTATAGTCTTCAATTTCCACCCAGGCAACATTATTATAACCAGGGTATTTTTTCAGGTTTTCAAATAACCGCAGGGTAAAAGGTGTTTTAGAAACCGTCCGGTCAACAAAAACAGTCTCAATCGGAACCTGTGTGGAAAGCTCAGCTTCCAGCGGCCTCACCGGCTTTCCAGATTTCCAGAAATTCCTCTGCGTCAGTTTCAGTTAACCTTTCGGGTTCAAACAACGTTTTCATTTTTGGCTTCGGGTACAAAGTGGTATCCCCGGTTTCAGGGAGGTGGGTAAGCACACGTTTAATTTTTTCGTCTTCCAATTCATAATAGGTCCAGGCCATTCCTTTGCCCGGTACCGGTTGCGAAACTTTATAGTAATCCATAGCGATAATTCCGTTTTCGGAAACATACTGTCACTACGAATTTCACTTGGTCATCAGGAAAAGATAAAGATTAATAGACAGGATTTACAGGATTAACATGATTATAAGAAAAGATTGTCTGCAATTTCACTTCTCTTTTCTTAACCTGTAAATCGGTTAATCCTGTCAAATTTTCTTCTCTTTCTTTTCCTTGTCCCTCTTTTCCTGCAATTCTTGCCTTCCTTATAAAACCAGGTTCGGAAATTCCCCACCGAAAAAAAACCAACCACCGAATTTTCTAACTACGTGATGCTTTACACATCGATACACCCCCTGTTTTGCGGTCGCATTCCGAGCTATGTTCTAATGGACGATATTACCTTTACGTTTGTATGAGACCGCTTTGTAGACGGCCTGATTTTTTTCTTGGTAGTGTTCAAAAATAATTTACGAGGCATCAGAACATGGAGTTATGTTTATATGGAATTCCAGTTTGGTCTGGTGCCGGTAAAAAGTGAAAGTAGACTTGAAATTGTAAAATTATGAATAATACAAATAATAAAACTCCCATGGTTCTCGATCTAGATATACCCGATTGGGAAAACTTTTTAAAACAATTTAATTATCCCGGTTACAGGGCGAAACAGGTTTATAAGTGGCTGCACAATAAAAATCAATTTGATTTTAATGAAATGCAAAACATCCCTCAAGCTTTAAAACAAGATGTGCAGGATAATTTGCAGCCCGTCTCCATTAAAATGGTGGATCGCCGTGATTCTGGTGTCGATGGCGCTATTAAAATTGTGTGGGAATTTTCGCGTACAAGCGAAGCTGGAAACGTAAGTAGTAAAAAAATTGAATCGGTTTTAATATTTTCCAATGAGAGGATAACGGTATGCGTATCGACGCAGGCGGGTTGTTCGCTCGATTGTTCTTTTTGCGCCACCGGGAAAATCCCTTTTGATGGTAATTTAAGCTGCGGTGAAATTGTGGCTCAAGTCTATGAAATGGAAAAAATTGCAGGGGCTCGGGTTACAAATGTTGTATTTATGGGGATGGGCGAGCCGTTTATGAATTATGACCACACGATGAAAGCGGCTGCCATGTTGTCGAGTGAAGAGGGTAAGGGTATTAGCGCTAGAAAGATTACGATTAGTACGGTTGGCGTTTACCCCAGAGTGGTTCAATATATAGAAGAGGTTCAACCGTATAACCTGGCTATCTCGGTTCATACGTTGGACCCTGTTTTAAGATACAATCTTGTAAAAGCAGAGTCGAAGTGGCCGATTCAAGATCTAGTCGATTATATGTGTACCAATATGCAAAAATTTCGGCCCTTTCAGGTGACATTGGAATATACTTTAATGAAAGGTGTCAACATGAGCAATGAAGATGCGGCTAAGTTGGCCAGCGCTTCGCGTAGAATGGGCGCCAAGGTTAATTTAATCGGTGTAAACGTAACCGATGGTAAATATGACGCTCCTGATGAAGAAGAAGTGGAAACGTTCATGCAGGCCATGAAACAACATGGTGCTACGGTTTTCTATCGGTTTTCACAAGGCGGGGACATCGAAGCTGCGTGTGGAATGTTGCGGGCGAAAAATTAGCGAAATCAATTTTTTTAACGCGCCTGAGCTTTACTTAGCCCTTCGAAGTTTATCGAGCAGAGTTCTCGGGTAAAGGGTGCCCGACAGGGAATTTTGTACTTCAACCGCTGAACTGCGAAGTTTTGTTATATCGCCCGATGTCATGGATATCATTTTAATATTATAACTTTGCAATGTCTTTAAAGCTCGGTCATTCTGAGAGCGCAATTCAAGAACAAGTTTTCGAGAGTAGGTTTTAAATACATCCAGAATAATAGCCTGCAAATCGGGAGGTAGCTCTTCGAGTTTTCTTTTATTCATGAGCGTACCGCCAACAGAGTAGGCTAGTTTTAAGTTCGTTATATAGTTCACTTCTCGAAACCATTGTAACCCAATGACTGCCATGGGAGGGCCATAGACTGCTTCAAGACCACCGGTTTGTAGTTGTGGTAAAACTGATTCTATGCCAACGTAAGTGGGGACAAAACCGTACTTAATAAAAAGGGCTTTCACCACGGTATCTCCTGCTGGAGCCCAGATGCGCATTCCCTTCATTGAATCGGCTGTATTAATTGGTTTTTTGGACAATAAATAGACAAAACCGCCTTCACCCCAACCAGCTAACACTAAACCGCGCGCTTTAAACTGATTTTCAAGGTCGGGCCCTATAGCTGCTACAGCTCGGTCGACTTCGGTATAACTGTTAAAAAGCATTGGTAATTCAAATATTCGAACAGCAGGCAACATTTGCCCCATGCCCTGTCCAGTAAAAGAAGCGATGTGAATTAAGCCAGCCTGTAATTTTTTGGATATGGTTTTTTCATCTCCGGCCACACCACCTAAATAGGGCGTAAATTTAATTCGACCAGCGCTTCTGCTTTCTATTTCTTGCTGCATCATACGGACGTATTTGCCCCAAATGCTCCCTTCTGGAGCCAATGAAGCGTATTTAATTATATAAGGACCATGGGCATGAATGCGTCCAACAAAGTTTGGCAATATTAGAGTGGCAATAAGGGTAAACAGGTAGATTTTCTTTTTCATTATTCATTGTATCAGGCGCTTAATATTGCTACAACCATTTTTTCTATAGGATTATTTAAAATTTTCAATATTGTACTTTATAAGCAACGCATTAACCTTTTAAAAAGAAAAAGCTTGTCAGTAAATCAAAACAACAGAGGTTGGTATGTATGGCTAGAGATGATCAAATGAACTCCGTAATTGGAGAAGGTTCCGTATTTGAAGGGCAATTTTATATTGCAGGCAGTTTAAAAATCGACGGTAAGTTCGAAGGTGAAATTAAAACCGACGATATGCTGGTAATCGGTGAGAGAGGTCGGGTCAAGACGAATATTGATGCAAAAAATGTATTAATTTCTGGAACATTGATTGGCGATATTGAAGCCACGAACGAAGTGCGACTTTCGGAAACAGGCAAAATGGTTGGTGATATTCAAGCGCCTTCTATACATGTAGCCAAAGGTGTATTGCTAAAAGGTAGTGTTACAATTACTGGCGGACAGAAAAAAGATATCGAAAAAATAGTACTAGAATCATTTGGGGTCAACCGTACCGATTAGTTCGAAAAAACCAATTTTATTGCACCAAATAGTTAACATGAAAAGTCGTTTATGACGATAACATATATATAAAGTTTTGAGAGAGTATGGACTGGAAAGGTATTGTTAAAAAGAAGGGTCAACCTTCGTATAAATCTACGGGCCGTAAAAGGCAATGGAAGATTGCGCTGCATAATCGTAGCCGTCTGGTCATATCGTATATAAAAAATAACGCAACTAAATCTCACGTATTTATTATCCCTAAAATTTTAAACCACCTCGAAAAGCACAAGTATGTGGTAGCCGGTTTTGTTCTGCTCATCAGTGGGGCTTTTATCATTTCTTCGGTACCTGCGAATAAAGCAAAAAATATTACTTCTACCGGTATTGGTGGAGGCGGAACCGGCCAAAACGAAGCGACAACCCGGGAAGACCAGGATGAAGTTTTAAAAGATCAACTACTTCAGCAAATTGAAGCGGAAAGTGAAATTGTTGAAGGTTCTGAAGAGATACCAACCTTATTTAAAAGAGAGTATATTGTCCAAAAAGGGGACACGCTCTCTGCTATTGCCTCAATATCTAAAGTATCTGTTGAATCGATTGCAGGTTCTTCCGGTATTCAAATTCTCGATCACTTGAGAGTAGGCCAGAAATTATCTATTCCTAATAAAGAAGGGTTCTTTTATTCGATTAAGAAAAATGAGAGACTTGCCCAGGTACTGACCAAGTACACTGTTGGTTACGATAAATTTTTAGAAGAAAACCCGGGTATAAACACAGACCTGCTGGAAGTTGGGCAGGAAGTATTTTTACCCGGCGCCAAGCCTAAGAATATTATCAGGTCGTGGCTATTTCCTGTCAGCAGCCGAATTGTAACCTCTCGGTATGGCCCGAGAAGGTATCCTCGAAGAGCTTTTCATAAGGGTTTAGATTTAAAAGCTAATTACACCTCTGTTCGCGCTGCAAAAGGCGGCAGGGTTGTCTACGCCGGTCGACTGGGAGGGTATGGTAATGTAGTTATTATCTCTCATCCTGGCGGGTATAAAACGCTTTACGGTCACCTGAGTAAAATTTATGTCAGAAAAGGCTCTCGTGTTGTTCAAGGTACAGTTATTGCTAAATCGGGAAATACTGGTTATTCAACCGGACCGCACCTCCATTTTGAGGTAACCAGAAATGGTAAGCATATTAACCCTGCGATAATTTTGACGGGCTTACGATATAGAAAAAGACGTCGTTGATATGTCTGATCATTTTTTTTCTCAAAAAATATTTTCGAATCACAGTTCTCGGGTAATTTCTGAAGAGCGTAAACCATACTTAATTGCTGAAATTGGTTTAAACCATAATAACGATATGGATTTTGCCTCTACCATGATCGAAAAAGCTGCACAGTGTGGAGCAGACTGCGTAAAATTTCAGTCCTACACTACTGATAAATTTATCGATAAGGAATCAGCTGAAGCCAGGGCCATTTATGATATATTTTCCCGATATGAACTATCTGAACATGATCACGATGTATTAAAAAAGGCTGCTGATAATAATGGTATAGATTTTATTTCTACTCCTTTAACTACAGACTGGGTTGAAATACTGGCTCAAATTAGAGTACCTTTTTTCAAAATCGCTTCGGGAGATTTGAATAATTATATGTTACTGAAAGAAACAGTAAAATATAAAATACCGCATTTTGTCTCTACCGGGGCTTCGTATTGGAATGATATAGAAAAAAGCGCAGCCTTTTTTAAAATGTTTAATTTTAAAGATGTAGTCTTTTTACACTGTGTTTCAAATTACCCAGCGCCAACCGATCAATTAAATTTAGATACCATCGTAAAAATTCGTAGAGAGATCGGTTCCATGAGCGGTTTTTCGGACCACAGCCAGGGTGCCCAGGCGGCTTTTGCCTCGGCTATGTTAGGGGCCACGGTTATAGAAAAACATTTTACTCTGGATAAGAATATGGAAGGTCCCGACCATGCCATAAGCGCAGAACCAGAAGAGTTGGTGCAAATTCGAGAGGGAATTGACCTTGCCAACCAAATGAAAGGGGAGAGGGAAGAGCCTGATTCGGATGAATTAAAAGGTGAGATTCTGGGCAAAAGAAGTATTTACAATGTCAATGGTGATCTGTTGGCTATGCGACCTCGTAGGTCGAATTTACCAAAAGACAGCGATTATTTTAATACTTTATAACGTAAGATGTTTTTTTCTATTATACTATTCTGGCTGACAGTAGCCGCTTTTTCCGTAATCTATTCAGTTCTGTATATATTTTTTCCTGTTTTATCTTATGGAACAATGAATACCGCGACCAGTTATCTGTTTTTCAGTAATGCCATTGTTCTAGGCGTCTACCTGAATTATTGCTTCCAAAAGATATACGAAAATTACAAACAAGAGTTTATGCAAAAAGCCTATTCGAATTGGCCTGTGTATATGTACAATAGTGCTTTGGTCGCAGGTCTTTTCTTCGCATTGTTCGGTAAAACGCAAAATATGGAGTTAGCCCAGCCAGAGTTAATATTCGATATTTTCATTATTTTTAGTGCGTCGGTAATTTTGCTCCGATTTTACAGGCAAAAAGATTCTGGTAATAAAGCCAGACTTCACGGTATTATGTTGAGTCTGTTTTTTCTGTTTTATATAATTCACAACATGGCTGTGCCTGTCGGTTTTTTAAGCTCTATTTCGATTTGGAACGGGAATTTTCAGTTAATTTGGCAACGCACGATAGAACTGATCGGCTGGGAACTTATTCCCGTTGTATTGATTTTAGTTTTAATTGATAAATATATGCTAAAAGATATATTATCTAAATCAGATACGGATGAAACCGGTTTGGAAAATAAAAAAACCGCACAAAAATCTAAAAACTTTGGAAAATCGAAAAACAGCACACTAAACGCCAGAGTGCCTAATAGACTTATTCATAAAAGACATATTGCTCTTTTAGCTTTGCTTTGTGTATGGAGTGTTGCAGCGAACCTTCCCTGGGGCAATAAATTGACTTTTATAAACTTTTTCGGGATATTTTTTCAAACGCTTTATGGTTTATTTATAATTCGTATTCTACATAAACTGAAACTTCGTAGCAACGAGATGGGGAATAATATTTTTCTGCAAAATCTCGCAGCAACGATTATTGTATTTGTCCTTTTTTACGCCATAGGTAAAACTTTACTGGCAATAACCTGGGTCAGTTCGTTTGTAGACTTCTCGTTATGGAATGACGGAAACCGCATATTACTATTTTGCCTGTTTATTTTAAGTCTGACATTAAAATATGTTTCGAGCGTACAATCTGTTGAAAAGAAACAGAAAAAATTCGACGAAGTGTGGTTAATGCGAATTTCCGCCTTACTAGCTTTGTATATTATTTCCTTCTGGTTGCATGTCGGTTTTACCGGAGCCATGCAAAGAAAATTGGAACAGGGCCTAAGCGCCTTTCCCGCTTTTACTCGCATCTGGGACGTCGGTTCCCTGTTCTTATACACAGCCACCATCAGCCTCACCGCATTTTTCTTCTTAATCGGTATCCAGGTTATTTATAAGAAAAGATTACAACAAAACCGTTTTTAACTTCCATATAGGAACAGATTTCACAAAGAAGAGTCAGGCCGTCCGCCAGAGTTGTATTTTCGAACGGTAAAGGTAGGGCCGCGATAAATCGCGCCCGCACAAGAATTAGGTGATAGTTCGGAATGCGACCGCACTACAGATCGGTTTATACTTTTAAAGTATGAAGAAAGAGAACCTAGACAGGATTTACAGGATTAACATGATTTTAAGAAACAAATATATTCGCAATCATCCCCTATCGGACATAGAGGTTTAGGTTGTAATTTTATGATTTATTTACTAATTACAAATTATTGTTTTAATTCTATTTTTGCTGATGTATCTTTTGAATTATTTCTAAAATATGACTCGCCCATTTTAGAAAAATAACCAGAGAGCAATGGAATAAAAATAGCACCGAGAATAATTGTTACAAAAATACCTACACCTATTTTCAAAAGATAATTTTTGTTTATTTCAGATCTATTTGATTCAAATAGTTCACTAAGATCTCTTAGTTCGATATAATGCTGACTTACTTTATCGTAATATTTTATTTTCTCCCCATCGCTTAATGGGACTTCTACAAATTTATTAATTTCATTAATACGAAATAAATTATCAGGATAATTATTAAAATGTTTCGATAAAGATATAAACCTATAACCAGCTTGAAAATTTGATATTTTAGTTAATAAGTAAAGTATACCAACTTCATTTGCATCATATATTGATCTTTTGCAATGATTTTTAGCTAATTTAATATTTTCTTTTTTGTCTTCAATGTCAATATTATTTTGAAGAATTCTTATAAGATGGTGTGCTAAATATCTTAATTGATTTACAGACGGTGAGACTAATCCCTTGTCTAATTTTTCAATAGATTTGATTATTTTTTCGGCTTCAACAAATAGTTTACTAATCTCATCTAAATCGCTGTCACTACCAACAGGCAGATTTATAGTCATTTAAGAAAACTTAAGTTTTTTAACTTTTTTCCTGAGCTTTTCAATGTCTTCATCCGTAATATATTTTCCATTTTGCAAACTTATATTGCCTTCTGCTCTTAACGATACAATATTTTTTACGGTTTCATTAGATACTTGCGTTTTATTATGAAATAATGCTATTATAAGGTCTATTAATGCCTTTACCATTGCCCTATCCTTTCTTATGTAAAAAACTGATGTTCCCAAAAGCCACTTATTAATTAGGCAACATTTTGAAAAAAGTTACCTTTTAATTGAAAAACTCAATATAAGTGTATAGTGTGTGTGTAGTCAACAATAAAATATCTATTGTTATGTTAAAAAAATCCTAACCCCCAATTCGATCAAGCAGATCACTAAAAATCTCCTTATTTTTCCGGTTGTAAAACCTCCAGCAAAACTCGTCAATATATCTTTGCAATCTCTTCTCTTCTTCTGCATTTTTCCTGTAATTCCTGCCTTCCTTATCCTCACTTCCTGTATTCCTTATAAACTGTTACTTAAATTTACGAAAATACAACCTACACAGTAACCTATAATACAATTTATTATTTGACAATATCCTTATTGTACTATATGTTGTACCTATTATGGAAGCTGTTTCTTACTCAGATTTGCGCAAAAACTTAAAAAGCTATTTAGATCATGTATATCAAGATCACGATCCTTTAATTGTCACTCGAAAAAATAATGAAAATGTAGTTATGATCTCCATGCAAGAGTATAACTCTTTAATTGAATCAAATTATTTAATGGCAAATGAAGCGAAT
The DNA here is from genome assembly GCA_040326155.1 of Leptospirales bacterium. GTDB lineage: Bacteria > Spirochaetota > Leptospiria > Turneriellales > JAOUFE01 > JBEQLE01. The sequence continues at coordinate 17,343 of JBEQLE010000058.1, read as the reverse complement.
GCCAAGCACTTAATGAAATCAATGAATCAAGCTAAAAGTCAAAAATTACACAAGAAAGAACTTAGTGAAGAATGAATATTCTTTTCACGGAAGAAGCATGGACCGACTATATCTTTTGGCAAAAAAATGATCGAAATATTTTGAAAAAAATTAATGAACTGGTAAAAGCCATCGTTAGAGACCCATATGATGGTATTGGGAAGCCTGAACCCTTAAAACACCAACTTCATGGCTACTGGTCCAGGAGAATCGATTTAGAACACAGATTAGTATATCGAATAGAAAAAAGTGAATTAAATATTATTTCCTGTAGATACTGCTTTTCTTATAGCTAACTCTATGTTTATTATGAAGGAGAAAGAATTTAACAAGGAAGGCAGGAATGGCAGGAAGGCAGGAAAAGAAAAAGAGATACCAGACAGGATTTACATGATTTTAAGAAACAAATATATTTAGAGTTTTATAACAATTCATAATTAGACAAGTTCTTAAAAAGCAACACAGCACTCTATTTTCCTGTATTCCTTATAAACGGTTATTATTCCAAGCGATCAAAAGTGAACAAGTGATCATATTCCATTCTTATATCTAGACTCTCGTTGCCATCTGATTCTATTTTCATGGCTTTAGAATAACAATCCAGGTGAACGGCCATGGTGCCCGAGTGGAAAGTTCTATTGTAAATATCAAAATAGAAAACAGAAGTCCCATTTACGGAGCAGCCCATTTTGTCTTCTGCATCGTCTGGAATCTCAACTTCATTGATTTTAATAATGGATTGAAGTTTGGCATGCGCTCTGTTATCAATTTCTACATAACCTGTTAAAGTTGTAGTCATTTTCCCTTTAATCTTTAATTTAAGGTTATTTACATTCCAAGGAACCTCAATTTCTCTTTCGTAGAACTCCAAATGCTCAGCGGGTTTATCTGGCAAAGCAAAAGCAAAATAGTAACACATACTTTCCGTGTTTTCTATTGGATTACTCCATGTACTGTTTTCATGTACACCTTCCATAACAAATTCGTTAAATTTAAGTGTGGTCTTTCTTGTCTTTGAACTTATATCATATTTTACAATTACTTCGCCAGTTGTTTTTTGAAAAGTGAAATCTGCTGTGTGATTCTTATTGCTTTTTATGATTACATTGCGAGAAAGGGTGAATTTATCATTCGAAATTATGGGAGTATCTTTGAGCATTCCTTCTATGGTACTTTTACTTTCCATTACATGATATAAGGAGTACTTATATGTTTTACCTTTGTTGAAGTTCCATTGATCAATATTCCAGGGGAAGCAGGCTTTTTGATCAATGGATATTTTTTATTATCTACCTGTCCTTCGTATTTTGATACCGTACCAGATTCATATTTAAATGTTTTACTGTATTTTTTATCACAAGAAAAGTTGAAAAAAATCAATAATACTATGCTGACATGTCGTATTCTAATTAAATGGGCTACCCGTTTCACAGCACTAACTTAGTAAAATAATATTTGAAGTAAAGGTCTTTTTTTGGTATATGGAAAAATAATTTCAAAACAAAAATCCCTTTCTGCAATTACGGTTGCATTCCGAACTACGAACATTTGGAGTGCTATTCCTTTAAATCACGATTTTCGCCGGCTCGTCGCCAGCCACCCTCTTTTCCTGCCTTCCTTATCCTCACTTCCTGCTTTCCTTATAAACGTTTACTTTATTTTACAAAAACAGTGATAAATAACTGAAAAAAAGGTTGATAGCTCGTTCCTATTATTTGACCTACCCTTATTAAATCGTGAAAGCGATGGTTTCCGTAACATCGACTATTTTACGGGGCCGACATTTTATTAAGATTATTGTTAATATAAAAGAGGAAGCGAATATGCAATTGACAGGCTTAAAATATGGTACTAAAATATTAGAGATGGTGGAATTTCCTGTTGCTCCGTCTTTAACCGAAGAAGCGTCCAAAGAAGATATCGCCAAACTGATGGCTGATCATGGTGGAAAATGTGTGGTGAAACCTTTTTTTACCGGGGGTATTGGTAAAAAAGGAAAAGCAGGATTGGTAAGAGTTGCCAAAACGCTTCACGAAGCAGTGGAAGCTAAAAAAGATTTATACTTTGCCAAGCACTCGCAAGGCAATGCTGTTGTTCAGGCGAACGGTGTTACTTTTGAAGGCTTTATACCTTCAGACGCTGAAATTTACGTGAGCATTACGGCTTCTACGGTTCATAGACAACCAGTCATGAGCCTGATTATCGAGGGTGGCGTTGACGTAGAAGATGTAGCTGCCGATAAAAAAAGAGAAATTGTATTTAACCCGATTACGGGAATCAAATCTTTTCATATTACGAACGCACTGACGGAACTCAATTGTCCCAAGCAGTATATTTCACCGCTGGTACAATTTCTGCCCAAACTCTGGGAAGCGTATGATTCATTCGGACTGGTTACGCTGGAGTTAAATCCCATTCGTATGGGTAAATTCGGCAAACGGTTTGTTCCCGTAGCCTGTGATATTAAAGCCTCTTTTGATCAGGATAATCCGGCGTGGAAACGTCTCGGTTTTCCCGAGGAGATCTTTTCAACCGATATAACCGATTTTGAAGCGGAAATTAACCTGCTCAGAACCTACCAGGGTCAGTCTGATGTGACCGAGCTTAACCCGGAAGGAAGTATACTACCGTTTATCTTTGGTGGTGGGGCAAACAGCGCAGCCACAGAAGTGTTGAGCAACCGGGCGATTATCTCATCGGACTTTGGTGGAAACCCTCCGTACGAGAAGATGAAAATGATAGCTGATATCTCGTTTAGACACTGGTTAAAAGATACCAACATTGTTTTACTAATTGGCGGTAAGGCGAATAACACCGATATCTTTGTAACTTTTAAAGGTATATTTGACTCTTTGAAAGAGCATATTCATTTGAACCCGAATGTTCAAGTGGTTGTGGGTCGAGGTGGTCCGAATCTAATTCGAGGCATGGTATATGGCCGCGACACACTTGACAACATGAAGGTTCCCTATCAATTTTTTGGTTATGACAGCAGTATGGTGGGTGTTTTAGAGCACACCATAAAACTGGATGATTGGATAATTGAGAATAAAAAGAATAATCAAGCCGGTTGATACCGGGGAAAATTGGAGTAAAACATGGGCAACAACGAAAATCCCTTTCCTTATTTTGTAGGCGCTAAATCTCTCGAAGACTTAGCAAGTAAAAAACATCGTGTAGTAATTATGAATATTCTGGGCGGCGAAAGCTCTCAGGTTACACCGGTATCTCACCAGTACAGCGGCGGCAACGTGGTCGCGGGCGTTCAGTATGGACGCGGTGGACAACACCTCGAAACCAAACTGGGTAACATACCCGTTTTTGGCAGTGTAAAAGAGATCGTAGATTCGGGTATTGAGTTCGATACCGGGGTAATTTATCTACCTCCTGCCGCTGTCTCTCACGCTGTTTCAGAACTGATTTCGGGGAACGAAAATTTAAAAGAAGTAGTGATCGTTACCGAGAAAATGTCGGTTCGCGATTCAAGGTATATTCGGTATAATTGCCAGAAAGCCGGAGTCGATGTAGTAGGGGCCAACTCTTTAGGTGTGGCCAACTCCTGGGAAGAGATTCGCATTGGCGGGGCGCTGGGCGGCGATAAACCGCAAGAGAGTCTTGTCAAAGGTTCTGTAGCTCTTCACTCGAATTCTGGTAATTTTAGTACGACTATTTCAGAATATATTAAAACAGCAGGTTTTGGTACTTCAACAATTGTAAGTTCCGGTAAAGATATCTACATTCACTTTGGTTTACCAGAGTTTCTTTACGCGGCTGAAAATGACCCGAGAACAAAAGCTGTTATTGTCTATGTCGAACCCGGCGGTTATTATGAACAACAAGCCCTCGACTGGATTAATGAAGGTCTATTTAAATATACGAAACCCATTATTGCCGTTGTAACCGGAAGATGGAAAAAGCATCTTACCCGGGCGGTTGGACATGCGGGCGCGCTTGCCGGTGTTGGTGACGATGCAGAAGCAAAAGAAGAAATTTTTGACGCCTATTTTGGCGTACCAGAATATGACCCGGATAAACCGGTTGTCTCTAAAAAAGGGGTGAGGGTACAAACCATTCAGCAAATACCTGAAGCGCTTGGTGAAGTGATGAAGCTTTTAGGCGAAAAACCCGATTTTGAACCTGTAGGTGACCTTAGTTTAAAACCATGGTTCGTCAATTCTCAAGATCTAAAACTACCGAAAGAGCTCTCTATAGACGCGGTAACTGCAATTGCTCCATACGATAAAGAGATTGAAAATGCCAACAAACAAGTCGGCGCTCAGTATTTGCGACAAACCCTGAGAAATGCCTCCGGCGCAACCCAGATGAACAAGAAAACCGATGTAACCGAAATACACGGCGTCTCTTTATTAGATCTGGTCCAGAAGCCATTTGCCGCTACTAATATATTTGCCGTAACCAGAGAGTTTCCGACCGACAATCAACTGTTTATGGTAAACCCGGTTTTAAACTGGTTTGTCTCTGCCGGAACCGAGTACATCGACTACTCTACCAAAGCCAGAGCAAACGGCGCTACCCCGAATGCATACATCGGAGCTTCTGTTTTAATCTCTGGTGATAACAAAATGCATAAATCATTCAAAGGAATAACGTCAGCTTTAATTGACGCCTTTTACCAGGACATTGGTTCTATAACCGATATTGACGACAAGCTGATTGATGCCAAATTAGAATTGGCACTGCCCGAGTCCTCCGGAACCGATGTGGATACCAAAGTGTATGAATTCATGTTGCAAAACCTGAAAAAGCACTCCCTAGAAACCATATTTACACGCTTTGTTGTAGCTTACCTGGAGAAAAACCCAGGCAAGGTGAATCCTGCGTGGCTTTTAATTTCTGCTGTGCTTTTAAGCGTATCGTGGAAACCACTTACCGATAGGCGAATTTCTCGCAATGACGCTGTAAACCTTCCCGTTTATTTGGCCTTAAATGGCATTATCGTTGCAAACTCTGTAATCGGTCATGAGTCTAATGTATTCTGGCAGAACTTGCAGACGCTCGAAAATTTAAGTCTGCTCGATACAGACTACACCGAATCTTGTTTTCGAATTTTATTTAACCGAGATCCTGAAGGCAAAGAAATTTTTGCCTTAAACTCACTGTTTAACCTGACTGTTACAAACGGCCCGGGAACTCTGAGCGCCAAAGGGGCAAAAGAGACTGTCAGTGCTAAAAATAATCTTTCAACTGCCTACGCAGGTTTCATGATGAATACCGGTATTGCGCATGGTGGAAATGGGTTTGAAGCTGTAGCGTTCCTAATTGATAAACTCTCTGGTATTGATCCTTATGGAAAAGATATTAAAGAGCTGGAGCCTGAACTGGCAAAAATTGCAGCCAAAGTATCGAGTGAATATGTCGTCTACAAAAAGGCGGAAAAAGCCGCAGGGAATTTGCAGTATAAAAAAATTCCATGTACGAACCATCCTGTCTTTAAAGGAAAATCGGTTAACATCGACCCTCGAGAAGAGTATGTGCGAGAACTGTTTGGTAAGAACGGTCTGGTAAATCCATTTCTGGAATTCTACCACAATCTTGTTGTGGAGTTGCATAAAGCCGGCGCAACAGCCAATGTGTTTTGTGTAAATATTGACGCTGTAATTGCGACAGTTTCGCTGGAGCTTTTCTGGAAACAGTACAAAGCAAAAGAGATTGCAGAACAAGAGATGCAAGATATCGTTTTTACTATGTTCTTATTTGGACGAATGGTGGGTACTTCAGCCGAGGTTGCCGATCATTTGAACCGGGGAACCGACATGGATTGTCGAACTCCCGCATCCGAAGTTAAGTTTATAAATTAAAACGTTTGACATATTAAGGTTAGAGGCGATCAAGGATATAGCATGGAACAATTAATAAAACTAAGAACTCTTCCCGTATCATCATTGATGACCAGGGATGTTACGAAAGTAAAAGGTTCGCAAACTGTAGCAGAAGCGATTAGTATATTGAAAGAGCATGACATCACTAGCTTGATCGTTGAACCTCGCAGTGAAGGTGACGCTTATGGCATCATTACTGAAAAAGATATCCTCGAAAAGGTCATCGACCCTGGTGAAGATGTCCACAAAGACCCCTGGAATACTCAGGTTCATACGATTATGAGCAAACCTTGTGTAACAATCGATCAAAATATTCATATTAAATATGCGATTCGATTAATGAAAAAGGTCGGAATTCGCCGAATACCGGTTGTGAAAAATGGTGAGTTAGTTGGAATTTTAAGTCAGAGCGATATTTTACACGCAGTTGAAAATCTCGATGGTTCTGACGACGTAGCATTATAGGAAGGGCGTATGCAACCGTATGATATAGTAATCATAGGAGCTGGCGGAGGCGGAATGTACGCCGCAATGGAAGCTCTTAATACAAATCCAAATTTAAAAATAGCGGTAGTATCCAAAGTATACCCAAGCAGGTCTCATACTTCAGCGGCCCAGGGTGGGGTAAATGCGGCTTTAGCCAACAGGCATAAAGACGACACAATCGATTTACATACTTTTGATACCGTAAAAGGCAGTGACTACCTGGCCGACCAGGACGCGGCGACCATTCTATGCGAAATGGCTCCGACTGTTGTTCGAGAAATGGAAAACCTTGGCGCTCCTTTTTCACGAACCGACGACGGTAAAATAGCGCAAAGACCTTTTGGCGGCGCTCAAAAATTCAGGTGTTGTTATTGCGCCGATAAAACAGGTCATACTCTTCTACATACCCTTTTTGAGCAATGTCTTAAAAAAGGGGTTAAATTTTTCAGCGAACATTTTTTATTATCTATTGAACATGACGGACAACAGGCCCAGGGCGCGGTCGTTATGGATATGATGACCGGTAAAGTTTTTGCTTTGCCTTCACGTTCGGTAATTATTGCCACCGGCGGCTACGCAAAAATGTATTGGCAAAAATCTTCCAATGCAGCCGGAAATAACGGGGATGGTCCTGCCAATGCTTTACGAGCTGGTTTACCTCTCGAAGATATGGAATTTGTACAATTTCATCCGACTGGACTACGAAAAAGTGGATTATTAATATCAGAAGGAGCTCGCGGAGAAGGCGGGTATCTTTTAAATAACAAGGGCGAGCGATTTATGTCGACATACGCTCCCGAAAAAATGGAACTTGGTCCTCGCGACCTTGTATCTCGTTCTATTGAAATTGAAATTAACGAAGGGCGTGGTTTCGATTCTGAAGCTGGCCAATACATGCAACTCGATTTACGACATCTTGGTAAAGATCTTATTCTTTCGAGACTTCCTCAGATTCGAGAGCTGGCCATTTATTTTGAAGGCGTTGACCCGATAAATGAACCAATTCCAATTCGACCTACGGCGCATTACTCCATGGGCGGAATTGACGTAAACAACGATTGCGAAACCGGTATAAAAGGTATTTATGGAATAGGCGAGTGTGCTTGTCTTTCGGTACATGGCGCCAATCGTCTCGGCGGTAACTCTCTACTCGAAGTTCTTGTGTTCGGAAAAGTGGGTGGTAAACACGCAGCTGAGAATGCTCCGAGTCTAAACCCGAAACCTCTATCATCTTCTGCGGTAGAAAAAGCCGAAGCTGAAATTAAAAGCTATCATAATTCTGACCATACCGAAAGGTGGGGAGAAATTCGTGAACAACTTGGTGAAACTCTTGGCAAGAATGCCGGTATTTATCGAGTTAAAAGCAAACTTGAAAAATGTGTAGCTGACGTACAAGAACTCAGAGAACGTTTTAAAAAAGTTCGAGTTTTCGATACCTCAGCTGTCTATAACACCAACCTGACTCAGGTATTGGAACTTAAAAACATGCTCGATCTAGGACTCTGTGTTGCTAAAGGAGCATTGGCCAGAGAAGAGAGTCGTGGTTCACACAGTCGAGAAGACTTTACCACTCGTGACGATGCTAAATGGCATAAACATACTATTGCCCATATGAACGAATCTGGTGATGTTGATCTGTCGTATAAACCTGTAACAATGGGTAAATACGAACTTCAGGAAAGGAAATACTAATATGAGCGAAGATAAAAAAGATATTTATTTCCGTGTATTTCGTTTTAATCCTGAAGTAGACGACAAATCGTACTATGATGAGTATAAGATTACCGTAGAAAAAGGTATTACCATTTTACGGGCCATTAACTATATTAAAGACCACATTGACCCGAAGTTAAGCTATCGATTTTACTGCCAGGCTGGAATTTGCGGTTCTTGTGCCGTTAAAGTCAATGGTGTCTCGAAACTTGCCTGTACCACGCAGGTCTGGGATGAGCTTGAAAGATGCAAAGAGCCGAACGTCATTACCATCGACCCTTTAAGCAATTTAAATGTCATGCGCGATATGGTTGTAGATTATAACCCCGTCGTAGAAAAACTAAAGAAATATAAATCCTGGGTCACTCCCGATATATCGAAAGAAAATCTCGGAAAAGCAGAATGTGTCATTTCTGAAAAAGATTTTCAAGTCATTAACCAGGCGACAGACTGTATTTTATGCGCAGCCTGTTTCTCAGAGTGTACTATTATGGAAGTAAGCCCCGAGTTTATTTCGCCGCTTGTATTATTAAAATCTTTTCGTATGAACAAAGACGAGAGAGATACCCAGCAGGTAGCTCGTTTGAATATTCTAAACGCCGACCATGGCATGTGGGATTGTACGCATTGCTATAAATGTGTTGAGGTTTGTGTAAAGAATATTCCCATAATGGACGCAATTTCTGGTGTTCGAAATGATGCCATACAACGCAACATGAAAAATACCGAAGGTTACCGCCACGGTGTTGCTTTCGAACAAGATATTTTATCTAAAGGGCGTCTGAACGAGGGTATGTTACCCGTAAAAACCAAAGGTTTGCTACGCTCCATCTCTTTAATACCCATGGGAATTAAAATGATGATGAAAGGCAGAATGCCCGGACTGTTCGCGCACAAGATACCCGGAATAAAAAACGTCCGGAGAATGTACAAGAAAGTTTCCGAACTTAAAAAGAAGTAAAAGGGACGAAGGAATATTATGAAATACGCATATTATCTAAGCTGTGTAAACGAATCTATGACGAAAGAGATCGATCAGTCGATTAATCTCTGGAAAAATGATCTTGATATAGAGCTTGTTCCTTTAACAGAAGGAACCTGTTGTGGTGGAAGCAACCTGGAATATGTTTCACCCGATCATGCCTTGGCCGTTAACGGTCGTAACATCGCTTTAGCTGAAAAACTTGGCCTCGATATGGTTTCGGCTTGCAATACCTGTCTGTTGGGACTTCGCCACGCAAAACATATTCTCGATACCCAGCCCGAAAAAAAAGAGATGGTAAACGAAGCTCTAAAAGAAGAGGGTCTGGAATACAAAGGAACCTCCGAAGTAAAACACCTTCTCTGGGTAATTAACGAGGACGTTGGTCTCGAAAAACTGGCCAGCCTGGTAAAAAACCCTTTGACTGGAGTGAGAGTTGCGCCTTTTTACGGTTGCCATATTTTACGCCCCTCCGAACTTTTCGGCAAGGATGACCCCGATCAACCATCTTCCCTGCACGACCTCATTAAAACTCTAGGCGGCACCGTTGTCGATTTTGAATCGCAAAACAAGTGTTGCGGGTTTCATACTTTAATAGTAGCCGAAAAAGAATCCGTAAAAATTGTCGGTAACGTTCTTACCGATGCCATCGATTCCACAGCTGACTTTATCGTTACTCCCTGCCCATTGTGCCACACAGCTTTAGACAGCTACCAAGACATGGGTTTGAAAGCCGCAAATAAGACCGGTAAAATGCCGATTATTCACCTTTCACAGTTGGTAGGTATGGCTCTGGGTTACACCGAAAAACAACTTGGTGTAAATAAACACGCAGTTCGTTAATTTCTAATATAATAGAATCAGGCCGACAAAGTCCGATGTAATTTTCTCGGGTAAAGGTTTATACCAGCCAAGTATGTTGTGCGGTATTCGACCGAATAGCACCGAGGGATTTTATTTTGAAGTTTCCATGTTATCGTATCGCCATCATTTGCACCGTCGCCTCTTTCTGTTTCTAAATTTCCGTTCGGGAAATTTGAAGGACCTTGCAACCTGACGCTACCGCTCTCGGTTGCTCTGGCCTGAGTAGATCAAAATTTCTTAGATGAATGAAAAATTGTATGATTTCATTGTTTGGATGAAACTTGTTTCTAAAGTGAATTTAGGCATAGAGTGGAAGGTGTAATCGCCAAAGAACATTTACTGTTTTCTTTTTTTATAATTAGAAAAAGCCTGTCTTTCTTGAATACAAAATCGCAGCGCTCAATGTTGCGGTAGGTCATAAATCGAAGATGTATGATTGTCAAACGAATAAGCAATGAAAATCTCTGTTTGACCGCCTGCTTATATCGGCCTTTATCTACGATTTAATCTGAAAATTCTTCATAATATAAATTAGACAACTTATTAAGGCAAGAAGACCGCTTGTTCTTGCGTCATAAGCATTTCTGCACTCTTGTCTTGACTTGTAGATAGAATTAGATATATAACGATTACTATGAGTATAAAATTTGAAACAACAACAGTCGTTTTTAGCGGTGAATTAGGAGTTCCTACTCCTCATCAAGGTTCGGTTACGTTTCCAACGAACGTAACCAGTGCAGAATGCTGCATTAAAAGCTGGTTGGTCGGCTATGATGACGCCACCAACGCATGGATACAACAAGCTTCCGTACAGCTTTCGAATGTATCAATAAATGGAGGGCAAGTTACTTTTAATATGACGGCTGGGATGACAGACGAGCACGGTTACACCAACAAGTACCAGGCTAACGTTGAAGTCTTGGTTATTGCTGAAGTAGCAGACAACTAAAAAATCAAACACATCCGTACAGAGCGTAAAGAATTCTGTACGGATTTTTTACTTAAAGGAATTATAAATGAAAATGATTAAAAAGTATAACAAATGGATTTTAAGAGGCCTTTTGGTAACCTCCGCGGTCATCGGTATTCACAAAACGAGTCTAGCGCAAGGCCTATCAGGCGGCTCAACTGTTGCAGGGACGATTCCCGGAAGCGTAAGTGTAAATCAACATGGCGGGGCCGGTTATTCGGTTTCGTTAAACGCCCCTCCCGGTATTAACGGGTTGGACCCGAAATTAATTCTCTCTTATAACAGCCAGAGCAGCGGCGGTTTATTCGGCCACGGTTGGAGCCTGTCTGGCTTTTCGGCCATTACCCGTTGCTCCGTCACCAGAGACGCAAACCGTTACCCGGTTACCTATGGCGCCGGCGATCGCTTTTGCATAGACGGTAAACTGCTGATTCCCGTTAGCGGAAAATATGGTGATTCGGGTACAGTTTATCATACTGAAAGAGAGTCGTGGGTCCGTTTTCAGGCTTTTTATAAAGACGGCTCAAAAACCTGCGGGTCGGGACCGTGTTATTTTACGGCGACTCTAAAACACGGAAGCACAATGACCTATGGCGCAACTGCCGACTCCAGAATAGAAGCTGTTGCCGACTCAAATGTAACCAATATTTCCGCAGGATCCGTACGAGTATGGACCGTCAGCCGACATGCAACTTTAAATCAAAATTATATAGACTACCACTATACCGAAAATGAACAAACAGGCGAATATGTCCCCCTGAGTGTTTTATACGGCGGCAATTTGACCACCGGCAAAGCCCCTCAACGCGCTATAGAGTTGACATTTGTAGATGCAAAACAATCAAAACTTCGCTATCAAGGTGGCGCAAAAGTAGTCCATTCTAAAATCATTAACGCAATAGAGTCATGTCTTGCAAATACTCCGATAACCTCTTGTTCAAAGAACTCGGGAACCGCAGGATTTTCAACTGTTGCAAAATATTTATTTGCTATAAACTTTAATCCAAATGCACAACTAAACTATCTAAGTTCTATGCAACTTCAGGGCTCTGACGGTAATGTTTTTGCGCCAACCGAGTTTACATATAGCGATATAAAAAACGGACCACTGTCATTTCAAAAAACGGCAAAATGGACGACTTTTTTCTCAGAGAATAAAGGCTGGTCTAACTCTTGCCAGGCGCGAACCATGGGAGATTTTAACGGCGATGGGCGTCTCGACTTAATAGGTTTTGGGAATAATTATACCGAGTTCGCACTATCAAGCGGTCTCCCTATTTCAGATCCACAGGTCTATTGTCTGCACGGAGATAAATATAAAAACGGAGGATGTTCTGATAAAAGCAAATATTTCAGTTGTAATTCCGGTTTTAACAGTGAAAACAATCCGAGGGCCATCGGCGATGTTAACGGCGACGGGCTTTATGACATTATCGGTTTGGGTACAAACAATCTGCATGTTGCCATTTCCAACGGATCTGGTTTTGACAAACAAACTAACTGGGCAAATTTCTTAACTAATGAGCCAAATGGGTGGAGCACTGATGATATGCGTACTCTGGCCGATGTCAATGGTGACGGCCGTTCCGATATCATTGGCTTTGGCAATAGTTACACCAGAGTCGGATTATCAACAGGTAAATCATTTCGAAAGATAACCAAGCTCAAGGCATTTTTTACGAAGCAAGCCGGTTTTAGCAAAGAAAACGGAAATCCACCTATGTTGGGTGATGTCAACGGCGATAACCTGATTGATGTTGTCGGCATTAAAAAAGAGCATAGCGTAAGAAAAGTCTATGTAGGTCTGTCTAATGGAGATGGCTTCAATCAAGTTGTCGTTTGGAATGACAACCTGGTTTTAAAGAATAAGCCCGAATCTTTAATCGCGGGTCATAATCCCATATTTTTAACCGATTTAAACGGAGATCAGTTAGCCGATCTGGTATTGTTTGGTAATGATGACGTATATGTTTCGCTTTCTACCGGATCCTCTTTCAGCGAATTAACCGTATGGCTTGAAAATAAATTCACCTATAACAATGGCGGGTGGAACGACTCGGGAGAGCCAGGCGGTACAATGCGTACCTTTGCCGATATCAATGCAGACGGCAGAGCGGATCTAATCGGTTTTGGGAATAGCAAAGTCCATTTTGCAATCAATACTGGTAGTTCCTTTCTTTCTGACGATACAATCATAAAACCGATCACCAAAGATTTTGTCTACAATGACATGGGTTATCTGCAAAAAAATCCCAGGTATCCGGCCGATGTGACAGGCGACGGCGTATCGGACCTGTTTGGGTTAGGCTCTAATTATGCCATCATCGCGGTTGCGCCAACCAACCAGAGCTTGCTTACATCTGTAACCAATGGTTTGGGTAAAAAAACTGATCTTTGCTATCAATCGATTTCGGCGTCAAAAACCGATGTTGTGGGCGAGTGTACAACAAAAGATAAGGCCGACTCGGTTTATTCGACTCTCCCTGAAAGCGAGTTTAACCCGGACGATGAAAAATGGTGCAAGGGGCGGTGTCGCCAATACAATACCCCGATTTTTGTGGTAAAAAGCCGTACGATTAAAAACGGAAGCGCCGATACAAAAGGCTATCGGTATGAATATACTTATGCTGGTGCCATTGTCGACAAAATGGGGTACGGGTTCCTTGGGTTTCGCCGCTCCACAGAAATTGACCTTCAGGCCAATCAATCTTCCTCCACTCCCGGTCTAAAACATGTTTCTTATTTTCGCCAGGCTTTTCCATTTAATGGGGAGCTCGACTATATGCAGATGTTTCGCGTGAGCGACGGTAAATTAATAGGTCAAACGAATTACACATATAATACCAAAAAGCCCCTTCCGAATATAAGTTCTAATCTGGTTCAAATAGCTCGACAAAGTACTCTGCACACAAGCCCCAACAGCGACGCTACTTATACAGTCGCGAAAACCCTCTCTTTTGACAATTTTGGCAACATCATCTTACTCGGCGACCTGGGAAACATAAAAGACCCCTCTGATGATGTATATACTAAAACATCTTACAATAACGACGCCACAAATTGGATGTTGGGTTACCCTGTTGATATTCAGCATTGTTCAAATCAAACATGCACACAGGTTTTAAATCACAGACAACACAAATATGACACCAAACGAAATGTAGTCTATTCGAGAACGTACGACAATACAAATAAAGTATGGTTGGGTACGCAATTTTCTGCGTACGACTCTTACGGTAACCTGCTCTCTCTAAGCGGTGCGTCTTGGGATGCCGCCGGAAAAAAGCCACAGTTCTATAACAAAAGTACAATTACATATGAAGGTACGTTTAACACCCACCCGAAAACACATACAAACGCCCTGAAGCAAATAAGTACATCGCTTTATGACGCCAAGTTGGGGCAAATTATACAAAGTACGGGGATAAACAATGTAAGTATGTATTATGCATATGATAGTTTTGGGCGCCCCGTCTCGGTTTACGGACCCGACTCTTCGGGCGATAAAACTTTGCTGGCAAGTCATACCTACGAAACCGCTACAAATGGGATGAGCCATAAAATTATTAGCACTATAGATTGGTCGAATAATACAAAGTGGACGGTTAATTCTTACGACGCCCTGGGCCGCCAATATAAAAAAGAGGCCGAAGCCGACGACGGCACTATCGCATTAGTAACGTGTTACCAATCGGTGACACAGGTTTCGCAAAGCTCGCACCCCTATTATCAGTCGAGCAGCGATGATACTTGCGAATCAAATAGCGCTAAATATTGGATAAAATACAAATACGACACCCTGCACCGTCCGAGTAAGATCACACATGCCGATGGCGCGATAACAGATATCACTTATGATATAAAAACCCTGAACAGTTACAATCGTGACTATGTAGAGCGCACCGACTCGCATGGCCTGCCCGAGCAAAAAACGATTACGTCGTATCTCGACCCCGAGAATAAAGTTCTAAAAAGAGTTTTCCCGCAACAAAACGGGGTAAGCGCAGAACAAGCCGTAGTTCACAATTATGACCACCTGGGTCGGACAGTACAGACAATCTCACCGGGTGGAGCAACATCCAATTTTTATTACGACAGTTTAAGCAGAGTAATCTCGACTAATAATTCTGATTCGGGGAAAACAACTGTTTCGTATTACAAAGAAAACGGTTTAATCAAATCGACCACCGACTCGACCGGGTCTACGCACTCTTTTGATACCTATGATGCGATACTCAGACCAACGAAAGAGAGTTATGTGCAAAATGGAGACACGAGAACAATCCAATACACCTACGATGTAAACAACCAGGAAAACTGCTATGCCAAAGGCCGACTTAGTTCCGTAAGCGACAGCAACGGATTAACTCATCAATACTGTTACGACGCTTTGGCAAAGACAAGAACCGCCGAACTTGGCGTTGATTCAAAAAAGTTCACCATCGCGGCGAACTACGATCCGATGAGCCGATTAACTGCGTTCACCTTTCCAGACGGGACTATCATGAAACGCTCGTATAATATCGAAGGGCCGTTAAACCTTGTAGAGCTTTGTCAAAAAGGGGGAAGTTCATGCAAGGATTATGCGCAATGGAAAAACTTTAGCGCAACCGGGCACCCTGAAAATTTAGAGTACCAAAATGGAGTTGAAACGACCTATTCTTATAACGAGTCAACCGGACACCTGAGCACACTGAATGCCGAACAAACGTCGAGCAATCCTTTAATCAATAAAACGTATAGTTGGAACACATTAGGCCTCTTGACGAAGATTCAAGACAATATAAACGATGAGTACTCCATGAGTTATACACTCGATGCGGCCGGTTCGCTGAAACAGGCAAACATTGGAGCGTCAGGCTCCGGGTTGACTTTGGATTATACCTACAACACCTCAGGCGCTTTAACTCAAAAAGGAGATACCAGTTACACGCAATACAAAGGGCAAAAACTGATAATCTCTGAAACAAACGGCGAAACAACGACCTACGGTTATTATGCAAATGCAAATTTAAAAACGAAAACAGCAGGCAATACAAGCTGGCAGTACATTTATAACGGGCAAGATCGCCTGAGCTCGGTTCAAAAAACCGTTAGCGGTAGTACCACGACAACGGGCTCTTATGTCTACGATTACAAAGGCTCTCTGGTAAAACGCACTGACGGCGAAGGGGTAATATCGTATTATATCAGTAAAAATTACGATATCATGGTTGAACCCAATGAGAAAAATGCGGTTTATACAAAAACCTTAACCAGCCTCTCGGGAGTTGTTGCGGCCCTCAGCACATCTGCAAAATTCACCAGCCAAACCCTGTCTTTAGACAACCAGGGCTCTCAGAGTGCCAATAATCTGTTAGCTTATGTTCATACCTTTTTAAACATAAACTGGGGTGCTCTGTTTTTTATCGTTGTATGTGCGGCCCTTGTCTTTTTTACCTTATATGTCTGGCTAAATTCTATTTTAAAACGAAATCAAATCCAAAGCCGTTTTTGGCAATATAAAACGGTTTTTACAGCATTTACACCGCTGGTTATGGCAGCCATCGTTCTACAGCTTATTGCCCCGATCTCTTTGCATGCCCAAGGGCTGACAGGTAACGGCTATCCCATAGCCGGGAAAACGCTCTTTTTTCATTCAGACCATACGGGGGGGACAACTCTTGTTACCGATTTAAAAGGCAAGGAAGTTACCCGTATCGCTTATCTACCTTTTGGAGAGATGTATCAAAAACTTAGTTTTGGCCCCGACGATTTTCGCGCCAAGTTTGCCGGGCAAGAACTCAACAAAGATACCGGGCTCTATTATTTTAACGCGCGCTTTTACGACCCCTCGATAGGGCAATTTATCCAGTCCGATAACCGGGTGCTGGGGGGGCCGGATATAATGGCCACCTCGTATAACCGTTTTGCCTACGCCGGCAATAACCCCATTACCTATAGCGACCCTTCAGGTCACTCTTTTGGAAGTTTCATGAAGGGGCTGGGTATAGGCATTGCAATTTCACTGGCGATTATGACCGGAGTGGGGGCTGTCGCGGGGGACGCTATGGCTGCCGGAGCCGTTGGCGCCTATTGGGGCGCTGAATCGGCAAACCACAATATGAATCCTTTGAAATGGAACTGGAAGTCGGGTAAAACATACGGCGGCCTGGCCGCAGGTTTTGCCGTTGCCGAAGTGGGAGCCACATTAGCGGTTGTCGCTCCAGAGTTACTTCCCGAAGAGGCGGGGGCCTTCGCTGTATTTATGACCGGCCTGGGTGCCACGGCAGTCGACGGGTTTGCCCAAAATTCAACTTTTGCGGCTTTAGGCGGGGCAAATTCCAAGGAAGCAGCGTTTGCAGGCCTGGAAGGGGCGGCCATCGGTGCCGGTTTTCAGATCGCGGGGGCAGGAGTCGGAGCCGCAGCTTCGCGTGTATTTTCGCGAACTGCCGCAACAGCCGCTGACG